>JBFWXS010000003.1:169661-175199 GCA_050187175.1 Burkholderiaceae bacterium
CGGCGCGAATGAACCCGGCGCAAACGAGCCCGGCGCCGTCGAACGCGGCACCAAGGTGCTGCGGCTGCTCGAGCTGGCCCGCGCCGCCGTCGCCGACTTCGAGCGCGAGTTCGAGCGCACGGCCGCGCTGCGCAGCCGCACGCTGAGGAAGCTGTCCCGCCTGACGGCACGCGACAATATCCGCTTCGACGGCATGAGCCGCGTCTCGCATGTCACCGACGCCACCGACTGGCGCGTCGAGTATCCGTTCGTCGTGCTCACGCCCGACAGCGAAGTCGAGATCGCCGGCCTCGTAAGCGCCTGCGTCGAGCTCGGCCTGACCATCATTCCGCGCGGCGGCGGCACCGGCTATACCGGCGGCGCCATCCCGCTGACGCCGCTGTCGGCCGTCATCAATACCGAGAAGCTGGAGAAGCTCGGCCCGGTCGAGATGCAGCGGCTGCCCGGCGTCGATCACGAAGTGGCGACGATCTTCTCCGAGGCAGGCGTGGTCACGCGCCGCGTCACCGACGCCGCCGACCGCGCCGGGCGCGTCTTCGCCGTCGATCCGACCTCGATCGACGCGTCCTGCATAGGCGGCAACATCGCCATGAACGCCGGCGGCAAGAAGGCCGTGCTGTGGGGCACCGCGCTCGACAACCTGGCCTGGTGGCGGATGGTGGATCCGGACGGCCAGTGGCTCGAGGTCACGCGGCTGGATCACAACCTCGGCAAGATCCACGACGTGGCGGTGGCCCGCTTCGAGCTGCGGCGCTACGCGGCCGGGCAGCTGGGCGGCGACGGCGAGATGCGCGGCGCGCCGGTTTCGGTCCAGCAGCTTGAGATCCCCGGCCGGCGCTTCCGCAAGGAAGGGCTGGGCAAGGACGTCACCGACAAGTTCCTCGCCGGCCTGCCGGGCGTACAGAAGGAAGGCTGCGACGGCCTGATCACGTCGGCGCGCTGGGTGCTGCACCGGATGCCCAAGCACGTGCGCACCGTCTGCCTGGAGTTCTTCGGCCAGCCGAAGGACGCCGTGCCCTCCATCGTCGACATCAAGGGCTACCTCGACGAGCGGCCGCACGGCGCCATCCTGGCCGGCCTCGAGCATCTGGACGAGCGCTACCTGCGCGCCGTCGGCTACACCACCAAGTCCAAGCGCGGCGGCCTGCCCAAGATGGTGCTGGTCGGCGACATCGTCGGCGACGACGACGAAGCGGTCGCCAAGGCGAGCTCCGAAGTCGTGCGGCTGGCCAACCGCCGCTCGGGCGAAGGCTTCGTCGCCGTGTCGGCGGAGGCGCGCAAGACATTCTGGGCCGACCGCTCGCGCACCGCCGCCATCGCGCGCCACACGAACGCGTTCAAGATCAACGAGGACGTCGTCATTCCGCTGCCGCGGATGGGCGAGTACACCGACGGCATTGAGCGCATCAACATCGAGCTGTCGACCAAGAACAAGCTGAAGATGCTGGCCGAGCTCGACCGGCTGCTGGCCAGCGGCGGCTCGCTGGCCCGGGCCGGCGACATCGACGGCGACGGCGAGGTCGACCCGCACGCGTTCGACGAGCTCGGCAGCGAACGCCGCCGGCAGGCTCAGGAGCTGCTGGCGATCACGCGGCAGCGCTGGGCCTGGCTGCTGGCCAATCTCGATCTGCCGCTGGCGCAGGCGCGCGACACGCTGCCGGCGCTGGGCCTGACGCATCTGCTGCCGCGCATCGACGAGCGGCTGGTCGAGTCGCCGCGCGCGACGCTGTTCCACGTCCTGCAGGACCGCACGATCCGCGTGTCATGGAAAGTGGAGCTGCGCGCGCCGCTGGAGAAGATCCTGTCCGGCCAGCCGTTCGCGCCGCTGCTCGACGCCATCGACGCGCTGCACAAGCGCGTGCTGCGCGGCCGCGTGTTCGTCGCGCTGCACATGCACGCCGGCGACGGCAACGTGCACACGAACATCCCGGTCAATTCCGACGACTACGAGATGCTGAAGGAGGCCGAGGCCGCGGTGGCGCGCATCATGGCATTGGCGCGCTCGCTGGACGGCGTCATCTCCGGCGAGCACGGCATAGGCATCACCAAGCTCGAGTTCCTCAGCGAAGCCGAGCTGGCCGAGTTCCGCGCATACAAGCAGCGCGTCGATCCCGAAGGGCGATTCAACAAGGGCAAGCTGCTCGACGACCCTGCGGTTCCCGGCGACCTGCGCAATGCCTATACGCCCAGCTTCGGGCTGATGGGGGCGGAATCGCTGATCCTGCAGCAGTCCGACATCGGCTCGATCGCCGATTCGGTGAAGAACTGTCTGCGCTGCGGCAAGTGCAAGCCGGTGTGCGCGACGCACGTGCCGCGCGCCAATCTGCTGTACTCGCCGCGCAACAAGATCCTGGCGACCTCGCTGCTGGTCGAGGCCTTCCTCTACGAAGAGCAGACGCGCCGCGGCGTGTCGATCAAGCACTGGGACGAGTTCTCCGACGTCGCCGACCACTGTACGGTCTGCCACAAGTGCGAGACGCCGTGTCCGGTGGACATCGACTTCGGCGACGTGTCGATGAACATGCGCAACCTGCTGCGCAAGATGGGCCGCAAGAAGTTCAACCCCGGCAATGCCGCGGCGATGTTCTTCCTGAACGCCACCGACCCCGACACGATCAAGGCCACGCGCGCCGCCATGGTCGGCATCGGCTACAAGGCGCAGCGGCTGGCCAACGACCTGCTGAAGCGCTTCGCCCGCGAGCAGACGCGGCGGCCGCCGGCGACGGTAGGCCGCGCGCCGATCAAGGAGCAGGTGATCCACTTCGTCAACAAGAAGATGCCGGGCCAGCTGCCGAAGAAGACGGCGCGCGCGCTGCTCGACATCGAGGATTCGCGCTACGTCCCCATCATCCGCGACCCGCGCGCCACGACGGTGGATGCCGAAGCCGTGTTCTACTTCCCCGGCTGCGGCTCGGAGCGCCTGTTCTCGCAGGTCGGGCTGGCGACGCAGGCGATGCTGTGGCACGTGGGCGTGCAGACCGTGCTGCCGCCGGGCTACCTGTGCTGCGGCTATCCGCAGCGCGGCTCGGGCCAGTTCGACAAGGCCGAGAAGATCATCACCGACAACCGCGTGCTGTTCCACCGCGTGGCCAATACGCTGAACTATCTCGACATCAAGACCGTCGTGGTGAGCTGCGGCACCTGCTACGACCAGCTGCAGGGCTACGAGTTCGAGAAGATCTTCCCCGGCTGCCGCATCGTCGACATCCACGAGTTCCTGATGGAGAAGGGCGTGCGGCTCGACGGCGTCACCGGCGCGCGCTACATGTACCACGACCCCTGTCACACGCCGATCAAGCAGCATGCGCCGCTGAAGGTCGTCAATGCGCTGATCAATGATTCGATCAACGGCCGCGTCGAGAAGAACGACCGCTGCTGCGGCGAGTCCGGCACGCTGGCGGTATCGCGGCCCGACATCAGCACGCAGGTGCGCTTCCGCAAGGAAGAGGAAATGCGCAAGGGCGCGCAGGCGCTGCGCGCGGCACCGGCGGCCGGCGGCGCGGCGTTCGACGGTCCGGTCAAGGTGCTGACCTCGTGCCCGTCGTGCCTGCAGGGGCTGTCGCGCTACAGCGAGGATGCGGGGATAGACGCCGACTACATCGTCGTCGAGCTGGCGCGTCACCTGCTCGGCGAGAACTGGCTGCCGCAATACGTGGCGCGCGCCAATGACGGCGGCATCGAGCGGGTGCTGGTGTGAGCGGTGCGAGCCGTCCGAGCGGTCCGAGCGGGCAGCGCGCGCAGGGCGGGCATCACGGGCAGCAACCGGGCGCTGCGGCCGATGCCGGTGACGGGCGGCTTGCCGCGCAGCGTGATGCGGCCTGCCCGCTGTGCAGCGGCGACGGCGGCGAGCTGGTCGTGCGCGGACCGCGCTGGCGTGTCATTCTGGCCGGCGACGCCGATCATCCGGCGTTCACGCGCGTCGTCTGGCACGCGCATGTGGCGGAAGTGAGCGAGCTCGACGACGAGTCGCGGCGCGAGCTGTTCGACGTCGCGCTGACGATCGAGCGTACGCAGCGCGAAGTGCTGGCGCCGGACAAGATCAACTGGGCCAGCTTCGGCAATGTGGTGCCGCATCTGCACTGGCACGTGATTCCGCGCTGGCGCGACGACCGGCATTTCCCCGAACCGGTCTGGGGCCGGCCGGCCGGCGCCGAGCGCGACGCGGCCGCACAGGCGCGGGCGCGCGCGGTGACGGCGCGGCTGGACGCCTACCGGGGCGCGTTGATCGAGCGGCTCGCCGCGCGCTGATCGTGCTGATCGCCCGGCCGGCCTGCCTCGTCCTTGGCAGCGGCCGCCGCCCAGAATCGTTCGGCGCTGCCGAGATGGATCTCGATGGCGGCGCGCGCCCGTTCGCTGTCGCCCGAGCGGATCGCGGCCAGCAGCAGCCGGTGTTCGTCGACCGAGCGGCGCGATCGCTGCGCGTTCGCGAAGTACTGCAGCCGGCGGCGCCACGACATGCGCAGGAACAGATCGACGAAGCGCGCCAGCGTGCCGTTGCCGGAGGCCGCAGCCATCGCGCGGTGAAACTCCTGATCGGCCAGCGCGGCATCGTGCCCCAGGCCGATGTTCGCCTCCAGCCGCTCGATCTCCACCTCCATCCGGTGCAGGCATTCGCGCTCGCGATGCAGCGTAGCCAGACGCACCACCTCGGTCTCGAGCAGCGCGCGCACGGCCATCGCCTCGTTGACCGCGCTCTCCGGCAGCGGCGTCGCGTGCTCGGTCAGCACCAGGGCTTCCGGGCTGCGCCGATGCGGCGGCACGATGTACAGGCCTGAACCCTGGCGCGGCATCAGCATCTGCAGCGATTCGAGCTTCGACAGGCCTTCGCGGATGGCCGGCCGGCCGGTGCCGATCTGCTCGGCCAGCTCGCGTTCGTTCGGCAGGCGCGTTTCGCCGGCCGCGTCCGCGCGCGCGATCAGCCGCAGCAGCGCATCGAGCACGCGTTCGGACTTGCTGATGCGCTCATCACCCGGCGCTGTGCCGTCGGTGTCGGTCATGGTGCTCTCTTGTCGTTCATGTCGGCGCTATCGGTCATGCCGCCCGGGCTCCGGTCGCTTTCACCACTTCGTGCCAGCGGGCCACTTCGCGGCGGATGTGCTCGGCGAACTGCCGTGGCGTGCCGCCATGGATTCGCGCGCCGATCTCGTCATGCTTGCGACGCAGCGCCGGATCGGTCAAGGCCTCGTTGACGGCCCGGTTCAGCCGTTCGACGATCGCGGCCGGCAGGCCTGCCGGGCCGGCCACGCCGAACCAGCCGGTCGACGAGAACCCGGGAATCGTCTCCGCCACCGACGGAATGTCCGGCGCGCCAGGCACGCGCTCGATCGAGGTCACGCCGAGCGCCTTGATCGAGCCTTGCCGCACGTGAGGAATCGACGACGGAAAGCCGTCGCACAGGACGTCGATCGTACCGCCGATCAGATCCTGCAGGGCGAGCGCGCCGCCGCGGTACGGCACCGTCGTGAACGACAGCCGCATCTCGTGGCGCAGCAGCTCGACAGCCATGTGCTGGGTGGTGCCGAGGCTGCCCAGGCCCAC
>JBFWXS010000003.1:175299-211659 GCA_050187175.1 Burkholderiaceae bacterium
GCGGGTTCGAAGGCACACTGTTGTGTCTGTTCTTCCACTGACACCTGCCCGGAACGGGGTTGCGGGTTGCCATGAACGTCAGTTCCGATTCCGATCTAGCGCGCGTGCGCGATGCCGCCACCTGCCGGCATTGGCTGCAGGCGCTGCCGGCTGACGGCGGCGAGCGGCTGATGGCGATCGGCGCGCTGCTCGGGCGCATGGCGCGTCCGGGCTTCAGCGCCGACGCGCTGTTCGAGGTGCTCGAGCAGGTGCGGACGGTGCAGCTGCGCGCCATCGATCAGTCGCTCGAACCGCTGCTGCAGAAGCCGCTGCCGTACGGCAACGACGACTGGCAGCGCATCGGCATGGCGCTGGTCAGCCTGCGCAGCAGCCGCAATCTGTTCAAGCGCGCCTATTCGCAGATGATGGGAGATCCGCAGGGCGACGAGACGACTCGGTCCATCGTCCCCGGCGCGCAGGACGCGCTGCGCGTCGTGCTGCCGCTGGCGCGGGCGCTCGATGCGCAGGCGCGGCTGCTGACCTTGCTGCTGCGTCATCGCGGCGTGCCGCAGGCCGCCGACTGGGACGAGCTGTGCGTGCTGACGCAGCATCTGCGTCGCACGACCTTCGTCGACGAGCCGCTGCTCGACGAAGTGCCGCTGGTGCAGTCGCGCACCGCGCGCGGGCTGTTCACCTATCCGCTGCTGCTGTCGCTGGCCGGGCTGCCCGCGCGCAGCGCGATCGAGATCCAGCTGACCGAGCAGCTGGCCAGCCATCTGGCCGGCCGCATCGGCTTCCGCATCGACCACGGTCCGCCGCGCGAAAGCCCGCAGGGGCCCACGCTGTCGCTGACGCCCGAGCATTCGGTACGACTCGATTCGCACCGGCTGCCGCCCAGCTTCCAGCGGCGCCGCGAGCAATCGCAGGCCGCCGCGGCCGACGCGAACCCGCGCCGCCGGCCGCTGGGCGAGCGGGCGCTGCTGGCCCTGCTCGACGATCTGGAACGGCGCTGGGTCCAGCCCGGGCTGGCGCTGATGCCGCGCCGCGCACCGGCAGCCGAGCTGCGGCTGCGCTTCGGCCTGCCGAAGATGCACTCCGCCGACATGCGCGTGAAGGTCGGCGCACCCGACAGCGCCGGCATGGGCGGCGCGTCCGGCGCCGGCAGCTCGCAATACGTCTATGGGCGCTGGGAGCAGAACACGATCATCCGGCTGTCGCTGGGCAGCGACGACGACAAACGGGATGCCGCGGCGCTGCTGATGGCCGAGAGCGAGCTGGTCCGCTGGCTCGAAGAGCGCCCCGACGGCCGGCTGGTGGTCGAGCGCGGTGCCCTGACGCCGCGCGCCGGCGTCGGCGCACTGGTCGCCTTGCAGCCGCCATCGGGCGAGCTGATCCTGTCCACCATCGAGGCGATCGAGCAGGTGCCGGCGTCGGACTACCTGCATCTGCGCGGACAGCGCCTGACGCTGCGCCGCTGGCCCGGCGCGCCGGTGCCGGCCGGCCTGCGCATTGCCGACGCGATGTTCTTCGAGGACGCCTGGCTGCTGCCGGGCCACGACGGTACGCCGCCCAGTGTCATCGTGATGCCTACGCATGCGCAGAACGGCGTCGCCGCGCTGCTGCGCGAACCCGAACGCGACGCCTCGGTACGCTTCGGCCGCGTGATCGAGCGCGGCCCCGGCTACGAGCGCGTCGAGCTCAGCTTCGAGGGCCGGCGCTCGCCGCGCTGACGCAGCCCGCAAGCCGCGCTCGGCCGGCGGCGAAATGGGCTACCATCGGTGGACCGTCCGTTTCGCCCCCGCAGTCCACCCCGCTTCGCAGCCATTCCGATATGTCCGGCCTCGACCCGAACACTCCGTTGCCGACGCGCATCGTCGTCCACCAGCTGTCGCGCGTGCTCGAGATCGAGTTCTCCGACGGGCGCGTCTTCAAGCTGCCGTTCGAGTTCCTGCGCGTGCATTCGCCTTCGGCCGAAGTGCGCGGCCACGGGCCGGGCCAGGAAGTGCTGCAGACCGGCAAGGCGCAGGTCGGCATCGAATCGGTCGAGCCGGTAGGCCACTATGCGCTGCAGCCGCGCTTCTCAGACGGCCACGACACTGGCATCTATTCGTGGGACTACCTGTACCACCTCGGCGACCGGCAGGAAGCTCTGTGGCGCGACTACCTCGACCGGCTGCAGAAGGCCGGCGCCAGCCGTGACCCGGCTGCGGCCGGAGTGGCCAATGCGGCTGGAGTGGCCGGAGTGGCCGATACCCTCGGAGCGGCCAATGCGCCCGGAGTGACCGGCACGGCCGACGCTGCGCCGCTGCGCGCCACCAACCTGTCCCGGCCCAAGGCCTGATCCGCGAGGCGCCGATGAACGAATACCGCGACATCCGCGAGCCCGGCGGCCAGACTGAATCCGGCACCACCCATTTCGGCTATCAGACGGTGGCCGAATCGCAAAAGGCGGCCCGTGTCGCCGACGTATTCCACTCGGTGGCGGCGCGCTACGACGTCATGAACGACCTGATGTCGGGCGGCCTGCACCGGCTGTGGAAGTCGTTCACCGTCGGCCAGGCGGCCGTGCGGCCCGGGATGCGCGTGCTCGACATCGCCGGCGGCACCGGCGACCTGGCGCGCGCCTTCGCGCGGCGCGTCGGCGACGGCGGCGAGGTCTGGCTCACCGACATCAACGCGTCGATGCTGGGCGTCGGCCGCGACCGCATGGTCGACGACGGCTGCCTGCAGCCGGTCCTGCAGTGCGACGCCGAGGCGCTGCCGTTTCCCGGCGGCTATTTCGATCGCGTCACCGTGGCCTTCGGCCTGCGCAACATGACGCACAAGGATCGCGCGCTGGCCGAGATGCTGCGCGTGCTCAAGCCGGGCGGCCGGCTGCTGGTGCTGGAATTCTCCAAGGTGCGCAAGCCGCTGCAGCGTGCCTATGATCTGTATTCGTTCTCGGTGCTGCCGTGGTTAGGAAAGCGGGTAGCCGGCGACGAAGCCAGTTACCGGTATCTGGCCGAGTCGATCCGGATGCACCCTGATCAGGAAACGCTGAAGTCGATGATGGAATCGGCAGGCTTCTGCCGGGTCCGCTACTACAATCTGACTGGTGGCGTCGTGGCGTTGCACGAGGGCCTGAAACCGTAGCGAAAGCGAATGGGGCGTCGACCCCAAACTCCGGGCCGGCTCGCGGCGGCCCCTACCTGGATGGAGAACATCGTATGAAGCTGATCTGGACTCGATTGCTGGCCGTCATGATGGCCGTGCTGGCTGCCTTGACGCTCACCGTGTCGGAGGTCGAGGCCAAGCGGCTCGGCGGCGGCAAATCGTTCGGCAAGCAGTCGTCGAACGTCACGCAGCGCGACGCGATGCCGCCCGCGGGCACGCCGCAGCAGGCCGGTGCCGCGAACCGCACCGGCGCGCAGGCCGCCGCGCCCGGCAGCGCCGCGCCGGCAGCGGCCGGCAGCCGCTGGATGGCGCCGCTGGCAGGTCTGGCGGCCGGCCTCGGCCTGGCCGCGCTGGCCAGCTACCTGGGCTTCGGCGAAGGGCTGGCCAACTTCATGATGCTGGCGCTGCTGGTGCTGGCCGCGATCTTCCTGTTCCGCATGCTGATGGGGCGCCGCGCGGCGTCCAGCGGACCGCGTCCGGCCTATCAAGGCGGTTATTCCAATGCCAATGTGGGCCAGGAAGCAAGCGTCCGCTATGCGCCGATGCCGGCTGACAGCGGCACGGTCGCGCAGCGCGCGCCGGTGACCGGCGGGGCCGCGGCCGCATCGTCGGCTGCCGCTGCCGAGCAGTGGCGCGTGCCGGCCGACATGGACGTCGAAGCCTTCCTGCGCACGGCGAAGGTGCAGTTCATCCGCCTGCAGGCTTCGTTCGACAGCGGCAACCTCGACGATCTGCGCGAGTTCACGTCGCCCGAGATGTTCGCCGAGCTGAAGCTCGACATCGACGAGCGCAAGGGCGCCGCCAATCGCACCGATGTCGTCACGCTGGACGCGCAGCTGCTCGGCGTCGAATCGACGCCGGTCGAGCACATCGCCAGCGTCCGCTTCACCGGCATGATCCGCGAGCAGGCCAATGGCGAAGCCGCGCCGTTCGACGAAGTCTGGAATCTGGTCAAGCCGGTCTCCGGCGGCGGCTGGGTGCTCGGCGGGATCCAGCAGCTCAACTGAGCCGCTGGCCGGTGGCCGCGATTGATGGGCGCCTGCGATGGCGGTTGATGTGAACCCGACGTCGGCGCCGGCCGGGTCGATCCTCGATTCGGCCGCCCGCGCCATATTCCGGCGTCTGGCCGACGGCGGCGGCGCCGCGCTGGTCGCGGCCTTCGACCACGTGCTCGCGCAGAACGACTGGGCGCGCGCGCGGTTGGCACCCTTCGCAGGACGGCAGCTGCTGATCGGCATCGACATGCGGCCGCTGCCGGGCCTGCCGCCGCCGCAGCTGCGCGTGCGCATCGTCGAAGGCGGCCTGCTCGAGCGGCTGCGGCCGGTGAACACCGCGGCCGACGGCGCTTCGTCCGTCGACCGCTCTTCCGCCGCTGACGACTCCCCTGCGGCGGAGGCGCCGCCCTCCGTGCGCGTGCTGCTGCAGCCGTCCACCGACGCCGGCTTCGCGCTGCTGCGCCGCGGCCCGCGCGGCCTGTCGCAATTTCTCAAGATCGATGGCGACGCGATGCTGGCAGCCGCGCTGGCCGACGTGGCCGAGCATGCGCGCTGGGACCTAGAGGAAGATGCCAGCCGCGTGCTCGGCGACGCGCTTGCGCATCGGCTCGGGCGCGGCGCTTCCGCGCTGCGCGACTCGGCCAGCGATCTGCGTCGGCGTGCCGAGTCGGCGACCGCCGGCGCATTGACCGGCGAGCAGTCGCCGCTGCTCGGCCGCGACCGTCTCGACGCGATGCGGGGTGCGCTCGATGTGATCGAGGCGCGGCTGTCGGTGCTGGAGGCGCGGCAGCGTAGCCCGCGACAGCGGGGCGCCTGAATGGCTGTGGATCGAATCGGCCGCCTGCCGGTGATCCGGCGGGCTGCGGCTGCCATGATCGTGGCGCTGTCCGGCTGGGCGCCGATGGCCGAAGCCCAGCCGCGGGCCGCCGCGCCGGAGCCCACGCCTTCATCGGCCACGACGGTGTCGGCCGCGCTGGCCTCGTCCTCGCCGGAGATCCGCAAGCTGCCGGTGTCGCTGCTGCAGGATCTGGCCACGACCGGACTGATCTCGTCGTCGCGCGGCGAGCCGGTCGCCGCCTTCAGCTGGATCACCGAGACCACGCGCCCCGGCCGTTCGCCGCGGCAGCGGCGCGAAAGCTTCGCCGGCACGCCGCCCGGTACGCCCTTCGGCCTCAGCCCGGTGCTGCGACAGGATCTGCCCGAAAAACCCGACAAGCCGGCACGCGCCGGCGTCAGCGTGCGCGGCCTGATGACGCTGCACGCGGACGATACCGGGCTCGACGTCCAGGTCGGCCATCTGCGCCTGCCGCTGAGCGAAGGCGCCCGCTTCGTACTGGCCTATCGCGAGGACGATTCGGAGCTGGCGCAGGAATGCGTGGCCGGCGCCAGCGAGCCGGCCGCGTCGCTGCATGCCGGTATCCCCGGCGCGGTGCGGCGCATCGAATGCGACGGCCGCGGCAAGTATCACGGCATCGGCGTGCGCGTTTCCGCGTCGGTCCTGTACTTCGAGTCGCTCGGCGTGTTCCTGAATCGCGAACAGCGCATCGACACCCCGCTGGGCCGCCTGCGCACCACGACGCGGATCCTTCAATTCGAGCGTTCCGTGCGCTGAGGCCGGTACCGCAACGCGCGGTCCCGCTCACTCCGATCCGGCTTCGTCCTTGCCGCCCAGCGACAGGATCTCCAGCCGCGCGTCGATCACGCCGTGGCGCAGCATGCCGAGCATGCGCGCGGCACCGAGGCTCACGTCGGCGATGCGGCTGCGCAGATGCGGTCCACGGTCATTGACGCGGACGATCACCGAGCGGCGGTTGCGCAGATTGGTCACCTTCACGGTCGATCCGAACGGCAGCGAGCGGTGCGCCATCGTCAGATCGTCAGGGTCGAAGCGCTCGCCGCTCGCCGTCGCACGTTGCGCGAAGCGCTTGCCGTAGAACGAGACGCGCCCGCGGACGTGGCGAACGGCTTCGGCGTCGCGCTTGTCCGCCCCCGTGGCCTGCGGCGGCACGCGGGCGACCGGTGGGCCCGCGGCGAGCGACCCGCCTCCGACAAGCGACCCGCCTCCGACAAGCGGCGCGCCCGCGACGAGCGGCGCGCTGACGCACCAGTGCAGCAGCCGACGCCTTTGCGGCCGCTGCGCCGGCTCGGCACGAGCAGGAACGAGCTTCATCCTCCAATCTTGCCTCGTTCAGACTGCGAGGCCCAGCCGAGTCGTCAATTGCACCAAAACGGTGCGATTTCGCGCGCATATGCGCGGATCTTTGATGAATCTCTGCAGTGGCAAAGCTCGAAACTGTTACGATTCGCGGCCAGCCTGACGGGTGCCCTGGAATGGTGTCGTGCGCACTGTTTCAGGACGTTTCGCGCCGTCGCCTTGCGGCGCGGGGGGCGTTCCTGCACCCGAACGGCGCACGCATGTCCGCCGGCCTGGGCTCTGCGCCGGCATCCGATATCCATTGGGAGTTCCGGTGAAGTACGACAGCCCTGAATCGTTTCTCGCGGCGCTGACGCAGCGCGACCCTCACCAACCTGAGTACCTGCAGGCGGTGAAAGAAGTCATGATCAGTCTATGGCCGTTCATCAAGCGCCATCCGCGCTATGCCGAGCATGCGCTGCTGGAGCGGCTGGTCGAGCCGGAACGCGTCCTGCAGTTTCGCGTCTCGTGGGTGGACGATCAGGGGCAGACGCGCGTCAACCGCGCGTTCCGCGTGCAGCACAGCGCCGCCATCGGGCCGTACAAGGGAGGCATGCGTTTTCATCCGTCGGTCAACCAGTCGATCCTGAAATTCCTCGCCTTCGAGCAGACCTTCAAGAACGCGCTGACCTCGCTGCCCATGGGCGGCGGCAAGGGCGGTTCCGACTTCGATCCGAAAGGCAAGAGCGACGGCGAGGTCATGCGCTTCTGCCAGTCGCTGATGCTCGAGCTGCATCGCCATCTGGGTTCGGACACCGACGTCCCGGCCGGCGACATTGGCGTGGGCGCGCGAGAAGTCGGCTTCATGGCCGGCATGATGAAGAAGCTGACCAATGACGCGTCCTGCGTCTTCACCGGCAAGGGGCTGGCCTACGGCGGCAGCCTGATGCGCCCGGAGGCGACCGGCTACGGCACCGTCTACTTCGCCGAGGAGATGCTGCGCCGGCGCGGCCAGTCATTCGCCGGCAAGCGCGTGTCGGTGTCGGGCTCGGGCAACGTCGCCCAGTACGCGATCGAGAAGGCGCTCGATCTGGGCGCCAAGGTGGTCACGGTCTCCGATTCGGATGGCACGGTCGTGGTCGAGCGGGGCTTCGACGAAGAGATGCTGCAGGCGCTGATGGTGCTGAAGAACGAGCGCCGCGGCCGCATCGCCGAGTTCGCGCAGCAGTTCAAGGTCGAATATCAGCCGGGCCGCCGTCCGTGGCACGTGCCGGTCGACATCGCGCTGCCGTGCGCCACGCAGAACGAGCTCGACGAGAACGACGCGCGCACGCTCGTGGGCAACGGCGCGATCTGCGTCGCCGAGGGCGCGAACATGCCGAGCACGCTGGAGGCGGTCGATGTGTTCCTGAAGGCCGGCACGCTGTACGCGCCGGGCAAGGCCAGCAACGCCGGCGGCGTGGCGACCTCGGGCCTGGAGATGTCGCAGAACTCGCTGCGCCTGTCGTGGACGCATGCCGAGGTCGACGAGCGGCTGCACGCGATCATGAAGGGCATCCACGAGAACTGCGTGCGCCACGGACAGCGCGACGACGGCTCGATCAACTACGTCGACGGCGCGAACATCGCCGGTTTTGTCAAGGTTGCCGACGCGATCCTCGACCAGGGTGTGCTCTGACGCAGCGGCTTGCTGACGGCACCTGACGCCGATTCGGCGCGGCTGCCTGCCGCTCTGGTGTAGGCTCGGTCTGAGACTTCGTTTGCCAGGCCGCATCATCGCGGCCGATGCCGAATCGACAGGGGGTGCCGATGACGTCGACCCGTACCCACACCTCGCGCGGCGCGCGCTGGTGGTTCGCAGCGGCCGCCGTCGTGCTGATCGCCGCCGGTTTCTACGCGTGGCGCTATTTCACGCCGCCCGAGCCGGCGCCGGCCTCGGGGGCGCCGCCGTCGGCCTCCGCCGAACGGCCGCCGGACGACGATGTCGCCGCATCGCCGCCGGCCCCGGCTCCGGCCCCGGCCGCCGAATCCGCGGCTCAATCCGCAGCCAGCCCCGCCGCTGCCGACGCGCAGGCGCCGCGCTATCCGCTGCCTGCCGGCCCCTCGGCCGGCGATCTTCCGGCCGCCGACAGCAGCGATGCGGTCATCCTCGATGCCTTGCTTGCACTGGCGCGCCGCGACGTGCTGGCGCAGTTTCTCAACCTGCAGGAGCTGACGCGGCGCTTCGTCATCACCGTCGATCACCTGCCGCGCGAGATGGTGCCGGCGCAGATGAGCGCGGTGCGGCGCATTCCGGGGGCGCTGTCGGTGGACAAGAGCAGCGAGGGGATGATCCTCAGGGCCGACAACTCGGCTCGCTATGCCGCCTTCCTGCGCTTCGCCGAATCACTGAATCCGAAGACGCTGGTGGCGCTGTATCAGCGCTTCTATCCGCTGCTGCAGCAGGAGTATCGGGCCATGGGCTTTCCCAACGGCCATTTCAACGATCGGCTGATCGATGCGATCGACGACATGCTCGCCGCACCCGAGGTGCTCGAACCGATCCGGCTGGTGCAGCCCAAGGTCAACTATCGCTTCGCCGATCCGGCGCTGGAATCGCTGTCGGCCGGCCGCAAGCTGATGCTGCGCGTCGGTCCCGAGAATGCGGCGCGCATCCGCCAGATGCTGCGCGCGATCCGGGCCGAGCTGGTGCGCTGACGGCGCGTTGCGCGCGCCGCGAGCGTGCGCACCGGGTGCCCGGCGCGGCCGCTAACGCGCGAGCACCAGCGTCCAGTAGCGCGAGTAGGTGTTCGTCGCCGTGCCGACGGCGACAGCCAGTCCGGCATCGGTGTAAGTCGCGCTCATGATGTTCGCGCAGTGGCCTGCGCTGTTCAGCCACGCCTGCACCACCGAAGACAGCGTGGGCTGGCCTGCCGCGATGTTCTCGCCGACCGCCGTCCAGTCGTAGCCGGTGGCCGAGACCCGCGTGGCCACGGATGAATTGTTGGCCCCCGTGTGGCTGAACGCATTGTTCTGCTGCATCCACGTCGAATGCCCCTGCGCGGCGGATTCGAGTGCCGTGCTCCAGGCGAGCGGCGGCGCTGCCGGATAGAACTGCGTGCCGCAGTTTCTGCCGGTGGCGCGAGCGGTGTTGAGCAGCTGCAGCGCTTGTTCGACGAAGCTGGTTTGGCCGCCGCCCGACGAGCCGCTGCCAGTGGAACCGCTGCCAGTGGATGAACCGCTGCCGGTGGACGATCCGCTGCCGGTGGACGATCCACTGCCGGTGGACGAACCGCTGCCGGTGGACGACCCACTACCGGTCGACGAACCGCTGCCGGTGGACGACCCACTGCCGGTCGACGAACCGCTGCCAGTGGACGACCCACTGCCGGTGGACGAGCCACTTCCTGTGGACGACCCGCTGCCGGTGGACGAGCCGCTACCCGTGGATGAGCCACTGCCGGTGGATGAGCCACTGCCGGTGGATGAGCCGCTACCGGTGGAGGAACCACTCCCGGTCGAAGAACCGCTGCCTGTCGAAGAGCCACTCCCGGACGACGTATCGCCGCCGGTGGAGCTGCCGCTGCCTGTCGAGCTGCCGTCGCCCGACGAGCCGCTGCCGCCGGCCGAACCGGTGCCCGCCAGCTCGCCGCCCGATTGCGCAGCGGCAGGTTCTTCGTCACCGCCGCCACCGCCGCAGGCGCTGAGAAGAACCGTGACCGCGACGACGCCGATCATCGCGGCGGTTCGCGGGTTGAAGCGAGGCAGGCGAGGTCCGCCCTGGGGGCAAAGAATTCGATCGATGGCCATAGGTGTTAAGGTCGAGGCCTTGCGGCGCGGTCCATAGCAGTGCCGGACGAGCGGTGCGCCCCCGACGACGAAAGGAGCCGGGATCATGCCGCAGGTCCATGGGCCGGCACCTCATCCACCCCGACAGCGCTGTCAGTCCGCGACGACCCGCGGTCAGCCTATGCGCACAGCGCCGCACCTCGTCCGGTCCACGCACGGTGGGACCGGGCGTGCCGACGGCCGCGCATGCCGCGCGGCCCCCTGAGACCGCATCGCAAGGAGAAGACGTCGCATGTGGGAGTGGCTCCACGACTTCACCATTCTGAACAATCCCCCCATCAACTGGCTGCAGGCCTTCGCTACCGGCCTGCTGCTGCTGTTGCTGCTGCGCTGGGCGCGAAACCATTTCGCCAGACGTCTCGCGCGTCTTTCGCAGCGCGTGGACAGCAAGCTGGTCGCGGTGACCGCCGAGATGCTGGCCGGCACGAGTTCGCTGCTGATCGTCGTGCTGGCCGTGCTCGCCGCGCTCGAATGCCTGGAGCTGCCGGGCCGCTGGCCGATCCGGCTCGGTCACGCATGGTTCATCGTGATCGGTCTGCAGATCGGCCGCTGGCTCGATCGCGCGGTGGTGAGCTGGAGCAGGACTCAGCTACGCGAAGGCGCTCATGAGGGCTCCTACAATCCGGTCACGGCCACCATGCTGACCTACATGGGGCGCTTCCTCGTCTGGGTCACGCTGCTGCTGGCGACACTCGACAATCTGGGCGTCAACATCACCGCCTTCGTGGCGAGTCTGGGGATAGGCGGGGTCGCCGTGGCGCTGGCGCTGCAGACCATTCTCAGCGATCTGTTCGCGTCGCTGTCGATCGGCATCGACAAGCCGTTCGAGGTCGGCGACTTCGTCATCTTCGGTGACACGCTCGGCTCGATCGAGCACATCGGCCTGAAAACCACGCGCCTGCGCAGCCTCGGCGGCGAGCAGATCATCTGCTCGAACACCGAGCTGCTGAAACAGACGATCCGCAACTACAAGCGAATGCAGCAGCGGCGCGTGGTATTCGGCTTCCGCATCTCGTACCAGACCGAGTACCGTCGCGTCAGCGAAATCCCGGGCATCGTCAAGCAGATCATCGATGGCATCGACGGCGCGCGCTTCGACCGCGCCCATTTCAAGAGCTTCGGTACCGAAGCGCTCGAATACGAAGTCGTCTACTACGTGCTGAGCGCGGACTTCAACCGCTACATGGATATCCAGCAGGAGATCAACCTGCAGCTGTTCAAGGCGCTCGAGGAACGCAAGGTCCATTTCGCGTTCCCGGCGCGCACGATTCATCTGGCGTCGACGCCGAGCCGCCGCGCGGAGGGAATGGCAGCCTGAGAGGCCGTTCAGCGGCGCGGCTCTATCCGCGTCACGACCAGCTTGCCGTCGCGCTGCTCGACCTCGAAGCGGACGCGGTCGCCGACCTTCAGTGCGGCCAGCGCCGCGCGGTCGGCGAGCTCGAACACCATCGTCATCGGCGGCATGTCGAGATGCCGGATCTCGCCGTGGCGCAGCGTCAGCTTGCCGTTCGGGGCATCGATGCGGCGGACTTCGCCGTCGATGGGTTGGGACGCCGACGCGGCCGCCGGTGAGGCTGTGCCCGGGGCCGCCGGTTGCGGTGCGGCGTGGCCGTGGCCGGCTGCGCCGTGGGACCCGTGATCATGAGCCTGCTGGGCGGCAACCGCGAAGGCGGTGGCCGACAGCAGCGCCGCGATGCACGCGCGATACGCAGGCGGTAGGCGATGCGCGGGGAGCAGTCGAGGCGCGGGGAGCAGGCGGTGCGCGGTCAGCAGGCGGTGCGCGGTCAGCAGGCGCGGCGGGGGCGCGATCGGAGCGCGCTTCACGGGAGCGTGTTTCGAGCCAGTGCGGATCATGTTTCTTCCTTGGTCAATGATGGGGAGGGAACTTCGATCGATTGCTTCGTCAGTGTCCGGAATGGGCGGGCGCCGTCCCCGGCTTGCGGACGCGCACTTCGACATCCTCTGCGGGCCGGCCCGGCATGGACGGACTGCCCGCGGTCGCGGCGCGCGGCGGGGCGGCCGGGGCAGGCCCGCCGTGCTCGCGTGCGACCGTGCCCGGCGGGTGCGCATACCAGCCGGGATCGCCGTAGTCGTCGCGGCGCTGGTCGCGGCGAACCTTCAGTACGCTGAACATGCCGCCCATCGCTACCGGTCCGAACGGCCCGTCGCCGGCCATCATCGGAGCGGTGTTCTCCGGCAGCGGCATCGACATCTCGGTCATGTCGGCCATGCCGCGTTCGCCCATGACCATGTAGTCGGGAATCAGCCGGGCCAGCCGCGCCGCGATGCCGCGGTGGTCGACGCCTATCATCGTGGGCACGTCGTGACCCATGGCGTTCATCGTGTGGTGACTCTTGTGGCAATGGATGGCCCAGTCGCCTTCTTCGTCGGCGATGAACTCGATCTGCCGCATCTGCCCGACGGCGACGTCGGTCGTCACCTCCGGCCAGCGCGCCGCCGCCGGCACCGGGCCGCCGTCGGTGCCGGTCACGGTGAATTCGTGGCCATGCAGATGGATCGGATGATTGGTCATCGTCAGGTTGCCGACGCGCACGCGGACCTTGTCGCCGAGCCGGACGTTCAACGAATCGATGCCGGGGAAGATGCGGCTGTTCCACGACCACAGGTTGAAGTCGAGCATGGTCATGATCCGCGGCGTGTAGCTGCCCGGTTCGATGTCGTACGCGTTCAGCAGGAAGCAGAAGTCGCGGTCGACGCGCTCGATCAGCGGATGCCGGCTTCTCGGGTGCGTCACCCAGAAGCCCATCATGCCCATCGCCATCTGCGTCATCTCATCGGCGTGCGGGTGGTACATGAAGGTCCCCGGTCGCCGCGCCACGAACTCATAGACGAAGGTCTTACCCGGATCGATCGGCGGCTGCGTCAGTCCGCTGACGCCGTCCATGCCGTTGGGCAGGCGCTGGCCGTGCCAGTGCACGCTGGTGTGCTCCGGCAGGCGGTTGGTCACGAACAGCCGGACGCGATCGCCTTCGACCACTTCGATCGTCGGCCCCGGGCTCTGGCCGTTGTAGCCCCACAGATGCGCCTTGAAGCCCGGCGCCATCTCCCGCACCACCGGTTCGGCGATAAGGTGGAATTCCTTGACACCGTCAACCATTCGCCATGGCAGGGTCCAGCCGTTCAGCGTCACCACCGGGTCGTAGGGCCGCCCGGTTTCGGGCAGCAGCGGCGGCTGGGTGTCGGCCCGTGTCTGCAGTACCGGCTCCGGCAGCGCCGCCAGCGCGACGCGGCTGACGCCGGCAGCGGCGACCGCGCCGCCGGCCAGGCCAAGCAGTCGTCTTCTCGAATTCATCGTGATTTCTCCGTTTGCTAGTGCGCTGCCGAAGCGCCTGCCCCTGCGGCTGCGGCGGACCCCGACGGCGCGGCCGTCGCATCGGCGTCGGCCGTGCCGGACAGCGGGCGCCCGATCAGCGCGGCCTGCAGGCCGGCTTCGGCCAGCCAGAACTGCCGCTCGGCGGCGATCGCCGCCATGACGCTGGCGATCTGCTCGCGCGAGTCGGCCAGCAGCTCGAACACGCCGGTCAGCATCGCGTTGTAGCGCAGCAGATGTTCATCGGCGATCGCCTGGCGCAGCGGCAGCACCTCGTCGCGGTAGTGCCGCACCAGATCGTGCGCGCTGCGGTAGGCCGTGTAGCGCTCGCGCAGATGCGAACCCGCGGCGCGCGCGACGGCCTGCAGGCGCTGGCCCGCGGCGAGCGTCTGCGCGTTCAGCGCGGCACGCTGCGCGTCGCCCCAATCGAACAGCGGCAGGCGCAGCTCGAGCTCGATGCCGCGGCCGCTGTGCCGCGTGCCCGAGCCTTCGTCGAAGATCGTGTCGCGGCGCACGCCCAGCTCGATGTCGATCAGGCTGCTGATGCCGGTCAGGCCCTGTGCGCGCGCCGCTGCATCGAACGCCGACTGCGCCATGCGCAGGTCGAGCCGGACCGTTCCCGCGGTGCGCGCGGCTTCGGCCGCCCCCAGCGGCACCGGCGGCAGGTCCGGCAGCCGGGCTGGCAGTCGCAGGCGATCGGCCTGTGCATCGTCCAGGCCCAGCAGGCGCACCAGCGTCTCGCGGCTGCCGATGGCCGCCTGCTGCGCGACTGCCAGCCGGATCGCCGCATCCGCGTAGAAGGCCTGCTGCCGCGCGCGATCGAGCCGATTGAAGTTGCCCGCCGCATGCATGCGGCGCGCCAGGTCGGCGCTGGCCTCCGCGCTGTCGTAGACCTGGCGTGCATATCCCAGCGTCTGCTCGTCGGCCACCGCCCGGACCCACGCCTGTCGCACCTGCGTGACGCGATCGACCACGTCCGCCGTGAGCCGCAGCCGCGACGCCTCGATGCGGTGTTGCGCGATGCCGTGGCGCTGCGGCAGCAGCAGCAGGTCGAGCAGGCCGAACGACAGCAGACGGCCCAGTTCGAGCTCGTCGCCGGTCCGCAGCCGCTCGAATGCGAACACCGGATTCGGCAGGCGCCCCGACTGCGCGGCGGCGGCGCCCTCGGCCCAGGCTCCGGCCAGCAGCGCCTGCAGCGCGGGGCTGTTGATCAGCGCAAGCCTGACCGCTTCATCGCGACCCAGCGGCTGCTGCAGCAGCGCGGCCGCTTCGCGGGCGGCATCGGCGCGCTGCTCGTCGCTGAGGATCAGCGCCAGCCTGCCGTCGGTGAAGCGGGCAGCCGTCTCGTTCGTCTGGTCGATCGCGCGCGGCCAGTCGGTGCTCGCGCATCCCGCCAGCGCGAACGCTGCGGCGCACGCCGCCAGCAGGCGCTGCGTTCGAAGGCGCCGCGTGCGATGTCCGGGCGGCGTCCGGGGCATGCCGGCAAGGGCGGCGCTCATCGCGTGTCTCCCTGGTGCTGGTGGTGCTCGTCCTCCCGCCCCTGCTCCTGCTCCTGCGCACCCTGGGCGCCGGCCGCCTCGCGAGCCTGCTGAGCTTCGCGGGCGTAGGCTCGCCAGCCGCCGATGCGGCCCACCGTGTCATTGGTCTGCGTCCACGACGAGACCGGCTGCTCGTCGAACCGGCGGTAGTGCTCGAACGGCGATCGGTAGTCGGGCGCGCGCAGCGGCGCCGCGTTGATTTCAGGCAGTGCCGCCGGTTGTGCGGCAAGTGATGGCGCGGCAAGTGGCGGCGCGGCGCCGAGTACCAGCGCAAGCGCCAGCCTCAGCCCGAAGACAGGGCCATGCGCAGGGCCGGGAGCGGGCCGGCGAGATGTGATCGACTCCATTGAATCCTCGCGTGAGAACAGGGCTGACGCCGGTACGCGCGCAGGCGGCGCGGACCGGGCGCAGGTTCGCCGCGATCGGGCATGCAGGACCGGCCGGCGCGGCCGGGTCAGCTGCGTCCCGAGGCGGGATGCTCAGGCGAAGAAAACGCTTGGAGGTCGATCGAGATGGCCCAGCCATACCGATCGGTAGAGCGCATCGGCGGCTGGAAAGCCGGTGGCCGGCAGGCTCAGCGCCGCGAGCCGCGGCGCATCGTAGAACAGCGCGATGCCGACGCAGCACGGCGCGCAGCTGCTGCACGGCTGGCCGTCGTCGAACGATGACGATCCAGCGCCATGATGGGCGTCGGCGTGCTGGTGCTCCACCGCTGCAGCGAGCTCATGCGCCGCATGCCCTTGATGAGACTCAGCCGCCGCATGAGCCGAACCGTCGTGATGAGTCCGGCCGGCCTCATGAGCCGCGGCGTTCCCATCGGTCGACGGGCTCATATGGGCTTGGCCGCTCACGTGGTTTGGGCCGCTAACGTGGGCCGAGTCGCCGATGTGGGCCCAGCCGCTAGCGTGGACCGAGCCGCCTTGCCGGACCCCAGCCGCGTCGGCGAGCGGCGGCGAGCCGCAGCCGAGCATGCCTGCCGACGCGAAGCCGGACCACGGCAGCGCGGCAAGCAGCAGGCAGATCAGCATCCGTTGCCAGCAGTTGCGCTTCATCGCCGCTACTCTAGCGCAGATCGAATCCGCGCCCCGCCTCGGGCGCCGGCCGGTATGATCGAAGTCATTCTCTTCACCCAGCGTTTCGCTCATGCCGCGCTTCGCCGCCAACCTGTCCATGCTCTATCCGGAGCTGGATTTCCTCGATCGCTTCGAGGCCGCCGCGCGTGACGGCTTCGAAGCGGTGGAGTTCCTGTTCCCGTACGAATGGCGGGCCGCCGAGCTGTCGGCACGGCTGCGCGGCAATGGCCTGCAGCAGGTGCTGTTCAACGCGCCGCCCGGCGACTGGCAGCGCGGCGAGCGCGGGCTGGCCTGCCTGCCGGGACGCGAGGCCGATTTTCGCGCCGGGCTGGCGCGCGCGCTCGCCTATGCGGCCGAGCTCGATTGCCCGCGCATCCACGTCATGGCCGGCCTCATTCCCGTCGGAGAAACCGCGGCGCGCTGCGAGGCCAGCTATCGCGCCAATCTGCAGTGGGCGATCGAGCACGCAGCGCGCGAAGGCCGCCAGCTACTGATCGAGCCGATCAACCCGCGCGACATGCCCGGCTATTTCCTGAACCGGCAGGAGCATGCGCACGCGATCGTCGAGGCGCTCGGTTCCGACGCGCTGAAGGTGCAGATGGACCTGTACCACTGCCAGATCGTCGAAGGCGACGTCGCCACCAGGATCCGCCGCTACCTGCCGACCGGCCGCGTCGGCCATTTCCAGATCGCCGGCGTTCCGGCGCGCCACGAGCCGGATCTCGGCGAGCTGAACTATCGCTACCTGTTCGACGTCATCGACGAGACTGCCGCGCAATGCGGCTGGCAGGGCTGGGTCGGCTGCGAATACCGCCCCAGCCGCGGCACGCAGCCAGGGGGAACGTCGATCGGCCTCGAATGGCTGCGTCAGCAGAGAGGCCGTTCCGCAAGCCAGGACCCTAGCTCGCGCGGCGCTTGACTCCGGCGCGACTCGCGGTCGCCGTTCGGCCCCCCGCCGCCGTTCCACCCGCGGCCGCCGTTCGGCCCGCGGCGTGTTCGCCCGGTGCCGCCAGGCTCTGCGCCGCCCGCTCTTCATGCCGCGCCGCCCGCCGCATCAGATCGCAGAAGTACTCGGCGGCAGGGGTCAGCGGCAGTGCCGTATACCTCACCAGACAGATCGGCGGGGCGGGCAGCAGCTCGCGCACGTGGATCGGGCGCACCGCGCTCTTCAGCAGCGGAGACCGGATCCACTGTACGGGCAGCATCATCAGCAGGTCGGAATAGGCCATGACCGCCTGAAAGCTCAGCGCCGAGTGTGCCTGCAGAACCAGCTTCGGCGACGGCAGGCCGTGCTGCGCGAACAAGGGGCCGAGCTCCTCTTCCGCCTTGTGCGTGATGGAGGTCGTGATCCATTCGGCATCGACCAGCTCCCGCAATGAGCGCGCATGGGCCAGCGGATGCCCCTTGCGGCCGACGATGACGCGCGTATTGTCGAACAGCTTCTCGACCAGCAGACCGGGTGCCGGCTCGTCGGGCGCAGGGCCGATATAGCAGTCGATGCTGCCGTCCCTGAGCTGCGCCTCGACGTTCGGATACACCGCGTCGATGATCTCCATCTTGACCTGCGGATAACGCTGCCGAAACCGCGAAAGCGCGTACGGCAGCAGCGAGACGTGCGGCACGCTGGACAGCGCCACCGTCAGATGGCCGTGGACCAGGCCGCGCAACTGGTCGAGCTCTTCGCGGGCATGGCGCAGCTCGTTGAAGACCGCGCGTGCCCGCCGCTGGAAGATGCCGCCCATCGGGGTCAGCGACACCCCGGTGGAGTGCCGCTCGAACAGCGGGACCCCCAGCTCCTTCTCCAGCTCCTGGATGCTGTGGCTGATGGCCGGCTGCGCGCTGCCCATCTGGCGGGCGGCCGCGCGCAGGCTGCCCCGATCGGCGGCAGCCAGGAAATCGCGCAGTGCACTGAGTTTCATGGGAGGGAGGCCGCTGCAGAGGAGTGATCGAAATTCTATATCACCAGGCGAATTTTGACGTCTTCCCTTATCAGACGGCAATCCCTAGGATTCCCCGTTCAACGCGCAGCAAGCCGCGCAAGAGGAGACAGCTTGAACGCACCGCCCGGGCGTCCGCAGGTCCTGATCGTCGGCGCCGGCCCCGTCGGACTGGCGCTGGCCATAGAGCTCGGCCATCGAGCCATTTCCTGCCTGCTGGTCGAGCGCAACGACCGGGTCGGCTACGCGCCGCGCGCCAAGACGACCAATGTGCGCACGCGCGAACATCTGCGCCGCTGGGGAATCGCCGATCGGCTGCGCGCCATGTCGCCGCTGGGTGTCGACTACCCGTCGAACGTGGTCTTCTGCACCCGTCTCGCCGGCCATGAACTGACCCGCTTCGAGAACGCGTTCTACTGCGCGCCCGGCCGCAATCCGCTGTATTCGGAGCACGCGCAGTGGATTCCGCAGTACAGCGTCGAAGAGGTGATGCGCGAACATGCGCAGTCGCTGCCCGGCGTGCAGCTGCGCTTCAACTGCGAACTGCGGTCGCTCGCGCAGAACGGCGACGAGGTGCGCGCCGTCCTGCGCGATCTGGCGCGCGGCGAGGATTTCAGCGTGGCGGCCGATTTCCTGGTCGGCGCCGACGGCGCCCGCAGCAAGGTCCGCGAATGCATAGGCGCGCGGCTCGAAGGCGAGTACGGTCTTTCGCGCAACTACAACATCGTGTTCCGGGCCCCCGGGCTGGCCGATGCCCATTCGCACGGGCCGGCCGTCATGTACTGGCAGGTCAACGCGGAAGTCCCCAGCCTGATCGGTCCGATGGACCGCGGCGGCAGATGGTTCTTCATGCCGACCAACGTGCCTGAGGACTTTCGCGTCGACGCAGCGGGCGCACGATCCATGATCAGCCGGGCCACCGGCATCGACGTGGACTGCGAGGTCCTGTCGACGGACGAATGGGTCGCCAGCAGTCTGCTCAGCAGCGCCTATCGCAATCGGCGCGTCTTCCTGGCCGGTGACGCCTGCCACCTCCACCCGCCGTTCGGCGGCTACGGCATGAACATGGGCGTCTCCGACGGCGTGGACCTGGGCTGGAAGATCGCCGCCGTGCTGCAAGGTTGGGGCGGCGCCGCGCTGCTGGACAGCTATGAAAGCGAACGCCGGCCCGTGCACAGGCAGGTGCTCGACGAGGCCGTTGCCAATCATTCGATGCTCGGCCGCCAGCTGTGGCGCCCGGGACTGGAAGACGACGACGAAGCCGGGGCCTGCCTGCGGCGCGAGGTCGGCGCGCGAATCCATGCGGCGAAGCTGCGCGAGTTCGCCACGCTCGGCGTCGTCCTGGGCTGCCGCTACGAGGGCTCGCCAATCATCGTCGGAGACGGCAGCGCCGCGCCGGCTCACGATTTTCTGAACTACGTTCCTTCCAGCCAGCCCGGCGCGCTGGCGCCGCATGCGTGGCTGCATGACGGCTCCTCGCTGTACGATCATTTCGGCAGCGGCTTCACCTTGCTCGTGCCTGCCGGCACGCCGCCCGGCATCACCGATGAGGCACGCAGGCAGGCCCGCGGCGCGCGGATTCCGCTGAAGGTGCTGGCCCCCGAACTGCCCGCGCTTCCCGCGCTCTATCCGACCCGCCTGACCTTGATCCGCCCCGATCAGCACGTCGCATGGCGGGGCGATGCCTGGCCGCCGGCCTCGGCCGGCTTGTGGGAGCGTGTTGCCGGTTTTGCCTCGGCGCCGGCTTGCACTTCCTCTGCGAGCCCGCGGTTCGCACCCCAATCAGATTGAACCAGGACAGGAGACCCCATGCCTTACGCCGATTCCTCTGGCATACGCATCTACTACGAGACCCACGGGCAAGGCTTGCCCGTGGTATTCGTCCACGGCGGCGGCGGCAATTCGCTGTCATGGTTCCAGCAAGTGCCGCATTTCGCCAAACGCTATCGAACCATTACCGTCGATCTGCGCGGCTTCAAGCATTCGCATTGTCCGCCGGACGACGTTCATCCGAAGTACTTTCCGCAGGACATGCTCGCGGTGCTCGATGCAGAGCGGATCGAGCGCGCGGCCTTCGTCTGCCAGTCGCTGGGCGCCTGGGCCGGGCTGCCGCTGGCCGTCCACCATCCTGATCGGGTGGCCTGCATAGTCCTGACCGGTTCGCCGACCCCGGCTTATTCGGAAGAGAACTGGCGCGTGCTGAGAGAGTCCGGCGAACGCTTCATGAAGACCGCCGGCAAAGGCGTGGCGACCGGCTTCCTGTCGCCGGCCTTCACCGAGCGGCATCCGGCGCTGCACTTTCTCTACGATCAGATCCGCCTGCTCAACGCTCCTTTCGATGCCCGCCGCATGCAGGACGAGTCGGTGCGCCTGCAGCCGCAGCACTTCGCCGGCTACGCCACGCCCACGCTGATGATGGGAGGCGAGCTCGATGTGTTTCTCACACCCGACAGCCACCGGCACGTCGCCACGCTGATTCCGGGCGCGCAGCTCTACAGCTTCGCCGAGTCGGCGCACTCGGCGTACTTCGAGGAGCCCGAGCACTTCAACCGCGTGGTCGACGAGTTTGTTGCTCGCCACCATCGCGCCTGATGTCCGATGCACGAGGAGACCCGAATGACCCTTCGACGCCGCTTCCTGTCCGCAGCCAGTCTGTCGGCCATCGCCGTTGCCGCGAATGTGCGGCCTTCGTTCGCTCAGGCGAACTATCCGTCGCGGCCGATCCGCTGGGTCGTGCCGTTTCCGCCAGGCTCCCCCGTCGATGCCGTGGCGCGCCGGCTCGGCGAGGCCGTGTCCAAGGAGCTCGGCGTTCCTGTGGTCGTCGACAACAAGCCCGGGGCGGTCGGCTCGATCGGCGCCAATGAAGTGGCGCGCGCCGCTCCGGACGGCTATACCTTCATGGCGACCATAGGCGATCCGCTGGTGGCAGTCCTGGCGCTGCTGAAGAACGTACCGTATGACCCGCGCAAGGATTTCACCTTCGTAAGCAAGGTGTCGGCCAACGGGCCGGTGCTGGTCGCTCATCCGAGCTTCAAGCCGGACAACCTGGCAGCCCTGCTGGCCGACGGCAAGGCGCGCGGGACGGTCTACAGCTACGGTTCATGGGGGCCGGGCAGCCTGCCGGTACAGGTCATGGAATCGATGGCCCAGCAGGCCGGCGTCAAGTTCCGCGAGATCCCGTATCGCGGCTCGCCGCCGGCGATGCAGGATGTGATGGGCGGCCAGATAGACATGACCATCACGGCGCCGCACGTCGCGGCCTCGCTGGCCGCGGCCGGCAAGCTCAAGGTGCTGGCGGCGATGGGGGAGCAACGTTCGCCGCTGCTGCCGAACGTCCAGACCTTCGCCGAGGCCGGCTTCTCCAGCTTCGTGTTCACCAACGGCATCTGGGTCGGTCTGGTCGGTCCGGCGGGGATGGATGCCGCCATTCGCGACCGCAACGCACGCGCCGTGCGGAACGTCGTGCAGACGCCCGAGATGCGCAAGTTCTTCGAGGAGAACGGCTTCAGGGTCGTCGGCAGCTCCCCGGCCGATTTCGAGCGCCAATTCCGCGCCGAGGTGGCCGTCGTTCCGCCGTTGATCCACGCCCTGGGCGTCGTGCCGCAGTAACGAGACGAAACTTCCCGCAGGAGCATCCATGGCCACCAAGCGATTTCCCCATCTGAAGCTGATCGCCCTCGAGGAGCACTTTCTGTACAGCGAGCTGCTCGCGCACTACGACGAAGAGGACCGCACGATCCTGACCTCATCGCGCGCGCAGGGCATCGAGGAGCTCGGTGCCATCCGATTGAAGCTGATGGATGACGTAGGCATCGACGTGCAGGTGCTGTCGCACACCAAGCCCGGCGTGCAGGAGCTGGAGGATCAGCGCCAGGCGGTGTCGTTCGCCGCGGCGGCCAACGATCATCTCGCGCAGGCCGTCGCCGTGCATCCCGAACGCTTCGCTGGGTTCGCGACGCTGGCGACCGGCGCGCCGGCCGAAGCGGCGCGCGAGCTCGAGCGAACGGTCCGGCAGTACGGCTTCAAAGGCGCGATGATCAACGGCCATTGTCGCGGCGAGTACCTCGACGACCCCAAGTTCTGGGCGATCTTCGAGGCCGCCGAAGCTCTGGATGTGCCGATCTATCTGCATCCGGCGACCCCGCATCCGGCCGTCAACGAGGTCTACTTCAAGGGGCATCCGGGGCTGAGCCATGCCGCCTGGGGATACGCGATCGAAACCGGAACTCATGTCCTGCGGCTGATTCTGAGCGGCGTCTTCGATCGCTTCCCCGGGCTGAGGATGATCATCGGGCACATGGGCGAGCTGCTGCCGTTCGGGCTGTGGCGCGCGGACGGCCGGCTCACGCCGCGCTATCCGCATCTGAAGAAGTCGGTTCGCCGCTACTTCGTCGAGCATTTCAGCATCACGACGGCCGGCGTGTTCTCGACGCCCGAGCTGGTCTGCGCCGCCAGCGTGGTGGGCTTCGATAACATCCTGTTCTCGGTCGACTATCCGTTCGAGTCGAACTCGGCGGCCGTCGAGTGGTTCGACGCGCTATCGATCGCCGACAGCGATCGGGCCAAGATGTCGCATCTGAACGCCGAGCGCGTGCTGAAGCTGTAGCGGTAGCTGCAGACTGCGCCCTGCTGCGGCCTCAGATCGCCCCGGCCGCCCGCAGCGCGTCGATCTGCGCCGGGCTTCGGCCGAGCTCTCGCAGGATCGCGTCGGTATGCTCGCCGACCGCGGGCACTGCATCGATCCGGTAGTCGAAGCCGCTGTGCCGCGCCGGCGGACGCAAGGCCGGCAGCGCGCCGGCCGGTGAGTCCACCGTCGTCCAGCAGCCGCGCTCGCGCAGCTGCGGATGCGCCCACAGCCCGGCCATCTCGTTGAGGCGTCCGTTGGCGATGCGCGCCTCGTCGAGCCTGGCTTCGACCTGAGCCGTGCTCAGTCTGCTAAAGACGGCGCCGATCAGCGCCTGCAGCTCGGCGCGGTTCTCGTTGCGGCGCGCATTGCTGCTGAAGCGCGGATCGCGCGTGAGCGCGGCATCGGCCAGCACGATCTCGCAGAACGCCTGCCATTCACGCTCGTTCTGAACGCCGAGCACGACGCTGCCGCCGTCGCCGGCCGGAAACGGTCCGTACGGATAGATGCTGGCATGCGAGGCGGCGGTGCGCGGCGGTGGGGGCGCGCCTTCGAAGGCGTAGTACAGCGGATATCCCATCCACTCCGCCAGCGCCTCGAGCATCGAGATCTCGACGCGGCTGCCGACGCCGGTGCGCTGCCGCTGCATCAGCGCGGACAGGATGCCGCTGTACGCGTACATGCCGGCAGCGATGTCGGCGATCGAGATGCCCGCCTTGGACGGCGCCTCCGGGCTGCCGGTGATCGACAGCAGGCCCGCTTCGCTCTGGATCAGCAGGTCGTAGGCCTTCTTGTCGCGGTATGGACCGTCGTCGCCGTAGCCGGAGATGTCGCAGACCACCAGCTGCGGATGCCGTTCATGCAGCGCGTCGAACGACAGCCCCATCCGCGCCGCGGCGCCCGGCGCCAGGTTCTGCACCAGGACGTCGGCGCGCGCCAGCAGCTCGCCCAGCACCGCCTGGGCCTGCGGTTGTTTCAGATCGAGTGCCAGGCTCTGCTTGCTGCGGTTGGTCCAGATGAAGTGCGAGGCCTGTCCATGCACGCGCTGGTCGTAGGCGCGCGCGAAATCGCCGGCGCCGGGGCGCTCGATCTTGATGACGCGCGCGCCGAGCTCGGCCAGCTGGCGCGTGCAGAACGGCGCCGCGATCGCGTGCTCCAGCGAAACGACGGTGATGCCGTCGAGAGGACCTGCGGTCATGGCGCGGCCGTGTCAGAACGAGCGCGGCAGCCCGAGCAGATGCTCAGCCACGTAGCTCAGGATGAGGTTGGTCGAGATCGGCGCTACCTGGTACAGCCGCGTCTCGCGGAACTTGCGCTCGACGTCGTATTCGCACGCGAAGCCGAAGCCGCCGTGATACTGCAGGCAGACATTGGCTGCTTCCCAGCTCGCCTTGGCCGCCAGGTACTTGGCCATGTTCGCCTGCGCGCCGCACGGCTGGTGCGCGTCGAACAGCTCGCAGGCCTTGAAGCGCATCAGATTGGCCGCCTCGACCTCGACGTACGCTTCGGCGATCGGGAACTGGACCCCCTGGTTCTGCCCGATCGGGCGGCCGAACACCACGCGGTCCTTCGCATAACGGCTGACGCGGTCGATGAACCAGTAGCCGTCGCCGATGCACTCGGCGGCGATCAGCGTGCGCTCGGCATTCAGCCCGTCGAGGATGTACTTGAAGCCCTGGCCTTCCTCGCCGATCAGGTTCTCGGCCGGAATCTCCAGATTCTCGAAGAACAGCTCATTGGTCTCATGGTTGACCATGTTCGCGATCGGGCGCACCGTCAACCCCGAGCGTTCGGCCTGGCGCAGGTCGACCATGAAGATCGACAGCCCCTCGGACTTCTTCTTCACCTCGGCCAGCGGCGTGGTGCGAGCCAGCAGAATCATCCAGTCCGAATGCTGGATCCGCGAGATCCACACCTTCTGGCCGTTGACCACGTAGCGGTCGCCCTTCTTCACGGCCGTGGTCTTGATCTTCGTCGTGTCGGTGCCGGTGGTCGGCTCGGTCACGCCCATCGACTGCAGCCGCCATTCGCCGCTGGCGATCTTGGGCAGATACAGCCGCTTCTGCGCTTCCGAGCCATGGCGCAGCAGCGTGCCCATGTTGTACATCTGCCCGTGGCAGGCGCCGGAGTTGCCGCCGCTGCGGTTGATCTCTTCCATGATGACCGAGGCTTCGGTCAGGCCCAGTCCCGAGCCGCCGTACTCCTGCGGAATCAGCGCCGCCAGCCAGCCGGCCTTGGTCAGCGCATCGACGAAGGCTTCCGGGTACGCGCGGCGGGAATCGACCTCGCGGTGATATTCATCGGGGAACTGGGCGCACAGCGAGCGCACGGCATCGCGGATGTCCTGGTATCGGTCGGCGTTCGTCGTCATGGCAGCAGCGGGTATCGTCGGATAGGATAGGTCGGGAGAGGAGAGGCCGGAAGAGGAGAGGCCGGAAGAGGAGAGGCCGAGGAAGGGGCGCACGGGGCGCAGGCAGCGTATGATCGGGCGATTCCCTGGCTGCGAGAAGCTGAATTTCTCGTAGACGGGTTCGTCAATCGCGAAGACCCGTGCTGCCCGACCTCGATTCCCTCGCGCTGTTCGTCCGTGCCGCGGAGCTGCGCAGCCTGACCAAGGCGGCGGAGGCCTCGCACATCGGGCTGGCCGCGGCCAGCCGCCGCATCGCGCTGCTCGAGCAGCGCTTCAATACGCCGCTGCTCGAACGTTCGCCCAAGGGCGTCGAGTTGACGGCCGCCGGCCGCTCGCTTCTGCCGCATGCCAAGGCGCTGCTGGTCCAGACCAATAGCATGCAGGCCGAGATGAACGACCATGCCGCCGGGCGCAAGGGCGCGCTGCGGCTGATGGCCACCACCTCGGCCATGACCGACTATCTGCCCGACGATCTGGCCCGCTTCGCGAGCGGCAATCCGGATGTGCGGCTGGTGGTCGAGGAACGCTGGAGCTCCGAGGCGATCCGCGCGCTGCGCGCGTCCGAGGCCGATCTCGCCATCGTGCTCGAAGGGCTCGACGTCGAAGGACTCGACGTGCACCCGTACCGGCGCGACCGACTGGCCGTGGTCCTGCCGGTCGGCCATCCGCTGGCCGCCGGCGAATGCCCGAGTTATGTCGACGTGCTCGATCACGACGTGATCGGACTCGAGAGTGCATCGGCGATGATGCGGCTGCTCAGCGAGCAGGCGGCCGTCGCCGAGAAGCTGCTGCAGCTGCGCGTCCAGGTGCGCAGCTTCGAGGCCGTCTGCCGGATGGTCGCGTCGGGGCTGGGCATAGGCGTGCTGCCGTACGAGGCCGCGCTGGTGCTCGGCAAGGGCATGAATCTGGTCGTGCGGCCATTGCCCGAGCCCTGGGCGGAACGCACGATGCTGATCTGCGTGAAGCAGGGCCGTGCGCCGAACCCGTCGCTGGGCCGGCTGCTGGCGCATCTGGCCGCGGCGGGCGCGGGCGCGCAGCCGTCCGCCGCTCAGGCTTCGGAACCGGCGCCTGGGTTCGCCGCGGACCGCTGATTTCGCGGCCGGCGGCTGATCTCGCCGCCGACGTTTGCTCCTGCCGCCGACGCCTGCTCTCGCGGCCGACGTTTGCTCGCGCGCTGTCGCTGGTTCAGCGACAGCGCCGGTTCAGCGCCCCGTCGTCGATTCAGCGCTGCCGCAAGCAGCCGTCCGCCGGCGCGGCAGCCAGGATGCGCTCGGCCTTGAGCAGCACCGGCCGGTCTATCATCTTGCCGTCCATGGCTACCGCCGCGCCGGCCGACTCGCGCATCGCCTGCGCGACGCGTTCGGCCCAGGCGCGCTCGTCGGCGCTGGGGCTGAGCACGCGATGGACCTCGTCGATCTGCCGCGGATGGATGCACAGCTTCGCGCCGAAGCCGAGCCGTCGCGAGCGCAGCGTGTCGGCGCGCAGCGCCGCGGCGTCGTCCACCGCCGGCGTCACGCCGTCGATCGGTGCCGGCAGTCCGGCCAGCCGCGAGGCCAGCACCAGCTGCGATCGGAAATAGAGCAGGGCGTCGTCGTCGCCTTCTATACCGAGGTCGACCTGGAAGTCGAGCGAACCGAAGGCCAGCCTCACCACGTACGACGAGGCCGCCAGCCGTTCGGCGTCGCGCAGCCCGGTCGCGGTCTCGACCAGCGCGATGATGGGCACGCCATGACGCGAGCATTGGGCGGCCAGCGGCGCCGGAACCTGGTCCGCCTTAGGCAGCATCACGCCGGCCACGCCGGGGCGTGCCAGCAGCGACAGATCGGCAGTGAACCATTCCGAATCGCTCGCGTTCACGCGCAGCCAGACCGGCCGCGCCGCATCGAGCCAGCCCGCCACCGCTTCGCGCGCCGCCGACTTGCGCGCCGGCGCCACGGCGTCCTCGAGATCGATGATGATCGCGTCGCTGGGCGTGGACCAGGCCTTGTCGAAGCGCTCCGGCCGGTCACCGGGAACGAACAGGTAGCTGCGCGCCGGCGCGCGCTGCCGGCAGAGATCGTAGGCGTTCATGGTGCGGGATGATCCCATGGCGGCGCGCGCTTCGGAATTCGAAAGCTGCGAAGCCGGCGTCTCGCCGCCGACAAGCCTCGACGGTCTCCGGCGGGCAGCTGTGCTAGCGTTCGACGATGCGTGCCGCTGCCGCTCCGAGCTCGCCCGCCGTCGCCTGGTGGCCGGCAGCGGTCGTCTGGGCCTGCACGTGGCTGGGGCTGCTGCTGTTCGATCGCTATGGCGACCTGGCGCACCAGGCGCTGATCCTGGTGCTGGCCGCCGCGGTCTCGGCTCTGTGGCTGTCGTGGTGGGTGGGCTGCGTCGTCAACCTCGCGGCGATGCTGGCCTTCAACTTTCATTTCGTGCCGCCCACCGGCTCGTTCGCAGTCGACCTGCATGCGCACTCGCTGCTGATCGCGACCATGCTGGCGGTCAGCACCATCGTCGCGCTGCTGATGACGCGGCAGCGGCGGCTGCTGGCAGCCGTTCGCGAGCAGGCGTTCCGCGCCGAGCAGTTGCGCAGCTTCGGTGATGCGCTGCGCGATGTCGACGATCCGCGGCACTGTGGCGAACTGCTGCGCGACGCGCTGAGCCGCTTGACCGGCGGATCGGCGGCATTGCTGCTGCCGGCAGCCGCGCCCGCGAATGCGCCGATCGAAGCTCTCGCGACCGGCGGCTCGGCAGACCAGGCCCTGCTGGGCCAGGCCGGCGAAGACGAGCGCAGCGGTCTGCGGTTGAGCCTGAACAGCAGCCGCGCAATGGGACCCGGAACCGGCCGGCATGACGAGCAGGCGGCCTGGTATCTGCCGATGCGAGGGCGGCATGCCAGCTTCGGCGCCGCATTGCTGCGCCTGCCCGCCGGCTTCACCGCGGCCGAGGCGGTGCGCGCGCAGGCGCAGGCGCTGTGCGACCAGATGGGCGCCGCGCTCGACCGCTTCGCCGCGCTGCAAGCGGCGCAGACGGCCCAGGCCGCCGCCCAGGCACAGGCGCTGCGCAGTACGCTGCTGACGGCGATCTCGCATGATCACCGCACGCCGCTCGCCACCATCCTCGGCGCTGCCTCGGCGCTGCACGACCAGGAGCAGCGCTTGTCGGGCGAGCAGCGGCGGCGGCTGGCGGCGACCATCGTCGATGAGGCCGGCCAGCTGGCACGGCTGACCGAGAACACGCTGCAGCTGGCGCGTCTGGACGCGCCCGGCATCACGCTTCATCTCGATTGGGAGTCGGTCGAAGAGATCGTAGGCACCGTGCTGCGCCGTGTCCGGCAGCGCGACGCCGGCCATGCGGCGCGGATCAGGACCCTGCTCGCGCCCGGTTTGCCGCTGATGCGCTGCGACGCGACGCTGCTCGTGCAGATGCTGGACAACCTGGTCGACAATGCGCTGAAGTACGGCGGCGAGCAATCGCCGATCGAGATCGCCGCGCGCCGCGACGGCGCCCGGCTGCTGATCGCGGTCCGCGACCGCGGGCCGGGAGTGCCGCCGGCGTGGCGATCGCGCATCTTCGATACCTTCCAGCGCGGCGATCCAGCGGCGACCGGCGCTGCCCCTCGCGGCGCAGGCATCGGGCTGGCCGTCTGCCGTGCCATCGCGCAGGCCCACGCTGCCGAGCTCGTGCTGCGCTCGCGCCGTCACGGCGGGGCCAGCTTCGAGTTCATCATGCCGGTCGGCGCCGAGCCGGATGCCGTGGAGCCGGATGCCGCCGGGCCTGACACCGCGGCGCCGGATCATAGCTCCCCATGAGCCCCCAGCTTCCCATGAGCCCGCAGGTCCTGCTGATCGAAGACGATCGCGATCTGCGCCAGACTTTGCGCGATGCGCTGCACGTCGAAGGCTACCGCGTCGCATCCGCTGCCAGCGTTGCCGATGCGCGCGCTCAGCTCGGCCCTGCGCGCGAGCGCGGCGGCATCGACCTGGTCCTGCTCGATCTCGGTCTGCCCGACGGTGACGGTGAAGCGCTGCTGGCGGAGCTGCGCCGCGACAGCAGCGTCGCCGTGATCGTGATTTCGGCGCGGCACAGCGACGAACCCAAGATCCGCCTGCTCGACGCAGGCGCCGACGACTACCTGGTCAAGCCCTTCGGGCTCGGCGAGCTGCTGGCGCGGATGCGCGTCGCGCTGCGTCATCGCGGCACGCGCGTAGCGGCCGCCGTGACGCGCTACGAGCAGGCCGGCGTACTGATCGACCTGCAGGCGCATCGCGTGCGTCGCGACGGCGAAGACGTCCACCTGACGCCGACCGAATACAAGCTGCTGGCCCGCCTGGTGCGCAGCGCCGGACAGGTCGTCACGCATCGCCAGCTGCTGGCCGAGGTCTGGGGCGCGGAGTACGCCGAACACACGCACTATCTGCGGCTCTACATGGCGCAACTGCGCGCCAAGCTGGAGGCGGATCCCGCCGACCCCAGGCTGCTGCTGACCGAGACCGGCGTCGGCTACCGGCTGGCCGACGCCGACTTCCTTATGCGTTCCTGATACCGGCGGGGGCAGCATCGCGGCGACGCAACACGGAATCGCCGCGCCATGACGCTCACGCATCCTCCTGCCCCTGCCCCTGCCCCTGCTCCTGCTCCTGCTCCTGCTCCTGCTCCTACTCCTGCTCCTGCTCCAGCCCCGGCTTCCGCTTCCGCTTTCGCGCCTGCCCCAGCCGCCGAGCCGCGCCGCGCGCCTCTCGCAGCGCTGACGCTGGGCGCCATCGGAGTCGTCTACGGCGACATCGGCACCAGCCCGCTGTACACGGTCAAGGAAATCTTCGCACCGGGCACGGGCGTCGCGCTCGAGCCGCAGAATCTGATCGGCGCCATATCGGTGATCCTGTGGGCGCTGCTGCTGGTCGTGACGCTGAAATACGTCATCCTCGTGCTGCGCGCCGACAACCGCGGCGAAGGCGGCGGCCTGGCGCTGACGGCGCTCGCCACGCGCGCCGTACGGCGCCGCCCCGTGCTGCGCAACGTGCTGCTGCTGCTCGGCGTGTTCGGCGCCACGCTGTTCTACGGCGACAGCGTCATCACGCCGGCGATCTCGGTGCTCGGCGCGGTCGAGGGGCTTGAAGTCGTGGCGCCCGGGCTTGAGCACTTCGTCGTGCCGGTCTCGGTGGCGATCCTGATCGGCCTGTTCGTCGTGCAGCGTCTCGGCACCAGCCGAGTCGGCCGCTTCTTCGGACCCATCATCGTCCTGTGGTTCGTCACGCTGGGCGTCAGCGGTGCGATGCACGTCGCGCAGCAACCTGCGATCCTGGCGGCGCTCAATCCCGTCCATGCCTGGAATTTTCTGGCCGAGCGCGGCATATACCTGTTCGCCGCCGTCGGCGCCATCGTACTGGCGCTGACCGGCGCCGAAGCGCTGTACGCCGACATGGGCCATTTCGGCCGCCGGCCGATCCGGCTGGCCTGGAGCGGCCTGGTATGGCCTAGCCTGGCCTTGAACTATCTGGGACAGGGAGCGCTGCTGATCGGCGACCCGGGCGCGATCGAGAATCCGTTCTACCGGCTGTTTCCCGCGGAATGGACGCTGCCGGCGCTGCTGCTGGCCACGCTCGCGGCCATCATCGCGTCGCAGGCCGTCATCTCCGGCGCCTACTCGATGACGCGGCAGGCGATCCAGCTCGGCTTCCTGCCGCGCATGGCCGTGCGCTACACGTCGGCGCGCGAGGCGGGACAGATCTACATGCCCGCCGTCAACTGGGCGCTGCTGGCCGGCGTCGTCGCCTCCATCCTGTTCTTCGGCAGCTCGTCCGACCTGGCCGGTGCATACGGCCTGGCCGTCACGATGACCATGCTGATCACCACCGTGATGACCTATTTCGTCGTGCATGACGCCTGGCGGCTGCCGACGCCGGTGGCGATCGCCGCCACGACCCTGTTCCTGGCCATCGACCTGCTGCTGGTCGCCGGCGGCCTGGTCAAGTTCTTCGACGGCGGCTGGTTCCCGCTGGTTCTCGGCCTGGTGCTGTTCGGCATCATGACGACCTGGGCACGCGGCCGAGCGCTGCTGCTGCAGAGCATCCGGCAGGACGGCCTCGAGTTGAAGCCCTTCATCGATACACTCGAGCCGGCCGCGATGAACCGCGCCGAGCGCACCGCGGTGTATCTCGTCGCCGATCCGAGCACCGTGCCGCAGGCGCTGCTGCACAACTTCAAGCACAACCAGGTGCTGCACCGGCGCAATCTGATCGTCACCGTGGTCTTCCGCGAGCTGCCCTGGGTACCGCCGGGCGAGCGCGTCGAGCTGCACGCACTGGGCCACGATTTCTGGCGCGTGCGCCTGAACTTCGGCTTCATGGACACGCCCGACGTACCGCAGGCACTGGCCATGGCCGAAGGGCAGGGCATGCATGTGCCCGTGTTCGAGACCAGCTACTTCCTCAGCCGCGAGACGGTCGTGCCCACGCCCGGCGGCGGAATGGCTCACTGGCGCGAACAGCTGTTCGCGGCCATGAGCCGCAACGCAGGCGGCGTTGCCGAGTTCTTCCGGCTGCCGGGCAATGCGGTGGTCGAATTGGGGACGCGAGTGCAGATCTGACTCGGGGCCGACGCGCGTCCGCCGGACGGCAGCGTGTATCGTGTGGTCGCGGCGACATGATCGGCCGCGCTTCCGGACTAGAGGTTTTCTCCATGCTGCAGCACATCTGCTCGACGCGCCTGGCGGCGCCGAAGTTCCACTACAGTCCCTGCGTTCGCAGCGGCGGCATCGGCCTGGTTTCCGGCATGGTGGCGCTGGATCCGGTCAGCAGCCGCCTGATCGACGGCGGCGTCGGCGCACAGACGCAGCGCATCTTCGACAACCTGCGCCTGGCGCTGCCCGACTATGGCTTCGAGCTGGATCAGCTGGCTTTGGCCCGCGTCTACCTGACCGACTTCGGGCGCTTTGCGGAATTCAATGCCGTGTGGGAGAAGCAGTTCGAATCGCTGCCGCCGCCGGCGCGCACCAGCCTTGGCGTGCAAGCCTTGCCGCTGGGGGCGCAGGTCGAGATCGAGTTCCTGTTCATCGAGGGGCCGGCTCGTTGAGCCTCGTCCACTGCTCTCGCAGCACCGGCTTCTGAACCTTCCCCGCCGCATTGCGCGGCAGGCTGGGCAGCACGTGGAGATCACTGAGCCGCTGCGTCCTGCCCAGCTGCTCGTTGGCCCATTGCCGCAGCGCCTGCGGCGTTGCTTCGCTGCCGTCGGCCAGCGCGACGAACGCGACCGGAGTCTCACCCCATTGTGCCGACGGTACGCCGACCACCGCCGCATCTTTGACCGCCGGATGCTTGAGCAGCACGGCTTCCAGATCGCCTGGATAGATATTGAATCCGCCCGAGATGATCATCTCCTTGATGCGGCCGCACAGCACCAGGAAGCCGTCCTCGTCGAAGTATCCGACGTCGCCGCTGCGCAGATAGCGCAGGCCGTCAGGCCCGGTCCAGAAGACCGCATCGGTCAGATCCGGGCGCCCGTGGTAGCCGGTCATCGTCGCGGCCGTATGGCCGACGACCTCGCCCGGCTGGCCGCGCGGCAGATCCTCGCCCGACGGGCCGATGATGCGGAACTGGCAGCCGGGGGCAGGGCGGCCGACCGTGTGCAGCTTGTCGGGAAATTCATGTGCCGGCAGGAAGGCCGAGACGCCGCCTTCGGTCATCCCGTACATCTCGATCAGGCCGCCGGGCCAGCGGCGCAGCACCTCCGCCTTGAGAGCCGGCGGGAACGGTGCGCCGGTGGAGAACTTCATCTGAAAGCTGCTCAGATCGCATCGATCGAAGTCCGGCGAATCGAGCAGCCGCCGATACTGGATCGGGACCAGCATCGCATGCGTCACGCGATGCCGCTCGGACAGTTCGAGGAACTGCCGCGTATCGAACTTGCGCATCAGGACGATGGTCGAGCCCGCGCCGAGGCCGGCGAACAGGCTGACCAGCGTGGTGTTCGAGTAGAGCGGCGTAGACAGCAGGACCACCGATTCGGGGCCGTACTTCTGCGTCATGCCGCGCCGGACGTGCAGCCAGCGCATCAGATGCGACTGCACGATGCCTTTCGGCATGCCGGTCGTGCCCGATGAATAGATGATGTTGCAGGCCTCTTCGCCGCGCAGTGCCGGCAGCGCCGGCATCGGCGCGGCAGGCGATGCGGGCGGCAGCCACGCGTCCATTGCGGCCGTGCCTTCATCGAGGCGCACGAGCGTCGTGCCGCCGCGGGCGGCCTCGTCGACGAAGCTCGGCACGCTGGCGTCGGCGAACAGATGCCGCGCGCCGCTGTCGTTCAGCATTCGCCGCAGCGCGTCCGGCGTGGCCGACACCGGCAGCGGCACGGCGGCGACGCCGGCCCGGACAGCGCCGACGAACACGGCGACATAAGCGGCCGAATTGGCCGCGCACAACGCTGCCGCCGAGCCGATGCCGCTGCCGTCGCGCATCAGGCCCGCGGCTACGCGCCGGCTCAGCTCGTCGAGCTGTCCGTAGCTGAGCGTTTCGCTGCCGTCGATCACGGCGGGGCGGTCGGGGGTCTGCCGGGCAGTGGCCGAGATCAGATCACCAAGCGCCACGAAAGCGGCTGGCGGGGAGGCGTGGTCCATGCTGCGCGATTCCTCGAGGCTGCGGTGCTGAGCGGTTCAGGGCGACAGCATGCCACGATCGCTGGCGCTCGCCTCGCATGCGGTCCGCGAAGCGCAGCCTGCCCGCGCTATCGAGGCGCGCGCAGCAGCCGCAGTCCATTGGCCACCACCAGCAGGCTGGCGCCCATGTCGGCGAAGACCGCCATCCACATCGATGCATCGCCGAACACGGCCAGCACGAGGAAGACCCCCTTGATGCCCAGCGCCAGCGTGATGTTCTGCCACAGCACCGCATGAGTCTTGCGCGACAGCCGCACCATCTGCGCGATGCGCCGCAGGTCGTCGTTCATCACCACCACGTCGGCGGCCTCGATCGCCGTATCCGTGCCGGCGGCGCCCATGGCGATGCCGAGATCGGCCTGTGCCAGCGCCGGCGCGTCGTTGATGCCGTCGCCGACCATCGCGGTCGGGCCGAACCGGCCCTTCAGCGCGCGGATCGCCTCCAGTTTCTCGTGCGGCAGCAGATTGCCGCGCGTCTCGGCGATGCCGGCCTGCGCGCCGATCGCGGCCGCGGTGGCAGGATTGTCGCCGCTCAGCATGACCGGCCTGAGGCCCAGCCGTTCGAGGTCCGCGATTGCCTCGCGCGATGCCGGCCGGATCGTGTCGGCGACGGCGAACAGCGCCTGCACGCCGGTCTCGTCGGCGAGCAGCGTCACGGTGCGTCCCGCCGCTTCGTGAACAGCCAGCTGCGCTTCCAGGGCCGGCGAGCATTGGCCGCGCTCTTCGATCAGGCGGTGGTTGCCGAGCACGTAGACCGTGCCGCCGACGCCGGCCTGGACACCGCGGCCGGGCAGCGCCTGGAAGCCTTCCGGCTCGCCGGCCGCCACGGGCAGCTCCGCCGCGATCGCGCGCGACACGGGATGATCGGAATGGCTGGCCAGCACCGCGGCGGCGGCCTGCGCGCGCCCGGCATCGGCATTGCCCAGCGGCGTCCATTCCACCAGGCGCGGCTGTCCTTCGGTAATGGTGCCGGTCTTGTCGAAGGCCACGGCGCGCAGCTTGCGAGCCTGCTCCAGATGGATGCCGCCCTTGATCAGCATGCCGCGCCGCGCGGCCGCCGCCAGGCCGCTGACGATGGTCACCGGCGTGGAGATGACCAGTGCGCAGGGGCAGGCGATGACCAGCAGCACCAGTGCCTTGTAGACCGCCTGCAGCGCGGTCCAGCCGAACAGTGCCGGGCCGGCCGCGGCGACAGCCACGGCGATCGCGAACACGGCCGGCGTATAGACGGCCGCGAAGCGGTCAACGAAGCTCTGCGTCGGCGCGCGCGTGGCCTGCGCCTGCTCGACGGCATGGATGATGCGCGCCAGCGTCGAATCGGAGGCCGGCGCAGTCACCCGCAGCTCGATGGTGCCGGACTCGTTGATCGTGCCGGCGAACACGGGGTCTCCGATCGTCTTGTCGACCGGCAGGCTTTCGCCGGTGACCGGCGCCTGGTTGAAGCTGCTGCTGCCGGCGCTGATCGTGCCGTCCATGGGCACGCGCTCTCCCGGCCGCACGCGCAGCACCGCCCCCGGCTCGATCGAGTCCACGGGTGCGGCAACCCAGCCGCCGTCGGGCCCGCGCAGCCAGGCTTCGGTGGGGGCCATCTCGAGCAGGCTCTGGATCGCGTTGCGGGCACGATCGACGGCGCGCGCCTCGATGGCCTCGGCGATCGCGTACAGCGCCATCACCATCGCGGCTTCGGGCCACTGCCCGATGACGAAGGCGCCCGTGACCGCCACTGTCATCAGCGCATTGATGTTCAGGCGGCCGCGCCGCAGGGCCTGCAATCCCTTCCGGTAGACGTCGAAGCCGGCCAGCCAGATGGCAAGCGCCGCCGTGGCCAGGCTTATGGCTCGCCAGGCCGTCGTTTCCGGTGCGAAGTAGTGGACGAGCTCGGCGCCGGCGGCCAGCAGCAGCGCGGCGATCAGCGGCAGCACGCCGGCCGCCGCCGCGGCGTGGGCATGCGCGGGACCGTGAGCGTGCTCGTCCGCGTGCTCGTGGGCATGGCCGTGTCCTCGTGCATCGCCGCCGTTCGCGTGCGCGGCAGCGCCGGCCCCGGAGTGTTCCGCGTCGACGCGCGGCGTCAGCAGCCGCGGATCGAATCCCGCGCGGCGGATGGCGGCCAGCGCCTCGTCGAGAGCGGGGGCGGGCGCGTCTATCGCCAGCGTGCGGGCGCCGAGCTGGAAACGCAGGCCTCGGATGCCGGCTAGGCCGGCGACAGCGCGCCGGATCTCCGCCTCCTCGGCCGCGCAATCCATGTCGGCGATGCGGAACAGCTGGCCGCGCACGTGCGGCGCCGCCCGCTGCCCGGCGGGGGCGGCGGGGGCAGCGGCCGGCTGGCCGTGGGACTGCCCGTGCCCATGCTCATGCGAGCAGGCGCCGCAGCTCCCGGAACCTTCATCGGCGGTGATCCGTGATTCCATTGACTTCATGACGATTCCATCGATCTCATGCAGCCATTGAAAACCCTGTAGCTGCTTCAGAGTCAAGGGCTGGTGTGCAGTTGCTGTGCGATCGTGCAAAATCGTCGCTTCCGACGATGCCGCGCTGCCCTCGCGCACCCAAGAATTCGAAGGCTGACGCGAGGACCGGCGCCTCCGGCGGGGCTTGCGCGGGCGGCATGTCAACAATGAAAGGGGACCGATGAATCTGCAAGGTGTCTCCGCCGTGGTGACCGGCGGTGCTTCAGGGCTGGGCTTGGCAAGCGTCAAGCGCCTGCTCGAGCAAGGAGCGAAGGTCAC
>JBFWXS010000004.1:0-2920 GCA_050187175.1 Burkholderiaceae bacterium
TGAATCGATACAACGAGATCAGACCGCACGATGCGCTGGGAAGCCTGCCACCAGCGCGTTACCGAGAGCGTTTGCTCGTGGCGAAAACTCCACTTTAGAACTGTCTACTTGACGGGGGAGCTTACGCACCCAACTGACCAAAGCACGAAAATCCGTGTTTACCGGCCTCTTCGAGGCTTGGAACCGTCGTCGAAATTCCTCATACAGCAGGGAGGTGTCTACGCCTGTAGTCCGCGGCGCAGTTTGAGCGCGTTGCTGCGACACCGTGTTTACGCTTTCTCGCATAGGTTTGCTACCACCTCCTAGACCTCATTCTCCTCGAAATGAAACCAATCGGTGTGGGTGCAGGTGCATAGAGCTAGGTCCATCGACGTACTTCGGCGTCCGCTCTTGATGAGAGCAGCAGTCCATCGGGTGATGGGACTTAAAGGACTGAACTCAGCCTGAAGCAGTCGTTGACTTCCGGTCGAGGGTTTCACTATGCTGACCGGCTTGGCGCCCGTTTCCATCCCGTCGGGGAAAAATCAAGTTGCCACAGCTCCATCTGGGGCACGGTGCAACAAGGCCGCTATAATCCGAGCTTAGCCGCAGCTCGGATCTCCCAGGTTTGTGGCAGATTGCGCCGCCATAGTCATTTGCTGACATGCACAGCGCTGCAAGGTCTATCTTGACCAGCTTGAGGAGCGCGACGAGCTTGATCAGGCGTGGGACCGGCAGCCTAGGATGCAACATCCCGTACCCGCATCTTCCAAGGTGGACGCCATCAAGCAATTGATCGACTGCGGCGAGCGCCTTTTACACGAGCTTTTATCGTCGTGACCTACTGGCGCTCCCCAGTATGTCGAGCTATCGAGCCACTAGCCGGCTCAAACATTAAACCTAAAATGCATCACATCCCCATCCTTCACCACGTAATCCTTCCCTTCCAACCGCATCTTCCCCTTCTCCTTGGCGCCACCCTCACCCTTGCAAGCAATGAAGTCGTCATACGCAATCGTCTCCGCCCGGATGAACCCCCGCTCGAAGTCGGTATGAATCACCCCGGCCGCCTGCGGCGCCGTCGCCCCCACCGCCACCGTCCATGCGCGCACTTCCTTCACCCCCGCGGTGAAGTAGGTCTGCAGGCCCAGTAGCTTGAAGGCCGCGCGAATGACGCGGTCCAGCCCCGGTTCATCCATGCCCAGGTCGGCCAGGAACACAGCCTTATCCTCGTCGGCCAGGTCGGCGATCTCGGCCTCGATCGCCGCGCAGACCGGCACCACGATCGAGCCTTCGGCCTCAGCGTGCTTGCGCACGGCGTCCAGATGCGGGTTGTCGGTGAAGCCGTCCTCGCGGACGTTCGCCACGTACATGGTCGGCTTGGCGGTGATCAGGCACAGCGGCTTGAGCAGCGCGCGTTCCTCGTCGTAGAGGTCGAGCGAGCGCACCGCCTTGGCCTGGTTCAGCGCGCCCATGCACTTCTCGAGCACGGCGACCAGCCGCTGCGCTTCCTTGTCGCCGCCGGCGCGGGCGACCTTGCTGTAGCGCGCCAGCGCCTTCTCGACGGTGGACATGTCGGCCAGGGCCAGCTCGGTGTCGATGACTTCGATGTCCGACAGCGGATCGATCTTGCCGCTGACGTGCACGACGTTCGAGTCCTCGAAGCAGCGCACGACGTGGACGACCGCGTCGGTCTCGCGGATATTGGCCAGGAACTGGTTGCCCAGGCCTTCGCCTTTCGACGCGCCGGCGACCAGGCCGGCGATGTCGACGAATTCGACCGTCGCGGGCAGCACCTTCTGCGGCTGGACGATCGCCGCCAGGGCGGCCAGCCGCGGATCGGGCACTTCGACGATGCCGACGTTCGGCTCGATGGTGCAGAACGGGTAGTTTTCGGCGGCGATGCCGGCTTTGGTCAGGGCGTTGAATAACGTCGATTTGCCGACATTGGGCAGGCCGACGATCCCGCATTTCAGGGACATGCTGAACTCGAATGGAAGACGGACGAAGTCCGCCAGTGTAGCCGCAGGCGCTGCCGGGATCGGCCGGGCGGGTTGCCGCCGGAGGGGGACTGACGTATTTTGCGGCTCGGACGCAATCTGGAGGACGGACAAGCGATGGCAGCCGACAAACCTTTCGAGCGGATCGGGCTGGTGACCGGGGCGGGGCGCGGCATCGGCGCTGCGGCCGCGCTGGCGCTGGCGCGCCGCGGCATCGCGCCGGTGCTCGCGGTGCGCGATACGGAGGCGGCGCGGCCGCTGGCCGACGAAGTGCGCGCGCTGGGCGCGCCCGTCCGGGTGGTGGCCTGCGACGTGGCCGACGCGGCGTCGGTGCAGGCGGCGGTGGCGCGCACGCTGGACGACTGCGGGCGGCTGGACGTGGTCGTCAATAACGCCGGCGTGGTGGAGCCGATCGGGCGGGTGGGCGATACCGACCCGGGGCAGTGGGCGCGCGCGGTGGCGGTCAATCTCACCGGGGTCTATTTCGTCGTGCACGCTGCGCTGCCGGCGCTGCTCGAGCGCCGCGGTGTGATCATCAACGTTTCGACGGGCGCAGCGTATCGGCCTCGCGAGGGCTGGTCGGCCTACTGCAGCTCCAAGGCGGGGCTGGCAATGCTGACGCGCTGCCTGGCGCACGAGTACGCCGAGAGCGGCCTGGCTGTCTACGGGCTGCAGCCCGGGCTGGTCGATACCGGCATGCAGGCGCAGATCCGCGCCTCGGGCCTGAATCCGGTCAGCCGCCTGCCGCGATCGGAGCTGGGCTCGGCGCAGCCGCCGGCGGAGCTGATCGCCTGGGTGGCCGATGAGCGGCCGTCGGACCTGATCGGGCAGGACCTGTCGGTCCGCGATGCCCAATTGATGGGACGTGCCGGCCTCGCCTGACACAGGCCGGCGCCGCCTGCCCTATACTGGAAGGCTGGCAATCGAACTCCTCGGGAATC
>JBFWXS010000004.1:3020-29445 GCA_050187175.1 Burkholderiaceae bacterium
CGGACCTGATCGGGCAGGACCTGTCGGTCCGCGATGCCCAATTGATGGGACGTGCCGGCCTCGCCTGACACAGGCCGGCGCCGCCTGCCCTATACTGGAAGGCTGGCAATCGAACTCCTCGGGAATCCCTCGGCCGGATGAGCGGCCTGTACTCACGGCACACCATGGAACTTTTCCCCGTTCAACTGCGCGCCATCCGCTACGAGGCCGACGGCGTCAATACCTTCGAGTTCCGCACCACCGACGGACGGCCGCTGCCGCCGTTCAAGGCCGGGGCGCACATCGATCTGCATCTGGCTACCGGGCTGGTGCGCAGCTATTCGCTGTGCAACTCGCAGGATGAGAACGATCGCTACGTGGTCGGCGTCAACCGCGATCGCAACAGCCGGGGCGGTTCGCGGCTGATGCACGACACGCTGAAGGTCGGCACCGTTCTTCAGATCAGCGCGCCGCGCAACAACTTTCCGCTGAACGAGGCGGCGCCGCACTCGGTGCTGATCGGCGGCGGCATCGGCATCACGCCGATGCTGTGCATGCTGCGCCGGCTCGAATCGCTGGGGCAGCCCTGGACGCTGCACTACTGCGCGCGCAACCGGGCGTCGGCGGCGTTCGTCGACGAACTGACCGCGCTGCAGGCGAATTCCAAGGTCGGCACGCTGCAGCTGCATTTCGATGACCAGGCGAACGGGCAGTTCCTGTCGCTGGAGAAAGTTGTCGCGGAGTCGCCCGAGGGTGCGCACTTCTACTGTTGCGGCCCGCTGCCGATGCTGGCGGCGTACGAGGCGGCCACGGCCGGCCTGCCGTCCGAGCGCGTGCACGTCGAGTACTTCACCGCCAAGGAAGCGCCGTCGACCAGCGGCGGCTTCGTGGTCGAGCTGGCGCGCAGTGGCAAGACGGTCGAGGTGCCGGAGGGCAAGACCATCCTCGACGTGCTGCTCGATGCCGGCGTCGACGTGCCTTACTCGTGCATGGAAGGGGTCTGCGCATCGTGCGAGACGCGCGTCATCGAGGGTGTGCCGGATCACCGCGACCTGGTGCTGACGAAGGAGGAGCAGGCCTCGAACAAGGTCATGATGGTCTGCTGCTCCGGCTCGAAGACGCCGAAGCTGGTGCTCGATCTGTGATGATCCGCCGCGCCGGCCGCGACCGCGGCATGGCGCGGAGGCTGTGAGCGCGTCCTATGCCTGCAAGTCTCGACGGAAAGCTGGTCGTCGCGATCTCGTCGCGGGCGGTGTTCGATTTCGAGGAGGAGAACCTCGTCTTCGAGCGCAATGACGACACGGCCTACATGGCGCTGCAGCGTGCCCGTCTCGACGTGACGGCGCAGCCCGGCGTGGCGCTGGCCCTGGTGCGCAAGCTGCTGCGCTTCGATGCCGATGAACTCGCCGAGGCGCAGCGGCGCATCGAGGTGGTGGTCGTGTCGCGCAACGATCCGGTCAGCGGACTGCGCGTCTTCCGTTCGGCGCAGCAGGCGGGGCTGCGGCTGGAGCGCGGCGTGTTCACGCGTGGGCGGGCGCCGTGGCGTTATCTGGCGCCGCTGAAGGCCAACCTGTTCCTGTCGGCCAATGCCGACGACGTGCGCGACGCGCTGGCCGCGGGCATTCCGGCGGCGCGCGTGTTTCCCGATTCGGTGCGCGCGTCCGAGTCGTATCCGGGCGAGCTGCGCATCGCGTTCGACGGCGATTCCGTGCTGTTCTCCGACGAGTCCGAGCGCGTGTTCCAGGATGGCGGCCTCGAAGCGTTCCAGCGGCACGAGGCCGACCATGTCGCGCGGCCGCTGCCGCCGGGTCCCTTCAAGCCGCTGCTCGAAGCGCTGCACCGGCTGCAGCGCGACAGCGACGATGCGGCGCGTGATGCGCCGATGCGGATCCGCACGGCGCTGGTGACGGCGCGCAGCGCGCCGGCGCACGAGCGCGCGATCCGCACGCTGATGGACTGGGGCATAGAGGTCGACGAGGCGATGTTCCTCGGCGGGCTCGCCAAGGGGCCGTTCCTGCGCGAGTTCGAGCCCGACTTCTTCTTCGACGACCAGGCCGGGCATTGCGAGTCGGCGGCGCTGGCCGGGCCGGCGGGGCATGTGCTGGCGGGGATCGCGAATCTGAGCCACTGATCCGGGGGCGTCACGGGGACGCCCGGCCGGCACTGACCGGCGCTATGCGCGCGGCCGCGTATGCAGCTTCATCATCGCCGCTTCGGTGTTGCCGGCCGCCGCGTCGGGCAGGATGGCCAGCGAGCGGTCGATCTCGTCGTCGATCAACTGCTGATGCTCGCGGCTGGGCCGATGCAGCACGTAGTCGACGACCTCCTGGTTCAGCTGCAGCGTGCGCGGATGACCGATGCCCAGCCGCAGCCGCCAGAAGTCGCCGCTACCCAGGCGCGCCTGGATGTCGCGCAAGCCGTTGTGGCCGGCGTGGCCGCCGCCTTTCTTCATCTTCGTCTGGCCCGGCGGCAGGTCGAGCTCGTCGTGCACGACGAGGATCTCGTCGGGCGCGATCCGGTAGAAATTGGCCAGCGCGGCCACGGCCTGGCCCGAGCGGTTCATGTAGGTGCCGGGCTTGAGCAGATAGACCGGCTTGCCGCTGATCGTGGTCTTGCCCACTTCGCCGAAGAACTTGGCTTCCCGGGCCGGCATGCCGCCGTGCGCGCGCGCGACCGCATCGACGAACCAGAAGCCGGCGTTGTGCCGGTCATGTTCGTGTTCGGAGCCCGGATTACCCAGGCCGACGATCAGGCGGATGCCGTTCATGGTGGCGTGACAGGAAGGAAGCGGAGCGGCCAGGGTCGAAGTGTAATGCACGCCGCTGCGGCGGGGCGCCGGGCCGCGGGATGCTTGCGGGCGCGCCTCTGGCGTGTGTTCCCGGCGTGCGTCCGGGCGCTCAGTCCGGCTCGAACTTGTAGCCCACGCCGTACACCGAGTGGATCAGCTCGCGGCCGGGGGCCGCGTCGGCGATCTTGCGGCGCAGCTTCTTGATGTGGCTGTCCACGGTGCGGTCGGCGACGATGCGTTCATCGTTATACATCGCGTCCATCAGCTTCTCGCGCGTGAAGATGCGCCCGGGCTGTCCGCTGAGCACTTTCAGCAGCTGGAACTCGACCGCGGTCAGTGCCAGGTCGCGCCCGTCGATCAGTGCGCGCCAGCCCGCTTCGTCCAGCGTCAGGCCGCCGCCGGGGCTCGAGCCGGGACTGCCGCCGGCGCCTCCGCCCTCCGCTGTGGCCGCGCCGGTGCCTCCGGCTCCACCGGCCGCCGAACCGCGCGTCCGGCGCAGCACGGCCTTGACGCGTGCCACCACCTCGCGCGGGCTGAAGGGCTTGCAGATGTAGTCGTCGGCGCCCAGTTCCAGCCCCAGCAGCCGGTCGATCTCCTCGACGCGGGCCGTGATGATGATGATCGCGGTGTCGGAGAAGCTTTTCAGTGCCTTGCAGATCTCCAGCCCGTTGCGCCCCGGCAGCATCAGGTCGAGCAGCACCAGGTCGGCGCCTTCGCGGCGCACCCAGTCCTCGACCAGGTCGCCGCGCGCCAGGCGGTGCGTGTCATAGCCGTTGCTGACCAGATAGTCGCGCAGGACTTCGGCGATGCGGTCTTCGTCTTCGACGATCAGGATGCGTTCAGCCATGGCGGCCCTTGCCGTCGATGCAGGGCAGTTGCAGTACCCAGCGCAGGCCGCCCAGCGGGCTGGGCTGCGCCTGCAGGCGGCCGTCGTGCGCTTCGACGATGGCCGCGGCGATCGCGAGTCCCAGCCCGGAGCCGCCGCCGGCGCGCGAACGCGACGCATCGACGCGGAACAGTCGGTCGGTGAGGCGCGGCAGGTCGGCCGGCGGCACGCCGGGCGCCGAATCCTGCCAGATGATCTCGGCTTGTCCGTCGCGCTGCGTCAGCCGGATCTGCAGGCGGCCTGGAGCGTCGGTGTAGCGCAGCGTGTTCTGCAGCAGATTGCCGAACACCTGCGCCAGCCGCGTGCCGTCGGCCAGCACGCGTACGTCGTCGGCCAGCGAGCAGTCGAGTTCGATGCCGCCGTCGCGCAGCAGCGGCGCCTGCCCGCCCACCACCTCGTCTATCAGTTCGCCCAGGTCGAGCGGTTCGCGGTGATAGCTGAGCGCGCCCAGGTCGGACATCGACAGCAGATGCAGGTCCTCGACCAGCCGCGACAGCCGCGCGACGTCCTGCGCCAGCGCGCCCAGGCCGCGCATGTCCAGCGGGCGCACGCCGTCCTGCATCGCCTCGATCTCGGCACGCAGCACGGCCAGCGGCGTGCGCAGCTCGTGCGCGATGTCGGCGATCCATTGCTGCCGCGCGCGGCGCGCGGCGTCGAGTGTGCCGCCCAGCCGGTTGAAGTCGGCCGCGAGCTGCGCCAGTTCGTCATGGCCCGCGACGGCGATCCGCGCCGTGTAGTCGCCGTGGATCAGCGAGGCCGCGCCGTCGGCCAGCACGCGGATCCGCCGCGACAGCCAGTAGGCAAGCAGCGCGCCGACGAGCAGTCCGGCGGCCAGCATGCCGGCGCCGATGGCGGCGTACTTGCGGTTCTGCTGCGCCGAGTAGACCTTTTCGAGCGACTCCACCATCTTCAGCCTGGGCACGTAGCCCAGGTAGCCGATGGTTGCCCCCGAGGTCGAGGCGATCGGCTTGAGGACTGCTTCGTCGGCCATCTCGGCGCGGCCGATCAGCAGCTTGCGCTGCGCGTCGAACAGCATCAGGCGCGGATCGATCGTCCACAGAGGGTCGGTCTGGCGCGGCGGGGCGGAGGCCGCCGGGGACGCGGCTGACGGTGTGCTCGAAGAGGCGCTCGACGAGGTGTTCGGAGGCGTGCTCGTCGAGGGGCTCGCGGGCGTGCTCGTCGAGGTGCTCGAAGAGTTGCCGGAAGGCGTGCCCGAAGGCGTGCCCGAAGAGGCGGCCGCTGCGCCGCCGTTCGCCGCGGTGTCCGCGGCGCCCGGAGCTGTTTGCCCGGCAGTGTCCGGCGGCGGCGGTGCATCGCGCCGCGACCGCGGCGCGCCGATGACCGCGCGCGTGGTGTCGATCCAGCGGCGCGTGTCCTCGGCCAGCCAGGCCCAGCCGCCGCGCTGTTCGTGGATCTCGGCGAGCCTGCTGATCAGCGGCCTGAGCCGCGCTTCGTCGGCGCGGTTCAGGTACTCGACGAAGCCCTGGTCGAAGCTCCAGCTGAACACGCCGTAGGCGACCAGCGCCAGGGCCACATTGGCACCGGCGATCGCGGCGAACAGCTTGACGCGCAGGCGGTCGAGCCGGCCCCAGCCGCGGGCGGGCGCGGCGCGTTCGACGAAGCTGCCGGAGGCGATGGGTTCTGCTGCCATGATCCGAAGCGTACCGTTGAAACGCGCAAGCTTTGTGCACCGAATGATCCGCTTACCGGCTGCCACATTTCGTGCACGATCTTTCCTCAGTGCTTCGGAATTTGGCCGCCACACTTCGGCCATGTTCGCACGAAGCCGCCATGACACACCCTGATACGAGTACCGGCGTCTCCCCCGCTGCCTCCCCCCGCGCCGGCCGCGGCCTGCGCCGCGCGCTGCGCTGGGGGACCACGCTGCTGGTCCTGGCCGCGCTGGCCGGCGGCGGCTGGTGGGGCTGGCAGAAGTGGTCCACGCCGCCCGATCCGAGCCGCGATCTGCTGACCAGCGTCGTCCAGCGTGGCGACGTCGAGGACCTGGTCACCGCCATCGGCACGCTGCAGCCGCGCGACTACGTCGACGTCGGCGCGCAGGTGTCGGGGCAGCTGAAGAAGATCCACGTCGAGGTCGGCTCGGTGGTGAAGAACGGCGATCTGCTGGCCGAGATCGATCCGACGCTGTATGCCGCCAAGGTCGATGCCAGCCGGGCGCAGCTGCGCAACCAGCGCGCTCAGCTGCTCGACCGCCAGGCGCAGCTGACGCTGGCCGAGATCAACTTCAAGCGGCAGACCAACCTGAAGGCGGCCGACGCCACGACCGAAGAGGCGCTGCAGAACGCGCAGGCCTCGCTGCAGTCGGCGCGCGCCCAGCTGGAGGCGCTGCGCGCGCAGATCGAGCAGACCGAGTCCTCGCTGCGGGCCGAAGAGGCGAATCTGAACTATGCGCGCATCTACGCCCCGATGGCCGGCACCGTGGTGTCGATCACCGCGCGGCAGGGGCAGACGCTGAACACGAACCAGCAGGCGCCGACGCTGCTGCGCATCGCCGACCTGTCGACGATGACTGTCCAGACGCAGGTTTCCGAGGCGGACGTCAGCCGCCTGTCGCTGGGCATGCCGGCGTACTTCACGACGCTGGGCGGGCAGGGCCGCCGCTGGGAGGGCGAGCTGAAGAAGGTCGAGCCGACGCCGGTGGTGCAGAACAATGTGGTCCTCTATAACGCGCTGTTCGATGTGCCCAACCAGAACCAGTCGCTGATGACGCAGATGACGGCGCAGGTGTTCTTCGTCGCGGCGGCCGCTCACGACACGCTGGTGGTGCCCATGTCGGCGCTGTCGCTGGGCGGCAGGCCGCAGCGCGGCGCGCGGCCGGAGGAGACGCGCGGCGCGGGTGGGACGGGCGCGGCGGCGGCAGGTGCGGGCGCGGTAGGCCCGGGCGCAGCGGGTCCAGGCGCAACCGGTCCAGGCGCAGCAGGCCGGGGCGCAGCAGGCCCGGGCACAGCAACTGCAGGCGCAGCGGGCACTGCCGGACCGCGCGAGGGCGGCGTGCCGCGCTCATCCGCGCCGGTCACCGCGAGCCCGACTTCGGCCGCTGCGGCGGCGCCTGCATCGGCATCGGCATCGGCATCGGCATCGGCATCGAACCCGCCGCGGGCGGAGGGCGAGCGCTCCCGCGCCGCCGAGCGCAGCGAAGCCCGGTCCGGGCCGCGCTCCGGCACTGGCCCCGGCACAGGAGAACGCACCGCAGAGCGCACCGGAGGACGCACCGGAGAACGCGCCACGGAACGTTCCGGCCCGCAGCGGCCCGGCGCCGACGCGCGCCGCGACGAGCAGGGTCGTTCGCAAGCCATGCGCCCGCGCCGGGCGATGGTGAAGGTGGTGGCCGAAGACGGCTCGATCAGCGAGCGGCAGATCATGATCGGCGTCAGCAATCGCGTGCAGGCCCAGGTGCTGTCGGGCCTGCAGGAAGGCGAGCGCATCGTGACCGGCGCGCGATCGGCCGCGCCGGCGCAGCGCGCGGCGCAGCCGTCGGGTCCGGGCGGCCCGCCAGGCATGCTCGGCGGTCCTCGGCTGGGGCGCTAGATGAAGCGCGACCTGCCTTCGCCGCAGCGCGCGAGCGAACCGTACATCGGGACCCACGCCGAAGACCTCGGCGGCGCGCATGACGGTCCCATGCCCCGTGCGGCGGCGCCCGTCCCCGAACCGCTGGCATCGCGCGGCGATGCGCCGCAGCCGCTGATCGATCTGTCCGGCGTCACCAAGACCTACCGCAGCGGCGAGCTGGCGGTGCAGGTGCTGCACGGCATCGACCTGAAGATCTACCCGGGCGAGTTCATCGCGATCATGGGGGCTTCGGGCTCGGGCAAGTCGACGCTGATGAACATCCTCGGCTGCCTCGACCGGCCCACCTCGGGCAGCTATCGCTTCATGGGGCGCGACGTGTCGGCGCTCGACCGCGACGAGCTGGCGCAGCTGCGGCGCGAGGCTTTCGGCTTCGTGTTCCAGAGCTACAACCTGATCGCCAATGCGACCGCGACCGAGAACGTCGAGGTGCCCGCCATCTACCGCGGCGTGCCGCCGGCGCAGCGCCGCGACCGCGCGCGCGAGCTGCTGACGCTGCTCGGCCTGGGCGAACGGCTCGGGCATCGGCCCAGCCAGCTGTCCGGCGGCCAGCAGCAGCGGGTGTCGATCGCGCGCGCGCTGATGAACGGCGGTCGCATCATCCTGGCCGACGAACCGACCGGTGCGCTGGACAGCCGCAGCGGCGCCGAAGTGATGAAGCTGCTGGCCGAGCTGTCGGCGCAAGGCCATACGGTCATCCTGATCACGCACGCGGCCGAGGTGGCCGAGCACGCCGACCGCGTGATCGAGATCCGCGACGGCCGCATCACCGCCGATGCCGGCCCGCAGACCGCGCGCGCCGAGCGCGCCATTCCGTTCTCGGCGCCGCGCGAGCGCGCCACGCCGTTCGCCGACGTGGGCGAGGCGACGCGCACGGCGCTGCGTGCGCTGCGCGCCGACCTGTTCCGCTCCGTCCTGACGCTGCTGGGCATCGTCATCGGCGTCGGTTCGGTGATCGCGATGCTGGCGATCGGCGATGGCGCGAAGCAGACGGTGGTCGACCGGATCAGCGCGATGGGCAGCAATCTGCTGCTGGTGCGTCCCGGTGCGCCGAACCAGCGCGGCCGCGGCACGCCGGCGACGCTGGTGGCCGACGACGCGCGCGCGCTGGCGGCGCTGCCGAACATCCTGGCCGCCGTGCCCGAGCAGACCGGCAGCGTGACGCTGCGCTACGGCGGCCAGGATCATGCGACCGAGGTGAACGCCACGTCGGCGACCCTGCCGCGAGCACGCAACTGGCAGGTCGCGCGCGGCACCTTCTTCACCGAGGACGACGAGCGCAGCTACGCGACCGTGGCGGTGCTCGGCAAGACCGTCGCGGACGCGCTGTTCCCCGGCGCCGATCCGCTCGGACAGCACGTTCTGATCAACAACATCCTGTTCCAGGTTATCGGCGTGATGAGCGTGCGCGGCGCCTCGCCGATGGGGCAGGACCAGGACGATATCGTCCTCGTGCCGTATCCGACCGGCAGCCTGCGGCTGTTCGGCCAGCGCTTCCTGCGCAATGTGACGGTGGCGGTCGACGACACCGGGCAGATCGACGAGACGCACTCGGCGGTGCACAAGCTGCTGCTCGAACGGCACGGCGTCGAGGACTTCCAGATCCGCAACATGGCCTCGCTGATCGACAGCGTGTCGGAGACGCAGAACACGATGACGGTGCTGCTCGGTTCGATCGCCGCCATCTCGCTGCTGGTCGGCGGGATCGGCGTGATGAACATCATGCTGGTCAACGTCACCGAGCGCACGCGTGAGATCGGCATCCGCATGGCCACCGGCGCGCGCACTCGCAACATCCTGCAGCAGTTCCTGATCGAGGCTCTGGTGGTCTCGTCGATCGGCGGTGCGATCGGCGTCGTCGGCGGCTTGGGTGCGGCGGCGGTGATCGGCGCCTTCGGGACGCCGGTGCAGTTCTCCAGCGCGCCGGTGATGCTGGCCTTCGGCTGCGCATTCGCCACCGGGCTGATCTTCGGCTACCTGCCGGCGCGCAAGGCGGCGCGGCTGGATCCGGTGGTGGCGCTGGCGACGGAATGAAGGGGGCCGACTGCATGAATCTGTTCGCTGAACATCGCTTGGTGCGGGGCGCGCTGGCCGCGGCCGCGGCGGCCGTGCTCGCCGGCTGCGCCGTGACCGAGCCGGTCACGCGGCCCGAGCTGCCGATGCCGACCGCCTGGAACGAACCCGAGACCGCGGTCTCGGGGGCGACGGCGCCGGTGACGCGAGACTGGTGGCGCAGCTTCGGCTCGGCGCAGCTGGGCCTGCTGATCGACGAAGCGCTGTCCGGCAGCCCGGATCTGCGGATCGCCGCCGAGCGGGTCCGCCAGGCCGAGCTGCAGCTGCGCAACACCGGGGCTTCGCTGCTGCCCGCGGTCAGCGCGAGCGGCGGCAGCTCGGCGCGCCGCGCCAATGGCGACGGCAGCGAATCGACCAGCGCTTCGCTGGGCATCAGCTACGAGCTGGACCTGTGGGGCCGGCTCGCCGCCAATGTCGACGCGGCGCAGGCTTCGCTTGCCGGCAGCCGCTACGACTTCGAGACGGCGCGGCTGTCGCTGTCGGCGGCGGTCGCCAGCGCCTGGTTCCAGCTGGCGGCGCTCGAGGAGCGGCTGCGGATCGCGCGCGAGAACCTGGCCATCGCCGAACGCGTGCTGACGATCGTCGACGTCCGCTATCGCAACGGCGTGGCCTCCGCGCTCGACGTGTCGCGGCAGCAGACCACCGTCCTGTCGCAGCGCGCCTCATTGCTGCCGCTGCAGACGCAGCTGAGCCAGACGCGGTCGGCGCTGGCCATCCTGCTCGGACGCGCGCCGCAGGATTTCAGCGTCAGCAACGACGCGCTGTTCGTGCTGGGCATTCCGTCGATCTCGGCCGGTCTGCCGTCCGAGCTGCTGACGCGGCGGCCCGATCTGGCCAGTGTCGAGGCGCAGCTGGCGGCTGCCGATGCGAACGTGGCCGCGGCCCGGGCCGCACTGCTGCCCAGCGTGCAGCTGAGCGGTTCCAGCGGACTGGCCAGCAGTGCGCTGCTGTCGCTGTCCAATCCCGTGTTCAGTGTCGGCCTGGCCGCGTCGATCGCGCAGACGCTGTTCGATGGCGGCCGGCTGCGCAACCAGGTCGAAGCGGTGCAGTCGCGCCGCCGCGAGCTGGTCGAGAGCTATCGCAAGGCGGTGCTCACGGCGCTGAAGGAGGTCGAGGATGCGCTGTCGAATGCGTCGCGCAATGCACGGCAGGAAGCTTCGCAGACCGCGATCATCGGCGAGGCGCAGCGCACGCTGCAGCTCGCCGAGCTGCGCTACCGGGAAGGCGCCGAGGAGCTGCTGTCGGTGCTCGACGCGCAGCGCACGCTGTTCCAGGCGCAGGACCAGCTGGCTCAGATCCGACAGGCGCGGCTGGCCTCGGCGCTCGATCTGTTCAAGGCGCTGGGCGGCGGCTGGGAAGCGCCTGCGCCGGTGGCGGCGGGCCTGCAGTCGGTGGTCGTGCCGGGGGTATCGGCCGCGTCGCGCTGAGCCTGCGATGGCGGGGGCCTGCGCGCAGCAGGTGGGCGCGGCCCTTCAGTTGATTTTCAAATGCGAATCATTGTTATTCGTGGTGTTATAATCAATAGTTGTTCGCCGACAATAAACGCGCATGGAACGAACCAAGTCCGATGGCCGCCGAGCCTGGTGGCTACGGCATTTGCATCGATGGCACTGGATCAGCGCGGCGGCGGCGCTCGTCGGTTTGCTGCTGTTCAGCGTCACCGGCATCACGCTGAACCATGCCGCGGACATCGAAGCCCATCCCAAGGTCGTGAATCGTGAAGCGCAGCTGCCGCAGCCGCTGCGGGCTGAGCTCGAAGCCGCCGAGCGCGCGGCGGCCGAGAGTGCGACGGCCCGGCGTGCGGCGACCGGCGGCGCCGGCCGCGCCGAGAGCGGCAGCGAACCGCGCAAGGCACCGCTGCCCGATGCGCTGCGCCAGTGGCTGAAGAGCGAGCTGTCGGTCAATGCCGGCCGGCGCGAGGCGGAATGGGCCGACGGCGAAGTCTATCTGCCGCTGCCGCGGCCGGGCGGCGACGCCTGGGTGCGCATCGACGTGGACAGCGGCGACGTGGAGTACGAACTGACCGAGCGCGGCTGGATCTCGTACCTGAACGATCTGCACAAGGGCCGCAATACCGGCACTGCCTGGGCCTGGTTCATCGACGTCTTCGCTGTCATCTGTCTGGTCTTCGCCGTCACCGGCCTGTTCATCCTGAAGCTGCACGCGAGCAACCGCCCCAGCACCTGGCCGCTGGTCGGCTTCGGAGCGGCCTTGCCGGTGCTGCTGGCGATCCTCTTCATCCACTGATCCTCCTTCTCCTCCACCCATAGAGCCAAGCATGCGTATCCGCTATACCGTGGCCTTCACCGCGCTAGTCGGCGCACCGGCCATCGCGGCCGACCTCAACGTCGGCATCGAGATTCCGCGCCTGAGCGTCGCCGAGTACCACCGTCCGTACGTGGCCTTATGGGTCGAGCGCGCGGACCAGAGCGTCGCCGCCAACCTGGCCGTCTGGTATGCGCTGAAGATGCGCAACAACGAAGGCACGAAGTGGCTGAAGGACATGCGCCAATGGTGGCGCCGTTCCGGCCGCGGCCTGGAAATGCCGGTCGACGGCGTCAGCAGTGCGACGCGTCCGGTCGGCAAGCACAAGCTGTCGTTCAGCGACGCGTCGCCGCCGCTGGGCAAGCTGGCGCCCGGCGAATACAAACTGTTCGTCGAGGCCTCGCGCGAAGTCGGCGGCCGCGAACTGCTGCAGATCCCTTTCCAGTGGCCGCCGACGAAGGCGCAGACACTGCAAGCGCAAGGCAACAGCGAGCTCGGCGAGATCGTGCTCGAACTGAAACCGTGATTCATCCCCATCTGACGAGGAGTCCATCATGAACCGCCGATTCGGTCTGGCCGCCGCAACCCTGGCCGCCGCCCTGTACCTGCCCGGCGCGCAAGCGCACAACTTCTGGATGGTGCCGTCGTCGACTGTAATGTCGTCGCCGCAGTGGATCACGGTGGATGCGGCCGTGGCCAATGACTTCTTCTATTTCAACCATCAGCCGCTGCGGCTCGACAATCTGGCGATCACCGCGCCGGACGGCAGCAGCATCGCGCCCGAGAACATCCACCGCGGCAAGCTGCGCAGCGTGTTCGACGTGAACCTGGCCAAGGCCGGCACCTATCGGCTGGCGATCGCCAACCAGGGCCTGTCCGCGTCGTACAAGGTGAACGGCGAACGCAAGCGCTGGCGCGGCACGGCGGCCACGCTGAAGGATCTGCCCGCCAATGCCGAAGAGCTGGTGGTCACCGAATCGATCAGCCGCCTGGAGACCTTCGTCACCGTCGGCAAACCGTCGAAGCTGGTGCCGACCAATGTCGGGCTGGAGCTGGTGCCGGTCACGCATCCGAACGATCTGTTCAGCGGCGAGGCGGCGACCTTCAAGCTGCAGGTCGACGGCAAGCCGGCACCCGACATCGAGGTGACGATGGTCTCCGGCGGCAGCCGCTATCGCGACAAGGTCGATGCGATCAAGGTGAAGACCGACGCCAATGGCCAGTTCTCGGTGAAATGGCCGCAGCCGGGCATGTACTGGATCGATGCCGATGCCGAGGACACGAAGACCTCGGTGCCGCAGGCGAACAAGCGCCGCATGGCCTACACGGCGACGCTCGAGGTGATGGCGCAGTAATGCCCTTGCATTTGCCGTCGTCGTCGTTGCCGCAGCCGCAGCTGTCGCGGCGTTAAGCTCGGTCCGCGAGGGTTCCGCATGTTCGCCGCTGCCGGGGCCGTTCCCGCTGTCGTGTCGCCGCCGGCGGCGCGGGTCAGTGCATCGTTCGCCGCGCCGCGGCTGATGCACCGGCTTGCCGGGCAGACGATGGGCACGAGCTGGTCGGTGAGCCTGGTCGGTTCGCCGACGGCGCCGGTCGACGCCTTGCGCGGGCGCATCGAGCATGCGCTCGGTCTCGTCGTGGACCAGATGAGCAATTGGGAGCCGGCTTCGGACCTGAGCCGGTTCAACGCCGCGCCTGCCGGCCAGTGGTGCGAGCTGCCGGCCGAGCTGTTCGAGGTGGTCTGCCATGGGCTGGACCTGGCCCGGCGCAGCGGCGGCAGCTATGACCCCAGCGTGGGCGCGCTGGTCGCCGCCTGGGGCTTCGGGCCCGCGGCGCGGCGCGGCGTGCCGCCGGCGGACGGGGAGATCGAGCGGGCACTGGCACGCACGGGCTGGCAGCGGCTGAAGCTCGACGTCGCGGCGCGGCGCTTGCTGCAGCCGGGCGGCGTGGCGCTCGATCTATCCGGTATCGCGAAGGGCTATGCGGTCGATCTCGTCTCGCGCGAACTGGCGGCGGCCGGCTACGGCGACACGCTGGTCGAGATCGGCGGCGAGCTGAAGGCGCGCGGCCGGCGCGCGGACGGCCAGCCGTGGCGCGTCGCCGTCGATGCGTGGCCGGCTGCGGCGCGCGCCACCGCGGCAGCGGAGGCGGGCAGCGGCACGGGCAGCAATGCGGGCAGCGGCACGGGCAGCGGTACGGACAGCGGTACGGGCGGTGGTGCCCATGCCGAGAGCTCGGCGCCCGTGATCGCTCTGGACGGCGCCATCGCCACGTCCGGTGATGCCTGGCACGCATTCGTCAGCGATGGCCGCCGGCATTCGCACACGATCGATCCGCGCAGCGGCCGTACCGTGAGTGATGCGCTCGCGTCGGTCACGGTCGTGCACGAGCAATGCATGCATGCCGATGCGCTGGCCACTGCATTGACCGTGCTCGGTCCGATCGACGGCTATGACTACGCCTGCCGGCACGGCCTGGCCGCGGCCTTCGTGCGGCGCGGCGCCGACGGCCCCGAGACGTTGCTGACGGCGCCGTTCGCGGCCCTGCTGGCCTGACCTGAAGCGGGGTCCGATGCGCTTCGTTTCCGTTCCCGTTCCCGTCTTCGTCCTTTTCCTATTCCGGAATCCTGAAGCATGACCGACGATCCGGTCCGATTGCTGGCCGCTGCGCTGGTCGTGCTCGGCTGGGGCGCGCTGTGCGCCGCCGTGGTGATCCGCGAGCGCCTGCGCCGCCGAAGCGCGGAGCGTGAAGCGGCGGGCCTGGCGCCGGCCGGCGACGGCCGTGACAAGGTGCTGGTGGCCTTCGCGAGCCAGACCGGTTTCGCCGAGCAGCTTGCATGGCAGTCGGCGCGGCTGCTGCGCGCTGCCGGGGTGCCGGTGCAGCTGTCGGCGCTGGGTCAGCTGCGCGTCGAGCAGCTCGGCGGATTCCAGCGTGCGCTGTTCGTGGTCAGTACTTACGGTGAAGGCGATCCGCCGGACAGTGCCAGCACCTTCGCGCGCCGCGTCATGAGCGGCAATACGGCGCTGAACGATCTGCGCTACGCGGTGCTGGCGCTAGGCGACCGCGCCTATGCCAATTTCTGCGGCTTCGGGAGCAGCCTCGATCAGTGGCTGGCGCGGCAGGGCGCGCAGCCGCTGTTCGAGCGCGTGGACGTCGACAATGCCGCGGAGCCGGGGCTGCGCCATTGGCAGGAGCAGCTTGCGAACCTCGCCGGTATCGACGTGGGCGATGCCGAAACGACCGATGACGGCTCCAGCGCGGGCTGGGGTGCGGCGCCGTTCGAGCCGTGGCGGCTGTGCGAGCGCCGGCTGCTCAATCCGGGCAGCAGCGGCGAGCCGATGTTTCACGTCGAGCTGGTGCCCGTCTCCGGGGCCGAGCTGCCGCAGTGGCAGGCCGGCGATCTGGCGCAGATCCGCGTGCCGGCCGACCCTGCGCATCCGCGCGACTACTCGATCGCATCGCTGCCGTCCGACGGCCGGCTGCATCTGCTGGTTCGCGCGCAGCGGCGGCCCGACGGCACGCCGGGCCTCGGCTCGTTCCTGCTGTGCCAGGACCTGCCCGAGGGCGGCGCGGTCGAGCTGCGGCTGCATCCGAATCGCGGCTTCCGGCTCGCCGGCAACGAGCAGCGGCGGCTGATCCTGGTCGGCAACGGCTCGGGGCTGGCCGGTTTGCGCGCGCTGCTGAAGGAGCGCGCGGCCGCCGGCGGCAGGCCGTGCTGGCTGGTGTTCGGCGAACGGCAGCAGGCGTATGACGACTTGTACGCCGACGAGGTGCAGCGCTGGCTGGACACCGGCGTGCTCGAGCGGGCCGACCGCGTGTTCTCGCGCGATCAGCCCGAACGCCTCTACGTGCAGGACTGCATAGACCGCAGCGCCGACAGGCTGCGCGAATGGGTCGCCGACGGCGCGGCGATCTACGTCTGCGGCAGCCTGCAGGGCATGGCCGGCGGCGTCGATGCGTCGCTGCGCCGGATTCTCGGCGACGAGGCCGTGGACCAGCTCCGCGACGAAGGCCGCTACCGCCGCGACGTCTATTGATTCGAGGGGGCGGTGCCCCCGACGCCGTTCACCGCGCGCGGCAGCTCACTCGTCGACGAACAGATCCAGGTCCGGCTCTATGCCGGGCGTCACCGCGTAGCCGCTGAAATCGGTGCATCCGTTCGCGCGCAGCACCTGCTCGTCGAGGAAGCACTGGCCCGACAGCTTGCGGCTGTCCTGCGTGAGGATCCAGTAGGCCGCGTCGGCCATGATCTCCGGCGTGCGCGCGCGTTCGGCGCGGTCCTGCGCGGCGATGCGCAGCGCGGAAGTGCCGATCAGCGTGCGCGGCCACAGCGCATTCGCGGCGAGGCCCCGCGCGCGGAACTCTTCGGCGATGCCCAGCGTGAGCAGCGTCATGCCGTACTTCGACAGCGTGTAGGCAGGGTGCCGTCCGAGCCAGTCGGGCGCCAGGTTCAGCGGCGGCGACAGGCTCAGCACGTGCGGGTTGGACGCCTTCAGCAGATGCGGCAGGCAGGCCTGATTGCAGACGAAGCTGCCGCGCACATTGACGTCCATCATCAGGTCATAGCGCTTGACCGGCGTCTCGAGCACACCGAACGGATGGATCGCGCTGGCATTGTTGATCAGGATGTCGATCCCGCCGAAGCGGCGCACGGCCTGCTCCACCGCGGCCTGCACCTGCGCTTCGTCGCGGACGTCGACGACCAGCGGCAGCGCCTGGCCGCCGGCGGCCTCGATCTCCTCGGCGGCGCTGTGAATGGTGCCGGGCAGCCGCGGGTCGGGCTCCGAGGTCTTGGCGGCGACGACGATTCGCGCTCCGTCGCGCGCCGCGCGCATCGCGATGGCCTTGCCTATGCCGCGGCTGGCGCCGGTGATGAACAGCGTCTTGTCTTTCAGGTTCATGGCAGGCGGCTCCGGGAGGCGGCCCAGGGGGCGGTTCGCAGATGACGCAGATGATAGTGGATCGCCGACGCTCCGGAAGGCGATCGGACCGCGCAAGCCGCTGCAGCGCTATTCGGCGCGCAGAGCATCGCCGTAGACGGCGTCCGGCCACTGCTGCTTCAGGTACAGCCACGCGACCAGGCCGACGCCCAGCATCGCCAGCGAGGTGGCGGCGAGCGCGACGGTCGAATGCATGACCATGGGTGCGATGACGCCGGCGACCAGGCCGTTCGCCACGCTGCCGACCACCGCCTGCAGCGACGATGCGAGGCCGCGCCGCTCGGGGAACAGGTCCAGCACCATCAGCGTCACCACCGGCACGTTCAGCGCCCAGCCGAACGCGAACAGGCCCAGCGGGATCAGCGCCCAGCTGACGTGCGCGGGAAACAGCAGATTGGCGATGAGGTTGGCCGTGGCGGTCACGAACATGACGACGAAGCCGTGGCGCACCTGGTGGCGCGGCTTGATGCGCCCCGCCAGCCGGCCGCTGACCAGCGCGCCGCCCATGATGCCGCCGATGGTGATCACGAAGAACCAGAAGAACTCGGTGGGGCCGAGCCCCAGATGCGTGCCGAGGAACTCGGGCGCGGCCAGCACGTACAGGAACATGCCATTGAAGGGCACGCCGCTGGCCAGCGCCAGCAGCAGGAAGCGCGGGTTCGAGCACAGCTCCATGTAGCCGCGCATCAGATGGCGCGCGTGGAACGGTTGCCGCTGGCTGGGGTGAAGCGTCTCCGGCAGGTAGCGCCAGCTGCCCAGCCACAGCAGTACGCCCACCAGCGTCAGGAACCAGAAGATGCCGTGCCAGTCGACGTGCACGAACAGCCAGCCGCCGATGATGGGCGCCAGCGCCGGCGCGACGCCGAAGTAGATCGTGACCTGCGACATCACGCGCTGCGCGTCGGCGGGCGGGAACATGTCGCGGATGACGGCGCGCGAGACGACGATGCCGGCGCCGGTCGACAGTCCCTGCAGCGCGCGGAAGAACACCAGCCAGCCTATGGTGGGCGCCAGCGCGCAGCCGATCGAGGCCAGCGTGAACATGCCCACGCCGGCCAGCACCACGGGCCGGCGGCCGAAGCTGTCGGCCAGCGCGCCGTGGAACAGGTTCATGAACGCGAAGCCGAACAGATAGGCCGACAGCGTCTGCTGCATCTCGACCGGCGTCGCGCCCAGCGACCTGGCGATGCCGGAGAAGGCAGGGATGTAGGTGTCGATCGAGAACGGCCCCAGCATGCCTAGCGCGGCCAGCAGCACGGCGAGCGCCCAGCGGGGCCCGGTCCAGATCTTGGCGGCGTCGGGGTTCATGGTGTTCGTTCTTCGATCGGCGGGATCAATGGCGGACGGAGTGCAACGAAAAGGCCCGGGCGTGGGCCCGGGCCTGGGAGGGGTGCGCTGCCGGTGAGCCGCGCCGCCAGGACGAACCGGGCCGGCGCGCAGACCGATCGGACCGCCGTGCGACGGCGGCCCGTGCCGTCATTTCTTCGCGGCAGGCGCAGGTGCGGCGGCGGCGGCCGGCGCGGGCTCTTCCTCGGCCGCGCCCGGCACCGTGACGGTGACGACGACCGGATTCTCGCCGCCATGCAGGATCGGCGTGACGCCGTTCGGGAACTGGATGTCGTTGACGTGCACCGTCTTGCCGACTTCGAGGTTGGCCAGATCGACCTCGATGAAGCTGGGCAGATCGTCCGGCAGGCAGCTCACCTCGATGTCATTGACCACGTGGCCGATGATCGCCGACGCCAGCTTGACCGCGGGCGACACTTCCTGGTTGACGAAGTGCAGCGGCACGCGGATCGTGATCTTCTCGTCAGCGGCGATGCGCTGGAAGTCGATGTGCATGACCTGCGGCTTGTACGGGTGCCATTGCACGTCGCGCAGCAGCACGCGCTCGCTCTTGCCGTCGAGTTCCATGTCGAGGATCGACGAATGGAACGCTTCGACGCGCAGCGCGTGATACAGCGGATTGTGCTCGATCGAGACCGGTGTGGTATCGACCTTGCCGCCGTAGACGATACCCGGCACCTGGCCGGCGCGACGCAGGCGGCGGCTCGCACCCGAACCCTGCTGTTTACGAGTCGTGGCAACGACTTTCATGTTGACTTCCTTTCAAGACCCCGGGTCCGCGACCAGATTGCCGGGGGGTGGATGAACGCCCGGACCGACGGCCCGGACACCGATGAAAAAGTTTGCGCGCCTCGGTCGACGGACGGCGGCCTCAGTCGACGAACAGCGACGAGACCGAGTCGGCCCGGCTGATCCGCAGGATGGTCTCGGCCAGCAGCTGGCCGCAGGACAGCACGCGGATCTTCTCGCAGGCCTGCGCTTCGGCCGACAGCGGGATCGTGTCGGTGACGATCAGCTCGTCGAGCGCCGGATCGGCGATCCGCGCGACGGCGCTGCCCGACAGCACGGCGTGCGTACAGTAGGCATGCACGCGCTTGGCGCCGTGTTCCTTCAGCGCGGCGGCGGCCTTCACCAGCGTGTTCGCGGTGTCGACCATGTCGTCCATGATGACGCAGGTGCGGCCCTCGACGTCGCCGATGATGTTCATGACCTCGGCCACATTGGCCTTGGGCCGGCGCTTGTCGATGATCGCCAGGTCGGAGTCGAGCCGCTTGGCCAGCGCGCGCGCGCGCACGACGCCGCCGACGTCGGGCGAGACCACCAGCAGGTTCTCGAACTGCTGCTTGTGGACGTCGGCCAGCAGCAGCGGCGCGGCGTAGATGTTGTCGACCGGAATGTCGAAGAAGCCCTGGATCTGATCGGCGTGCAGGTCCATCGTCAGCACGCGGTCGACGCCGGCCGTCTCGAGCATGTTGGCCACCACCTTGGCGCTGATCGCGACGCGCATCGAGCGCACGCGGCGATCCTGCCGGGCATAGCCGAAATACGGCAGCGCGGCGGTGATGCGGCCGGCCGACGCGCGCTTCAGCGCATCGACCATGATCATCACTTCCATCAGCGTGTCATTGGCCGGCGCGCAGGTCGGCTGCACGACGAAGACGTCCTTGCCGCGGACGTTCTCGAGCAGCTCCACCATGACCTCGCCATCGGAGAAGCGGCCGACGGTCGCTTTGCCGAGGTTCATGTTCATGTGGCGCGCGACATCGGCCGCCAACTTCGGGTTGGCGTTGCCGGTGAAGATCATCAGCCCGTCGGGATTGGCGGCCCCCGAGTGGCGGCGGTAGCCCTGCAGCATGCGGCTCTCGGCTGGAAGGTGGCTGGGGAGGAAGGATTCGAACCTTCGCATGCCGGAATCAAAATCCGGTGCCTTAACCAGCTTGGCGACTCCCCAGTGGTGAGATCAGCGGGCAAACGCCCATTCGCATAACGGATGGCGCTGCAGCGACTGGACGGTATGAACCGAGCCATTCGGCGCCGACCCGCCTGATCGCCGCTCGAACCGTTGCCGGATCGCCTCGGCGACCGTTTCGTCGGGAGCGGGGCAGAAGAGACAGGCCCCCGAACCGGTCATCCGCGCCAGGCTTGCATCGACGCCGGCCGATTCAGCCGAGCGTTTCAGCGCTGCCAGCGCTTCGGCGACGAGCGGCCAGGCCGCGCATACCACCGGTTCGAGATCGTTCTTCCCGCGGTAGACGAAAAGTCTTTGCGAAAGACCGTCGATTTTGAAGGGTTTGGTATTTCTTGTCAATTCGGGGGCGGCGAACACGGCGGCGGTGGGCACCTGGACCGGCGGGGCCACCAGCACGTGCCAGCCGGCCTCGGCCGGCAGCTCGACCAGCCGTTCGCCGACGCCGGTGGCGTAGGCGCGCCGCCCGAACACGAACACCGGCACGTCGGCCCCCAGCCGCAGCGCCAGCGACATCAGCGCCTCGCGGCTCAGGTGCAGCTGCCACAGGCGGTTCAGGCCGAGCAGCACGGTCGCGGCGTCCGAGCTGCCGCCGCCCAGGCCGCCGCCCATGGGGATGCGCTTGTCGACCGCGATCTCGACGCCCAGCCGGCAGCCGGTGTGCTCGGCCAGCAGCCGCGCGGCGCGCACCGTCAGGTCCTGCTCCGGCGGTACGCCGGGCAGCGGCGTGCGCAGCAGGATCCGGCCGTCGTCGCGCCGCTTCAGGTCGATCCGGTCGCCCAGGTCGATCAGCTCGAACACGGTCTCCAGCAGGTGGTAGCCGTCGGGCCGGCGGCCGGTGACGTGCAGGAACAGGTTCAGCTTGGCGGGGGCGGGTAGCTGGCGCAGCTCGTCGATCATCGGGGGCCGCAGCAGGTGGCCGGCGGTGTCTGCGCGGGCGGAGCGGTGGTGGTGGCGGCGGCGGATCCTCCGCTCACCGAGTCCACTACCAGCCTCAGGTTCAGCCGCCGCCCGGCGGCGCTCGCATCGTTCTCGTCCGCGGGCCACGACAGCGCCAGCCGCGCCGGCCGTGCGTCGTCGCGCCAGGCTTCGACGCGGATCGCCCAGCCGCCGTCGCGGGCCGCCAGCACACGCGGCCCGTCGAATTCGGTCGGCGTCGCGAAGCGGCCGTCCAGCCAGCGCGGCAGATCGCCGACCGGCACGCGCCAGCCGAACACCTGCTCGGTCAGCGCCTCGGCGGACTCGGCCTCGAACTGCTTGCCGTCGGAGGTGCTGAGCTGCGCGCGGCCCTGGTCCAGCTGCAGCTGCGCCATGGTCTGGCCCAGTGGGGACGACAGTTCGAGCCGCGAACGCGTGCCCAGCGCCTGCAGCAGGAAGCGGCCGCTGGAGCGTTCGTCGGGGGCGTCGGCGCTGCGAACGGTGACGGAGAAGCGTCCGGTCCATTGCGCCGCGCCGTCGGGGTCGGGTGCCGGCGGCGGCGCCGCGCAGCCGGCCAGCGCCAGCATCGCCAGCGCCGGCAGGGCCAGCGCGGTCAGCCGCCGGCGCAGGTTCATAGCGCGACGTTGAGCCGGGCCAGCGTTTCCTTCAGCACCGCATTGGCCGGATCGCGCTGCCGCGCTTCCAGCCAGCGCTGGCGGGCTTCGTCGGTGCGACCCGCATGCCACAGCACTTCGCCGAGGTGCGCGGCGATCTCGGCTTCGGGCTGCTGCTGGTACGCCTTCTCCAGGTACTCGATGGCGCGCTGGTAGTCGCCGCGCCGGTACAGCACCCAGCCCATGCTGTCGAGGATGTGCGCGTCGGACGGCGACAGCTCGAGCGCCTTCTCGATCAGCTGCTGCGCCTCGTCGAGGCGGATGTTGCGGTCGGCCAGCGTGTAGCCGAGCGCGTTATAGGCGTGCGCGTAGTCCGGCCGCAGCTCGATCAGCTTGCGCAGGCCGGTCTCCATCACGTCGAGCTTGCCGAGCCGCTCGGCGGCCATCGCGTGGTCGTACAGCAGCTCGGCGTTCTCGGGCATGCTTTGCAGCCCTTGCGACAGCACCTCGAAGGCTTCGTCGTCACGCTTGGCCTCGCGCAGCACCTGCGCCTCGGCCGAGGTCAGCTGCGCGCGCTCGCGCGTGCGGCTGACGCTGGTACTGCGCAGCAGCTCGCGCGCCTGATCGACCTGGCCGAGCTTGCCCATCAGCACCGCGCGCCGCAGCAGCGCCGGCATGAACTGCTCGCCGCGGCGCACCTGCGCGTACCAGTCGAGCGCTTCGCTGCCGCGGCCGGTGTCTTCGGCGATCTGGCCCAGGAACAGATAGGCGGGATTGTTGTCGCGCTGCACGTGAGCCGGCAGCGCGAGGTAGCGGCGCAGGTAGTCCTGGGCCACGCTCAGCTGCTTGGTCTGGTAGGCCAGCTGCGCCATCGAGAACAGGATGGCCGGGCTGTCGGGCTCCTGCTCGAGCGCGGCCTCGAACTGCGCGCGCGCGTCGTCGGGACGATCGGCGGCCGCGAGCAGGCGGGCCAGCGTGAAGCGCGCCTCGAGCGCCTTGGGCTGCCGGCGGACGAAGGACTGCAGCTGCGCGATCGCCTTGGGCGCTCCGTCCTTGGTCTGCGCTGCGTACTGCGCGGCGGCGATCGCCGCCTGCTCGTTGCGCGGCTCCAGCTTCAGCGCGGCGTCGGCTTCGCTCAGGGCCAGCTCCGGCTTGTCGGCCAGTTGGGCGATTGCCGCGACGGCGAGCCGCGCGGCCGCCACCTGGCGGTCGGGCGCTGCCAGCCGCTGCACCGCGTCCAGCGCCGGGCCGCGATCGGGGCTGCGGCTGAGCGCGCGCTGAACGTAGTTGTAAGCGTCCGGCAGCTGCTTGTCGGCGCGCGCGCGTTCGAGGCGCTTGGCCAGCAAAGGTTCGGCTTCGTCGAGCCGGCCGGTGGTCAGCCACAGCGCTTCCAGCGTCTGCGTCGCCATCGGCGAATCGGGCGACAGCTCATGCCACAGCTGCGCGGCGGCGAGCGCGGGCTGCAGCGCGCGGCTGCCCAGCGCGAGCTCGGCGGCGCGGCGCGCCAGCCGCGGATCGCGCGTCTCGCGCGCCATCGACAGGTAGGTGGCCGACGCGTCGTTGATCTGGCCGCGCTGCGCGGCGATCTCCGCGGCCAGCAGCTGGAACAGCAGCTTCTGGCTCAGCTCCACCTGCGGGATGTTCTCGCCGGCCGGCGATCCGCCGGCGTGCTCGTCGGCTTCGGCGGCTTCATCGGCGGCGGCCTGGTCGCTGGCGTTCGCGCCGCTGCCGTCACGGCGCTCGGAGTCGCCGGGCGCGGCCTGCGCGCTGCGCTCGCTGGGGCTCGCGCCGCTTGCGGCGGCGCTGCCGTCGCGGGAAGCAGACGCGGCACCGCCCAGGCCGGCGCCGTCCGGGCCGGCGCAGGCGCCGCCGAGCAGCGCGGCGAGCAAGGCGGCGAGCGCCGCCGAGTGGCGAACGGAGAAGGTGCGGCGCGCGATCATGAATCGATAGTAGGTTCAATTAGACTGTGCGACAAGGTTAACCGACCTGCCGCCGAAAGGTCCGCCGCCATCCATGCCCGAGCTGCCCGAAGTCGAAGTCGTCCGCCGCGGTCTGCAGGCCAGCGTGCTCGAACGGCCCGTCCAGGGCATCGACGTGCGCCAGCCGCGCTTGCGCTGGCCGGTGCCCGACGATCTGAGCCAGCGGCTGGCGACGCGCCGCGTGCAATCCGTGGGCCGGCGCGGCAAGTATCTGCTGCTCGACTTCGGCGCCGGCACGCTGATCGTGCATCTGGGCATGTCGGGCAGCTTCCGCTTCCTGCGTCAGCCGCCGCCGCCGGCCGCGCACGATCACGTCGACCTGCGCTTCGAGCACGGCCTGCTGCGCTATAACGATCCGCGCCGGTTCGGCGCGATGCTGTGGCACGACGCGGCCGACGGGCCGGTCGAGCGTACGCACCCGCTGCTGGTCGGCCTGGGCGTGGAGCCGCTGGACGCCGGCTTCGACGGAGCCCTGCTGTATCGCGCCACGCGCGGCCGGCGCGTGGCGATCAAGCAGCTGCTGCTGGCCGGCACCGTAGTCGTGGGCGTCGGCAACATCTATGCGTCCGAGAGCCTGTTCCGCGCCGGCATCCGCCCATCGACGCCGGCGCACCGCATCGGACGCGAACGCTACGAGCTGCTGGCGGAGGCCGTGCGTGCCACGCTGTCGGACGCGATCGGCCGCGGCGGCAGCACCTTGCGCAATTTCGTGGCCAGCGACGGCGCCAGCGGCTATTTCCAGCTCGATTGCTTCGTCTACGGGCGCGACGGCCAGCCGTGCCGCCGCTGCGGCGCCACGGTGCGGCTGCTGCGGCAGCAGCAGCGTTCGACGTTCTTCTGCCCTGCCTGCCAGCGCTGAGGCGGCTTGCCGGCGGCGGGGCGTGACCGGCGCCGGCCTCTGGCCCCGCCTTCCGCCGTCCCTCTCTGTCCGCCGCCGTCCGCCCGCTCTAATCCGCCACAGGGCGGATGGCGCCGAACGCGCCGCCAGGCTGCGCATCGCTGTGCTATAGATGCCGCGAACCTCACAAGAAGATCGGCGGACCATGGGCGCATTCGGCGAGCGGATTGCGGAATACGGCGGCTGGCGGCAGGCCTTGTCGCAGGCCGTGTCGCGCTATGGCGGCTGGCTGGAAGACGCGGGCCTGGCCGATCCCGTCCTGCAGACGCGCCTGGAGCGCGCCACGGCGCGGCTGGCCGGCGACCGCATCTCGATCGCGTTCGTGGCCGAGTACTCGCGCGGCAAGTCCGAGCTGATCAACGCCATCTTCTTCGCCGATGCCGGCCGCCGCATCGTGCCGTCCGCGGCGGGCCGCACCACGATGTGCCCGACCGAGCTGCTGTACGACGCCACGCGCGCCAGCTCGATCCGCCTGCTGCCGATCGAGACGCGACTGGTCGACACGCCGCTGTCGGAACTGCGCAGCGACGACACGCAGTGGCACGAGCTGCCGATAGACGCGCGGGATCCGTCCAGCCTGAGCCGCGCGTTCGCCTGCGTGCAGGAAACGCGCTGGGTCGATCGCGAGCAGGCCGAGCTGCTGGGCCTGCTCGATTCTTCGGCGGCCGAGGCCGGCGGTTCGGGTGGCGCAGGCCTGGGGGGCGGTGCGGCCGGATCGGCCATGGGCGCCGGCATGCAGCAGGCCGACGAACACGGCCGCGTCGAGATCCCGCGCTGGCGCCACGCCATCGTCAACGTACCGCATCCGCTGCTCGAGCTGGGGCTGGTCATCATCGACACGCCGGGCCTGAACGCGATCGGCACCGAGCCCGAGCTGACGCTGAAGCTGATTCCCGGCGCCGACGCGGTGCTGTTCGTGCTCGCGGCCGACGCCGGCGTCACGCGCACCGACATCGAAGTCTGGCGCGAGCGCATCAGTCCGTGCCACGACTCGGGCCGCTTCGTCGTGCTCAACAAGATCGACAGCCTGTGGGACGAGCTCAAGGACGAGGTGCAGATCCAGCTGGAGATCGCACGCCAAGTCGGCTCGGTGGCCAATACGCTGCATCTGCCGAACGAGCGCATCTTCCCCGTGTCTGCGCAGAAGGCGCTGGTGGCGCGCGTGACCGGCGACGAAGCGCTGGAGAAGCGCAGCCGCATCAGCGACCTCGAGTACGCGCTGGGCAAGGAGCTGGTGCCGCAGCAGTGGGAGATCGCGCGCGAGCACGTGCAGCGCGAGTTCGATGCGGTTCACACGCTGGTCTCGGGCGTGCTGGCCGCGCGCCGGCGCAGCGCCGTCGAGCAGCTGTTCGAGCTCAACGGGCTGCGCGGCAAGAACCGCGACGTGATGGATCATTTCGCGGCGCGCATACGCCGCGAGCGCGAGGAGTTCGAGCAGAGCCTGCGCCACCTGCAGGGGCTGCGCGCGGTGTTCGCGCGGCACTCGCAGGCGATCCAGACGGTGGTCGGCCGCGACACGCTGCGCCGGCACGTGCGCAGCGCGCGCGAGCTGATGCAGGGCAGCCATTTCTCGCTGGGCCTGCGCGAGGGCATGGACTCGCTGATCGCGGCGGCGCGCACCGATCTGGGCGAGGCCGCGAGGCTGGTCGACGAAGTGTCGACGCTGATGAGCGCGATGTATCGCTCGTTCAGCGCCGAGCACGGCCTGTCGCTGGGCAACCCGGTCCTGTTCTCGGTGCAGCGCTACCTCGACGAGCTCGAGCGGATCGAGCAGGTGCAGCGCCGCCAGTTCGGCGCGATGAGCCTGCTGACGACTTCGCAATGGGCGCTGATGCGCCGCTTCTTCGAGTCGGTGGCGGCGCGCATCAAGGACGTCTACGACCTGGCTTCGCGCGAGATCCAGAGCTGGCTGCGTACCGTGATGGCCCCCATCGAGAGCCAGATCCGCGAGCACCAGTCGCAGCTTCGGCGCCGGCTGGACTCGGTGCGCCGCGTTCTCGAGGCCAATGGCAGCCTGGAGGCGAAGATCGGCGAGGTCGAGCGGCAGCGCGTCGAGGTCGAGCAGCGCATCGCGCTCGCCGACGAGTTCGCGCGCCAGGTCCGCGTGCTGCTCGAAGCGCCGGCGCGCGAGCGCGAGCTGGCCGAAGCCTGAGGCTCAAGCTCGAGGCCCAAGCTCGAGGCCCAAGC
>JBFWXS010000004.1:29545-47243 GCA_050187175.1 Burkholderiaceae bacterium
CAAGCTCGAGGCCCAAGCTCGAGGCCCAAGCCCGGCACCTGCTAAGCTTCCGCGGCGCCGGTCGGCATGGCCCGGTCGGCATGGCCGGCTCGTCGATGCGCTGCGCATCGACTTGATTCCTCTCCGCGGTCCAGCATGACCTCTATGATCGCCGAACGCCTGATCGACTGGCAGCGCCGCCACGGCCGGCATGACCTGCCCTGGCAGCGGACCCGCGACGCTTATCGCATCTGGCTGTCGGAGGTGATGCTGCAGCAGACGCAGGTGTCGACCGTCATCCCGTATTTCACGCGCTTCGTCGACACGTTTCCGGATGTCGCCGCGCTGGCCGCCGCCGATGTCGACACAGTGCTGCAGCTATGGAGCGGGCTCGGCTACTACAGCCGCGCGCGCAACCTGCACCGCTGCGCGATCGAGGTCGTGCAGCGCCATGGCGGACGCTTTCCCGCCGATCCGCAGCTGCTCGCCGAGCTGCCCGGCATCGGCCGCTCGACCGCGGCGGCGATCGCCGTGTTCGCCTATGGCGCGCGCGCCGCGATCCTCGACGGCAACGTCAAGCGGGTGCTCTGCCGGCACGGCGGCGTGCACGGCTTTCCGGGCGAGCGCTCGGTCGAGCTGGAGCTGTGGCGCATCGCCGAACGCGAGCTGCCGGCCGACGGCATCGAGGCGTACACGCAGGGCCTGATGGACCTCGGCGCGACCGTCTGCGTGCGCAGCCGCCCCGCCTGTGCGGCCTGTCCGCTGGCCGACGACTGCAGCGCGCGCCGCGATGGCAACGCGGCCGAACTGCCCACGCCGCGGCCGCGCAAGACGCTGCCGCAGCGGCGCTGCACGCTGCTGGTGCTGTGCGACGGCGCGCGCGTGCTGGTCGAGCGCCGGCCGCCGACCGGCATCTGGGGAGGCTTGCTGAGCCTGCCCGAAGTGCCGGCCGACGCGGCGGATGCCGATATGGCGGACGAGATCGCGCGCCGCTTCGGCCTGCGCGTCGGCGCCGCGCGTCGACTGGCGGCATTCGACCACACGTTCACGCACTTCAAGCTGCAGGCGCAGCCGGTGCTGTTCGACGTCGACGGCGCCGCGGCGCTCGCCGAGCCCGCGGCGCTGTGGCTGGGGCCCGACGAGGTGCCGGACGCGGCGCTGCCGCGGCCGATCAAGACTCTGCTGCAGGCGCTGGCGACTCCGATACGCGCCTGAGCAGGCGGCCGCTCCAGCCGTCCGCGCCCCGGCTGAACCTCAGCCGGGTGAAGCCGCCGTGCATGGCGCGGCGCCGCCGGCTCAGGTGGGAATGACGCCGTGCTGCTGCAAATATTGATGGATCAGCGACAGCCGCGTCTCGGCATCGTCGAGCTCCATCAGTTTCTGGCGCGCCCGCGGCTGGATCGGCAGGAACTCGCACAGCCGGTTGCCGACCCAGACGGCCGACTCGAACGCATAGGGTTCGGCGATCATGCGGCGCATCGGATCGGGCTCGCGCGCTTCCAGGTCATCGACCAGGCGGTGGACCAGCGTCGAGCAGCCGGCGAACGACTGCGGCACCGGTGCGTCGGCGTCGGGCGCGATCGCCTCGATCTCGGCGCGGATCAGTCCATTGTCGGCGATGCGCCGCTCGATCACGCGGAAACGCTGTTCGCCTATCGTGCGCAGGTTGAGCAGGCCGCGCGCATCGGTGTCGAAATCGACGATGCGCGCCATGCAGCCGACGGCTTCGTGCTCGGCCGCGGTGCCGACCTCGTTGCCGTCGGTGATCAGGCACACGCCGAAAGGCCGGCCCGACGACGTGCATTCGCGCACCATGTCGAGATAGCGCGCCTCGAAGATGCGCAGCGGCAGCACACCGCCGGGAAACAGCACGGTGTTCAGCGGAAAGATCGCCAGTTCGTCGCGGGTTGTCACCGTGGCTCCGTCGAAGCGATGTGCGTTCAGTTCAGCGTCGCCTGCCGCGCGGCCAGCGCGCGGTGGCGGACCAGGACGTGCTCGATGCGGCGAAAGCGCCGCGCCAGTTCCTCGACGCAATAGACCGAGCGATGCTGGCCGCCGGTGCAGCCCAGCGCCACGGTCAGATAGCTGCGGTTCTCCAGGATGTAGTGCGGCAGCCAGGTGTGCAGGAAGTTGCCGATGTGCTCGATCATCCGCTGCACCGACGGGATCTGCTCCAGGTACTCGGCGACCGGCGCGTCGAGGCCGGTCATGGGTCGCAGCTCGGCGTTGTAGTACGGATTCGGCAGGCAGCGTACGTCGAATACCAGGTCGGCGTCCAGCGGCACGCCGTATTTGTACGCGAACGACTCGAACAGCAGCGTCAGCGACGCGCGCCCGGTGCCGACCACGTCGCGCACCCAGCTGCGCAGCACGTTCGGATGCAGATCGCTGGTGTCGAGCGAGACGCCGATGTCCTCGAGCACCGACATCAGCTCGCGCTCGCGCTCGATCGACTCGATCAGCGTCGGCGTGCTGTCGCCGCTACCGGCGCGCAGCGCCATCGGATGGCGCCGGCGGGTCTCGGAATAGCGCTGCACCAGCGTGTCGGTGCGCGCATTCAGGAAGATGACCTTGACGTCGTGGCCGAAGCGGCCCAGCCCGTTGACGACCTGGCGCAGCTCGGCGACCGAGTCGCCGCTGCGGGCATCGATGGAGACGGCGACTTTCTCGTGGCCGCTCTCCTGCAGCGACATGATGACTTCATGCAGGAAGCGCACCGGCAGATTGTCGATGCAGAAGAAGCCGTCATCCTCGAGCACGTTGATCGCGATCGATTTGCCGGAACCCGAGATGCCGGTGATCAGGACGACGCGCATGTCAGAACTGGGAATCCATGAATTCGCGCTGGCGTTTGATGAAGTCGCCGGTGGTGTCGAAGCCGCGAAGCTGCAGCACGGTGCTGCGCACCGCCGCTTCGGTGAGCACGGCCAGGTTGCGTCCCGCGGCCACCGGCACCACGACCTTGCGCACCGGCGTGTCGAGCACGTCCTGCGTCAGGGCTTCCAGCGGCAGCCGCTGGTACTCGTCGTCCATGGTGCTGCGGCGGATCAGCTGCACGATCAGCTTCAGCTTCATCTTGCGCCGCACCGCGGTCTCGCCGAAGATCGTGCGGATGTCGAGCAGGCCGAGGCCGCGGACCTCGAGCAGATCGCGCAGCAGCGCCGGACATCGCCCTTCGATGACGTGCGGCGCGATGCGGCTGAACTCGACCACGTCGTCGGCCACCAGTCCGTGGCCGCGGCTGATCAGCTCCAGCGCCAGCTCGCTCTTGCCCAGACCCGATTCGCCGGAGATCAGCACGCCCATGCCGAGCACGTCCATGAACACGCCGTGCAGCGAGCAGGTCTGCGCCGTGGCCTTGGACAGGTAGACGCGCAGCGTCTCGATGACGCTGGCCGCGCTGAGCGGGCTGGAGATCAGCGGCAGGCCCTCGCGCGTCGCGCAGTCCAGCAGTGCGTCGATCGACAGGCCTTCGGCGACGATCAGCGCCGGCGGCCGGCCGGCCACCAGATCGCGCAGCAGCGAGCGGCGCGCCGTCGCGTCGAGGCGCGCGATGTAGGCCAGCTCGGCTTGCCCGAACACGTGGATGCGGTTCGGGTGGATGAGGTTCAGATAGCCGACGAGATCAGCCGGCTCGGTGGTGCTGGCCGCGACCTCGCGGTCGGCGGCGGCTTCGCCGCAGATCCACTGCAGCTGCAGCGAGTCGCGATTCTGGTCGAAAAGTTGGCGGACGGAGACGGTCATCCCGACAGCATACCGCCGTCTCGCGGCGGCGAGGCGTCCATCGTGATGCGTCGCCGAGCGGCCGGCGGGACCGGCAGGTCAGCGAAGCGGCGGGAGTCCGGGGGCCGCGGCTCAGGCCGCCGGCCGGAACGGTTCCCAGGTGCTCAGGATCCGGTGCATCTGCACGGGGTCGCTACAGGTCAGCAGCGATTCGCGGATGGCCGCGTCGGACAGCAGCTCGGCCAGCTCGGACAGCAGCTCGAGATGCTCTTCGGTGGCGGCTTCGGGAACCAGCAGGAAGACCAGCAGCTTGACCGGGCGGCCGTCGGGCGCGTCGAACGGAATCGGTTCGGTGAGCCGCACGACGGCGGCCAGCGCTTCCTTCAGGCCCTTGATGCGGCCGTGGGGAATCGCCACGCCTTCGCCCAGCCCCGTGGAGCCGAGCCGCTCGCGCGCGAACAGCGAATCGAACACCTTGCCGCGTTCGATGCCGTGGTTGTTCTCGAACAGCAGACCAACCTGCTCGAACAAGCGCTTCTTGCTGGTCACCGGAAGATCCAGGACCAGGTTGGTGGGGGCCAAAAGCCGGGACAAACGATTCATCGCAGTCACGCCCCATAAGCCGGGTTTGACGCTTTGCAGCATGCGAAATGACCCTTCGGACATTTTCTAAGCACGGCAAATTATATAGATGCGAGGTGCAAAGAAAAGGCCTGCTTTCCGCGGTGCAACAAAAAGGCCACAGAAAAAGATACCGCACTGCAGAAAAGGGTCTTGCCCCCCGGCCCGCAATGGGGCCGGGCAGGTCGGTCGACGGCAGAAAAGCCTGTTGATGGCCTGCCGCATGTCGACGTCGTCAGGTGGCGGGTGCCTGGTGCTTCAGGGCGTCGTGCTCGAAGTCGTCCCGCTTGCCCTTGTACTTCAGGATCTGGCGATCCAGCTTGTCGATCAACGAATCGATGGCGGCGTACAGATCTTCGTGGCTCGCTTCGGCGAACAGGTCTTTGCCGCGTACATGAAGAGTGATCTCGGCCTTCTGGACCAGCTTATCGATCGATAGGAAGACGTTGATGTCGATGACTTGGTCGAAATGTCGACGAATCCGATCGAGTTTGCCGGTCACATAGTCACGCAGCGCGGGGGTGACACTGACGTGATGACCGCTGATGGCGAGATTCATGCATCCTCCTTTCACGGTTGCCCGGCATGCCTGCGGGCGCCCGGTTACTGATGAACCTTGATATCGGCTCGCAGGATGCGATGCGAGGCCGGCTACAGCGTGCGGCGCTGGGAAACGGGCGGAATCCGCAGCGATTCCCGGTACTTGGCCACTGTGCGCCGTGCCACGACGAACCCTTGCTCGCCGAGCAGATCGGCAATCTGGCTATCTGACAGGGGCTGAGTGGCGTCCTCCGCGGCGACGAGTTGCTTGATCAGCGCGCGGATCGCGGTGCTCGACGCGGCGCCACCGCTGTCGGTGGCGACGTGGCTGCCGAAGAAGTACTTCAGCTCGAAAGTGCCGAACGGCGTGAGCATGTACTTCTGCGACGTGACGCGAGAAACCGTCGATTCGTGCAAACCCAAGGTGTCAGCGATTTCCCTCAGGACGAGGGGCCGCATGGCGACCGCGCCATGTGAAAAGAACGACCGCTGGCGGTCGACGATGGCCTGCGTCACTCGCAGGATGGTCTCGAACCGCTGTTGAACATTCTTGATCAACCAGCGTGCTTCCTGCAACTGGCCGGACAGGCCAGAACTGCTTCCTCTGTTCTTGCGCAAGATTTGCGCATACATGTTGTTGATGCGCAACTTGGGCATCACATCGGGATTCAGCACGGCTGTCCAGCCGTTTCGCGTCCGGCGCACGATCACATCGGGCACTACGTAGCCGGCCTGCGTGCCGGCAAAGCCCGCACCGGGACGGGGGTTAAGCTGGCGGATCAGCGCCTGCGCATCGCGCAGCATTTCGTCGTCGCAGCGCAGCGCGCGCCGCAGCTTGACGAAGTCCTTGGCCGCCAGCAGGCCCAGATGATGCTCGACGATGGTCCGCGCCATCTGATGCGCATCGCCGGTCGGCGGCGCCTCGCGGCGGGCGAGCTGGATCAGCAGGCATTCGCGCAGATCGCGCGCCGCCACGCCGGGGGGATCGAAGCTCTGCAGCAGCCGCAGCGCGCCGCTGAGCTCCTCGGGCTCGATGTCCAGCTCCTCGGGCAGCATCCGCGCCACTTCGTCCAGCGAAGTCTCGAGAAAGCCGTCGTCGTCGAGCGCGTCGATCAGCAGCTCCACCAGCGCGCGGCCGCGGCGCGTCGAATGGGTCGCGGCCAGCTGCTCGTTCAGATGCTCGCGCAGCGTCAGGCCGTTGCCGGTGAGCTGCGGGTACTCGCGCTCGCCGTCGTCGTCGGGCCGGTTGCGCCCGCCTTCGCCCCAGTCGCTGCCGTAGTCGCCGTCGCGACCGTCGTCGCCATCGAAATCGCCGGCCTGCTGCGGCGCATCGTCGGCCGGGCCGGCGGCCGCGCCGTCCAGGCCGGCGCCGCTGCCGTCCGCGGCCTCGGGTTCAGCGGCCGAGCCGCGGCCGCTGTCCAGCCCGCCGTTCGGCGCGATGCGCAGGCAGTCCTGCAGCGGATCGTCGAGCCGTTCGAGCAGCGGATTGTCGGCCAGGATCTGCTCGAGTTCCGTGTTCAGCTCGAGCGTGGACAACTGCAGCAGCCGGATCGACTGCTGCAGCTGCGGCGTCAGCGCGAGCTGCTGGGATAACTTGAGCTGTAACGAGGGTTTCATCGCGAATGAGACGGCCGCCCCGGCCGCCGCCGTGGGCTGCCGGGCAGGGATTCGACCGCCTACATCGAGAAATGCTCGCCCAGGTAGTAGCGGCGGACATCCTCGTTCTGAACAACCTCGTCCGGGCGGCCGGAAGCAAGAACAGTACCAGCCCGAATGATATACGCGCGGTCACAGATGCCAAGGGTTTCGCGCACGTTGTGGTCCGTGATCAACACGCCGATGCGCCGATCTTTGAGAAATCGCACGATTCGCTGGATTTCGATGACGGCGATCGGGTCGACGCCGGCGAAGGGCTCGTCGAGCAGGATGAAGCGCGGCGAGCCGGCCAGCGCGCGTGCGATCTCGACGCGGCGGCGCTCGCCGCCGGACAGCGACAGCGCCGAATTGGAACGGATGTGTTCGATCTGCAGCTCGGCCAGCAGCGCGTCCAGGCGCCGCGTCAGCTCGCGCCGCGCCAGCGGCCGGCCGGCCGGGTCGGTCTGCAGCTCGAGCACTGCCATGATGTTCTCTTCCACGCTCAGCTTGCGGAACACCGAGGCTTCCTGCGGCAGGTACGACAACCCCAGCCGCGCGCGGCGATGGATGGGCAGCCGCGCGATCGACACGCCGTCGAGCTCGATGCTGCCGCCGTCGGTGGGCACCAGGCCGACGATCATGTAGAAGCAGGTGGTCTTGCCGGCGCCGTTCGGGCCGAGCAGGCCCACCACTTCGCCGCTGGCCACGTCCAGCGAGACGTCCTGCACCACCTTGCGGCCGTGGTAGGCCTTCAGCAGATGGCGCGCGACCAGGCGGCTGTCGTGGCGCGGGGCGTTCGGCGCGCCGCCGTGGGCAGCCGCGTCGGCGGCGAGAGCGGTGTCCGGATCGGTGCGCTCACCGCCGGCCAGGGGCTCCGCCATCAGCGCGACCCGGACGACGGCGTCGACAGACGTTCGGCCGGCTTGAGGCCGGCAGGCGCGTCAGCGGGCTTGGGCGGCGCCTTCGGGTCTTCGCGCGGCTGGATGACGACGCGCACGCGTCCGGACGGGTTGCCGGCGGTGGCGGCATTGCCGCTGGTGCCTTCGACGGTGAAGAACTCGCTGCGGCTCTCGTACAGGATGTCGCTGCCGTGCACTTCGTCGATCACGCGCGGGCCGTCGGTACGCTGCATCATCGCCTGCTGCTGCAGGCGGAAGGTCTCCAGCTTGCCGTCGTAGTCGATCTGGCGCGCGCGGCCCGAGATGTACTGGTCCACGCCTTCGCGCTTCTGCCGGAAGCTGGCCAGCGAGCCGGTGGCCGTGCCGTACTGGTAGCCCTCCGGATCCTGCCGGATCACCAGCCGGTCGGCGCGGATCTGGATGGTGCCCTTGGTCAGCACGACGTTGCCGGTGAACACGTTGATCTGCTTCAGATCGTCGTACTGCATCCGGTCGGCTTCGACGTTGATCGGCTTGTTGCGGTCGGCGCGCTCGGCGACCGCCGGCAGCGGCGCGATCAGGGCGGCGAGCGCGGTGATCACGATGAGCGCAACGAGCGCGATCCGCGCGGCGAGCGCGGCCGGCAGCAGCGCCGCGGCGGCGCGTTCGGGAAAGACGATGATGGAGGGGCCGTGTAACGCGCGCATGATCAGGGGGGCTTTGGCCGCGGCTGCCAGGTGATGCGAACCTGGGAATCGACCCTCAACGAGCGGGCCGCATTATTGAATTCCATGCCGACCCCCGTCAAGACCGATTCGCCTTGGACGACGCGAACCGGCAGGTCGGTGACGGCGATCTCGGTGTCGCTGTGCAGCACCAGCTGCTCGGTGGTGGCGACCATGGCGGGCTCGCTCGGCGTCGCGGCGCGCTCCATGATGACGTTGCCGTGCAGGTGCGTCTCGTTGCCGCCGGCGTCGGAACTGCCCTCGTCGGCGCGCAGCGTGAGCCGCGGCTTGCTCGGATCGAGGCTGACCGCGACCGGCTTGGTGTAGGCCGTGCTGTCGTCGTCCGCGTAGTGCAGCATGCGTTCGGCCGAGATGCGGAACACCGGATCGCCGCGCTGATTGATGCGCGTGAACACCAGCCCTTCGACGAAGTAGTCCGGCTCGTGACCGAGCACGCGCTCGACGCCCGGTCCGGTCTGCCGCATCGCGATCTCGGCCAGGTAGTAGGTCGCGCCGGCCAGGGCCAGCAGCAGCAGCAGCGACAGGCCGGCGGCGAGGCGGTCGTACAGGCGCGGCGTCATGGCGCGGCGCCCTGGGATTGTGCGGGGTTCGGCGATTGCCCGACGCTCGGTGATTGCTCGACGCTCGGTGATTGCCCGACGCTCAGTGGTTGCGCCGCATCCAGCGGCGAGGCCGCGCCCAGATAGCGGGCCAGCGCCGCATTGAAGCCGCCGCGGGCGCGCAGCAGGAACTCGGCGAACTCGCGCACTGCGCCGCGCCCGCCGGGATGCTGCGATACCCAGTGAGCGCGCGCGCGCACCTCGGGCGCGGCGTCGGCCACGCTGGCGGCCAGGCCGGCGACGGCCATGGCGCGCAGATCGCCCCAGTCGTCGCCGACGAAGGCGGCGCGCGCCGGCGGCAGGCCGAAACGCTCGCACAGCGCCATGAGGGCGGCGCCCTTGTCGCGCACGCCCTGCTGCACGGCGTCCAGCCGCAGCTCGGCGGCGCGCAGCTCGACGATGGCGGACTGGCGCGCGGTGACGATCGCCAGCTTGACGCCGGCCTCGCGCAGCAGCGTCAGCCCGAAGCCGTCGTGCACCGAGAAGGCCTTCATCGCCTCGCCGGCCGGGCCGATCAGGATGCGGCCGTCGGTCAAGGTGCCGTCGACGTCCAGCGCGACCAGGCCGATCGCCGCGGCGCGGCGCTGCAGCTCGTGCTCGTCCATGTCAGACCACCTTCGCGGCCAGCAGGTCGTGGATGTGCAGCGCGCCGGCCAGCTCGCCGTCGCCGCTGGTCACCAGCAGCTGGCTGATGCGCCGCTCCTCCATGATCCGGACCGCCTCGGCGGCCAGCGCCTGCGCGTCTATGGTGGCCGGCGAGCGCGTCATCACCTCGTCGATGCCCAGCCCGCGCAGATCGCGGCCGGCCTCCAGCAGCCGCCGCAGATCGCCGTCTGTGAAGATGCCGGCCAGCCGGCCGTCGCCGCCGATGACGGCGGTCATGCCCATCCGCTTGCGCGTGATCTCGAGCACCGCGTCGACCAGGCGGGCGCCGGTCGGGACCCGCGGCAGTGCGTCGCCGGAGCGCATGACGTCGGCCACGCGCGTCAGCAGGCGCCGCCCCAGCGCGCCGCCGGGGTGGGAGCGGGCGAAGTCGTCGGGCCCGAAGCCGCGCGCGTCGAGCAGCGCCACCGCCAGCGCGTCGCCGAGCGCCAGCGCGGCGGTGGTGCTGGCAGTCGGGGCCAGATTCATCGGGCAGGCCTCGCGGTCGACGCGGGCGTCCAGATGGACGTCGGCCAGCTGCGCCAGCGGCGAGCCGGCCGAGCCGGTGATCGCGATCAGCCGCCCCCCCTGGCGCTTGACGACCGGTACGATGGTCAGCAGCTCGGCGGTGCTGCCGGAATACGACAGCGCGATGAACACGTCGTCGTCGCGGACCATGCCCAGGTCGCCGTGGCTGGCCTCGGCCGGATGCACGAAGAAGGCGGGGGTGCCGGTGGACGCGAGCGTCGCGGCGATCTTGCGCGCGACGTGCCCCGATTTGCCTATGCCGCTGACCACGACCCGGCCGCGGCAGGCGAGGATCAGCTGGCAGGCGGCGGCGAAGGACGGGTCGATGCGGTCGGCCAGCCGCGCGACGGCATCGGCCTCGATCCGCAATACCTCGCGCGCCTGCGCGATCAGCCGGTCGGTACCGGCGGGGGGCGATGCGCTCATAGCTCCCGAGTATATGCCGAGCGGGAACCCGCCATTGGCTGGGTGGCCCGCCTCTGCGCCCCGGGCGGCGTGCCCTCTATACCGGGCGCCCCCCCCCCGCCGCCGGACCCGCGCCAGCGGCCGTCCGCCGGGGCGGGCCTGCCGCGGATGGGGCTTGCGGCGGGCCGGCCTGACGGCCCGGTTTAAAATCCCGGCTCCGTCGCCACCGCCTCCGGGCCCGACTCTTGCTCGCCGGATCCTCCGTGACCTCAGACTTCCTCGTCCTCGACCAGGTCAGATTCGGCTATCGCGAGCGAGTCATCCTGCACGACATCTCGCTGCGCATGGAGCGCGGCCGGGTGGTGGCGCTGATCGGCGGCTCCGGCTCGGGCAAGACCACGCTGCTGCGGCTGATCGGCGGCCAGCTGCGGCCGCAGGCCGGCCGCGTGGTATTCGAGGGGCACGACGTGCACCTCGCCGACCGCAAGGCGCTGTATGCGCTGCGGCGGCGCATGGGCATGATGTACCAGTTCGGCGCCCTGTTCACCGACCTGACCGCCTACGGCAACGTCGCGTTCCCGCTGCGCGAGAACACGAAGCTGCCCGAATCGATGATCCGCGACCTGGTGCTGATGAAGCTCAACGCCGTCGGCCTGCGCGGCGCCGCCGATCTCGAGACGCGGCAGCTGTCGGGCGGCATGGCGCGGCGCGTGGCGCTGGCCCGCGCCATCGCGCTCGATCCGCCGCTGATCATGTACGACGAGCCCTTCACCGGCCTCGACCCGGTCTCGCTGGCCACCATCGCGCAGCTGGTGCGGCGGCTCAACGACGCGCTGGGCTCGACCTCGATCATCGTGTCGCACGACATCGACCAGACCTTCGCCATCGCCGACTACGTCTATTTCCTGGCCAACGGCCGCCTGGCCGCCGAAGGCACGCCTGAGCAGCTTCGCGCGTCGTCCGATCCGCTGCTGCGGCAGTTCCTCGACGGCTCGGTCGACGGCCCGGCGGGCTTCCACTACCCGGCCGCGCCGCTGGCCGACGATCTGAGGCTGCGACCATGATGCGCCTGCTGATGCGTCCGTGGCATGCGCTGCTCGACTTCGTCGCGGCCGTCGGCGACGGCACGCGCTTCTTCGTGCGGCTGTGCCTGCTCGGCCTGGCCTCGTTCCGCCGGCCGCGGCTGGTCGTCGACCAGATCCATTTCATCGGCAACTACTCGCTGTCCATCATCCTGGTGTCGGGCCTGCTGGTCGGCTTCGTGCTCGGGCTGCAGGGCTATTACACGCTGCGCCGCTACGGCTCCGAGGAGGCGCTCGGCCTGCTGGTCACGCTCTCGCTGGTGCGCGAGCTCGGCCCGGTGGTGACGGCGCTGCTGTTCGCCGGCCGCGCCGGCACCTCGCTCACCGCCGAGATCGGCCTGATGAAGGCCGGCGAGCAGATCGACGCCATGGAGATGATGGCCGTCGACCCGGTCGCGCGCGTGCTGGCGCCGCGCTTCGTGGCGGCGGTCATCTGCATGCCGCTGCTGGCGGCGCTGTTCTCGGCCTTCGGCGTGCTCGGCGGCTATCTGGTCGGCGTCGAGATGATAGGCGTCGACATAGGCGCCTTCTGGTCGCAGATGCAGGGCGGCGTCGACTGGCTGGCCGACGTCGGCAACGGCGTGCTGAAGAGCATCGTGTTCGGGTTCACCGTGGCGTTCATCGCGCTGTTCGTCGGCTACCACTCGCAGCCGACGCCGGAAGGCGTGGCGCGCGCCACGACCAGTACCGTCGTGGCGTCGTCGCTGGCGATACTGGCCCTGGACTTCGTGCTGACGGCGCTGATGTTCAACAGCAACTGACGGGACACCGCGCTCATCGGGAGAATGGCAATGAATCGCAGAGGAGCCGACCTGCTGGTCGGATTGTTCGTGCTGCTGGGCTTCGCGGCGATCGTGTTCCTGGCCATGCGCGCCGGCAACATGAGCAGCGCGCTGAGCCTGGGCCCCACTTATCAGGCGACGGCGCGCTTCGACAACATCGGCGGCCTGAAGCCGCGCGCCGCCGTGCGCAGTGCCGGCGTCGTGGTCGGCCGCGTCGAGAGCATCCGTTTCAACGACGAGGTCTATCAGGCGGAAGTCGTGCTGGCGCTGGACCGCGGCTACCGCTTCCCCAAGGACACCTCGGCCAAGATCCTCACGTCGGGACTGCTCGGCGAGCAGTACATCGGGCTGGAGCCGGGCGGCGACAGCGAGATGCTGGCGGCCGGCGACAGGATCACGATGACCCAGTCGGCCGTGGTGCTGGAGAATCTGATCGGGCAGTTCCTGTACGGCAAGGCCGCCGAAGGAGGAACGAAATGACTGCGAGGCATTCGCCGCTGTCGGCGCGGCCGTCTTCGCCGCTGCGCCCCGGTCGGCTGGCCGCGGTGCTGGCGGTGGCCGGCGCCTGCCTGCTCGGCGGCTGCGCGTCGACCGCCGGTTCCGGCCGCACGCCGCAGGATCCGTTCGAGCCGATGAACCGGGCCGTCTACTCGTTCAACGACGCGTTCGACCGCGCGGTCGCCAAGCCGGTGGCCCAGGCTTACGACGATGTCATGCCGCAGACCTTCCGCCACATCATCGGCAGCGTGTTCAGCAACGTCGCCGACCTGTGGACGGCGACCAACCAGCTGCTGCAGGGCAAGCCGGCCGAGGCGCTGTCGGACCTGACGCGCGTCGTGGTCAATTCCACGTTCGGCCTGGCGGGGATGGCCGACATCGCCAGCGAAATCGGGCTGCCCAAGCACCAGGAGGACTTCGGCCAGACGCTGGGCCGCTGGGGCGTGCCGGCCGGCCCTTATCTCGTGCTGCCGTTCGCCGGGCCGTCCAGCCTGCGCGACGCGCCGGCGCTGGCGGTCGACGTGTGGGCGGACCCGGTCAATACCATAGACGCCACCAGCCAGCGCAACCTGGCCTGGGGCGTGCGCCTGGTCGAGACGCGGGCGGGCCTGCTGCGTGCTGAAGGAGTGATGGACGGCGCCGCGCTCGATCGCTACAGCTTCCTGCGGGACGGCTATCTGCAGCGCCGCTACAACCAGATCCATGACGGGTCGCCGCCGCCGCCGTCGTACGATGACGACGAGGACGCCGCGGCGGACAAGCCGCCGCAATAAAAAGGAGTGTTCGCGTGACGAAGAAAAGCCTGTTCACCGGAGTGCTGTCGTGCCTGCTGGCGGTCTGCGGGCTGTCGCTGATGCCGCGCGCCGCGCTCGCCGCCGAGGCCCCCGACGCCTTGGTCAAGCGCCTGTCCGACGAGGTGCTCGCCGAGATCAAGACCGACAAGACGCTGCAGAACGGCAGCATCCAGAAGCTGAATGATCTGGTCGACCGCAAGCTGATGCCGCACGTCAATTTCGAGCGCATGACCGCGCTGGCGGTGGGGCGCGGCTGGCAGTCGGCCTCGGCGGAGCAGCGGCAGCAGCTGATGAGCGAATTCCGCACGCTGCTGATCCGCACCTATGCCGGCGCCTTGTCGGCGGTCAGCGACCAGTCGGTGCGCATGAAGCCGTTCCGCGCCGCGGCGCAGGACACCGACGTCGTGGTGCGCAGCGAGGTCGTGCAGCCGCGCGGCGAGCCGGTGCAGCTCGACTACCGGCTGCAGAAGATCAACGACGGCTGGAAGATCTACGACGTCAACGTGCTCGGCGTCTGGCTGGTGCAGACCTACCGCGACCAGTTCGCGCGCGAGGTAGGCAACGGCGGCATCGACGGCCTGATCCGCAGCCTGGTCGAGAAGAACAAGCAGTTCGCGCCGACCGCCGAGCCGGCCAGGTCCTAGCCGGCCGACCGCATGCATCGCTTTCCTGACAGCGTCACCTCCGACACCGCGGAAGCCACCCTGGCCGCCGCGGCGGCGGGGCTGGCGCAGCCGCAGCCGGTCTTCGACCTCGGCAGCTGCCGGCGCTTCGATTCGTCGCTGCTGGCCGTGCTGCTGGAGCTGTCCCGGCGGGCGGCGGCGCAGGGGCGCAGGTGCGCGTTCCAGCAGCCGGCGCCGAATCTGCGTAAACTCGCGCAGCTTTACGGCGTCGACGCGATGCTGTTCGACGAGACCTCCGGCGCCCGCTGATCCGCCGGCGCCGGCACGGCGGCGGGCGAGGAGGACGCGGCGGCGCCCGTTTTCACGTGCCGATTCCGCCTGCCGATTCGATGACCGCTGCCATCCAGATCCGTTCCGTCGTCAAGCGCTATGGCGCCTTCGAGGCCCTGCGCGGGGTGTCGCTGAACGTGGAGCAGGGCGAGTTCTTCGCGCTGCTCGGACCCAACGGGGCGGGCAAGACCACGCTGATCTCCATCGTCGCCGGCCTCAGCCGGGCCGATTCGGGCGAGGTCTCGGTGATGGGCCACGACGTGGTCGGCGACTTCCGCGCGGCGCGCCGCTCGCTGGGCGTCGTGCCGCAGGAACTCGTGTTTGACCCGTTCTTCACCGTGCGCGAGACGCTGCGGATCACGTCGGGCTACTACGGCATCCGCCGCAACGACGACTGGATCGACGAGATCCTGGCCAACCTGGACCTGTCGAACAAGGCCGATGCCAACATGCGCGCGCTGTCCGGCGGCATGAAGCGGCGCGTGCTCGTCGCGCAGGCGCTGGTGCATCGTCCGCCGGTGATCGTGCTCGATGAACCGACGGCCGGTGTCGACGTCGAGCTGCGGCAGACGCTGTGGCAGTTCATCCGGCGGCTCAACCGCGACGGCCACACGATAGTGCTGACCACGCACTACCTGGAGGAAGCGCAGGAGCTGTGCAGCCGCATCGCCATGCTCAAGCAGGGGGCGATCGTGGCGCTGGACCGCACCAGCACGCTGCTGCAGCGCTTCGCCGCGGGCCGCCTGCGGCTGCAGATCGCCGGCGCGCCGCTGCCCGAGTCGCTGCGCGCGCTGCTCGTCCCCGATGCCACCTGGCCGGGCGAGGAAACACCCCCCGGTAGCGAGCGGGTCGCGCTGCGCGTCGACGATTACACCGGCCTCGAGCCCGTGCTCGCGGCGCTGCGCGAGGGCGGCTGCCGCATCGAGGAGATGGAGCTGCTGCACACCGATCTCGAGGACGTGTTCGTCCAGATCATGAAGGAGAGCCGCTGAATGTCGGCCGATTTCTCGAGCCAGGGTTTCGCCACCCTGTTTCAAAAGGAGCTGCTGCGCTTCACCAAGGTCAGCGCGCAGACGATCGCCGCGCCGGTGCTGACATCGATGCTGTATCTGCTGATCTTCTCGCACGTGCTGGGCTCGCGCGCGCAGGTGTTCGAGGGCGTCAGCTACGCGTCGTTCCTGCTGCCGGGCCTGGTGATGATGTCGGTGCTGCAGAACGCGTTCGCCAATACCTCGTCGTCGCTGATCCAGAGCAAGATCACCGGCAACATCGTCTTCGTCCTGCTGCCGCCGCTGTCGCACCGCGAGATGTTCTGTGCCTACGTGCTGGCGGCCATGGCGCGCGGCATGGCGGTGGGCCTGGGCGTGTTCGTCGTGACCGCGTGGTTCGCGCATCTGACGATCCATGCGTTCAGCTGGATCCTGGTGTTCGCGCTGCTGGGCAGCGCTATCCTCGGCACGATGGGGCTGATCGCCGGCATCTGGGCGGAGAAGTTCGACCAGATCGCGCTGTTCCAGAACTTCGTCATCATGCCGCTGACCTTCCTGGCCGGCGTGTTCTACTCGGTGAAGTCGCTGCCCGGCTTCTGGCAGGTGCTGTCGCACTTGAATCCGTTCTTCTACATGGTCGACGGCTTCCGGTTCGGCTTCTTCGGCCAGTCCGACGTGCCGCCGCTGGCCAGCCTGCTGGTGGTGAGCGGGACTCTGGCGCTGGTCTCGGCGGTGGCGCTGCGTATGCTGGCCACCGGTTACAAGCTGCGCTACTGAGCGCGGCGGGGGCTGCCGGCCGCTATCATCCGGCTGCCGTTATCATTCATGCCTGTTTTGCCTCCGAATCGCCCGAATCCCGCCATGGTCACCCCCGAAAATGTACGCAGCTACATCGCCGCAGGCCTGCCCTGCGAACTGCTCGAAGTCAGCGGCGATGGCCAGCATTTCGAGGCGGTGATCGTGTCTGCGGCTTTCGAGGGCAAGCGTCCGGTACAGCGGCATCAGATCGTCTATGCGGCGCTCGGCGACCGCATGCGCGAAGAGATCCATGCGCTGTCGATGAAGACGCTGACGCCCGCCGAATACGCGGCGCAGGGCCGCTAGTTCTGTCGGGTTTCGTCAACGGCCGGGCTCGGACGGCGCAGCGCCGCTCCGGAAGGCAAAGGATATGGACAAATTGAAAATCGAAGGCGGGCGTCCGCTGCGCGGCGAGATCGCCGTCAGCGGCGCCAAGAACGCGGCGCTGCCCATCCTGTGCGCGGCGCTGCTCACGGCTGACAGCCTGGAACTGAGCAACGTGCCGCAGCTGCAGGACGTCGGCACCACGCTGAAGCTGCTCGGCCGCATGGGCGTGCGCGTGCAGCGCGAAGGCGCGCGCGTCGCGCTCGACGCCGGCCGCGTCGATTCGCTGGAGGCGCCGTACGACCTGGTCAAGACGATGCGCGCGTCGATCCTGGTGCTGGGTCCGCTGCTGGCGCGCTTCGGCGAGGCGCGCGTGTCGCTGCCCGGCGGCTGCGCAATCGGCCAGCGGCCGGTCGATCAGCACATCAAGGGACTGCAGGCGATGGGCGCGCACATCGCGATCGAGCACGGCTACGTCGTCGCGCGCGCCGGCCGCCTGCGCGGCGCGCGCATCGTCACCGACATGGTCACCGTCACCGGCACCGAGAACCTGATGATGGCGGCCGTGCTGGCCGACGGCCAGACGGTGATCGAGAATGCCGCGCGCGAACCCGAGGTCGTCGATCTGGCGCGCGCGCTGGCCGCGATGGGCGCGCGCATCCAAGGCGCCGGCACCGACCGCATCGTGATCGACGGCGTGCCCGCGCTGCATGGCGCGCAGCACCGCGTGATGGCCGACCGCATCGAGGCGGGCACCTTCCTGTGTGCCGCCGCCGCGGCCGGCGGCGAGCTGACGCTGACGCAGTCCGAGCCGGGCACCATGGACGCGACGCTCGAGAAGCTGCGCGAAGCCGGCGCGCAGATCGAGACCGGCGCCGACTGGATCCGCCTGTCGATGAAGCAGCGGCCGCGCGCCGTCGATCTGCGCACCGCCCCGTATCCGGCCTTCGCCACCGACATGCAGGCGCAGTTCATGGCGCTGAACTGCGTGGCGGAAGGCTGCGGCGTCATCACCGAGACCATCTTCGAGAACCGCTTCATGCACGTGCTGGAGCTGCAGCGGCTGGGCGCCGACATCGCCATCGAGGGCAATACGGCGGTCGTGCGCGGCGTGCCGCAGCTGTCCGGCGCCACCGTCATGGCCACCGATCTGCGCGCCTCGGCCGGGCTGGTCATCGCCGG
>JBFWXS010000004.1:47343-131712 GCA_050187175.1 Burkholderiaceae bacterium
TGCAGCGGCTGGGCGCCGACATCGCCATCGAGGGCAATACGGCGGTCGTGCGCGGCGTGCCGCAGCTGTCCGGCGCCACCGTCATGGCCACCGATCTGCGCGCCTCGGCCGGGCTGGTCATCGCCGGGCTGGTGGCCGAGGGCGAGACCGTCGTCGACCGCATCTACCATCTGGATCGCGGCTACGAGCGGATGGAGGCCAAGCTGGCGGCGCTGGGCGCGCGCATCAGCCGCGTTCAATAGCCGCCGGGCAACAGCGGGCCGGCGGCCGCCAGCCCGGCCCATCGGCGCCGACCGGCGGATCGTCGCCATCGACGCCGGGGCGCCGCGTCCGGTACCCTTGTCGTATCTTTCCGCTGCAGGAATCGTAATGATCACGCTCGCGCTGTCGAAGGGCCGCATCTTCGACGACACCGTACCGATGCTGGCCGCTGCCGGCATCTCGGTCGATCCGGCCATCGCGGATTCGCGCAAGCTGATCCTGCCCACCGGTGACCCGGACCTGCGGCTGATCATCGTGCGCGCCAGCGATGTCCCCACCTACGTCCAGTACGGCGCCGCCGATCTAGGCGTGGCCGGCAAGGACGTGCTGATCGAGCATGGCGGTGAGGGCCTGTACCAGCCGATCGACCTGGGCATCGCGCGCTGCCGGCTGTGCGTGGCCACGCCGGCGGGCTTCGACTACCAGAACGCCGTGCGCCGCGGCGCGCGGCTGCGCGTCGCGACCAAGTACGTGAACGCCGCGCGCCGCCATTTCGCCGAGAAGGGCGTGCACGTCGACCTGATCAAGCTGTACGGCTCGATGGAGCTGGCGCCGCTCGTGGGGCTGGCCGACGCGATCGTCGACCTGGTCAGCACGGGCAGCACGCTGCGCGCGAACAACCTGGTCGAGGTCGAGGAGATCATGCAGGTGTCGGCGCGGCTGATCGTCAACCAGGCCTCGCTGAAGACGCGCTCCGAGCGTCTCGAGCCGCTGCTGGCGGCGATGCGGGCCGCGAGCCGCGCCAAGGAGCCGGCATGAGCGGCACCGTACGTGCCGCCGCAGCCGCGTCCGCCGCGTCTGCCGCCGCCGCGCCCGCCGCCGTCGCGCCCGCCGCCGCGCGGCCCCTGATCGCGCGGCTGGACAGCCGCGACGCCGGCTTTCGCGAACGGCTGGCGGCGCTGCTGGCCTACGAAGCGGAGCAGGACCAGGCCATCGAGCGCGTCGTCGCCGACATCCTGCGCGACGTGCGCCGCCGCGGCGACGAGGCCGTGCTCGACTACACGCGCCGCTTCGACCGGCTCGCCGTCAGCGACATGGCGCAGCTCGACCTGCCGCGCAGCGCGCTGCAGGCGGCGCTGGCCTCGCTGCCCGCTGACCAGCGCGATGCGCTGGAGGCCGCCGCCGAGCGCGTGCGCCGCTATCACGAGCATCAGCGCGCCGAATCCTGGTCGTACACCGAGGCCGACGGCACGCGGCTGGGCCAGAAGATCACGCCGCTCGACCGCGTCGGCCTGTACGTGCCGGGCGGCAAGGCGGCCTATCCGTCGTCGGTGCTGATGAACGCGCTGCCGGCCAAGGTGGCCGGCGTGCCGGAGCTGATCATGGTCGTGCCCACGCCCGACGGCGTGCGCAACCCCATGGTGCTGGCGGCGGCCTGCATCGCCGGCGTCGATCGCGTGTTCACGATCGGCGGCGCGCAGGCGGTGGCCGCGCTGGCCTACGGCACCGCGACCGTGCCCGCGGTCGACAAGATCGTCGGCCCCGGCAACGCCTACGTCGCCGAGGCCAAGCGCCGCGTGTTCGGCACCGTCGGCATCGACATGATCGCCGGCCCGTCCGAGATCCTCGTGCTGTGCGACGGCTCCACCGATCCGGACTGGATCGCGATGGACCTGTTCTCGCAGGCCGAGCACGACGAGATGGCGCAGTCCATCCTGCTGACCCCCGATGCGGCCTTCGCCGACCGCGTCGCCGCGGCTATCGAGCGGCTGCTGCCCGCGATGCCGCGGCGCGAGGTCATCGCCACCTCGCTGGCCGACCGCGGCGCGCTGATCGTGGTGCGCGACATGCAGGAGGCCTGCGACATCGCCAACCAGATCGCCGCCGAGCACCTGGAGATCTCGGCGCGCGACCCGCGGCGCTGGGCCGACGCCATACGCCACGCCGGCGCGATGTTCCTGGGGCCGTTCACGTCGGAGGCGCTGGGCGACTACTGCGCCGGCCCCAACCACGTGCTGCCGACGATGCGCACCGCGCGCTTCTCGTCGCCACTGGGCGTCTACGACTTCCAGAAGCGGTCCAGCATGATCGAAGTGTCGGCGGCCGGCGCGCAGACGCTGGGCCGCATCGCGTCGGCGCTGGCCCATGGCGAGGGGCTGCAGGCGCACGCGCGCAGCGCCGAGATGCGGCTGCGGGACTGAGCGACGCCGGCCGCCTGTCGAGGACGCCGGTAGAATGCCGGGATTGCCGACCGCCATTCCACCGTGGCCGATAGCCATTCCACCATGCGTACCGCCGAAGTCAGCCGAAATACCGCCGAGACCCGCATCCGGGTCCGCATCGACCTGGACGGCACCGGTCGCCAGCAACTGGCCACCGGCGTGCCCTTCCTGGACCACATGCTGGACCAGATCGCGCGCCACGGTCTCGTCGATCTCGAGGTCGAGGCGCAAGGCGACCTGCACATCGACGCGCATCACACGGTCGAGGACATCGGCATCACGCTGGGCCAGGCGGTGGCGCGCGCGATCGGCGACAAGAAGGGTATCCGTCGCTACGGCCATGCCTACGTGCCGCTCGACGAAGCGCTGACGCGGGTCGTCATCGATTTCTCCGGCCGCCCCGGGCTCGAATGGCATGTGCCGTTCACGCGCGCCATGATCGGCCAGTTCGACGTCGATCTGGCGCAGGAGTTCTTCCGCGGCTTCGTCAATCACGCCCAGGTCACGCTGCACGTCGACAATCTGCGCGGCGAGAACGCGCACCACCAGTGCGAGACCGTGTTCAAGGCCTTCGCGCGCGCGCTGCGCGCCGCGGTCGAGCTCGACGAGCGCACCGGCGGCCGCATTCCGTCGACGAAGGAAGCGCTGTGACCCTCGTCGCCGTCGTCGACTACGGCATGGGCAATCTGCGTTCGGTCGCCAAGGCGCTGGAGCATGTCGCCCCCAAGGCCCGCGTCGTCGTCACCAGCGAGGCCGCGCAGATCGATGCCGCCGACCGCGTCGTGTTTCCCGGCCAGGGCGCGATGCCGGACTGTATGCGCTTCCTGGAGGCCTCAGGCCTGCGCGAAGCGGTGCTGCGCGCGGCGCGCGGAAAGCCGCTGTTCGGTGTCTGCGTGGGCGAGCAGATGCTGTTCGACTGGAGCGCCGAGGGCGGCGTCGACGGGCTGGGCCTGCTGCCCGGCAAGGTGCTGCGCTTTCCCGCCGAGTCCATGCGCGCCGCCGACGGCGCGCGGCTGAAGGTGCCGCACATGGGCTGGAACCGCGTGCGGCAGACGCGCCCGCACCCGATCTGGAAGGGCGTCGCCGACGGCGCCTACTTCTATTTCGTGCACAGCTTCTACGCGCAGCCCGCCGCGGCCGACCTGACCGTCGGCGAGGCCGATTACGGCTTGCGCTTTACCTGCGCCGTGGCCCGGGATAACATTTTCGCCACCCAGTTCCATCCCGAGAAGAGCGCGGCCAATGGTCTCGCGCTCTATGAGAACTTCATTCACTGGAAGCCCTAGTCGTTCGCCGCCAGTGTGTCCTGCACCCGCCCGGCCGCCCAGGCCGGCCTCTGACACGGCCAAGGCCGTGATTCGACCAGTCCTGAACGTCAACCGCCCATCGCGATGCTGCTCATTCCCGCCATCGACCTGAAAGACGGCCGCTGTGTACGGCTCAAGCAGGGTGACATGAACGATGCCACCGTGTTTTCCGAAGACCCCGGCGCCACCGCGGCGCACTGGATCGAACAGGGCGCGCGCCGCTTGCATCTGGTCGATCTGAACGGCGCGGTGGCCGGCCGGCCGAAGAACGAATCGGCCATCAAGGCCATCGTCGATGCCGTCGGCGACCGGATCCCGATCCAGCTCGGCGGCGGCATCCGCGACCTGGACACGATAGAACGCTACCTGGACGATGGCATCAGCTACGTCATCATCGGCACCGCCGCGGTCAAGAACCCGGGCTTCCTGCACGATGCCTGCGGCGCGTTCCCGGGCCAGATCATCGTCGGCCTCGATGCGAAGGACGGCAAGGTCGCGACCGACGGCTGGAGCAAGCTCACCGGCCACGACGTCGTGGATCTGGCGCGCAAGTTCGAGGACTACGGCGTCGAAGCGGTCATCTACACCGACATCGGCCGCGACGGCATGCTGAGCGGCGTCAACATCGACGCCACCGTGCGGCTGGCGCGCGAGCTGCGCATCCCGGTCATCGCATCGGGCGGCTTCGCCAGCATCGAGGACGTCGAGCGGCTGTGCGCCGTCGAGGAAGAGGGCGTCGAGGGCGCGATCCTCGGCCGCGCGCTGTACGAAGGCGCGCTCGATTTCCGCGAGGCGCAGCAGCGTGCCGATGCGCTCGGCCGGTAGCGGCTGCGCCCGGCCGCGTCCGACCCGCAGCAGGACTCCGCGATGCTGACCAAGCGCATCATCCCGTGCCTCGACGTGACCGCCGGCCGCGTCGTCAAGGGCGTCAATTTCGTCGAGCTGCGCGACGCGGGCGACCCCGTCGAGATCGCGCGCCGCTATGACGAGCAGGGCGCCGACGAGCTGACGTTCCTCGACATCACGGCGTCGAGCGATGAGCGCGACATCATTCTGAACGTCATCGAGTCGGTCGCCGAGCAGGTCTTCATCCCGCTGACCGTCGGCGGCGGCGTGCGCAGCGTCGACGACGTTCGCCGGCTGCTGAACGCCGGCGCCGACAAGATCTCGATCAACACGGCCGGCCTGCAGAATCCCCAGCTGATCGCCGATGCATCGGGCCGCTTCGGCGCGCAGTGCATCGTCTGCGCGATCGACGCCAAGGCCACGGCGCCGGGCCGCTGGGAGGTGTTCACGCACGGCGGGCGCAAGACCACCGGCCGCGAGGCGGTCGAATGGGCGCGCGAAGTCGAGCGGCTGGGCGCGGGCGAAATCCTGCTGACCAGCATGGACCGCGACGGCACGCGGCAGGGCTTCGACCTGCCGCTGACGCGCGCGGTCGCCGACGCGGTCGGCATTCCGGTGATTGCCTCCGGTGGCGTCGGCTCGCTGCAGGATCTTGCCGACGGCGTCACCGAGGGCCGCGCCGATGCCGTGCTGGCGGCCAGCATCTTCCACTTCGGCGAGTTCACGGTCGGCCAGGCCAAGCGCTACATGGCCGAGCGCGGCATCGCCGTCCGGCAGGACTGACGCGAGATGAACGACTCGAACGCCGCCGCCTCGGCCCCGTGGCTCAGCGAAGTCCGCTGGGACGGCGACGGCCTGGTGCCCGCCATCGCGCAGGACGCGGACAACGGCGACATCCTGATGGTCGCCTGGATGAATCGCGAAGCATTGGCCGAGACCGCCGCCACCGGCCGCGCCGTCTACTGGTCGCGTTCGCGCGGCCGGCTGTGGCGCAAGGGCGAGGAATCGGGCCACGTGCAGCAGTTGCGCGAGCTGCGGCTCGACTGCGACGGTGACGTCGTGCTGCTGAAGGTCGAGCAGCTCGGCGGCATCGCCTGCCACACCGGCCGCCGCTCGTGCTTCTTCCGGCGCTTCGACGATGGCGTCTGGCGCGTCGTCGATCCGGTGCTGAAGGATCCGGAGTCGATCTACCGATGAGCGGAGCCAGCCATCCCGAGCGGCCGGCCGCCGCCGACGGCTCCGCCGCAGCGGCTTCGGCCGCAGCCGCAGCCGCGCCTGCCGCTCCGGCCGACGTGCTGACGCGGCTCGCCGAGGTCATCGAATCGCGCCGCGGCGGCGATCCGGCGCGCTCGTACGTGGCGCGGCTGCTGTCCAAGGCGCCGGACGCCATCCTGAAGAAGATCGGCGAGGAAGCCACCGAGACCGTGATGGCAGCCAAGGACGGCGTCCCTGAGCGCATCGTCAGCGAGACCGCCGATCTGTGGTTTCATTGCATGGTCATGCTGGCGCATTATGGTTTGTCGCCGGCCGACGTGACGCGCGAACTGGCCCGGCGCGAAGGTCTGTCCGGGCTGGACGAGAAGGCCTCGCGCCGGGCCGCAGCCAGAGAGGATGAATCCAGATGAGCAACCCGGGGCCGGCCCTGAAGGCCGACTGCATCTTCTGCAAGATTGTGCGCGGCGAGATCCCGAGCCGCAAGGTCTACGAAGACGACGACGTGCTGGCGTTCCACGACATCCAGCCGAGCGCGCCGATACACATCCTGATCATCCCGAAGTGCCACCTCGAGAATCTGTACGACGCCGATCTGCGCTACCAGGCGCTGCTGGGCAAGATCCTCGGCATCACCGGCCAGCTGGCCCGCGAGCAGGGGGCCGAAGACGGTTTCCGCGTCGTGGTCAACAACGGCCGGGTGGGGCGGCAGGAGGTGTATCATCTTCACGTACATGTGTTGGCGGGCGCCGAACCCCTGGGTTCGAGCATGAACCGCCGCTGATTTAGGAGCAGGACATGGGGACAATGAGCATTTGGCACTGGCTGATCGTGCTGGTGATCATCATGCTGGTCTTCGGAACGAAGAAGCTGCGCAACATCGGGTCCGATCTCGGTGGGGCGGTCAAGGGCTTCAAGGAAGGTGTCCGCGAGGGCACCGAGAAGGCCTCGAGCGACACGCAGTCGGCCGCGAAAACCATCGATGTCGAGGCCCGCGAGAAGAGCTGAAGTTCGCGGCCCTCGTTCCGACTCGTGTGCGAGCGGTCGCTTGCGGCCGCTCGCGTCGTTTCTGGCGCCAGCGCAGGCCCGGGCCAGCGCCGGCCTGGAATAGTTAGCAGCGTCTGAGTCGCCTTCATGTTCGATTTCGGTTTCTCCGAGATGGTGGTGGTTGCGGTCATCGGGCTGATCGTGCTCGGTCCCGAGCGGCTGCCCCGTGTCGCGCGGCAGGTCGGCCAGTGGCTGGGCAAGCTGCAGCACTATGTCGCCGACGTGAAATCCGACATCAATCGTCAGATGGAGCTCGACGAGCTGCGGCGTCTGCAGAAGGAAGTCACGGGCGCGGCCAACGACCTGCAGAACTCGCTGCAGTCAACGCTCGACGAGACCCGCTCACAGCTCGATTCGATCTCGTCGGCGCTGAGCACCGCCGGCACCGACAACGAAGCGCCTACCGACTGGGACAGCATCTACGCGCACCGCCGCGCACGCGAGCGCATTCGCGATCGGCGCGTCGATCGCGACAAGGAGCTGGGCCGCAAGCGGCCCAAGCGCAGATTCCGCTGATCTCCATGGTACGTTTCTCATTGCGCCGCAAGGCGCCCACGCCCACCGCCACGCCCGACGCCGAGGAAGGCGAAGAGAGCTTCGTCTCGCATCTGGTCGAGCTGCGCGACCGCATGATCAAGGCGCTGCTGGTCGTGCTGCTGCTGTTCGGCGTCTGTTTCTACTTCTCCGGCGACATCATGAAGTTCCTGTCGCAGCCGCTGTATCAGGCGCTGCCGCCGGGCTCCAAGCCGATCTTCACCGACCAGGCCGGCGCGTTCTTCACGCTGACCAAGGTCGCGTTCCTCACCGCGGTGCTGCTGGCGCTGCCCTGGATCATGTACCAGATCTGGGCCTTCGTCGCGCCGGGCCTGTACGAGCACGAGAAGCGCTTCGCGCTGCCGCTGATCGTCTCCAGCATCTTCTTCCTGGTCGTCGGCATCAGCTTCGCCTACCTGTTCGTGCTGCCGGCGGCCTACAAGTTCTTCTTCGCGTTCGCGTCCAGCACCGGCGCCGACATCCTGCAGGATCTGCAGAAGTACTGGGACTTTACGCTGGCCATCTTCTTCGGCTTCGGGCTGACCTTCGAGGTGCCGGTGGTCGAGATGCTGCTCGTCAAGCTCGGCATGGTCACCACCGACCAGCTGCGCGCGGCGCGCCGCTACGTCATCGTCGGCGCCTTCGTGGTGGCCGCCGTGCTGACGCCGCCCGACGTGCTGAGCCAGTTCATGCTCGCGATCCCGCTGTGCCTGCTGTACGAGCTAGGTATCTTCCTGGCCGGCTTCATCAAGGAGCGCAGCCAGGCGCCGGCGACCGACGAAGAGGCCGCGGCCGAGGCCGGAACGGCCAGCGCTGCGGCGGCCGATCCGGCGTCGCCGGAAAGCGGGCGCTGAGCCGGCATCCTCCCGCCGGCGCTCGCGAAGCCCGCGCTACTTCGAGCCCGCGTTCGCAGGGCACGCGTTCGCAGGGCGCGCGCTCGCCGGGTGCTGCATCCCTTACTCGCGCGGCGAACCCGGCCGCGGCCGCTTGCCGATCTTGATCGGCAGATCGATGGTTCTGCCGTTGCGCAGGAAGCGGAACTTCGACGTTTCGCCGGGCGTCAGCTGCGCGATCACGTTCAGCATCGTCGATGTGTTCGGAATCGCCGTGCCGTCGACTTCGATCAGGATGTCGCCGACGCGCACGCCGGCCCGCTCGGCAGGGCCGTTGCGCATGATGCCGGCGATGATGGCGCCGTCCTTGCGCGGCAGCTTGAAGGCCTCGGCCAGCTCCGGCGTCAGGTCCTGCGGCTCGACGCCTATGTAGCCGCGCGTGACCGAGCCGGTGGCCACGATCTGGTCCATGACCTGGCGGACGGTGCTGGTCGGAATCGCGAAGCCTATGCCCAGCGAGCCGCCGGTGCGCGAGTAGATCGCCGTGTTGATGCCCAGCAGCCGGCCCTCGGCGTCAACCAGCGCGCCGCCCGAGTTGCCGGGGTTGATCGCCGCGTCGGTCTGGATGAAGTTCTCGAAGGTGTTGATGCCGAGCTGCGTGCGGCCGAGTGCACTGATGATGCCCATCGTGACCGTCTGGCCCACGCCGAACGGATTGCCCACGGCCAGCACGATGTCGCCGATGCGCGCACGGTCCGAATCCGCGAACTCGATGGCCGGCGCGCCGTTCGATTCGATCTTCAGCACGGCCAGGTCGGTCTCGGGGTCGGAGCCCACCACCTTGGCGCGGGCGCGCTTGCCGTCGGCCATCAGCACTTCGATCTCGTCGGCGGCGTCGACGACGTGGTGGTTGGTCAGCACGTAGCCTTCGGTCGACACGATCACGCCGGAGCCCAGGCTGCTCGCCTGCGGCCGCTCGCTGAGCTGGTCGCCGAAGAAGCGGCGGAACAGCGGGTCGTTGAACAGCGGATGCTCGGGCGTCGAGCGCGCCGCCTTCGACGTGAAGATGTTGACCACCGACGCCGTCGCGCGCTGTGCAGCGGCGCTGTATGACAGAATCGGAGCCGCCCGGCCGCGCTCGGCGCCCAGCGGCCCTGGCGCGGGTACTCCCGCCGCTGGAGCGCCGGGCAGTGCCGGCGCTTCGGCCGGCGGCGGCAGGCCCGATGGCGCGAAGCGGCGCGGCAGCCATTCCGGGCGCAGCGTCGCGAACGTGAACATCAGCGCGAGCAGTACCGTGACTGCCTGCGCGAAAATCAACCAGAGCTTCTTGAGCATGGGAAAACGATCGGAAACCGGGCCAAGGCATCGGCAACCCGCGCCGGCCGCTGCGAAGGCCGCTGTGACGACGGCTGCCGTGGCGACGGCCGCCGCATTGTCGGCGTGCTTCGAGGAAATCCTGGGGGCGAGCCGATTCAGCGATTATTGCCCAAACGGATTGCAGGTGGAAGGCGAGCGCCCGATCCGGCGGCTGGTCTCCGGCGTCACCGCCAGCGCCGAACTGATCCGCGCGGCGCAGGCCGCGGGCGCGGACGCACTGCTCGTGCATCACGGTTACTTCTGGCGTGGCGAAGACCCGCGGCTGATCGGCATCAAAGCCGAACGGCTGCGGCTGCTGTTCGGCGCAGGCCTCCATCTGTTCGCCTATCACCTGCCGCTCGATGTGCATCCGCAGCTGGGCAACAATGCGCAGCTCGCGCAGCGCCTCGGCTGGCGCATCGACGGCGTGATCGGCGCGCAGGGCCTCATCGCGGCCCATCAGCTGCCGCAGCCGGCGACGGTTGAATCACTGAACCGGCTGCTCGCGCGCCGGCTCGGCCGCCGGCCGCTGGCAGTCGGCGATTTGCGCCGGCCGCTGCGGCGCATCGCATGGTGCACCGGCGCCGCGCAGGATCTGCTGCAGGAGGCCATCGACGCCGGCGCGGACGCCTTCATCAGCGGCGAGATCTCCGAGCGCACCACGCATCTGGCGCGCGAGGCGGGGGTCGTCTACGTCGCCGCCGGCCACCACGCCACCGAACGCTTCGGTGTGCAGGCGCTGGGCGCGCACGTCGCGAAGCGCTTCGGCATCGAGCACCGCTTCATCGACGACGACAATCCGGTCTAGCAGGGCCCCGGCAGACGCCCGGGGCCGGGAGGACAAGCGCCGGGCGCCGGCATCGCGCCGGACGCCTTCCTCCGTCAGATGCGGCGTCCGTCGGATGCGCCATTCGTCAGACGCGCCATCCGTCAGACGCCCCGTCCGTCAGACGCGCCGCTCCTTCAGCAGGTCGCGGATCTCCTCCAGCACCTTCAGATCGGCCGGCGGCGCGGCCGGCGCCTCGGGGGCCGGCTCTTCGCGCCAGCGATTCATCGCCTTGACCAGCATGAAGATGACGAAGGCCAGCAGGATGAAGTTGATCAGGATGGTGATGAAATTGCCGTACGCGAATACCGGCACGCCGGCCTTCTTCAGCGCGTCCATTGTTCGTGGGATTCCGTCCGGGATCGTTCCCAGTACGAAGAACAGGTTCGTGAAGTCGAAGCGCCCGCCCAGCAGCGCCGCGATGACCGGCATGATCACGTCGTTGACCAGCGAATCGACGATCTTGCCGAAGGCGCCGCCGATGATCACGCCGATGGCGAGATCCATCACGTTGCCCTTCATTGCGAAAGCCTTGAACTCGGCCATCATCCCCATGCTGTGCGCTCCTTCGTTGCTGTGCGGATCGAGGCGGCGGCTGCCGCCCTCTGCGGACGCCCCCCTCTGAAGCGCCGTGCCCGGAAAGGTGCCATGCAAGCCTGCACAACACAAGGCGTCCGAGAGCGGCTGCCTGCGTGGCTGAGTCGGCTGATGTGAGTTGTAGTGACTTACAACTCTTTTTTAAAAACCGGCCGGAAATGCCGAAAAAGGGCAAGAAATTTACAGATTTCAGGCCTGAAACAGTGCTTTTAACAAAAAACGGGGTCAGCCGAACCTCGAAAAACGAGGCTCCGGCGTCTCGATGCTCATTTCTGGCCGTTATTGAAGCCCACGAGGCCTCGAATCGGGCTTTCGGCCCGCCGTCGCCGCCGCCCCGCGGCCTCGCAGCGGATCTCCAGCGGCAGCCGGGCGCGGCCGCGAGCTTCCCGGCAGCCCGCGCCGCCGCCCGCTACAGCCGCTCGATCCGCCTGCCGGACGCGGCAACAAGCCTCCAGTCGAACCGTTCAGTGTCTCGTCGCCCCCACGGTGGCACCCCCATCCCGCGTCCGGCGCGCCCGCGGAAATCGGGCACCGAACCGGCCGCCGAACCGCACCGAATCCGACACCAAGTCACCGCCGCGCCGGCCTCGCCGACAGCACCCTTTAAACGCGGCTGCGCAATACGCTAAAATTAAGGGTTATCTCAGCAAGCGCTTCGTCAGCCGAGTCTGTCGGGGGTGGCGCTTTCTCAATTCTCAAGCAGGGAAGTCATGAGTGACTCATCGAAGCCCGTGGATTCGTCTCGCCGCACTGCCCTTGGTCTGACCTGCGCCGCCGGCGCCGTCGGCGGCGTTGCGGTGGCGGTTCCCTTCGTCAGCACCTTCGCCCCGTCGGAGAAGGCCAAGGCCGCCGGCGCCCCGGTCGAGGTCGACATCTCGGCGATGCAGCCGGGCGAACTGAAGCGCGTCGAATGGCGCGGCAAGCCGGTCTGGATCGTGCGCCGCACGCCCGAGATGCTGGAGTCGCTGAAGAAAACCGACGACAAGGTCGCCGACCCGAACTCCGACCGCACCGCCTATCCCACGCCGGTCTACGCCAAGAACGAATACCGGTCGATCAAGCCCGAGTACCTGGTCGTCGTCGGCATCTGCTCGCACCTGGGCTGTTCCCCGACCGAGAAGTTCCAGGCCAGCGGCGATCCGTCGCTGCCGGCGGACTGGCCCGGCGGCTTCCTGTGCCCCTGCCACGGTTCCACCTTCGATCTCGCCGGCCGGGTCTACAAGAATAAACCCGCGCCCGACAACCTCGAGGTGCCGCCCTACATGTACCTGTCCGATACCCGCCTGCTGATCGGCGACGACAAGGCCTCGGCCTGATCGTCGCCGGCCACCACCAAGCGGATATCTGACCGTGACGCCCCGTTCCGCACGCCGGCCCGCCGCCCCAGGCGGTCAGCCCGGCGTGCCGCGGTGGCACGGCGGTCCCCACGCAACCGAATCCACCCTTCGCTCGTGAAAAATCGCGGGGAGCTCTGAAGATGGCGCAGGAAAAACAAATCGACACCACCGGCCTGCTAGGCTGGATCGACCAGCGGTTCCCGGCGACCGCGACCTGGAAGGCGCACCTGTCCGAGTACTACGCGCCGAAGAACTTCAATTTCTGGTACTTCTTCGGCTCGCTCGCGCTGCTCGTGCTGGTGATCCAGATCGTCACCGGCATCTTCCTCGTCATGCACTACAAGCCCGACGCGGCGCAGGCCTTCGCGTCGGTCGAGTACATCATGCGCGACGTGCCGTGGGGCTGGCTGATCCGCTACATGCACTCGACGGGCGCGTCGGCGTTCTTCGTCGTCGTCTACCTGCACATGTTCCGCGGCCTGCTGTACGGCTCGTACCGCAAGCCGCGCGAGCTGGTCTGGATCTTCGGCTGCCTGATCTTCCTGTGCCTGATGGCCGAAGCCTTCTTCGGCTATCTGCTCCCGTGGGGCCAGATGTCGTACTGGGGCGCGCAGGTGATCGTGAACCTGTTCTCGGCCATCCCGTTCATCGGCCCCGAGCTGGCGATCTGGATCCGCGGCGACTACGTCGTCGGCGACGCGACGCTGAACCGCTTCTTCTCGTTCCACGTCATCGCCATCCCGCTGGTGCTGCTGGGCCTGGTCGCCGCGCACCTGGTGGCGCTGCACGAAGTGGGCTCGAACAACCCCGACGGCATCGAGATCAAGGCCAAGAAGGACGCCAACGGCATCCCGGTCGACGGCATCCCGTTCCATCCGTACTACACGGTGCACGACATCCTCGGCGTCTCCGTGTTCCTGATGGCGTTCTCGGCGGTCCTGTTCTTCGCGCCCGAGTTCGGCGGCTACTTCCTGGAATACAACAACTTCATTCCGGCCGATCCGCTGAAGACGCCGCCGCACATCGCGCCGGTCTGGTACTTCACGCCGTTCTACTCGGTCCTGCGCGCGATCACCGAGGATTTCCTGCTGTACTGGATGATCCCGTTCCTGATCGCCTTCACGCTGCTGGTGCTGGCCAGCGCGCGCCACGGGCTGTCGAAGCTGATCGCCGTCGCCGTCACCGTCGTCATGGTGATCGGCTTCTTCGTCGTCGACGCCAAGTTCTGGGGCGTCGTCGGCATGGGCGCCTCGGTGATGATCCTGTTCGCGCTGCCGTGGATCGACCAGAGCCCGGCGCGTTCGATCCGCTATCGCCCGACCTGGCACAAGTACGTCTACGCCGTGTTCGTCGTCGTCTTCCTCGTGCTGGGCTACTTCGGCACGCGGGCGCCGTCGCCGATGAACGAGCTGCTGTCGAAGGTAGGCACGCTGCTGTACTTCTCGTTCTTCCTGCTTATGCCGTGGTGGAGCCGCATGGGCAAGTTCAAACCGGTGCCCGACCGGGTCACCTTCTCGGCGCACTGAGGCGTGGAGCAGCACCGAACATGAAAAACCTGATCAAGACCCTGGCTGCGATCGTCGCCGCTGCAAGCTTCGGATCCGCTTCCGCCGCCGAGGCCGGCTACCCGCTCGACCATTTCCCGACCGAGCGCCTGACGCAGCAGGCCGCGCTGCAGAACGGCGCCAAGCTGTTCGTCAACTACTGTCTGGGCTGCCACAGCGCGTCGGCCATGCGCTACAACCGGCTGCAGGACATCGGCCTGAACGACGACCAGATCCGCAAGAATCTGATGTTCACCGCCGACAAGGTCGGTGATCCGATGAACATCGCGATGCGTGCGGCCGATGCCAAGGAATGGTTCGGCGCGCTGCCGCCCGATCTGTCGGTGATCGCGCGCGCGCGCTCGTCGGCGGCGGGCAGCGGCTCCGACTGGCTCTACACCTACCTGCGCGGCTACTTCCGCGACTCGAGCCGGCCCACGGGCTGGAACAACGTCGTGTTCGAGAACGTCGGCATGCCGCACGCGCTGTGGGAGCTGCAAGGTTCGCGCGGCGCCACGCTCGAAGAGGTCAAGGAAACGATAGACCCGGCCAGCGGCAAGCACACCGGCTTCGTCAAGACGGTCGTGACCTTCGACGCGCACGGCGCGCGCACCGAGAAGACCGAGCCGATGCCGGCCGGCCACCACCATGCGTCCCGCACCTGGACGCTGACCAAGGCCGACGGCGGCTCGCTGCCGCCCGCACGCTTCGACGAGCAGGTCGCCGATCTGGTCGCCTACATCACGTACATGTCCGATCCCACCGCGCACAAGCGCACGCGCCTCGGCGTGTGGGTGCTGCTGTTCCTCGGCGTGTTCACGATCTTCGCGTGGATGCTGAACCGGGCGTATTGGAAAGACGTGAAGTAAGCCCACCCGGTATCAGCCCCAGGCAGGGTGAGTCCGCCACCGGGCTCACCCTGACTTTTTTTTCGACGACAAGACTTTCAGGAGCCCCCACCATGATGGTGTTGTACTCCGGCACGACCTGCCCGTTCTCACAGCGCTGCCGTTTCGTGCTGTTCGAGAAGGGCATGGACTTCGAGATCCGGGACGTGGATCTCTACAACAAGCCCGAGGACATCTCGATCATGAATCCGTACGGCCAGGTTCCCATCCTGGTCGAACGCGATCTGATCCTGTACGAATCGAACATCATCAACGAATACATCGACGAGCGCTTCCCGCATCCGCAGCTGATGCCCGCCGATCCGGTGATGCGCGCGCGAGCGCGGCTGTTCCTGTTCAACTTCGAGCGCGAGCTGTTCGTGCACGTGCAGCAGCTCGAGCGCCGCGACCAGCCCAAGGACGGCGCCAAGGTCATGGACAAGGCTCGTCAGCAGATCCGCGACCGGCTGACGCAGCTGACGCCGATCTTCATGAAGAACAAGTACATGCTCGGCGAGGACTTCTCCATGCTCGACGTGGCGATCGCACCGCTGCTGTGGCGGCTCGATCACTACGGCATCGAGATGCCGAAGACGGCGGCGCCGCTGCTGCGCTACGCCGAGAGGATCTTCTCGCGACCGGCGTATATTGAGGCTCTGACCCCGTCCGAGAAGGTAATGCGCCGCTGATGGCAGAAATCTCCACCAAGCCGTATCTGATCCGCGCCATCTACGAATGGTGCACGGATTGCGGCTACCGGCCGTACATCGCCGTCGTCGTCGACGAGCGCACGATCGTTCCGCGCGAGTTCGTCCGCAACGGCGAGATCGTGCTGAACGTGTCGGCGATGGCCACGAACCGGCTGCAGATCGGCAACGACCTGGTCGAGTTCGAGGCCCGCTTCGGCGGCACGCCGCGCCACGTGTCGATCCCGGTGGAGAACATCTCGGCCATCTTCGCGCAGGAGAACGGCCACGGCATGGCCTTCGAGGTGCCCAAGGCGCCGGCGCTGGTGGCGGCCGAGGCGCAGCAGTCTGACGAGTCGCGGCAGCCCGCCGGCGAAGCGCCGCTGTCGGATCAGGCCGATGCCGGCAATGGCGGCACCGGCAGCGACGGCATCGGCAGGGATGGCACCGGAGGTGGTGACGGCATCGGCTCCCGCGGTGCCGAGGTTCGCCTTGCGCCAGTGAAGTCGGGAAGCGCCGCTCCGGCCTCCGGCAGCCGCGCCAGACAGCGCGAGGCCGGACTTGCGCCGGCCGATCGCGCGTCCGGCGCAGCCGGCGTTTCGCTGGCTCCCGCCGGCGCGGCTCCGGAGAGCCCGGCCGACGGCGATACAGCGGCGCCGGCGGCTCGCGCGCCGTCTCGCCGACGTCGTCCGAAGCTGGCCGCTGTTCCGGCGCCTGCCGCCGGAGCGGGGCCTGGTGCGGGCGCCGATACTGGCGAGCCGGCCGATTCCGCGGCCGCGAGTCCGGCAGCGGTCGCGCCGGTGACCGCCGATACTTCCGGCGCTTCTGGTTCTTCTGGTGCTTCCGGTGCTTCCGGTGCTTCCGGTGCTTCCGGTGCTTCCGGTGCCCCGGCCGGTGACGCTTCACCGGCAAGGCCTTCCGCGGACGCCGGTCCGGCCTCCGGCGACTCCGGCCGGAACTCCAGCCGGGTCGGCAGTGCACCGGCGCCGACTGCACCCCCGGCGGAGTCTTCGACTCCCGGCTCCTCGGGTGACGACGAACCGCCGTCGCCGCCGCCCCCCGGTCGTCCCCGGCTGACGCGCGTCAAATAGCCGCGCCCCTCTCGCGGGCCTCAGGTTCCGACCGCTGAGCGCTACACGCCCACCGAGCCCTGGCCGGCGTCCTCTACCGGAAGCCTTCCTGCAACTAGTGGCCGCTGGACAGTCTCTGCATTCGGCTCTCGATGCCGCCGACGATCTGCTCCGCAAGTTGCATCGGAAAGTCCGCAGGCAGTGTGCGGGTGAGCTGCTGAGCGGCCGCTGATACACGTTGCGCCAGATCAGCCATGATCTCTTCCACGACGGCAGGGTCGACCCCGGCCGCTTCGGCCGTTTGCAGGAAGTGTCGCGGCCGGATCTCGTCGACGACGTAGTGCCGGTTCCTGCCGACCGACATTGCGAGCTTGAACTGATTCCGTCGAATCTGATGGGCCGCGACGTACGGTTGCGCGGACATGACGTCGTAGAGCGGCGCCAGATGGAAACGCGTACCCGGGAGCAGGTGGATGCTGAAGTTCTTCGCGTGACCGTCCGTGGCGCCGATCAGCCAGAAGAACAACTGCGCGCTCAGGAGCCGGCGTTGATCAGCAGCGGGCTCATCACTGGCTCGCAACAGTTCGAGCAGACTAACGAGGCCGGGTCCACCGTCCGATTGATACTTCAGGACCGGCGGCACCGAGAGTGCCTGGCAGGTATCTTCCTGCGGCAATCGCAGCAGACGTCCATCGCGAGTCCAAAGCCGATCGAAACGCTCGACGACGAGGACTCTCGTACCGCTGAAGGACTGCATTGAAACTTCGGCTGTGGGCAGGCCGGCAGCCTGGGCGAGCTTCATGCAGAAGAACTCGTTCTCGACGCTGTCGGACAAGTCGATCCCCTGACCCGTCCGGCCGATTCGAGGTTTGATGATGTGAGTGGTCGGCGTCGATCCGTGCGGGATGTGCCACTGGTCATTCCAGCGCAGCAAGGCCGTCTTCTCCTGTGCGCCGGCGAGCGAGATCCGGAATTCGTTTCCGGCCGTAACGCCCAAGGGCGACTGGCCGAGTTCACCGATGATGGCTGCCACCTCGGCGTCCGTGATCGGCCGACCTTCCGGGGTGCGAGTGATCGCCGGCGCTTCGCCTCCCGGCATGAATTGAAGCGCCCCCACACAGTCACGCCCGATTGCAGCCAGCAGACTGAAGGCATCCGTGCCTCCCGCCTGCGTGCGCGCGGCCAGCCGCTGCCGGATTTCGACATTGTCCGGCAGTAGATTGTCGAAGACAGCGAAGACCGGCTGCCCGATGTAGCGGTCTTCGCGCAGAGGCAGGGAGAGCGAAACCGGAAAGCTGTTCTCCCAGCCTAGCCACGTCTGTGCATAGCGGAAGTCGATAGCGCCGCTCGTCTCACGGCGCAGCTCGCCCACCAGGCGGCCGTTCAGAAAGACGTCCAGCGGGATGCGTGTTCGCCTGCGACCGGCCATCAGAAGATATCCTCGAGCTCGGACGCCGACCCTTTCGTGCGCGGGCGGATGACGATCTCCAGGTCGAGCGCAGCGAGCGCATCCATCAGCGTTTGCAGCCGCGTCGCCGGCTCACCGGCCTCCAGTCTGGAGATGGTTGCTTGGCGCAGTTGCGTGCGCCTGCTCAACTCGCCCTGGGTCTGGCCAAGCTGTTTGCGGTGCCGCCGAAGAGCGGCGCCGATCTGTTGGGGCGTGCGGGCGATCTGATCCATGGTGCACCTCCGCCCCAAAATATACGCTAATGCGGATAAATATCAAATATACGCTTATACGTAATTTTTGAAGATATACGCGAAGGCGTATCTGACCCGCGCCCAGTTGCTCAGTCCAGCTTCAGCTTCGCCGCCTTCACCGCCTCGCCGTAGTACTGGATATCGCGCGCCAGCGCCTCGCGCACCTCGGCCGGCCCCTTGGCCGCGATGACGTAGCCCAGGCTCTCCAGCCGCTGCACCACTTCCGGCTCACGCGCCGCCGCGACCAGCGCGTCCGTCAGTTTCGCCCGCACCGCCGGCGGCAGCCCCGCCGGCGCGCACAGCCCGGCCCATGCCGACGGCGTCTGCAGAACGCCCACCCCGCTTTCGCTCACGGTCGGCACCTGCGGGTAGCGGCGCGAGCGGGTCGCGCCGGTGGTGGCCAGCACCTTGACCTTGCCGGACTCGACGAAGCCCTGCGGATACGTGGCCAGCAGCCCGAACTGCACTTCGTTCGAGGCCAGCGCTTGCAGGATGGGCGCTTCGCCCTTGTACGGCACGTGCGTCATCCGCGCGCCCACGGTGCTCAGCATCTTCTCGAGCTGCAGGTGCGTCTGGCTGCCGTTGCCGAAGCTGCCGTAGGCCAGCGCGTCCGGATGCTTCTTCGCGTGCTCGACGAGCTCGCGCAGCGTGCTGCCGGGTGCCTGCGCCGAGGCAGTGAGATAGCCGTTGAACTCGCCTATCAGCGTCACCGGCTCGAAGTCCTTGCTCACATCGAAGGGCAGCGAGCGGTTGGTCACGGACAGCACCGCGGCGCTGGTGCTGAAATAGCCCAGCGTGTAGCCGTCGGGCGCCGACTGCTTGAGCAGCTGATACATCAGCTGCCCCGCCGCGCCGGGGCGGTTGTCGACGACGAAGGGCGTGCCCAGCGTCTTGGACGCCTGCGCGGACACCGCGCGAATCATCGAGTCGGCCAGACCGCCGGCGGGAAAGGGCACGAGGACGCGGACCGGCCGCTCCGGCCAGTTGCCGCTGGCGAAGGCTTTGCCCGCAAGGCCGGGGGCGCACATCAGCGCCAGAAGCTGTTTGCCGAAGACTCGCTTGCCTGGGATCGGACGTTTGCTCATATCTCCTCCTGATGACGGATGTTCGATGGAACGGGGTGCGATCCGCGCCGGCGGGGCGCGGAACGAATCGGATCGGGTTCTCGCGGTGCGCTCAGACGGCGCCAGGCTGAGCCGGTGAAACGACGCCGGCCTGCGCCAACGAAACGACGCCGGCCTGCGCCAGCGCGGCGATCGCCTCGTCGTCGAGACTCAGGCGCTCGCGCAGCACGGCCTGCGTGTGCTCGCCGAGCAGCGGCGCGGCGCGGTGCTCGACCGCGCTGGCCGACAGCCGCAGCGGACTGCGCAGCATGGGCACCTCGCCGCCCAGCGCATGCGGCACGCGCATGGCCAGCGCGCGGTGCGCCACATGCGCGTCGTCGAAGACCTGCCGCATGTCGTTGATCGGGCCGCCGGGCACATTGGCGGCGAGAAAGCGCGCCTGCCAGTAGGCGCTGCTCTCGCGCCGCGTGACGCCGTTGATGATCGCTATCAGCGCCGCGCGGTTCCGCACGCGCTGGATATTGGTGGTGAAGCGCGGGTCGCTCGCCAGCTCCGGCAGGCCCAGCTCGCGCGCCAGATCGGCGAACTGGCTGTCGGTGCCCACGCTGAGCATGTACGCGCCGTCCGAGGTCTCGATGATTTCCGACGGCGACGCGATCGGGTTGTCGTTGCCCTGCCGCTGCGGCACCTGGCCGGTCATCAGGTAGCCGAGCGCCAGATGGGCGTTCGCCGCGACGGTGACGTCTATCATCGCGCAGTCGATGTACTGGCCCATGCCGGTCTGCCGGCGCTGCATCAATGCAGCGAGCACCGCGATGGTGGCGTACAGGCCGGTCAGGATGTCGGCGATCGGCACGCTGGTGCGCGTCGGGGGCCGGTCGCTGAAGCCGCAGGTGCTCATCAACCCGCCTACCGCCTGCAGCACCGAGTCATAGGCCGGCCGCGCCGCGTACGGACCGTCCTGTCCGAAGCCGGTGATGCTGCAATAGACGATGGACGGATTCAATTGCTTGATCGAGTCATAGTCCAGCCCGTAGCGCTTCAGGTCGCCGGTCTTGTAGTTCTCGATGAAGACGTCGCTCTGCTGCGCCAGCTGGCGGATCAGCTCGGCGCCGCGCGGGTCCGCGATGTCGACGGTGATCGATTCCTTGCCGCGGTTGCAGCCCAGGTAGAACGCCGAGTTGCGCTTCATCGGAGCGTCGTCGGCCTCCACGTAGGGTCCGATCAGGCGGCTCGTGTCGCCGGTGCCGGGGCGCTCGACCTTGGTGACGCAGGCGCCCAGGTCGGCCAGCGTCTGCGTGGCCCAGGGGCCGGCCAGCACGCGCGTCAGGTCGAGAACGCGGATGCCGTCGAGAGCGGTGCTTTGTTCGGTGGCGTTCATGACTATGACTGCGACATCGGCTTGCCGAATCCGTGGCGTGCCAGGAAATCGAGGACGATCGAGTTGAAGGCGTCGGGCTGTTCCGCCCAGGCGAAATGCCCGACCGCGGGCATCGCGTGGAACTCCGCGCGCGGCAGCTTCTGCGCCATGCGCCGCATGCCTTCGGCGGGTGCGGTGGTGTCGAGCTCGCCGGGCAGGCACAGCACCGGCACGTCGATCGACGGCAGCCACTCGCGCGCGTCGAAGCGGGTGATCGCCTGGATCGCGGCGCGGAACGTCGCCTCGTCCATCTGGCGCACCGTGTCGATCACCAGATCGACGCCGGCACCGGCCGCCGCGGGGCCCATCATCGAACGCAGCATCCGCGGCGCGTAGCCGGCCAGCGTCTCGCCCGCATCGAGCGGCGCGACGCGCTGGCGAACGAATTCCTTCTGCCATTCACCGTCGGGTCTGCCGAAGGCAGCGCCGGTGGCCGACAGGACGTAGCCGTGGATCGATCCGCGTGCGCGCGTCCAGGCCTGCAGTGCGATCATGCCGCCCATGCTATGTCCCAGCAGCACATTGCGCCGGCCGCCGGCCTGCGCTAGCAGCGCGGCCAGCGCGTCGGCGCAGCGCGCGATCGAGAAATCGTCCGGCAGCCGTGACTGGCCGTAGCCGGGCGCGTCCCAGGCGACGACGCGATAGCCATGGTCCACCAGCGCGCGCACCTGGCCGCGCCAGTACTCCTTGGCGCCGTACGCGCCGTGCAGCAGCACGACGGTCGTGCCATTGGCCGCGACGCGCGGATGGCTGATGCTGTGATCGGGCAATTGCATTCTCGATTCCCTCAGGCGGCGGCGCACGTCTGCGCGGCCGGACTCCAGTACGCATGCGCGCCCATGGGCAGCTGGCCGGGCAGGATCACGGTGCAGATCGGTCCGCGCGTGATGTCGCGCGCGTCGAACACTGCGCATTCGCCCTTGCCGGTGTTCAGGTTGGTGATGAAGCTGAGCAGATAGCCGTCGTCTTCATCGCGCGCGCCGTCGCGCGGCGCAAACGGCGCCTCGGAGACGAAGCAGCCCGCGGGGGCCTTCCAGTGCTGCGTCCTGCCGGTCTTCAGGTCGTACTTCTTCAGGCCGTCGAGCTCCCAGCCGCCCGCCGGCATGGTGGCGTTATAGCTGTACCGGTACGGCAGGCCGCGGATGCTGCCGTTGACCATCGGAAACTCCGTGACCTCGTCGTCGAGATCCTCCTCGGTCGTCTGCCCCGTCTTCAGATTGAAGCGCCAGCGATGCATGCGCACCTTCTGCAGATGCATGTCGAGCAGCGCATGCATGCGTGCGTAGCCTTCGCGCGGCAGATGGCTGAGGTCCGGAATCGGGTTGGTCTGGATGCAGCCGTCCATGACGATCTCGTCGCCCTGCTCGAAGCTGTTCGACAGATGCAGCAGATAACACGGCGTCGCCTCGAACCAGCGCACGTCGGCATTGCCGCCCATCCGCGGGATGACGCCGAAGCGGGCCGGCGTGTCGCGGTGGAAGCGCACCACGTGGCGCCCTTTGGCAAGCTCCGCGACGTCATGGAAGACGGACAGGTCGTGCAGTATGCAGTAGCGTTCCGTCATGCCCATGTCATGCGGCCAGCGCGGGCCGGGCAGCTCGATCGGCTGGTAGTTCACCAGCTCGTTCTGCGCGTTCACCACGCCGTAGTGGAAATACGGCGCCTGCTCGCCGTAGTTGAAGAACATCATCTCGTCGCTGCGCTCGTCGATCTGGAAATGCGACGAGATGCCGCGGTCGCCGAGCCGGCGCGCCCAGCCGGCGTCGGGGCCCAGCGTCTCCAGCGTATGAGGGTCGAGCCGGTACGGCTCGCTGCACTGGCTCATCGCGACGATCGCTTTGCCGGCATGCACGATGATGTCGGTACCCGCGTTGTCCTTCATCGCGCCCACCGAGCCCCAGCCGCGGCGCGCGGCCAGCCCGGGCTGCGTCAGGCCCGGCCACAGCGAGCGGCCGGCTGCGGCTTCGGCCAGGAAGCCGGTCGTGCGGATGAAGCGGTTGCGGTACGCAAGCCTTCCCTGGTCGAAGTGCATGGCGTGGACCATGCCGTCGCCGTCGAACGGGTGATAGCGCCCGATCGGCTTGTGCACCTGATTGTGGCCGTTGCGCAGATAGACGCCGTTGAGATCCGTCGGCAGCTCGCCGATCACCTGCAGGTCGGGCGAGGTCGCCGTCCATTCGGTATCCGTGGGCTGCCAGCCGCCCGACAGGTACGGGTGCTCGCTGGGCAGGCAGCTGAGCTCGAATTTCTGGTGAATCTGCAGCATGGACGCGCGTCTCCGGGACCGTGTCGGCCGATAGGCTCACGGATATTTACTATTGAAAACAGACCAATATTATCCGAATTTTGGTCTTTTTTCAGTAGTAGATCAATCAATGGGGGTCGGCGCCTCGGTCGGAACCGGATTCGATGGCATCCTGTCGCCTGCAGATAGCCCGCCCCGACCCCCCAGACCATGCCCCCACGCAGCGCCGCCCTTCAGACGATCCAGGTCATCGGCGACGCGTGGACCTTGCGCATCCTGCGCGAGCTGTTCCGCGGCGTGCGCCGCTTCAGCGACTTCTCCGCCAAACTCGGCATCTCCAAGGACGTGCTGGCGGGGCGGCTGGACCGCATGGTCGAACAGCAGGTGGTCCGGCGCTCCGTCGAGCCGGGCCGGCACCCCGAATACCGGCTGACCGAACGCGGCCTCGATCTGTGGGCGCTGATGCTCGCCATGTGGCTGTGGGAAAGCCAGTGGGACAGCGGCCCCGAGGGCGCGCTGCGCGGCATCGATGCGCCGCGCCGCGGATTGACGCACTTGCGCTGCCGCCACGCGATGTGGCCGACCATGTGCTGCGCCGAATGCGGCGTCGAGATGGCGGCCTTCGACTGGCAGTGGATCGCTGCCGATGCCGTGCCGGCCGATGACGGCGGCGAAAGCTCCGGCTTCCGGCGCGCCACGCGCGCGCTTCGCGATCAGCACGGGCAGCCGCTCGCGGGCCGCTTGCAGCGCGTGATGGGCGACCGGTGGAACAGCGCGCTGGTGGTCGCCGCATTCGACGGCGCGACCAGCTTCTCCGAGTTCGAGCGCCACGTCCAGGCGCCGCCGTCGCTGCTCACGCAGCGGCTGCGCGAGCTGCAGCAGCTGCGGATTCTCGAATACCAGGCCGATCCGGGTCGCCACGGACAGTACCGGCTGAGCCGCGCCGGCGCGGCACTGTACCCGCTGGTCCTGGAGCTGTTCCGCTGGGGCGCTGCATGGCTGTCAGGCGCGGACCGGGCCGGCGTGCTGGTCCATGCCGTCTGCGGCCGCGCCATGCACGCACGCTGGCATTGCGGGCATTGCCGCGCGCCGCTGTCGCGCGCGGAGCTGCATTTCGAGGCGCCGCCCGACTGAGGTGCCGCCTGCCTGGCCGGCATAACCGGCATGACCGACCGGGATGTCCGCCCGGGACTGTCGCATTTGCGATGGTTTCGTGCCGCCGCGCGCGGTAGCTTCGGGGCCTCAGCAGGAGACATCCATGGCACTCAAGCCGCAAGTGCTCAGGCCGCTGCAGTTGATCGACACGGCCCAGCGCTACCGCCACATCAAGGTCGAACCGCGCATGCCCAACTTCGCGGCGTGGATTCACGGCGTCGATCTGCGTGCAGCGCTGCCGGAACCGGTCCGTCGTGAACTGCGTCAGGCGCTGTGGGATTTCGAGGTCATCTTCTTTCCGCCGCAGCAGATCACGTCCGAGCAGCACATCGCGCTGGCCGAGGTGTTCGGTCCCGTCAACGAGGGTTCGTTCTTCGAGCGCTCGTCGAAGCAGCTCGAGCTGGAGATGATCGTCTTCGACGAACAGCGTCCGCCGCAGATCGACGCCTGGCATACCGACATGACCTTCGCCTCGGTGCCGCCGGCCGGCAGCGTCGTGCAGATCGTCGAGCTGCCGCCGGCCGGCGGCAACACATGCTGGGTCAGCACGACCAAGGCCTACGACATGCTGTCGCCTGCGCTGCAGGCGTACTTCGCTGGGCTGCAGACGCTCAATACCTGGGAGCTCGGCGGCTTTCGCGAGATCGTCGGCGCCCGCGGCGAGAACGCCGTGCTGGAAGCGATGCGCAGATACCCACCGACGCGCCATCCGCTGGTGCTGACGCATCCCGAATCCGGCAAGCGCTCGCTCTACTTCAACCGCGAGACCGCGCGGCGCGTTGAAGGCGTGGACGAGCGCGAAGGCAAGGGCATGCTCGACTTCCTCGGCCAGTGGGTGCAGCGCCCCGAGTTCATGATCCATCACCGCTGGGACGCGCACGGGATAGCGGTCTGGGACAACCGAACGACGCAGCACTATGCGCTGGCCGACTACTGGCCCCACCGGCGAGTGAATCAGCGCATCACGTTCGGCGGCCCGCTGCAGGCACCGCAGGAACGGCCGGCCCGGCTGTCCGATGCACGCGAATCCGCCTCGGCATGAAACCCCTCTCAGGAGCCATGACCATGTTCAGTTCCCGGCGGCGCACCGTCTGCGCATCCCTGGCCGCGGCGGCCGCCGCGCCGGGCGCGGTATGGGCGCAACAGCAGTTCTCACCGGATCGGCCGGTCAGATTCGTGGTGCCGTTTCCGCCCGGCGGCGGCGCCGACCAGGTCGCGCGCCAGTTGTCCGAGGAGCTGCGAGGCCGTCTGGGCCGGCCGATGATCATCGAGAACAAGCCGGGCGCCGGCGGCCTGCTCGGTCTTCAGGAGATCGGCAAGTCCGCGCCGGACGGCCATACCATCGGCCATTTCATCTCCGGGCATACGACGCTGCAGACGCTGTTCAAGCGGACCACTCTGCTCGATCTGATCGCCCCTGTCTGTCGGCTGTCGTTCTACAACCTGGGCATCTTCGTCGCCGAGGACTCGCGCTACCAGTCGCTGCAGTCGCTGCTGGACGCCATTCGCGCCAACCCGGGCCGGGTGACGATGGGCATCTCCGGAATCGGCAATCCGGGCCACATCGCCTGGGAGCTGATGCGCGCAAGGCTCGGCGACGCTTATCTCGTCAACGCCGTGCCTATGAAGGGTTCGCCCGAAGTGCTGCTGGCGATGCGCGGCGGCCAGCTCGACTTCTCGATCGCCATCCTCGGAGTCTTCGGCGCCTACTTGCAGAAAGGCGGCGGCGTCCGCGCGCTGGCCGTCACCGGCGGTGAGCGTGCGAAGCTGTTTCCGGACATCCCCACCGCCGCCCAGGCCGGTCTCGCGGGCTTCTCGTACATGGCCTGGGACGGCATCGCCGCGCCGGCCGGAACGCCGCCCGGCATCGTGTCGGCCTGGTACGAACTGATCAATGCCGGCATGCAGACCGCCGGCTATCGCAGCGTCGCCGAACGTCTCGCGATGACGCCCGCGCCCAGCCCCTCCACCGAAGAGTTCGGCCGCTTCGTCCGCACCGAGCTGCAGCGCGAAGAGGCGCTCGTGCGCGAAGGGAAACTGAAGCTGTCATGAACCGGCATCGCCACTTCATCGGCGGCCGCGACGTCGAGCCGGGCGGAGGGCGCTTCATGGCGGTTCATGATCCGGCCACCGAGCAAGCCGTCGGCGAGCTGGGCTGCGGTGACGCGCGCGACGTGGCGCTGGCGGTGGCCTCGGCTCGCGAGGCTCTCGCCGGCTGGCGCGATTCGCGTCCGCTGGCGCGCGGGCAGGTACTGATCGAGATTGCGCGCGCGATCCGCGCCGACGCGGCGGGCTTCGCGCAGCTCGAATGCCTCGAAACCGGCAAGTCGCTGCCGCGCGCCCGGATCGAGATCGAAGCCAGCGCACAGTATTTCGAGTACTACGGCGGCCTGGCCTCGGCCCTGGTCGGCGAGCAGATCGATCTGGGCGCGGGCTATCACGCCTATACGCGCCGCGAGCCGTATGGCGTGATCGGCGTCATCCTGCCGTGGAATGCACCGCTGAACCAGGCCGCGCGCGCCTGCGCGCCCGCGCTCGCGGCCGGCAACGTCGTCGTGGCCAAGCCTTCGGAAGCGACGTCCGGCACCACGCTGCGGCTGGCGCGTCTGGCCGTCGAGTGCTGCGGGCTGCCGCCCGGCGTCTTCAACGTCGTGACCGGCGACGGCGAGCAGGTCGGCGAGCCGCTGGTGCGGCATCGCGACGTGCGCAAGATCGCGTTCACCGGCTCGCTGGAAGTGGGGCGGCGCATTGCGCATCTGGCCGCCGACCGCATCCTGCCGCTGACGCTGGAGCTGGGCGGCAAGTCGCCCGACATCGTGTTCGCGGACGCCGATCTTGCCGCCGCCGCGCCCGGCGTCGCGCGCGGCTTTCTGACGCATGCCGGGCAGATCTGCCTGGCAGGCACGCGTATCCTCGTCGAACGCGGCATTCACGATTCGTTCGTGAGTGCCTTGAAGCAGGCCATGCAGGCCTACGTCGCCGACGAGCCCGGCGGGTCGATCGGCCCGATGACGACGCGCGCCCAGTACGAGAAAGTCCAGGCCTACTACCGCATCGCGAGCGAGGAGGGCGCCGTGGCCGAGCTGGGCGGCGCATTGCCGGCCCGGCCGCCTTCGAGCCGCGGCTGGTTCGTGGCGCCCACGCTCTACACCAGCGTGCGCAACGACATGCGCATCGCCAGGGAAGAGGTATTCGGTCCTGTCGCATGCGTCATTCCGTTCGATACCGAGGACGAGGCCATAGCCATCGCCAACGACTCGGACTACGGACTGGCGGCCGGCGTCTGGACGCGCCGCATCGATCGCGCGCATCGTGTCGCGGCGCGCCTGGAAGCCGGGCAGGTCTATGTCAACGACTACATGGCGGGCGGCATCGAAGCGCCCATTGGCGGCTACAAGATGAGCGGCTACGGACGCGAGAAGGGTCTGGAAGCGCTCGCTCACTACACGCAGCTGAAGAGCGTCGTCATCCGTGTATGCTAGGTCTCCTGCCTGGACGCCGGCATGGGCCGGCGAGGCGAGTGAGGCCGTTCTTGAGCGACGAGGAAGTCATCCGCGACGCGCTCGCGCAAACGCAGCTGTTCGTCGATCTGCCGGACAGCGTGCTGGACGGCGTCGTGCAGAGCGCGCAGCTGCGCCGGTATCCGCGCGGCGTCTATCTGCACCGGGTCGGCGATCCGGTGCCCGGTCTGTACGTCGTCATGTCCGGTGCGCTGGAGCTGAGCCGCCTTCATCCGGACGGCAACCGCTTCGTCGTCGAGTACCTGGGGCCGCCCAGCGTCAACGGCATCATAGGCATGGTCGATGGGGGCTGCGCGCTGTTCGACGTGCGTGCGCACGCCAGTACCGTGGTGGTCATGGTGCCCCGGGAATCGGTCAGCTCGAAATGGGCCGAACACCCCGAGCTGCTCTATCGCCTGTCGATCGCATTGTGCGAGCGCAGCCGCGCCATCTACGAGCATGCGGAGCGGCTCGCGACGCTGCCGCTGCGGCAGCGCATGGCGCATGCGCTGTCGCGGCTGGCGGCCCGGCACGGCCGTACCGTATCTGAGGGAATCGAGATCGGGCTCAGGTTGTCGCAGGACGACATGGCCGCCTTTCTGTCAGCCTCGCGCCAGCGCATCAACGTCGAGCTGCGGCAGCTCGCTGCGCAGGGGCTGATCCGCATCAGCTACAGCCGGCTCACGATTCTGGATCTGGAGCAGTTGAAGCGGATCGGCAAGGGAACGGTCGCGGCGTGAGCAGGCGCTAGCGCGCCCCGGCCTTCAGCAGCCGCTGCTCGATCTCCCGATAGCCGCGGCTGCGCGCATGCTGCAGCGGCGTCACGCCGTCGCGATCGGCGAGGTTCGGATCGGCCTTGGCGGTGAGCAGCAGATCGACGATCTGCTGATGCCGGCGTCCGCCGTTGCCCAGCATGATCGCCTCCAGCAAGGCGGTCCAGCCGAGCCGGTTCACGTGGTCGACGTTGACGCCGGCTGCGATCAGCATGCATACCGTCTCCACGTGACCGCGCTCCGCTGCCGGAATCAGTGCCGTGCCGCCGTAGCGGTTGACGCTCTTCAGATCGGCGCCGTGAGCAAGCGTCAGCTTCAGGATCTCGAGATGACCGCGCGCGCCGGCGTACAGGTAGGGGCTGTCCTCGATGCTGTCCTTGGCATTGACGTCGGCGCCGGCCTTGATCAAGGCCTGAGCGGCCCGCACGCGGTTGCCGTGGGTGGCGACCAGCAGCGGTGTGCGGCCATTGGCGTCGCGCGCGTCCACCGCGGTGCCCAGCGCGAGCAGCTGCTGGATGGTGGCCGCGTCGTCCGCGGCGGCGGCCATATGCAATCGCATTTCATTGACCGAACTGGCGCTGACGGGCTGCTGCGCATCACTGGCCGGCTTCTGCGCATTGGCCGCCGTGGCCGGCAGCAGTACACCCAGCAGCGCAGCGAGCAGCGCATTCAGCAGTGCGCCGGGCACTGCGCGCGGCAGGACGGCGCAGAGGCCGCGTCGTCTGCCGCCAAGCGTGCGAAGGGAAAAGAGATCGTGCAGGTCCACCGCTCCACTCTACCCGCAGGCAGGCGGATCGTGACAGCAAATCACTGATCGCCGCCCGCTCTGCATGACCCGGTCTGCGGCAGCCTCAGAGCTCGTAGCCCGGCATCACCCGGTCGAGCCTGCGCAGCAGTCCGGGCCAGGCCAGTGCGCCCGGGCCGACGCCCTGCGTGGACTGCATCACCTGCTGCTTGCCGGTGGCCAGAATGGCCGGTGCGACCTCGGTCAGTTCGCCGCCGCCTTGCGCCTGCACCTGGATCGTGCAGACCGTCTCGAACACGTACATGTTCATCCACGCGTCTGCGACGGTCGATCCCAGCGTCAGCAATCCGTGATTGCGCAGCATCAGGAAATCGGCGCTGCCGAGATCGCGCACCAGCCGCGGCTTCTCGTCGTTGCGCAATGCGATGCCCTCGTAGTCGTGATACGCGAGGTTGGACAGCACGAGGATGGAGTGCTGCGACAGCGGGCGCACGCCGTCGCGCTGCGACGAGACGGCCACGCCGTTCAGCGAATGCGTATGCATCACGCATGCGGCATCGTGCCGCGCCGAATGCAGCGCGCTATGGATGGTGAAGCCGGCCGGGTTCACGGGGAACCGCGAGTCGTCGAGCTTGTTGCCGTTGACGTCGATCCGTACCAGCGATGAGGCGCTGATCTCCTCGAACATCAGGCCGTACGGGTTGATGAGGAACTGATCGGCGGTGCCGGGGACGCGGGCGGTGATGTGCGTGAAGATCAGATCGTCCCACTTGAACAACGCAGTGAGCCGGTAGGCCGCGGCGAGATCGACGCGGACTCGCCATTCGTCATCGCCGATGCCGGCGGGCGGGGTTCGGGGCATGGTCGGGCCAGGTGAAGTTGCTTGGATCGGTCACGAAAGTCGTTCCGAGTTCGTTCTGAATAAATGAACGGCGGATCTATATGTTGAACAACATAGCGGCCCGACGATGACCGTGTCAATGCCGGGACCGCGTCCGAAGCCGTCGCCGCGCGCCAGCGCTGCTGTCCAGCGACGTGCGCCGATCCGCTTGACGCTCGCCGGCGAAGCTTGCTAGCATTCGTTCATATTTTCAGAACGTCGTTCATTATAATGGAACAAACACCTTCCGCGCAAGCGACAGGCGGCGCGGCGCAGACCGCGTCAGGCGCCGCCCAGGCCAAGGCCGGGGCTGCGAAGACCGCGGCCGGCGCCGCCAAGATCATCCCGCTGTCCGAGATGGCGCGGCGCATCGCCGACGGCAGCTCGATCGCCGTCGGCGGCAGCTTCCTGCACCGCGGCCCGTTCGCGCTGATCCGCGAGCTCGTGCGGCGCGGCGCAAGCGGGCTGGAGCTCATCAAGCAGTCGCCGGGCTACGACGTCGATCTGCTGTGCCGCGCGCGCTGCGTGGACCGCGTGCGTGCCGGCATCGTCGCCCTCGAAGGCAACTTCGGCCTGGCCAAGTGGTATCGCGAAGCCATCGAGAGCGGACGCGTGCGGCTGGAGGAGCATGCCTGCATGAGCCTGACGTCCGGCTTGCGCGCGGCCGCCTACGGCCATCCGTTCCAGCCTTGCGCCGGCCTGCACGGCAGCGATCTGCCGAAACTGAACGGCTGGGTCGAGATACCCGACCCCTACGGCAGCGGCGCGACCAGCTTCCTGATTCCGCGCATCCAGCCCGACTTCGCGCTGATTCACGTCAACGAGATCGACGAGGACGGCAACGCGCGCGTCTACGGCACCGCGCACTGGGACCGCATCATGAGCCGCGCCGCGCGGCGCGTCTTCGTCGTCGCCGAGCGCGTCGTGCCGAAGGAGCGCTTCCAGGAGCAGCCCGAGCTGACGCTGATTCCCGGCTTCATGGTCGAGGCGGCGGCGGTCGTGCCGGGTGCGGCCTGGCCGGGCTCGTCGTTCCCGTATTACGGCGTCGACTATGACGCGGTCGAGCGCTACCTCGAAGACACGCCGCAGGCCCTCGACGCCCACCTGGCCGAAGCACCCGAATCGAAAGGGCAGCGCCATGCGTGAGTTCTGGTCCCCGTTCTCGTTCATCGTCATCCAGCTCGCCCGCTTCATCCGCCCGAACGAGGTCACCTTCAGCGGTGTCAACTCGACGCCAGCGATGCTGGCCTGCATGCTGGCGCAGCGCGCGTACGACTTCTCCTTCACCTATCTGAACGTGGCCGGCGGCGTCGACCCAGCCTCGCTCGAAGCGCCGCTGTCGAGCAGCGATCCCGAGCTGTGCCGCGGTTCGGCCGCGATCTTCTCGAACGAGGATTTCTACGATCTGTGCGGCCGCGGCGGCATGGATCTCTGCTATCTGGGCGCGGCGCAGGTCGACGGCCTGGGGCGAACCAATGTGTCGTGCATCGGCGACTGGCATCATCCGCGCGTCCGGCTGCCCGGCGGCGGCGGCGGCGCCGTCATGCTGCCGACCGCCAGGCGCGCGGTCACGTGGCGAACCGAGCACAGCCGCCGCACCATGGTGGAGAAGCTCGATTTCGTCACCGCGTCCGGCGGCATGCATGGCGTGGTGACGCCGATCGCGGTGTTCGTCAAGCAGGACGGGCGCCTGGCCCTGCGCCATGTGCATCCGGATGTGTCAATCGACGAAGTCCGCGAGCGCACCGGCTTCACCTTCGACGCCTCGGCGGCTCAGCCGGCCAGCCCGCCGACGCAGGCCGAACGCGAGGCCTTGCAGGCGCTCGATCCCGGCGGCCGCTTCGAGCGCGACGCCGCCGTCCGCCTGCGTTGAGCCGCATGAGCATCCTCGATCATCCCTCGGTGGGACACGCCGTGCAGCGGGCTCTTGCCGAACCCGGGCAGGGCGCGCGTGTCGCGCTGAGCAGCCCGCATGGCGAGCTCGGCCGCACGGCGCTGGCCGACGCGATCGCCGCTGTCGCTGCCCGTATCAGCGATGCACGGGTGCCGCGTCAGGCGGTGGTCGGCGTGCTGTCCGCGCGCAAGGATCTCGCCGCCTGCGCGCTGCTGGGCGCCATGCAGGCCGGTGTCATCGCATGGCCGATCGACGCTCGCACCTCCCCCGACGAACTGTTCACGCGGATGCGCGCGCTCGGGGTGTGCTGGCTGCTTGCCGATCCTGCGGCGGCGGCGGCGCTGCGCGGCGCGGGCTGCCCGATCCCCGGCACCCTCATCGAGGTGGGCGCCGGCGGTTCCGGCGAGACCTATCTGGATGAAGCGACGCAGCCCGACGACGGCGCGCTGCTGCTGCTGACCTCCGGCAGCACCGGCGAGCCCAAGGGCATCGTGCTGTCGCATCGCAATCTGCTGGCCAATGCGTTCGGTGTCGCCGAGCACACCGGCATCGACGCGAACGACCGGCTGCTGCACGTGATGCCCATCCATCACACGAACGGCATCAACAACCAGCTGATCACGCCGCTGCTGTGCGGCGCTGCTGTCGCCTTGATGGACAGCTTCAGCGTCAGCCGCTTCTTCGAGCAGGTCCAGGCCTACCGCCCCAGCTACGTCACCGGCGTGCCGACCATGTACATGCGGCTGCTCGCGCAGCCGGTGCCGGCCGGTGCCATGCGCACGCTGCGCTTCGCGCGCTGCGGTTCGGCGCCCATCAGCGAGGATCAGCACCGCGCGGTCGAGGCGCATCTCGGTGTACCGCTGATCGTTTCCTATGGACTGTCCGAAGCCACCTGCACGTCGACGATGAATCCGGTCGATGCGCGACGCATCGGCTCGGTGGGTACGGTGCTGGCGGGCCAGCGTGTCATGATCATGCAGCCGGGTAGCGATGCGGAGCTGCCGGCGGGTGCCGAAGGAGAAGTCTGCATCGGCGGGCCGTGCGTGATGCGCGGCTACGTCGGCGCCGACGATCGCTCGCCGCGAGGCGTGACGGCGGCGGGCGTGCTGCGCACCGGCGATCTGGGCCGGTTCGACGCCGACGGCTATCTGTTCGTCACCGGCCGGATCAAGGACGTGATCATCCGCGGCGGCGAGAACCTGTCGCCGCAGCTGATCGAGAGTGCGGTGCGTTCGCATCCGCAGATCCTCGCCTGCGCCGTCGTCGGCGCGCCGGACGATGATCTCGGCGAGGTGCCGGTGGCTTTCATCGTGGGCCGCGAAGCGCAGGCCATCGATCCCGCGACGCTGGAGGCGCACGTCGCCGAGCGGCTGCATCCGCGGCTGCGCCCGGCGGCCTTCGTGCCGCTGCCGGCATTGCCGGAGAACGGCGTCGGCAAGATCGATCTGCCGCGGTTGCGGGCCATGGCGCGAGGCCTGGCCCGTCCGGTCCGCCAGCCGATGTGACCGTCGCGTACGGAGACTGCCTCATGCCGCCCCGCACACCGCCGCTGACGACCATGATCGAATCAGCGCCGATTGGCCGCCTGCGGAACCGGCGATCCCGCGAAACCCAGTTCGCGCGAGACCGACTCGGCCGCCGCCACGACCAGCGGCGCCGTCGTGCGCATGACCGCGTCGGTGAGGCGTTCGCCGGGTCCGGCGATGCCTATCGCCGCGACCGCCAGTCCCCGGCCGTCGAAGACCGCCGCGGCCAGACCGCGCACGCCGCCGCGCCACTCGCCGCGATTGATCGCATAGCCCTTCTGGCGCACGCGTTCGAGCTCCTTGTCGAGCTGCGCCCGCGTGGTGATGGTCAGCGGCGTGAACGATTCCATCGCGGCAGCGGCGCTGTCGATCACGGCCTCGTCGGCGTAGGCCAGCAGCGCGCGGCCCGTGGCCACGCAATAGGCCGGCGCCCGTCCGCCGATGCGCGTGAAGGCCCGGATCGGCTGCGGACTGTCGAGCTTGTCGAGGTACAGCACTTCCGCGCCGTCGAGGATGGACAGATGCACCGTCTCCTTCGTGCGTGCCGCGAGCTCGTGCATCGTCGGAGCGGCCAGCCGGCGCAGATCGATGCGGTCGGCCAGCCGCTGGCCCAGCTCCCACAGCTTGAGGCTGCATTCGTACTCGCCGTGGGCGGTCTGGCGCACCCAGCCCGCGCCGCGCATCACCTGCAGCAGCCGGTGGACGCCGCTCTTGGGCATGGACAGGCGCCGCGCGATCTCGCTGACGCCGAGCGCCGCCTCGCTGTCGGCGAGCAGCTCCAGCAGGACGAAGCCCTTCAGCAGCGAGCCGGACAGCTCGGGCGCGGCTTCGGCAGGCGCCGACTTCCTGGAATTGCTTGGCATCGGGTCCGATTGTTCAATTAAATTGAATATTGTTCATTATATTGGAACAACCGTCGTCATTCAACGACGTCATTCAAGGCTGAACCGACCATGAACATCCTGTCTTCAGGCGCATCCTCGAGCGTCGCCGGCTCGCTGCCGCTACTGGCCGACTGGGATCAGCGCAGCCTGCGCCAGGCGCTCGGCCGCTTCGCGACCGGCGTCACCATCGTCACCACCCGCCGTCCCGACGGCAGCTGCGTCGGCTTGACCGCGAACTCGTTCAATTCCGTCTCGCTGGATCCGGCGCTGGTGCTGTGGTGCCTGGGCAAGGGGCAGGGCAGCAGCGCCGTGTTCCGAAGCAGCACGCATTTCGCGATCAACATCCTGTCGTCCGAACAGGTCGAGCTGTCGCGCCGCTTCGCCAGCCCCATCGAGGACCGCTTCGCCGGCGTCGATTATGCATGCGACGACGTCGCGGCGCCGCTGATTCGCGGCTGCGCGGCCTGGTTCGTATGCCGGCATCGCGTGCATCACGAGGTCGGTGATCACGTGCTGTTCATAGGCGAAGTCGAAGCCTTCGGCACCGCGGCGGAACAGCCGCTGCTGTTCTGCGACGGAAGTTATGCCGTACCCGAATCGATGAGTCGCGCGGCCTGCAGCCGCTGAGTCACCGGCTCGATCGAGACCTTTCAACCGTGGAGATTCGATGATGCGTTTCAAGTCCTTCTTCGCAGTGGCCTTCGGCTTGCTGCTGGCCGCCGGCGCCGCGCTCGCGGACAACTATCCGTCCAAACCGGTCGTCCTGCTCGTTCCCTATCCGCCGGGCGGGCCGGCGGACTCGCTGGCGCGAATCGTCAACGGGCCGCTGTCCAAGCTGCTGGAACAGACCGTGCTCGTCGAGAACCTCGGCGGCGTCGGCGGTACGCTGGGCGCGCAGAAAGTGCTGTCGGCGCCGGCCGACGGCCACTACGTGTTCCAGGGTTCGCCCAATGAAGTGATGCTGGCGCCCCTGGTCAACGCCGCGGTGAAGATCCGTCCCGAGGACTTCCGGCTGATTCATCCGATCTCCAATGGCGTGCTGGTGCTGGTGGCGAGCAAGGATCTGCCGGTGCGCAGCGCGGACGACCTGGTCGAGCTGGCGCGCAGACCGTCGGAGAAGCCGCTGACCTACGGCAGCGTCGGCATCGGTTCGCTGAACCACCTGATCGTCGAGGACATGCAGCGCCGTGTCGGCACCAAGGCGGTCCACGTGGCCTACAAGGGCAGCGCGCCGCTGCTGCAGGATCTCGTCGGCGGCCAGATCTCGTTCGCGGTACTGGTCTATGGTCCGGCCGTCGGCGCGATGGCGGAGCAGGGCCGGCTGAAGCTGATCGGCCAGTTCCCCGCCAAGCGCTCCGAGCTTCTGAAGGACGTGCCCACCGTCGGCGAAGGCCGTCTGCTGAAGGGCTTCCAGTACACGACCTGGGCCGGCTTCATGCTGCCGAAGAACGTGCCCGAGGCGATCGCGCAGCGGCTGAACCAGGCGCTGGCCAAGGTGATGCAGGACCCGCAGGTGCGCTCGCAGCTCGCGGCGCAGGTCCTGGAGGCCGCCGCGCCGATGTCGCTGAGCGAAGCCGAGCGTTTCTATCAGGCCGAATCCACAGGCTATCGCGAAGTGGCCCGCGCGATCGGCCTGCAGCCTCAATAGATCGGCTGCCGAATCCACTCTTTACGGAACATACCGATGAAGTTCGACCTCAGTCCGAAACAACTGGAGCTGCTGGGCATCGCCCGGGAGCTGGGGCAATCCAGGTTCGCACCGCGGGCCAGCGACTACGACCGCACCGCTACCTTCCCGACGGAGAACTACAAGGACCTGCGCGAAGCGGGCTTCCTGCGGCTGTGCGTACCCGAAGCCTACGGCGGCCTCGGCGCCGACTACCAGACCTACATGCTGGTGGCCGCCGAGATCGGGCGCTGGTGCGGCGCGACCGCGCTGACCTTCAACATGCATACCTGCGCGACCATGTATGCGGGCTTCATGCTCGACAGCTATCCGCTGTCGGACGCCGAGCGCGCCGCGCAGCACAAGCGGCGGCAGCATCACTTCGGACGCATCGTCGAGGAGGGGAGCTTGTACTCGCAACCCTTCTCCGAAGGCGGCGAGGACTGGACGCAGCGGCCGTACGCGACCTCGGCGCGCCGTGTCGACGGCGGCTGGCTGCTCAACGGCAAGAAAATCTTCGCTTCGCTGTCCGGCGCCGCGGACTTCCACGGCATCACCTGCACCGAGATCCTCGGTGAAGGCGTCACGCCGACCTTCCAGGACACCGTCTACCTGGCGGTCGACCAGAACAGTCCGGGCTTCCAGATCGTAGGCGATTGGGACCCGCTGGGCATGCGCGGCACCGTGTCGCGTACGCTGCTGCTGAAGGACGTGTTCGTGCCCGAGCGCGAGCAGGTGATGCCCAAGGGCACCTACTTCGACATGCGCAAGCTGTGGCCGCACGGCTTCATCACCGTCAGCCCGGCCTACATGGGCATCGCCGAAGGCGCGGTCGACTTCACTATCCGCTACCTGCGCGGCGAGATCGAAGGCATGCCGCCCGTGCGCCGGCGCCACTATCCGACCAAGCGCCTGGCGGTGGCGCAGCTGCAGATCATGCTCGAACAGACGCGGGCCATGTACCACCGCGTGATCACCGATGCGCGCCCCAATCCGTCCAAGGAGGACATCATCCGGATGTACGCGGGCCACTACACGGTGATGGAGAACAGCAACGAGATCTGCCAGCTCGCCATCCGCACCTGCGGCGGACAGGCCATGCTGAAATCGCTGCCGCTCGAGCGCATGTATCGCGACAGCCGCTGCGGCGCGCTGATGCTGCCGTTCACCGCCGAGATCTGCCTCGACCGCGTCGGCTATCTGTCTCTGTACTCGATGGAGGAGTTCGAGAACCTGCCGCCGCCCAAGGCCGATTGAGGTGAGCGGGTTCGTCATCGCCAGCCAGATCGGCGCGCGCTTCGACGAGCGTCTGCGCGCCTGCCTGCCGCAGGCCACGGTCGTGAGCATCGCGCAGCGGGTGCCGCGCGAGCTGCCGCCCGGCACGCAGGTCCTGCTGGCCGTGCCCATGATCGCGCCCGGCGATCGCCGCGAGTATCCGGCGCCCGCCGGCTGGCCCGGCGATCTGCGCTGGATCCAGCTGGTTTCGGTCGGCATCGATCCCTATCCGCCGTGGCTGTTGCGCGCCGCGCCGGTCAGCACGGCGCGCGGCACCTCGTCGCAGGCGGTGGCCGAGTTCGCGATGGCGGCTATCTTCGCCGCGGCCAAGCGGCTTCCTGATCTGTGGATCCGCGATGCCGTGCAATGGCGGCATACGCCGCTGAGCGCGGTGGCCGGCAGCTCGCTGGGCATCGTCGGCTGGGGCGGCATCGCCCGGACGCTGGCGCCGATGGCGCTCGCGCTGGGCATGCGCGTATCGGTGCTGCGCCGCTCGGCGGCACCGACCGGCGTGGCCGGCGTCGAAACGCTTGCCGATCTGCGGGCCCTGATGGCCGTCAGCGATCATCTGGTCCTGGCGGCGCCGGCGACACCGCAGACGCGGCATCTGATCAATCGCGAAGCACTGTCGCACGCGCGGCCCGGACTGCATCTGATCAACGTCGCGCGCGGCAGCCTGGTCGACCAGGACGCGCTGTTCGACGCGCTGGACAGCGGTCGCCTGTCGCGCGCCACGCTCGACGTCACCGAGCCGGAGCCGCTGCCGGCGGGGCATCCGCTGTACGCGCATCCGCGCGCCTGGATCACGCCGCATACGAGCTCGATCTCGCCGGCGACCGAGGATGCATTCCTTGCCAAGGTGCTGCGCGGCATCGAACGGCTGCAGGCGGGAGAGATGCCCGAGGATCTGCTCGAGGCGGGCGGCGGCTGACGCTTCAGACGTCGCCGCGCCAGGCCGCCGTGCCAGCCGGTGCGGCCTGCCCGCCTCAGCCCGCGATCGATGCCTCAACCCGCGATCGACGTCTCAGCCCGCGATCGACGCCTCGGCGAGCCGCGCGAACCGGCGCGACGCCTGCCGGTACTCGCGCTCCAGCCCGTCGACCACCGCCGCGACCGATTCGATCTGCTTGATCTGTCCCAGCCCGTGGCCGCCGGTCCATGTGTCGACCCAGCGGCGCGCCTTCAATGAACGGTTGCTGTCGTAGTTGCGGTCGGGCGTCGGCGGCAGATCGTCGGGGTCGAGCCCGGCGTTGCGTAGCGACGGCTTCAGCCAGCTGGCCGGCGTGCCCGTGATGCTCGCGCTGACCACCAGGTCGCCGACCCCGCTGTCGACCAGCATCTGCTTGTACTGAGGCTTGGCCAGGCTCTCGTCGGTAGGAATGAAGCGGGTGCCCATGTAGACCAGGTCGGCGCCGGCCGCGATGGCCCCGGCGATTCCCGCTCCGCCCGCGATGCCGCCGCCGATGACGATCAGGCCGTCGAAGAACTCGCGCAGCGCGGCCACGAAGGCGAACGGCGACAGCCAGCCGGTGTGGCCGCCGGCGCCGGCGCAGATGCAGGCCAGGCCGTCGACGCCCGCGTCGACCGCCTTGCGTGCCAGGTTCAGGTTCACCACGTCGGCGAGCACGATGCCGCCGTAGCCGCGTACCACTTCCATCGCAGGCTTGGGACTGCCCAGTGCCGTGATCACGATCGGCGGGCGGTATTTGGCCACCAGCGCCAGATCGTCGGCCAGCCGCGTGTTCGACGAATGCGTGACCAGATTGGCCGCCCACGGACCGATCCTGCGGCCGGGTTCGGCCGCCTCGAGCGCCTTGAGCTCGCTGGTGATGCGATGCATCCATTCGTCCAGCACTTCGATGGGCCGGGCATTGGGCGTCGGGAACGCGCCGACGATGCCGGCCCGGCAGGCCGCGATCACCATGTCGGGGCCGGACACCAGGAACATCGGCGCGGCGACTACCGGCAGGCGCAGCGAACGGATCAATTCAGCGGACATCGACAAACACTCCATGGAGGTCGGCAATCAGGGCGGCCGGACAGGCTGGAACGGCCGAGGGTCCGGCCGAGGGGGTAGTTTGCGTCAGCCGGCTTCAAACGGCCTCGGCCCGCGGCCCCCGTATGCAATCAGACGCGAGCTGCGCGTCGATCTCGTCGGCGGTGCAGCCGGCTTCGCGCAGGATCTCCACGGTGTGCTGCCCGACGGCGGGCACCCGCGGCGCCGGGCCGCGCGCGCTCCAGGCGGGCGCGCCGGGCAGCTGAACCAGCGGGCAGGCCCCGATGCCGGCGACGTCCAGCGTCTCGACCAGGCGCATGGCCTGCGTCTGCGGCGCCGACAGGAATTCGTCCAGCGTGCGGACGGCGCTCGCCATCACACCGAACTGCACGAAGTGTGCTTCCCACTCCAGCGCCGTGCGCTCGCCCAGCACCTGCTTCACGATCGCGTGGAGCTCGTCGGTGTGAGCCGCCCGCAGCGCCGGGGTGCGGAAGCGCTCGTCAAGCGCCAGTTCGGGGCGCGCCAATGCCGCGCAGAAACGCTCGAACTCCTTGGGGTGCCGGAACGCCAGCATCAGCAGACCCGCTCGCGTCGGGAACTCGCCGGTGGGCGGCGCGAACTTGGCGTCGCCCAGCGTGCCCCCGCTCATCAAGTGGCCGACGATGCGCGGCGACAGGAATGCGGCCATGGCACCGATCAGCGACAGCTCCAGCCGCGCGCCTCGTCCGAAGCGCAGCTGCCCGATCAGCGCGCTGCTAAGCGCCTGGTAGGCGTACAGCCCGGTGATCTGGTCGGCGACGACGATGTTGCGGGTCCGATGCGGCTTGCCGTCGGCGTCGGCGTTGATGCTCATCCAGCCGGAGAAGGCCTGCATGATCTGATCGATGACGCCGAGCTCGCGCCATGGCCCCTCGTGCCCGAAGCCCGAGATCGACGCGTAGACCAGGCCGGGCCGGTCCGCCGACAGCTCGTCGTAGCCGAGGCCGAGCCGCTGGATCACGCCGGGCCTGAAGCTTTCCATGACGATGTGGCAGCCTGCGGCTATCCGCCGCGCCAGCGCCTGGGCATCCGGCTGCTTCAGGTCGATGGCCAGGCTGCGCTTGCCGATATTGGTCGCGACCGCGGCAGGCGCGTGCCCGCGGTACTGCTGGCGGCTGGAGCGCAGCCAGTCTCCCTCGAAGGGCTCGACCTTGATGACGTCGGCGCCTTGCGCCGCCAGCATCATAGAGCAGTAAGGCCCCGCCACGCCCTGCGTCAGGTCGAATACGCGGATTCCTTGCAGCGGCAGTGGAGCCGGGGCCGGTGCCCCCGCGGCGTCGATCGCGGAGTCAGTCATGTCGGTTCATCAAGCAGTCGGTTCATCAAGCCGGAATCATGGCCGGATCGCGATTCTCGCCGCGGATCCGGTCGCCTTCGACCCAGCATCCGTGCACGCCCGCCGAGATCCGTTCCGGCAGCACGATAGTCGCAACCGGTCCGCGCGAGATGTCGCGTGCGTCCAGCACCAGGCATTCGGACCGATCCTGCATCATATCGATGACGTAGACGATGACATAGCCGTCGTCTTCCGCCTTCGCGCCCAGCCGGCGCGCCATTGCCGGCTCGCTGCCGAAGCGGCCCGCACCGAACTCGAAGCGCTGCGTCTGGCCGGTGTGCAGGTCGAAGCGCTTCAGGCCGCGGAACAGCCATTCGCCGGGCTGGTACAGCACGTTGTAGCTGTACCGATACGGCAGGCCGACGTAGTCGTTGCTGACGATAGGGAACTCGGTGATCTCGTCGTCGAGATACTGCTCGGTCGTCTTGCCGGTCTTCAGGTTGAAGCGCCAGCGATGCATGAGCGTCGGATTATTGTGCTTGTCCAGCCGCGCCTTGATCCGCGCATAGATGTCCTTGCTGTCGGCGACGCCGACCGGGTGCAGCTTCGGTTCCGGCATGATGCAGCCGTCCATGACGATCTCGTCGCCGTCCTCGTAGCAGTTGGCCAGGTGCAGGATGTGGCAGGCCTTGGCCTCGAACCAGCGCACCTGGGCATTGTCGCCGTGGCGAGGGATGACGCCGAATCGCGCCGGCATGTCGCGGTTGAAGGTGATCTTGCGCCGGCCGTGCTTGAGCTCCTCGGGGTCGAAGAAGTGCGGCGTATCGTGCAGGATCGAATAATTGCGGGTAATGCCCAGGTCATGCGGCCAGCGCGGTCCGGGCAGCTCGATCGGCACGTAGTGGACGAGCTGGTTGTTCCGGTCTATGACCCCGTAGTTCATGTAGGGCCAGGTCTCCGGATAGTTGAAGAACATCAGCTCGCCCGTCATCGGGTCGACCTTGTAGTGCGATGCGATGCCGTCCTTCAGCAGCCGCGCCCAGTTCGAGTCCGGCCCCAGCGTCTCCATCGTGACCGGATCCAGCCGCCACGGTTCGCTGCCCTGCGACATGGTGGCCAGCAGCAGACCGGCGTGGCAGATGATGTCGGTGCCCGCATTGTCCTTCATCGATCCCATCGCGCCCCAGCCGCGCCGCGCGCCCTTCTCGGGCTCGAGGATGCCGGTCCACAGCGACTTGCGCGCCGCCTGCTCGGCCAGGAACCCGGTCGTGTGCACGAAGCGGTTGCGATAGGTGGCGCGGCCCTCGTGGAACTGCATGGCGTGCAGCATGCCGTCGCCGTCGAACGGGTGGTACATCCCCTGCGGCTGGTGAATCTGGTTGTGCGTATTGCGGATATAGATGCCGTCGAGGTCCTTGGGGATCTCGCCGATCACCGTCAGGCTGTCGCTGCTGGCCACGTACTCGTTGACGTTCGGCCGGAAGGCGCCGTTCAGGAAGGGATGCTCGCTCGGCTGCAGCGTCGACACGACGCGCGGTTCTATGGTCTGGATGCTCATGCAAGTCTCCTGCGTAAGTCCGTAGGGCTCGGTCAGCGCGTTCCGCGCGCCTGCGCGGCGACGCTGTCCGCGAAGGCCAGCAGCGCTCGATTGAAGTCCTCGGGCTGCTCGGCGAACGCGTAGTGGCCGGCTTTCGGGATGCTGACGAAGCGCGAGTCGCGGATGACTTCGGTCAGCCGTCGCATCACTTCGGGCCGTCCGACCTTGTCGTCCTCGCCCGCGATCAGCAGCGTCGGTACGGCGAGGCTCGCCAGCGTTTCCTCGCCGTCGTACAGCGTGATGGCCTCGATCGCGGAGATCAGCGTTTCCCGCCGCGTCCGCAGCGCCACTTCGGTGACCAGGTCGACCAGCTCGCCGTGCGACTGCGGCGAGAACATTCCCTTGACGACGGGCGCCGCCGCTTCGACGAACGGCACGCCGCGCTTCAGCGGCGCGATCCGTTCCTCGATGAAGGTGATCTTGTCGGCGTCCGGCTTGCGGGCGAACGACGCGGCCGTGGCCGAGATCACCACGCCGTGCACGCGCCCGCCGGCGAGCTTCGCCACCAGCGGCGCGGTGATTCCGCCCATGCTGTGGCCAACCACGATGTTGCAGGCTGTCCCGGTCCGCTCGATGAGCCGCACCGCCGCGTCGGCGAGCCCTTCGATGCGGATGCCGCCGTCCGGCAGCGGGCTGAGGCCGTAGCCGGGCGCATCCCAGGCGACCACGCGATAGCCGGCGCCGAACAGGACTTCGAGCTCGTGACGGAAATAGTCCTTGGAGCCGTAGGCACCGTGCAGCAGGAAGATCGTCGTGTCGGCGTCGCCGACGACCTGGTAGTCGGGAAAACGGTAGTTGTGCATGTTCGCTACTCGCTGGGAGAAGAAGCGGCCGTCGCCGTGCCCGCATCGCCGATCCAGGCGGCAAGCAGGCTCGCGACGGCCGCGGGCTGTTCGAGAACGGCCAGGTGCCCGGCGGCTTCCACGACGGCCGTCCTGGCGCCCGGAATGCGCGCCGCGTAGCCGAGCACCGAGGCCGGCGGCACCACCTGGTCATGGCTGGCGGTCATGACGAGCGTCGGCAGCGATCCGTCGAGCAGCGCGCTGCGGTCGGGCCGCGCCATGACGGCCTGCGTATGCGCGATGTAGCGCTGTGCGCCGTAGTCGGCCACCATCGCGCGGCGCGCGGCGACCAGCGCCGGGTTCTTCAGGCTGTCCGGATGCATGGTGTTCGCGGACGCGGCCTCGACCATCGCCAGATGCTCGCCCTTGCGCGCCCGCTCGATCGCCGCCTGGCGGCGTTCGCGCTGCGCGTCGCTATCGGCGAACGGCGTCGAGCATAGCATCGCGATGCCTTGCACCCGCGCGCGGTAGCGCTCGAGGATCGCCATCGCGACATAGCCGCCGAACGAGAAGCCGGCCAGCCAGAAGCGCTCGGGGAAACCGGCCGCCAGCGCGTCGGCGATGGCGTCGACGCTGGGCAGGGCGGGGCAGTTCACGGGGTGCGGCTGTATGGCGGCGGGTAGTGCGGCGATCACGCCGTCGAACGCCGCCGCCGTATTGTTCAGGCCGGGGATCAGCACCAGATGCGGCATGGCTTCAGCTCCTCGCTCAACGCAGCCGGACGGCGCCGGATTCGATCAGCTTGCGATACGCGCGGCTGTCGTCGTCGATGGTCGAGCGGAAGGCTTCGCGGCTCGTGCCCACCGGCACGTAGCCGGTCGCCGACAGGCTCCTGGCCACCTGCGGATCCTGGATGGCTTTGACGAAGGCGCGGTTCAGGCGATCGAGCACCGGCGCCGGCACGGCGGCCGGAGCGATATAGCCGACCCAGCCATTGGTCACGAAGTCGATCCCCAGTTCGCGGAAGGTCGGCACCTCGGGATAGGCTTCGACGCGCTGCTTGGAGGTCACGGCGATCGCCCTGACCCGGTTCGACTTGACGTAGCTCTGCGCGCTGGTGCCGGCCAGCGCGAACTGGATCGCCCCCGACGCGACGTCGCTCATGACGGCGCTCTCGCCTTTGTAGGCGACGTGCTCGACGTCGATGCCGAGCTTCTGCGTCATGAGCACGGTATTGAAATGAAAGCTCGTGCCCAGGCCCGGCGTCCCGTAGTTGAAGCGCCCCGGCTGGCTGCGTACGCGTTCGGTGAACTCGCGCAGGCCGCCCGTGGGCAGGAAGCCATTGTTCGTCACCAGCACGGTGAAGGTGTCGACCGCCAGCGTGATCGGCGCGAAGTCCTTCATCGGCTCCAGCCCGTAGCCCGGATCGGTCAGCGGCTGCGTGATCATCGTGCCGGGAACGGCCAGCGCGATCGTGTAGCCGTCGGCCGGCGCGCGCTTCAGCAGCTCGAGGCCGATCTTGCCACCCGCGCCGGGCCGGTTCTCGACCACCAGTGTCTGCCCGAGCTCGCGCTGCACTGCAGCGGACAGGATGCGCGTGACCGTGTCGGTCAGCCCGCCGGCCGAATAGGGAACGATGACGGTGATCGGCCGCTCCGGCCATGTACTGGCCGCCGCCGGTGCGGCGCAGCACAGGAATGCGCTCGCCAGCAGGCCGAGCGTCGTCAGTTTCTTCAGTGCCATGGGGTCGTCTCCTGGAATCTTCGAGCCGGCGGATATTGGTGGCAGCGGCCGCCGCCGGCCAGGGGCCGATGCGGCCGGTTCCGAAATGCGGAACCCGCGCCATATCAAAAGCGCGGCCGCCGCGGTTAACATCAGCGTCTGGAGCAAAGTGCCCGCCGTTCCCGTTGCGCCTGACGCCTCCGATATGACTCGCCGCATCTCCCGTACCGCCGCGAAGGTGTCGGAACATGCCTACGACGTCGTACGGCTCGACTTCGTCTCGTCGCTGGCCAAGGGCCTGGCGGTGCTCGAGGCCTTCGACCAGGGAGAGCTGCTGGGCAACCAGGAGCTGATGCAGCGCACCGGGCTGCCGAAAGCCACCGTGTCGCGGCTGACCGGCACGCTCGCGGCGCTCGGCTACCTGCGCATGGACGAACGCAGCCGCAAGTTCGTCATAGGCGCGCGCGTGCTCGGCATAGGCGCTCGCGTGCAGCGGCACATCGGCCTGCAGCGCGTGGCGCGGCCGTTCATGGAGAAGCTGGCTCACGAGCTGGATGTGTCGGTCATCCTCGGTGTCGGCGACGGGCCGAGCCTGATCTTTCTCGACGTGGTCCGACCCATCCGTCCGCGCCTGGTCGTCAATACCGGCAACGGCTCCGTCATGCCGGTCGAGAGCACCGCGGTCGGCATGGCCTATCTGCTGGGCACCGTGGTCAGCGAGCGCGCGCGGCTGATCGAATCGCTGCGCCGCCGCTACCCCGCCGGCGAATGGGACGCCATTCGCAGGAAGATCGAGCGCGCGCATCGCGACTACGCCGCGCATGGCTTCGTCGTTTCGCGCCATGACCGCCAGGGCTCGGTGAGCGGCGTCGGCGTGCCGATGCCGCTCGATGCGAAGGGCGTCTTCGCGTTCAGCTGCGTGGGGCCGTCGTTCGAGATGTCGATGACGCGCCTGATGCGCGTGATGGGGCCGCGGCTGGTCGAGACGGTGGACTTGATTCGGGACGCGATGCAGGGGGCGCCGAACGCATCGCCTGCGCCTCGTCGGGCAACTGGTCAAGCTGCGGCGAGGCGGCGATCGTAGTGCGGGCAGGTCTTAGCTCAAACACCGGTACGATGCAAGCCGAAGCGCCATCCTGCTGCTGAGGAGGCGGGAATTGCGGCCGCGGCGCACTGCTGAGCTTACGATAGGCGCGCCTGCCCGCCCGGGCTCCCTGTCGCACTCATCATGGAGGATCTCTACGGATGAACCAGTCGCCTTCCCGCACATCCGTCAGCAAGCTGCTCGCGCTTGCCGCCTGCGCACTGCTGATGCCGCTGCAAGCGTCCGCGCAACAGATGGTCAGCGTGACCGGCAACGAAGTGAACTTTCGCGAGGGGCCGGGAAGCCGCTATGAATCGAACTGGCTGCTGGCTCGCGGTTATCCGCTGCAGGTCATCGGCCGGCAGGGCAGCTGGCTCAAGGTGCGCGACTTCGAGAACGACCAGGGCTGGGTCCATCGCTCGCTCACCGGCAAGGTCCCGCATCACATCGTGAAGAGCCGGGTGGCCAATGTGCGTGCGCTGCCGTCGACGCAGAGCCGGGTGCTCGGCAAGCTCGCCTATGGCGACGTCGTGAAGACGGTCAAGCGGCAGGAGGGCTGGGTCAAGGTGCGCCAGGAGGGCGGATTGACCGGCTGGATCGCTCGCCGCCTGCTGTGGGGCTGGTGAGGGCCGACAAGCCGTCGGCGAAGAGGCCCGGCAGGGGCCCCCGAAAGGGGGGGCCGGCAGAGGCCCCACAGCGGCCCGACAGCGGCCCGACAGCGGCCCGTCAAGGCCGGGGCAGGCGGGCTCCGCAGGCCTTGCAGAACCTTGCATCCGAATCGTGCCCTTCGAGCAGGCATTCGCCGCAGACGCGCGACAGCGCGCGCCGGCGTGAGGCCTGCTGCGTCATCTCGACGGTGACGATGCCGGTGGGTACTGCCAGCACGCCCCAGCCGAGCAGCATCATCACCGACGCGATGAAGCGTCCCAGCCCGGTGTGCGGCGTGATATCGCCGAAGCCGACGGTCGCCAGCGTCGAGATCGCCCAGTAGATGCTCGTCGGAATGCTGGTGAAGCCGTTCTCCGGCCCTTCGACGACGTACATGATCGTGCCCATCACCAGGACGATCAGCAGCACGGTCACGAGGAACACCATGATCTTGCGCGCGCTCGCGGCCAGCGCACGCGCCAGCATCGTGTATTCGTCGACGAACGCGCGCAGCTTGAAGATGCGGAACACCCGCAGAAGGCGCAGCGCGCGTATGCCTATCAGCAGCGACAGCTCCGGCATCAGCAGCGCCGCATAGGCCGGCAGGAACGACAGCAGGTCGACGATGCCGTAGAAGCTGGCCGCGTACCGCGGCCGGTTCCGCACGCACAGCAGCCGCAGCACGTACTCGATCGTGAAGAGGGCGGTGAAGCCCCATTCGAGGCCCTGGAACCAGCCGCCGAAGCGGCGCGACAGCGATTCGGTGCTGTCGGCCATCACGACTGCCAGGCTGGCCAGGATGACCGCCGTCAGCAGTTGATCGAAGCGGCGCCCCTGCGGCGTGTCGGCCTCGAACATGACGGTGTACAGCCGGTTTCGCCAGCCGGTCTCCGGCTTGCCGAGCTCGTCGGTGGATGGGTAGCGGGCGGTGAGGTTGCGACTCTTCGCCAAGACGGGTTCTCTCCTGTCGCGCAGGTAGCGTCAGCCTGCGCAGCCATTCTATCGAGCCGCCGCCAGCAGCGTTTCGAGCCGCCGTCAGCAGCCTATCGAGCCGCCGCCTCCAGGAGCCGGCCGTTCGGTGCCGGAGGCGCTTGCAGGGTCTTGCGTGAAAAACTAGAAAAGTGCTGTAATGTGGGAAAATTGAATTTACCGAGAAACTGCGATCCGCACCCTCCGCGGGCCAGCAGTGACAGCGAGGACGACACATGCCGAGAAACGCACGGGAATGGGCGGCGCGCCCCGAGCTGCCGCCGGATCACTTCGTCAGCGCCGACGTCTACCGCGACGAGGCGCTGTTCAAGGAGGAGCAGCGGCTGCTGCTGGAGAAGACCTGGAAGTTCGCCTGCCACGAAAGCGAAGTGCCGCAGCCCGGCGATTACCGCACGCTGAGCTTCTGCGACTTGCCGCTGCTGGTGATACGCGGCGAGGACAAGCGGATCCGCACCTTCGTCAACGTCTGTTCGCACCGCTCGGCCGAACTGGTGCGCGCGCCGCGCGGCAATGCGAAGAAGCTCGTCTGCTTCTTCCATCTATGGGCCTACGATACCTACGGCAACTGCGTCAACCAGACGCGCAGCGTCGGCTACGAGCAGGAAGGCCCGCCGAAGGAGAAGTGCGGCCTGCGCGCGATCCGGACCGAGGTCAGCTGCGGGCTGGTGTTCATCAACCTCGACGAGAACGCCGATTCTCTGGAGAGCTTCCTGGCCGACTCGCTGGACACGCTGCGCGAGGCGCTGACTACCGAGCCGCTGGAGCTGTTCCACTATCACCAGTTCAAGGTCCATGCCAACTGGAAGCAGTGGCACGAGACGAACATGGAGCTGTACCACGAGTGGGGCCACGTGGTGAATCGGCGGCAGGGCGTCAGTTCGCCCGGCTACCATGACCGGTACATCACGGTGGGCAAGAACGGCCACGTCTCGCTGCCGCCGTATCGCGTCTCGTACTCGAACATTCCCGGCTGGTCGGATCGCGACGCGCACGTCTTTCCCGGCCTGCAGCCCGGCGAGATCCGCGCGGTCGACCTGTTTCCGAACACCTCCATCATCATCCGCGGCACGGCGATGCGGATCGACACTTCGACGCCGATCGCGCCCGGCCTGACGCTGATGGAGTTCCGCGGGCTCGGCCTGAAGAGCGATACGCCGGAGGTGCGCGAGCAGCGCATCAAGGCGCATAACCAGTACTGGGGCCCGTTCGGCCGCACGCTGCCCGAGGACGGCTTCTTCGTGGAATCGGTCGAGCGCAGCAATCGCCACGCCGCCCGCTACAGCGTGATCTCGCGCCACGAGAACTTCGGCGCGCACGACGATGCGGCGCTGCGCGGCTACTACGCCGAGTGGGCGCGCCTGATGGGCAGATCGCCCAGCGATCCCAAGGCGCGCATCGGCGAGGGCGCGTGAAGCCCATGACTCACGATTCCGTACGCGAGCTCATCGCCCGTTCGTGCCTTGCGCTGGACGAAGAGCGCTTCTCCGACTATCTCGATCTGTGCGCCGACGACTACCGCTACCGGATCCTCGCGCACAGCACGGAAATCGACCGCGAGATGACCTGGCTCGACGTCGACCGGCAGGAGCTGGCCGCGATGTTCGAGATGATTCCGCAGCACGTCCGCATGCAGGGGCGGATGCGGCGCCATGTCAGCGTCTACACGGTGGTGCCTTCCGTACCGGGCAGGCTGGCGGTGCGCAGCTCGCTGGTCGTGCATTTCACCAATCTCGACGGCGAGACCAGCCTGTTCGCCGTCGGTGAGTTCCGCGACGTCGTCGGCGATTCCGCAGCGGGAGCCAGGCTGCTGGCGCGCGACGTGTTTCTCGACACGCGAGTCCTTGGTGCGGGCTCGCACATGCCGATCTGAACCCCGGCGCGAGCCAGGCGGGCGGCTGATTCAAACAAGCACGTGAAGGAGACAGGAGCATGAAGAGTTTCAGCAAAGCGTTCAGCAAGGCGTCCGCCAGGATCGCCAGGATGTCCGGCAAGGCGGCCGCGGGCATGGCCGGGGCGATGCTCGCGCTGTCGGTGGCCGCGCAGCCCAGCACCGTCAAGGAGCCCGCGGTCAGCGCCGACGGCAAGACGATCCGGCTGCAGGTCTACCCGGGCGCGATCATCAATCTGATGCAGTGGGTCATGGTCGAGAGAGGCTTCTGCGCGTCTCACAAGCTGTCGTGCGAGCTGGTGTCGATCCCGTCGGCGCCGCTCGGCCTGCAGGCGCTGGTCGCGGGCAGCCTGGACGTCGTCATCTCGTCGGCCGACGTGGTGGCGCAGGCGATCGTCGGCGGCGCGCCGGTCCAGTACGTCGGCGGTCTGCTGCCGGCGCCGCCGTTCGCGCTGTCGATGCGCTCGGACGTCAGCGCGGTGAACCGCACGGCCCCGTATCCCGAGAACGTGAAGAGCATCCGCGGCATGAAGATCGGCGTCACCGCGCGAGGCGCGGGTCCGGAGGTGCAGATGCGGCTGCTGCTCGCCGAGGCCGGCATGGACCCCGACAAGGACGTCGTCTACGTCGCCGTCGGTTCGCCGTCGGCGCAGTACGCGGCGCTGGCGGCCAAGCAGATCGACGGCGTCATGGGCTTCGAGCCGCTGCCGACCATCTGTGACTCGTCATCGCTGTGCAGCAACCTGGTCGACCTGCGCAAGGGGCAGGGGCCGGTCATCGGGCGCGGCGGCAGCGCTGTCACCTACGTCGCTGCGCGCAGCCTCATCCAGAACAATCCGGCCGTCGTCGATGCCTTCCGGCAGGCCTCGGCCGAAGCCATCGAATGGTCGTCCAAGCCCGAGAACTTTCCGCAGCTGATGACCATCGTGCGCAAGTACTTCACGCTGGGCAACCTGCCCGATGCCGAGGCGGTCACCGAGCGGCTGGTGAAGAACCAGGTGGCCTCGTACCACTGGGTCCTGAACCGCGACGGCATGAAGGCCTACGTGGCCAATCTCACCAAGGACAAGCCCGGCGCGCCGAACCTCGGCAGCATGATCTACCAGAAGGCGTACTGAGGCTATGCAGCAACCCGGTGCCATCGCGATCGACGGGCTGACGCATTCGTTCGAGGGCAGGGTCACCGCCTTGCAGGACATCGCGCTGACGGTCAGCCCCGGCGAGTTCGTGTCCATCGTCGGCCCCTCGGGCTGCGGCAAGACGACGATCCTGAACATCGTCGCCGGCCTCGTTCCGCTGGAGCGGGGGCGGGTCAGCATCGACGGTACCCAGCCGAAATCGGGGCGGCACGACGTCGCCTACATGCTGGCGCGGGACTGCCTGTTTCCGTGGCTGACGGCTGAAGAGAACGCCGAGCTCGGCAACTCGTTCCGCGACATGCCGCGCGCCGAGCGCAAGGCGAAGGCGGACGCGCTGCTGACCGCGGTGGGCCTGCGCGATTTCAAGCGGGCCTATCCGAAGGAACTGTCGCACGGCATGCGCCAGCGCGTGGCCCTGGCGCGCACCTTCTCGATGCCGTCGCCGGTGCTGCTGATGGACGAACCGTTCGGCGCGCTCGACGCGCAGACCAAGCTGCAGCTCGAGGACGTGCTGCTGTCGCTGTGGTCGCGCGAGAAGCGGACGGTTCTGTTCATTACGCACGACCTCAGCGAGGCCGTGACGCTGTCGGACCGCGTCGTCGTCATGAGCGCGCGGCCGGGCCGCATCTGCGCCGACATCCGGATTCCGCTCGAGCGGCCGCGCTCGGTCCGCTCGCTGCAGAAGGATCCCCGCTATCACGAACTCTATGCCGAGATCTGGGAGAAGCTCGAGCACGGCATCTATGACGCCGCCACGGCGGGGGCCGCATGAGTACCGCAAGCAGCAAGCTGAAGATCGCCGCGGCCTCGCGAACCGAAGCCGGGACGGTGGCGGTTCCGCCGGCCAGGCGCGTACCGATCTGGCCGTTCCAGGTGGCCACGCTGATCGCGGTCGGCATCCTGTGGGAGTACGTCGCGCGCAACGGCATCGTCGATCCGCTGTTCATCGGCACGCCGTCGAAGATCGCGGCTTTCTTCTTCAATGAGCTGTTCGTGACGCGCAAGCTGGCGGACGACATGATGTGGACGCTGGTCAGCACCGGCATCGCGTTCGGTCTCGGCAGCGCGGCAGGCATCGCCACCGGCCTGGTGTTCGTGTCGTTCCCGTGGGTCGAGAAGTTCTGCGACCCTTTCTTCGCCGCGCTCAACGCGCTGCCGCGCATCGCGCTGGCGCCGCTGTTCCTGCTGTGGTTCGGGCTGGGCATCGCATCCAAGATCGCGCTCGGCTTCAGCCTGACCTACTTCATCGTGCTCAGCAGCACCGTGGCGGGCGCGCGCAGTGTCGATCGCGACTTTCTGACGCTGGCCAGGACGCTGGGCGCCTCGCCGGCGCGCATCTTCATGCGCATCACGCTGGTGAGCGCCGTGCCGACGCTCTTCTCGGGCCTGCGGCTCGGCCTGATCTACGCGCTGCTCGGCGTGATCGCCGGCGAGATCATCTCGGCGCAGCACGGTCTCGGACAGCAGCTCAGCTATCTGGCCGGCACCTTCCAGATCGACGGCGTCTTTGCGGTGCTGCTGCTGCTGGCGCTGATAGGCAGCGGCCTGACATACGGAATGTCGGCTCTCGAATCGCGGCTCATCCGCTGGCGCTGAGCACGACTTATCTTGCGAGGAGCGAACATGCAGATCATGGGGCTTAGGAACTTCATAGACGGACAGTTCCGTTCGGCGGCCGGCGCGGCGATGGACGTGTCGAATCCCGCCACCGGCCGCGTCGTCGGCAGCCTGCCCGACAGCGGCGAGCAGGAAGTCGGCCAGGCGGTCGACGCAGCACAGCGCGCGCAGCCGGGCTGGGCCAAGCTGCCGGCCGTAGCGCGCGCCGCGTATCTGCGCAAGATCGCGGCGCGCATCCGTGAGCGCAGCGACGCGATCGCGCGCACTGTCGTGACCGAGCAGGGCAAGACGCTGGCGCTGGCCGGCGGCGAGGTCGCGTTCGCCGCCGAGTACTTCGACTACATGGCGGAGTGGGCGCGGCGGCTGGAAGGGGAGATCATCAGCAGCGACCGGCCCGGCGAGACCATCCTGATGCTGCGCCAGCCGATCGGCGTGGTCGCCGGCATCCTACCGTGGAACTTCCCGTTCTTCCTGATCGCGCGCAAAGTGGCGCCGGCACTGGTCACCGGCAACACGGTGGTGATCAAGCCGAGCGAGGAGACGCCGCTGAGCGCCGAGCTGTTCGCGCAGCTCACCGTCGAATGCGAGCTGCCGCCGGGCGTGATCAACATCGTGCACGGCCGCGGCGCTTCGACCGGCGCCGCACTGTCGGCGCATCCGGGCGTCGGCATGGTCAGCTTCACCGGCAGCGTGGAGACCGGCTCGCGGATCATGGCGGCCGCTGCGCGCAACATCACGAAAGTGAACCTGGAGCTGGGCGGCAAGGCGCCGGCCATCGTCATGCCCGATGCCGATCTGGAGCTCGCGGCCAATGCGATCAAGGGCGGCCGGCTGCTGAACAGCGGGCAGGCCTGCAATTGCCCGGAGCGGATCTACGTTCATCGATCGGTCCGCGACGCCTTCGTCGAAAAGCTCGCCGCGGCGATGAAGGGCGCCACCTACGGCGATCCGCTGAGCGCCGTCGACATGGGGCCGCTGATCAGCGAGCGTCATGCCCGCAAGGTGTCGGGCATGGTCGAGAAGGCGCGGGGCGAGGGCGCGGAGCTGGTGACCGGCGGACGCAGCGTCGAGCTGGCGGGCGGTCACTATTTCGAGCCCACTGTGCTGATCGGTTGCGGCCAGCAGACTGACGTGATGCAGCGCGAAGTCTTCGGCCCGGTGCTGCCGGTCGACGTGTTCGACACGCTGGACGAGGCGCTGTCCAAGGCGAACGACTCGGTGTACGGCCTGACCTCGGCCATCTACACGCGCGACATGAGCACCGTGCTGCGCGCCTGCAACGAGCTGAAGTTCGGCGAAACCTACGTCAACCGCGAGAACTTCGAGGCGCTGCAGGGATTCCACGCCGGTGTGCGGAAGTCGGGCATAGGCGGCGCGGACGGCAAGCACGGCCTGTATGAGAACACGGTCCATCACATCGTCTATCTGCAGCAATGAGCAGGGCGTTCCCGAGCAGGGTGCCGCGCGATGACTGAAGGCGGCCTGTTCTCTTCGCTGCGGATCCGGGGCCTCGACCTGCGCAATCGCATCGTCGTCTCCCCGATGTGCCAGTACGCCGCCGTCGACGGCATGGCCGGCGACTGGCACCTGGTCCATCTGGGCAAGTTCGCGCAGGGCGGTGCCGCCGCGGTAATGGTCGAGGCGACCGCCGTCGAGGAAGGCGGCCGCATCACGCATGGCGACATGGGGATTTGGCGCGACGAGCAGATCGAGCCGCTGGCGCGCATCTGCCGCTTCGTCACGGCGATGGGCGCGGTGCCCGGCATCCAGCTGTCGCATGCCGGCCGCAAGGGCAGCGCGCAGCGCCCCTGGCACGGCAACGGCCCGCTGGGCGAGCGCGACTGGCTGGAGCGCGGCGAACGGGCGTGGCCGGTGCCTGCGCCGAGCGGAATTCCAGTCGACGCCGAATGGCCGGTTCCGCATGCGCTGTCGGTGGCCGAGCTGGACCGCATCCGAGCGAGCTGGTGCGAGGCTGCCGTGCGTGCGCACCGTGCCGGCTTCCGGATCGCCGAGGTCCATTGCGCGCACGGCTATCTGCTGCACCAGTTCCTGTCGCCGCTGACCAACCACCGGACCGACGATTACGGCGGCGACGAGCAGCGCCGCATGCGCTTTCCGCTGGAGGTGATCCGCAGCGTGCGCGCGGCCTGGCCGTCCGATCTGCCGCTGTTCGTCCGCATTTCCGCCGTCGATGGCTATGATGGCGGCCTCATGCTGGAGGATTCGATTCGATTCGCACGGGCGATGGTCGAGCTTGGCGTCGACGTCGTGGACTGCTCCAGCGGCGGCCTGATCCGGCCCGCGATGGCGGCCACCGCGGTCAGTCCGCCGCCGGGATTCCAGGTTCCCTATGCCGAGGCGGTACGGGCTCAGACCGGCATCCGGACCATGGCCGTCGGCCTCATTCGCGAGGCGGCGCAGGCCGATGCGATCGTCCGGCAGGGCCGCGCCGATCTGGTCGCCATCGCGCGCGAAGCACTCTGGAATCCGAACTGGCCGATGTCCGCGGCGGGCGAGCTCGGGCTCGATCCGTTCCGCGACGTGCCGGTGAACTATTCGCTGTTCCTGCGGCGGCGTGTCGCCGCGGCGCGTGCATGAGCCGGCCTTCATCACGATCGACTTCAAACATGACCAAGGCACCCAAGGTTCTGGTGGACGGAGAGCAATCGCAACTGCCGGGGTCCAAGCCGCGCCTAAGGGTCCTGAAGACCGAGGCGCCGGCGAAGCAGGTCCGCGAGAGCAGCCACGACCGGCTGTTTGCGATCATCGATCTGTTCACGCTCGAACGGCCCGTCTGGACCGCCGAGGAGATCGGCGCGGCGCTGTCGCTGTCGCGCACCACGCTGTACCGCTACCTGCGTACATTGGGCACGGCCGGCTTCGTCGCGCCGCTGGGCAGCGGTCGCTTCGTGCTCGGTCCGCGCGTCATCGAGCTGGACCGTCAGATCCGGCTGTCCGATCCGCTGCTGAAGGTCGCCGTGCCGGTGATGCAGAAGGCGATCGGCAAGTTCGACGGACTGCTGCTGCTGTGCACCTACTATCGCGACAAAGTGATGACCATCCATCACGAATCGTCGGATCCCGGCTATCGCTTCAGCATGCAGCGCGGCCAGCCGTTTCCGCTGTTCCGCGGCTCGCCGTCGAAGTCCATCCTCGCGCATCTGCCGCCGTATCAGCTGAAGACGCTGATGCTGCATGAAGCACGGGCCATACGCGAAGCAGGGCTCGGCGAAACCTGGCCGGAGTTCCGCGACAAGCTGCGCGCGATCCGCAATGCCGGCGTCTGCGTCGCACTCGGCGAGATCGACCCGGAGCTGTTCGGCATGAGCGCGCCCATCTTCCGCGGTCCGGGCGACATCGCCGGCAGCCTCACGGTGGTCATCGCCAAGAAGAAGTTCAAGGAAGCGCATCTGCCGCGCTATATCGAGATGGCCAAGAAGGGCGCCGCCGAGATCAGCGCGGGCGTCACGCAACCCTAGCCCAGGAAGTCCGTTGCCATGGGAGCTGTTCACCATCCGCAGATCATCGAGCTCGGCCGGCGGCGCGCGCTCGTGTTCGATTCGGCCACGCATGTGGAAGCCTACGTCGCGAGCCTGCCGGACAAGCCGGCGGGCGACGTGCTGATCACGGCATCGTATGCCGGCGTGCTGTGCGCCCGGATGGTGATGTCGGCACAGCCGAGCGCGGCGATCGGGCTGGACTGCGCCATCGGCAAGGACGGCGCCGGCATCGCCGGGCTCTGGTACTACGAGGCGCTCGGCATCCCGGCCGGCGCGGTGGATTCGATGAGCGCCGAGATGGGCAACGGCGCCGACATGTATCGATGCGGCGTGCTGAGCCGCGTCAACGACTGCGCGCAGCGGATGGGCGTGGAGCCCGGCCTGAGCGTGCAGCAGGCCGCCGAGGCGCTGGCGACCGGCTCGCGGCGGCCGACGTCCTTCGATCCGGCACGGCGCCTGGTCGTTCATGTCGCGGCGAACGGCCGCAGCATCGTCTGCACCGATTCAATCGCATACGCGCTGCCCGAGGACCGCGAACGCAACGTGCTGTGCACGGCGGGCCATACCGGCCGCAGCGTCGTCGAGTACTTCCGCGGCTTCCGGCCATGGGCCTTCATCTGCTCCGACGGCGGGATAGGCAAGAACGACAGCGGCATCAGCGCGCTCGCGGCGGTCGATGAGGACGGCATCGCCGGCGCGTCGGTGAGCGCGCTGACGGCCCGCATGGGCGACGGGCAGAGCACTTATTTCGACGGCGTCATCAGCGCCGTCAACCGCACCGCCGCCGCCAAGGGGGTCCGCGTCGGACAGACGGCGATCGAGGCGGCGCGGCTGCTGCTCGAATAGCGATGAAGGAGCGCGCCATGGCACATACTCCGTTTCTCCCCGGCCAGGAACGGCTGACCGAGCTCGATTCGCGCTATGTCGACGTCGACGCCTTGCCCTGGAAGCCGACGCCGACGCCCGGAATCGAAATGAAGATCCTGCTGCAGGACGAAGCGTCGGGGCTGCTGACCGCGCTGTTCCGCTGGCAGCCCGGGACCGAGCTCGATCTGCACGAGCACGTCGAGATCGAGCAGACCTACGTGCTCGAAGGCAGCATCGTCGATGACGAAGGCGAGGCAGTGGCCGGCGACTACGTCTGGCGGCCGAAAGGCAATCGCCACATCGCACGCTCGCCGAACGGCGCCCTGGTGCTGTCCTTCTTCCTGAAGCCGAACCGCTTCCTCAGCGGCAAGGCGGCCGGCCGGGAGCTGAAGTGACCGGTACCGCGTCGGCGGCTGATCGCCGGCGCTGCGACGTGCTGGTCGCGGGTTCCGGTGCGGGCGCGCTCGCTGCCGCCGTGACCGCGGCCAGCCAGGGGCTGCGCGTGCTGGTCGTCGAGAAGGAAGCGGTCTGCGGCGGGACGACGGCCCGTTCCGGCGGCGTGCTGTGGATACCGCTGAGTCCGCAGTCGCGGCAGGCGGGTGTGGCCGACGAGCTGGCCGCGGCGCGCCGCTACCTGCAGCACGAGGCCGGCCCATACTTCGACGCCGCGCGTGTCGATGCCTTCCTGGCCGCGGGTCCACGGATGATCGAGTTCTTCGAACAGCAGACCAGCGTCCGCTTCGTCGCCGTGCCCGAGTTCTCCGACTATCACCCGGGCGTCCCCGGTGCGGTGGCGGGCGGCCGGTCGGTCCTCGCCGCGCCGTTCCAGGCGCAGGAACTGGGCGCGGACGTGCGCCGGCTGCGTCCGCCGCTGCGCGAGATCACCTTCGTCGGGATGATGTTCAATGCCAGCAAGGAAGTCGGGCACTTCTTCAACTGCACCCGCTCGCCGGCCTCGGCCTGGTATGTGCTGCGGCGGCTGCTGCAGCACGCCGGCGAGATGGTCCGCTACGGCCGGGCGCAGCGGCTGACCAACGGCAATGCGCTGGCCGCGCGCCTGATGAAGAGCGCGCTGGATGGCGGCATTGAAATCCGCACCGGCTGTGCACTGACCGGCGTCGAGATGGACGGCGGGCGCGTGCGCGCGGCACGCGTGCGTCAGTCCGGCGGGGACGAAGAGCTCATCGATGTCGCGCAGGCGGTCGTGCTCGGCACCGGGGGCTTTCCTCAGGATCCGGAACTGCGCCGACAGCTGTTTCCGCATGCGCCGACCGGCGCCGAGCACTGGTCGCCCGCGCCGCCCGGCAACACCGGCGACGGCTGGCGGATCGCGCTGAGCGCCGGCGGCAGCGTCGAACGCGCGCTGCCGAACGCCGCGGCGTGGATTCCGGTCTCGCTGGTGCCGCGCCGCAAGGCCGCCGCGGGCGTGTTTCCGCATCTGATCGATCGCTACAAGCCCGGCATCATTGCCGTGCTGGCCGACGGCCGGCGTTTCGTCAACGAGGCGGATTCGTATCACGACTTCGGACAGGCGCTGCAGCGCGCCTGCCGCGGCCGTACGCACGAGGCCTGGCTGGTCTGCGATCACCGCGCATTGCGGCGCTACGGCCTGGGCTACGTCAAGCCGTTTCCATTGCCGATCGGCCCGCATCTGCGCTCGGGCTATCTGCTGCGTGGATCTTCACCCGCCGAGCTCGGCCGGGCGGCGGGCATCGATCCCGTGCAGCTGGAGCGGACCATCGAGGATTTCAATCGGCATGCGGAACATGGCGAGGATCCCGTCTTCGGCAAAGGCTCGACCGCTTACAACCGCTATCTCGGCGACCCGGCGCAGCAGCCCAACCCCTGCGTGGCGCCGCTGCGCAGCGGACCGTACTACGCCGTCCGCGTCGTCCTCGGCGATCTCGGTACCTTCTGCGGCATCCGCACCGACGCGCATTCGCGCGTGCTCGGCGATGACGGCACGCCGATCGGCGGCCTCTACGCGGTCGGCAACGATGCCGCCAGCGTCATGGGCGGCGCCTATCCGGGCGGCGGCATCACGCTGGGGCCGGCGATGACCTTCGGCTATCTGGCGGGGATGGACATCGCGCAGCGGTCCCGGGCGGCGCGGCCCGAGGCCGCCGCTTCAGTGCGGGCCGACGCTGTCGGCTAGTTGGCAGGGCTCGCGGCTCGCGGCTGGCGCCTAGCGGGGCACGCCGCTGCGGCTATCGGAGCCCGCCGCTGCGGCTAGCGGGACACGCCGCTGGGCCGCAGCACCAGAGGCGCGCTGCCGGCCGCGCTCTCCAGCAGCGCATGTGCGCCGGCAGCGTCTTCCAGCGCGAACACGCGCGGCTCGACCGCGGTCAGCCAGCCTTCGTCCAAGGCCGCGAACAGCTCGTTCGCCATCGCCGTGCGCGAGGCGGCGTCGGCGGTGTAATGGAACAGGATGGGCCGGCTCACCGTGTTCGACTTCTGGCTCAGCAGCGATACGGCGAACGGCTCGACGGGGCCGGAGGCCTGGCCGAAATTGACCAGATGTCCGCGCATTCCGAGGCAGGCCAGCGAGCCCATGAAAGTATCCCGCCCCACCGCGTCGTAGGCGACGTCGACGCCGCGGCCGCCGGTGAGCTCGCTGACGCGTTCGACGAAGTTCTGCTGCCGGTACAGCACGACGTGCGCGCAGCCCGCACGGCGCGCGATCTCGGCCTTCTCTTCGCTGCCGGTGGTGCCGATGACCGTGACACCCAGGTGCGCGGCCCATTGGCACAGCAGCCGCCCGACACCGCCCGCGGCGGCATGGACCAGGATCGTCTGCCCGGCGCGCAGCGCGGCGACTTGCCGCACCAGCATCTGGACGGTGAGGCCCTTCAGCAGCACCGAAGCGGCGAGTTCGGCGTCCAGCCCGTCGGGCAGCCGGATGGCGATCTCCGCCGGCAGCAGCCGGACCGCTGCATAGGCGCCGTAGCCGCCGGTCACGTAGCCGACCCGGTCGCCGGGCCGCAGTTCCGAGACACCGGGGCCGACCTGCTCCACTACGCCGACGGCTTCGATGCCGGGCGTCCCGGGCAGGCTGAGCGTGCGGTATTGCCCGGTGCGCACATAGACGTCGTGGAAATTGACCCCGATCGCCTGCTGCCGCAAGCGGATCTGCCCGGGGCCGGGCGCGCCGACCTCGACATCCTCGGCGACCAGCACGTCCGGGGCTCCATGAGCCCGCATTACGATGGCACGCGGCATCTGCTGCTCCTGACTATTGCGTCGACGTGATGCCTACGCGCTTCATCACGCTGCGCAGCAGGCGGGTCTCGGCTTCGTTCGATTTCTGGAAGCTCGCGGAATCCTCCGCGACCACGTCCATGCCTAGCGGCGCGAACTTGGCGCGGATCTCGGGATCGCGCAGCACGGCGAGGATCTCCGACTCCAGCCGCCTGACGATGGCGTCCGGCGTGCCGGCGGGGACGAGGAATCCGAACCAGCTCGGCACGCCGTCGAAGTCGGCGCGCGTCAGCTCGCGCAGCGTCGGAATCTCCGGCAGCACCGACGAACGGCGCGGCGAAAGCACTGCCAGGCCGTTCAAGCGTCCGCCCTGGATGTAGCGCGTCGACGCCGGCGTCGCGGTGACGCCGACCGGCACCTGGCCCGACAGCACGTCGGTCATGAACAGCGAGGTGCCGCGATAGGGCACGTGGACCAGGTCGATGCCGAGCAGCTCCTTGGCGATCTCCATCTCGAAGTGCTGCGTCGAGCCCTGGCCCGGCGTGGCGAAGCCGATCACGCCGGGGCGCGCCTTCGCGGCGGCGATCAGCTCGGCCATGGTCCGGTACGGCTGCTCGACGGCGGTGACGATGACGGTGGGCGCGACGGTCGCCTTGACCACCGGGCGCAGGTCCTTCAGCGGGTCATAGCCGCGCTTCTGCTCTTCGGCCGCGACGATGGTGATCGACGGATTCGACGTGATCAGGACGGTGTAGCCATCGGCGGGAGCCTTGGCGACTGCCGCGCTGCCCAGTGCGCCGGCCGCGCCGGTACGGTTCTCCACCACGATCGGCTGGCCGAGCCGGGCCGACAGCGCTGGTGCGACGGCGCGGGCAACGATGTCGACGCCGCCGCCGGCCGGGAAGGCCGCGATGAAGCGGATCGGGCGGTCCGGCCAGCTCTGTGCATGGGCGGCTCCCGCAAGAAGGCACGCGACGAGCGCGGCGGTGAAGTTTCGTTTCATGGTCATCTCCGTTTGTTTTCTTTGCGCTCGTCCGCTGTCGCGCGCGGCCGCTCGGACCGGCGCGCGCGGCGCTACCAGCGGAACTCGGCGACGAGTCGGCCCAGGCCGCTGAACTCGGCAGTCATCTGCGTCGCGCCTCGCGACAGCCGCACCACGGGGCAGGTGGTTCCGCTGAGCACCCACTGGCCGGCCTCGATCGCGCGACCGTCGCTGCGCAGTCGGTCGGCGAGCCAGACCACCGCCTGCAGCGGGTCGCCCAGCACTTCGGCGCCGCTGCCGGCGGCGATCTGCTGGCCGTCGACATGCAGCGTGGTGACGACATCGGTCCGCGGCAGGCTGCGCCAGTCGGTGAAGCTCGGCCCCAGCAGCGTCGCGCCATGGGCCAGGTTGTCGGCCACCAGCGAGGCGGCGTCGCAGTTGCGCCATTCGGCGCAGCGGCTGTCGACCAGCTCGACGGCCAGAGCCAGCGAGTCGATCGCGTCGGCGATCTCCGCCGCGTCGAAGCGCGGCTGCGCGGCGACGGGCGCGCGGCCGAAGCGGAACGCGAACTCGATCTCGAGATGCGGATCGATGAAGCGGGCAGCGTCGATCTCGATCGGCTGCTCGAACAGCGCGTCGGCGAACAGCTGGCCGTACAGGGGCTCGGCAACGCCGCGACGCGCCTGCGCCGGCGCGTTCGTCGCGGCCGCCTTCCAGCCTATGCGCCGGCGGCCGAGCCGAGCGGCGAATGCGTCCTGGATGCGATGCGCCCGCTGCAGGTCGGCGGGCACATGCCAGTCGTCGGGACCGATCTGGCTGTGGGTGCTGTAAGCGTCGACGAGGCGATCGACCAGGGCGCTGTCGGCGGAGGAGAGTGACGAGTCGGGCACGACCAAGGGTGGAAGCTGACGGACAAGGGCGGCGGGAACGCCGCCGAGACCGGCATTCTACGACGTGACAACAGTCCGTTCACGCGGCGCTATTTGGCGAAGAGCTGGCTCATGTCCTTGAAGGCCTTGAACTCGAGCGCGTTGCCACAGGGATCCAGCAGGAACATGGTGGCCTGTTCGCCGACCTGGCCCTGGAAGCGTACGTAGGGTTCGATCACGAACTGCGTGCCGAACGACTTCAGGCGCTCGGCCAGCGCCTCCCAGCTTTCCCAGTCGAGCACGATGCCGAAGTGCGGCACCGGCACGTCATGGCCGTCGACCGGGTTGGTATGGGCGTGTTCCTGCGAGGCAGTCTTGGGGTGCTCGTGGATCACCAGCTGGTGGCCATAGAAGTCGAAGTCGACCCATTGCTCGCTCGAGCGGCCTTCGGGCAGGCCGAACACCTCGCCGTAGAAGCGGCGCGCGGCGGGCAGGTCATGGACGGGAATGGCGAGGTGGAAAGGACTGAGGCTCATCGCGGGCTCCTGGGATCGACGGCGGCGGATGGGGGTGCGCTGCTGCGCCATGCGGCCGCCCTGCGCGGGTCGGTGCGCCGTCCGGTTCAGCGTCGCCATCCTAAACTTTGCGGGAGAAAAACAAAATCAATATATATTTCTTCGACTCTCAAATGGAATTGATGAATGCTGCGCGAGCTGAAGACCTTGATCGCCATCGCGCGCGAAGGCACGTTTGCGGCGGCCGGCGAACGGGTGGGCCTGACGCAGGCCGCTGTCAGTGCGCAGATGCAGCGTCTGGAGGCGGAGCTGGGCTTTGCGCTGTTCGAGCGCCAGGGACGCTCGGTGCGCCTGAACAAGGCCGGACTGCGCGTGCTGTCGCAGGCGCAGGAGCTGATCCGGCTGTACGAGCGGCTCGGTGCATCGTCGGCCGAGCCGGTCGGCGTGGTCTCGCTGAACGTCGGCGCCATCGCGTCGGTGCAGCGCTCGCTGCTGCCGGATGCGCTGGCCGAGTTCCATCGCCAGCGGCCCCGCTGTCATACCCGGATAGTGCCCGGCCTGTCGATCGAGCTGATCCGTCTCGTCGATACCGCGGCGATCGACATGGCGGCGATCATCCGGCCGCCCTTCTCGCTGCACAACGATCTGCACTGGACGACGCTGGCCCGCGAGCCTTTCCGGCTGGTCGTGCCGCGCCGGCTGCGTGGCGACGACTGGGCCGGACTGCTGTCGACGCAGCCGTTCATCCGCTACGATCGCGCGTCGTTCGGCGGCCGGCAGGTCGACCGCTTCCTGCGTGATCGCCATCTCGAGCCGCGCGAGGTCTGCGAGGTCGACGAGCTCGAAGCGATGGTTCAGCTGGTAGCCAATGGCGTGGGCGTGGCGCTCGTGCCGCAGACGGCGCAGCACCACCGCTGGCCTGCGGCGGTGCGCGCCGTCGACCTGGGCGTGCAGACGTTTCACCGCGAGATCGGACTGATCCATCGCGCGCCGCGGACGCTCGGCGAGGCGGCGCGCAGCCTGGCGCAGACAATCATCCGCTTCGCGCCTGCCGTGCCCTCGGTCGCGGCTGCGCCGGCGCGCGCGCGGCGGCGCTGATCGGCGCGCGCGGCGGTGCTGAGCGCAGCCTTCAACTCTATCGGGCGAACTGCAGGCTGACTTGCCCGTAAGAACCGAAGTCCGCGACGCACAGCGCGCCGGGCGGCGCTGCCGGAGCGCCGTGCATCGTGCCGGTGGTCACGATCTGGCCGGCCTGCAGCGCTTCGCCGCGGGCGGACAGTTGATTGGCCAGAAAGACGACCGACTGCACCGGATCGCCTTCCATGACCTGCGCGCCCGAACCGGCCGAGATCTCGGTTCCGTCGACCCGTGCGCCTCGGCGAACTCTCGGGACAGCGCCTTGGTGATGGCCATTCCCGCGGCCCGGCTCGCGGTAGTCGGCAAGCTGCCGGCGCCCGGCGTCTTGGCGCCGACCGCCACCACATTGACGACGCTGCCTGCCCCGCGCTGCCGGAAGTGCGGCAGCGCTGCGCGAATGAGCCGGACTGCCGCGAACACCTTCAGGTCCAGATCGGCCTGCCAGACCTCGTCGGCCGTCGCCTCGAAAGCGCCGATCGACGAGGTCCCCGCGTTGTTGACCAGGATGTCGATCGCGCCGAACGCGCGGACGGCTTCGTCGATGGCACGCGTGCAGCCTGTCGCGGTGCTGACGTCCGCCGCGACGCCGTGCGCCTGCCCGCCCGCTGCCCGGATGACCTGTACCACTTCGTCAAGCCGCTGCCGACCCCGCGCGACCGTAACCACCAGCGCGCCTTCCGAGGCCAGCAGCAGCACCGTCGCGCGGCCGATGCCTTGCGACGCGCCCGTCACGACGGCCACCTTGCCGCGCAGATTCAGATCCATGACTGGGGCGTCTCCGATTCGTTCGTTTGTGCCGGATGTTACTGGCCGGTGTCGGGGGCCAGTACTGCGTTTCTCGCAAAACTGAACGGCTGGAAACGCAGGGCTCGGCGTTTCGCTTCGGCGATCGGGCGTGTTGATTGCTTCACGCGATGGGCTGTGGGTGGGCCGATCGGGTGGCCGCTCAGCATCAATCAACAAGGAGTCAACAATGGCTACTCGCAAGCGAGCCGCCGAGCCGGCGCCGCCGACGTCCGCCGTGGCAACGGCCTATCTGAACACCGACAGCGGCCCGGCCTCGCCGCCGGACGCATCGGCCAGCCACCCGGCGCTGCGCCGGGCACGCGCGGTCGGCGAACGGGTCGGCGAGTTGCCGTTCAACGCGAACAAGGCCGCGGAATACGGCAAGGGGGCCGCTCGGCCGCCCACGGGGAGCACCGCCCCGGCCGGCGATGACTCGGCATCGGCCAGTACGCTGTCGGAGAAGAACCGGACGCCGAAGACCGGAACGAAGGCCGGTGCCGGCGTCAATGCGGCGGGCGGAGAGCTGGTGCGTGTCCGGGCGGACAGCGGCGGGCAGGCCCTGACGACCAACCAGGGAGTTCCGATCGCCGACAACCAGAGCTCACTGAAGGCGGGGCTGCGCGGTCCGGCGCTGCTGAAGGATTTCATTCTTCGCGAGAAGCTGACCCACTTCGACCATGAGCGGATCCCGGAGCGCATCGTGCATGCCCGCGGCTCGGCCGCTCACGGCTACTTCGAGTGCTACGAGCCGCTGAGCTCGCTGACCTGTGCGTCGCTGTTCGCCGAAGCCGGCAAGCGCACGCCCGTGTTCGTCCGCTTCTCGACCGTCGCCGGCGAGCGCGGCTCCAAGGACACCGCCCGCGACGTGCGCGGCTTCGCGGTCAAGTTCTATACCGACCAGGGCAACTGGGATCTGGTCGGTAACAACATACCGGTGTTCTTCATCCAGGACGCGATGAAGTTCCCCGACCTCGTGCACGCCGTCAAGCCTGAACCGCATCACGGCATGCCGCAGGCAGCTTCGGCGCACGACACGTTCTGGGACTTCGTGTCGCTGATGCCCGAGTCGACGCACATGCTGATGTGGGTGATGTCGGACCGAGGAATCCCGCGCAGCTATCGGATGATGCAAGGCTTCGGCGTCCATACGTTTCGCTTCGTCAACGCGCAGGGCGAATCGCGGCTGGTGAAGTTCCATTGGAGCCCCAGCTTCGGCACGCATTCGCACGTCTGGGAAGAGGCGGTCAAGATCTCCGGTGCGGATCCCGACTATCACCGGCGCGATTTGTGGGAGGCCATCGAGGCGGGCGAGTACCCCGACTGGGAGCTCGGCGCGCAGATCTTCGACGAGCGCCAGGCCGAATCGTTCAGCTTCGACGTACTGGACGCCACCAAGATCATCCCCGAGGAACTGGTGCCGGTGACGCCGCTGGGCCGTCTGGTGCTGAACCGCAACCCCGACAACTTCTTCGCGGAAACCGAGCAGGTCGCGTTCTGCACCGCGCACATCGTCCCCGGCATAGACTTCACCAATGACCCGTTGATGGCTGGCCGCATTCATTCATACGTCGACACGCAGATCTCGCGGCTGGGCGGCCCCAACTTCCACGAGATACCGATCAATGCGCCGCTGGCCCCGGTGCACAACAACCAGCGCGACGGCATGCATCGTCAGGCGATCCACCGTGGGCGCGTCGCTTACGAGCCCAATTCGCTGGGCGGCGGTTGTCCGTTCCAGGCGGGTACGGCGGGCTTCGTCTCGTTTCCGGAGCCGGTGGCGGCCGACGAACTGCGCGGCAAGTCCGAGAAATTCGCGGAGCACTACAACCAGGCGACGCTGTTCTTCGAGAGCCAGACCGAGCATGAGAAGCGGCACATCATCGACGCGTTCTCCTTCGAGCTCAGCAAGGTGACGGTTGCCGGCATACGCGAGCGCACGGTCGCCATGCTGCGCAACGTGTCGGAGGACCTGGCGCGCGCCGTGGCGGTCAATCTCGGCATGCGCGAGCTGCCCGCACCGCTGCCCAAGGCCACGAACCGGACGTTCAAGCCGGAAGTCCGTCGATCGGAGTTCCTGTCCCTGCTGGCCCGTCCAGGGATGGCCGGCATCCGCACCCGCAAGCTGGCGATCCTCATCGCCGACGGTATCAGCGCCGACTGCGTCCTGCAGCTTGCTCAGCCGCTGATCGCCAAAGGCGCGGTGGTGCGCCTGGTGGGCCAGCATGTGGGACCCACCCGACCCGAGTCCGGCGCCGCGCTCGATGCCGACGCGTCGCTGAAGAACAGCCCGTCCGCGCTGTTCGACGCAGTCATCGTGCCGGATGGCGACGAGGGCGTGGAGGCGCTGTGCCGCGACGGGCTGGCCCAGGAGTTCGTCCGTGACCAGTTCCGTCACGGCAAGGCATTGCTGGCCGTCGGGGCGGGTGTGCGTCTGCTGCAGAAGGCCGGTATTCCCGTGGCCGGCATGGCGGCGGCTGGCGCACCGCCTGAACCGGACGATGCGGACGCGGCCGCCGACCCCGGCTTGATCGTCTCACCGGCTCCTACCAAGGCATGCGTGGCGGCGTTCATCCAGGCCGTCGAGGCGCACCGCCACTGGCAGCGCGAAGCCGATCCGCCGCCTGTCTGAGGCCGTTGGAGGCTGTTCGTTCCAGGCTGTTCGCGGCGCGTCAACGCGCCGCGCAGATCGCGGCAGCGATCTTCTCGGCCACCATGATGGTGGGCAGGTTGGTATTGGCGCTCGGAATCGTCGGCATCAGCGACGCGTCTGCCACGCGTAGACTGCTCAAGCCGTGGACCCGGCCTTGCGGATCGGTGACGGCGGCGCGATCGTCCGGGCGCCCCATGCGGCAGGTGCCGCAGGCATGCCAGACGCCGGAGGCATTGGCCAGCAGATACTCGCGCAGCGCCATCTCGTCGGACAGCAGGTGTGCCAGCGAGTCGCCGCGCGTGATCGCGCTGCTCATCAGCCAGCGGCGCAGCGGCGCCGGGCCGTCGAGCAGCCGGCCGACCAGGCCGAGAAGCAGTGCATTGCGGCGATTGATCTGGCTGGCGCGCCGCAGGCGCGGGCTGAAGCTGGCAGGAAACGGTTCGGTGGCAACGCCGGCCGCTGACGGGTGATCGAGCAGGCCCGCGCAGAAACGGAATCCGGCGGCCAGCCGCTGCAGATCGCGCGGATCGGACAGCAGATTGAAAGCGACTTCCGGATGGGCATCGGCGGCCGGGCTGCGCAGCCGCACGCGACCCGCGGAGAATGACTTGTTGAGCCACAGAAAGAAGAAGGCCAGCCGCTGTCCGACGCCATGCCACGCCGCGCGGCTGGTCAGTGCGAGGTACAGATCGCTGCGCGGCGCGCCGGCCAGCCCCGACGAGAAGCGCAGGTTGACCTGTCCCGGGCGCGGCGCCGATCCCAGCGCGCGGTGCTGCGCCGGCACATAGGCCGAGATCGACGTACCCGGGTGCTCGAGCAGGTTGCGGCCCACGCCGGGCAGATCGGCGAGCACATCGATACCCAGCGCCTGCAGCTCGGCGCCCGGGCCGATACCGGCGCGCAGCAGCAGCGCCGGCGTCTGCAGTGCGCCCGCCGTCAGAATGATTTCCGCGCCGCGGATGCCACGCGCGCCGGCGGCGTCGCGAACCACGACGCCGGTCGCCGTGCGTCCGTCGAGCAGCAGCCGCTCGACTCTCGTCGTCGTGAGCAGCCGCAGATTCGAGCGGCTGCGCGTCGCTTCGTCCAGGTATGCGGTGGCCGTGCCGACGCGGCGATGGCCGCGCGTCGAGAACGCGGTCGCGAAATAGCCGTCGTCGAAGCAGCCGTTCTGATCGCCGATGTCGCGATAGCCGGCGGCTTCCAGTGCGGGCACCATCGCGCGCGTGAACTCGCTCCATTGCGCACGCGCGATGCGTTCGATGCCGATCGGACCGCCGCGCCCATGCAGCGGTCCGTCGAAGTCGCTGTCGTCCTCCAGCCGGCAGAAGAACGGCAGCACGTCGTCCCAGCGCCAGCCCTGCGCACCCAGCGCTTCCCACTCGTCGTAGTCGCGCGGCAATCCGCGGTTGGCGAGCTGCGCATTCACGGTCGAGCCGCCGCCCAGCACGCGGGCCTGCTCGTAAAAGCGCGGCCGGGCCAGGCCGCGGGCGACCCGATCGTCGGCAGCGGTGGTGACCATCAGCTCGGGCCACAGATAGCGCGTGCCGTGAAGGATCACGCTCGGCACGGGACTCGCAATCTCCGGGGGCACGGCGTCGGCGCGCAAGTCGGCGCCGGCTTCGATCAGCAGCACGCGCCGGCGCGGGTCGGCCGACAGGCGGTTGGCCAGCACGGCGCCGGCGGAGCCGCCGCCTACGACGATGTGGTCGAAGAAGGCTTCATCGAATGTGAGGCTCAAGGGACTCTCTCGGTCGGGGCGAACGGACCGCATACCGGAACGGGAAGTGCGGCTGCCGCATCGACAAGAAATCAATTTCTATCGAATGCATCAATCATGGATTTCCAATATTTATCAAACCAGAAAAATAGACTATAGTTTTTTAAGCCCTTTTCACCGGCGGTCGCGTCGGCGGCAAGTCGAACAGAGTCTTTGTCTTCACTGGAGAACGGAACATGGATCGACGGACCTTTGCCTGCCACGCGCTGACCCAGGCCGCTGCGGCGGCGAGCCTCGGCATCGCCGCACCGGCGCGAGCGCAGGCGCCGACCAAGGTGCGCATCGTCGAGACCGTTCACATCCTGTTCTTCACGCCGGCCTACGTGGCGCTGCGGCGCGGCTTCTTCAAGGAACAAGGGCTGGACGTGGAGATCACGCCGGCCAACGGCACCGACAAGGCGACCGCGCTGCTGCTTGCAGGGTCGGCCGACGTGATGCTGGTGGGTCCCGAAGCCGCGTTCTACGTCGCGGCGAGCCAGTCGCCGACCAAGATCAAGATGATCGCCGGCATCGGCAAGCGCGATGGCGCGATGGTGGTCGGCCGTCAGCCGCTGCGTGAACTGAAGGCCGACGACCTGCGCGGCAAGACGATCATCGGCTCGGCGATCGGCAGCACGCCGGCGGTGTTCCTGCAGGCGTACCTGCGCAAGAAGGGACTGGACCCGGTCAAGGACGTGAACGTCATTCCGAACATCGCTCCGCCGGCCAAGCGCGGCGCCTTCCTCAGCGGCCAGGCCGACTTCGCGGTGTTCTACGAACCGGATGCGTCGGCGGTGGAAAGCGCGGGCAAGGGCCACGTGGTGGCCAGCATCGGGCAGGAGATCGGGGCGATCGATCACACGGTGTTCATCGCATCGGATCCGTACATCGCGGCCAATCGCGCCACTCTGCAGAAGCTGTGCAACGCGATCGCCAAGGCACAGAAGTGGCTGCATGGCGCTTCACCCGAAGCGATTGCCGAGACCATCGCACCCGAGTTCAAAGGGCTGTCGCAGGATGTGCTGGTCAGCGCGTCGCGCCGCGGCTTGACGCTGGACATGTGGAAGGCGACGCCGACCGTCACGCCCGAGACCGTCAACGCGTTCGCGAAGATCCTGGTCGACGGCGGCACGCTGCGTCCGTCGCCGGCCATCCCTTACGAGAACCTGGTCGATCCCAGCTTCGCGCAGGCCGCGGTCAAGGCGGTCTCTTGAGCGTGCCGCACGGCGACGCCGCCTGCAAGGTCGTCTTCGAACACGTCCACCTGCACTACTTCTCGCCCGCCGGCGAGACGCACGCGCTCAGCGACATCAATCTCGGCGTACGGGCCGGCGAGTTCATTACCATCGTCGGCCAGTCCGGCTGCGGCAAGAGCACGCTGCTGTCGCTGCTGTGCGGCCTGATCGCGCCCACGCAAGGGCGCGTGCTGATCGACGGCGTGCCGGTCAGCGGACCGTCGCGCAAGATCGGCTTCATGCTGCAGCAGGACAGCCTGTTCGAATGGCGCAGCGTGCTGGACAATGTGCTGCTCGGCGCCGAGATCCACGGCCAGGATCCGGCCGTGGCGCGGGCGCGCGCCGAAGCGCTGCTCGAACGCTACAAGCTGGCCGACTTCAAGCACCATTTCCCGCGCCAGCTGTCCGGCGGCATGCGTCAGCGCGTCGCGCTCGCGCGCACGATGTGCCTGGAACCGGACATCCTGCTGCTCGACGAGCCTTTCTCCGCGCTCGACTTCCAGATCCGGCTGACGCTGGCCGACGAGATCGCGTCCATCATCCGCAGCGAGCGCAAGACCGCCATCATGGTGACGCATGACATCTCGGAAGCGATCAGCATGGCCGACCGCGTGATCGTGCTCAGCGCCCGGCCGGGCCGGGTCAAGGCCGAGTATCCGGTGGTGTTCGCCAGCCACGGCCCGAACCGCCCGTCGCCGTTCGAGGTCCGCGAGACGCCGGAATACCACGAGCTGTTCCGCCTGCTATGGAACGGCATCGGCGGGCATCAGGTATGAGCGGAGTTCCGATGGCCGATCCGTCGCCGACCGCTCCCCTTCCCACCGCCGCCTACCGGCGCTGGCTCGCGGCGCAGCGCCGCGACGGCATCGTCGTGCATGTCATCCAGGTGCTGATCGTCGTCGTGTTCTTCGTGGTCTGGGAGATCGCGGCACGCAGTCATTGGGTCAATCCGCTGTTCACCAGCTATCCGACTGCGGTCTGGGCCGGCTTCGCCGCGATGGTGGCCGAAGGCGAGCTGCTGCATCACGTGCTGGTCACGATCGTCGAGATCGTGGTCAGCTTCGTACTGAGCACGCTGGTGGGGCTGGCGCTGGCCGTGCTGCTATGGCTCACGCCGATGCTGCGGCGCGTGATGGCGCCGTTCATCGTGGTCGTCAATGCGATCCCGAAGATCGCGCTGGTGCCGATCTTCTACATCTGGCTGGGGCCCGTGCTGTCGATCTACATGATCGCGGTATCGGTATCGATCTTCATCGTGCTGATCATGATGTCGGCCGGCTTCGAGCAGACCGATCCGAACAAGATCAAGCTGGCGCGGACCTTCGGCTGTACGCAGTGGCAACTGCTGACCAAAGTGGTGCTGCCGGCGAACATGCCGACGCTGATCTCGGTGCTGAAGGGCAACGTCGGCCTGTCGCTGGTCGGCGTCATCGTCGGCGAGTTCCAGTCCGCCAAGGCGGGCCTCGGCTATCTGATCACCTACGGCAGCCAGACCTTCCAGATGGACCGCGTCATCGCCTCGGTGACCATCCTCGCCGTCATCTCGGTCTTCACCTACTTCGCGATCGTCGCGTTCGAGAAGGCGCTCGCGCGCTATACCTGAGTCGCGGAGCCGCGCTGCAGCGGCAGCAGCAGATCGCGCAGCGCCCGCTCGGGCATGTCGTGCGCGATCAGGACCAGGGTACCGACCAGGGCTTCATCGATCGCCTGCTCGACCGGCCGCGGCGCTGCGAACAGCTGCTGCACGCCTTGTATCGCGCGGACCACGCCATCGTCGAAGCGGACGAAGCCCTTGGCGCGCAGCAGCCGGTCGCCGGCCCCCGCCTGCAGGCTCGTGACCCATGCGGCGTACTGCGGCCACGCGATCGGCCCCGGGAGACGGACCGACACCGATACATAGCCGTGATCGTGCAGATGGGTGTGGCCGTCGGCGCCATGCGGAGGCGATGATTCGCGGTCGTGGTCGTAGTCGTGGTCGTGGCCGTGATCGTGATCGTGATCGTGGCTCGGGCGGTGCTCGCGGCCATGCCGCGCTTCGACAGCCGCGGCGGCCGCACCGTCCGTGTCCGTGTCCGCCACGAACCAGCCGGGATCGACCTCGCCGTGGCAGGCTGCCAGTAGCGGAGCCGTCGGGTTGATGGCACGGATCGCCGCCCGCGTGCGCTGCGCGGCGCCGCCGTCGTCGAGATCGGTCTTGGTCAGGACGATCCGGTCGGCGATGGCAATCTGCCGTCGGGCTTCGTCGTGAGCCGCGATCTGCTGCGCGCCATGGATCGCGTCGACGGCGATGACGATGGCGCCGAGGCGGAAATAACGCGATACGAACATGCCGCCGGTGAGCGCCGCGGCGATGGGGCCGGGGTCGGCGACGCCCGTGGTCTCGACGACGACTCGGTCGAAGCCGCCGAGCTCGCCGCGTTCGCGGCGGTAGTACAGCGCCTCCAGCGTCTCCTCGAGCGAGCTGGTGAGCGTGCAGCAGATGCAGCCGGAGTCGAGCAGCACGACATTGTCCTCGCTGCCCGGCGAGATCAGCGCGTGGTCGATGCCGACTTCACCGAACTCGTTGACGATGACAGCGGTCCGCGCGAAGCCCGGCTGGCGGATCAGCCGGGCCACCAGCGTCGACTTGCCGGCGCCGAGAAAGCCGCTGAGCAGGATCAGCGGAATCGCGGCCGCGCTGCTCATCGGCGCCGCCTCACTCGACCGTCGGCAGCTGCCGGACCGGCAGGCCCTGCAGATAGTTCTGCACTTCGGCCGTGGGAATGACGTCGGCGTACTTGCAGTTCAGGTCGAACAGGTTGATCGCGTGGCTCGCCTCGAAGCGGTCGAACGCCGTCTCTTCCGGGATGATGACCTTGAAGTTGTACGAGTAGGCGTCGACGGCGGTGGCGCGCAGGCAGCCCGAGGTCGTGCAGCCGACCATGATCAGCGTGTCGACGTCGAAGAAGTTCAGGTGGCTCATGAAGATCGTGCCGAAGAAGCACGAGGGCTTGCGCTTGCCGATGCGGATGTCCTGCGGACGCGGTGCCAGCGGCTCGACCGTCTGCGTCGCATGCGTGCCCTCGGTGGAGGTCTTCTCGCGGCCGCGGTAGCTCTTGCCGACCTGCACGCCCGAGTCGATCATATCGGGGCGGCGCGCGCTTTCGGTGTAGAAGATCGGCAGGTTCTTCTCGCGCGCCAGGTGCAGCAGCGGCTCGATGTGGCGCACCGCGTCCCAGGCCTGCGGGCCGCAGTAGGTGCGGTACTTCTTCAGCCCTTCGAGGTGGTCTTCGGGGCTGTCGCCGCAGAAGTTGTACTGTACGTCGATGATGAACAGCGCCGGTCGCGTGCCGAAGCCGCCGCGCTTGCCGTAGCCGGCGGCCGCGAAGACCTGCCGGTCGTGCTCGGTGAGGAACTTGTCCCAGATCCGTGGTTTGTCGCTCATTGCAATCGGTCTCCGAAGCAGAAGTCGGGGGATTCGCCTGGCGCCGGGCTTTCGTCGCGCGTTTCGGCGGCGGTCATGAACAGGGGCGGCGCGCGTCAGCGAGCCAGATAGCGGCCGGCCGGGGCCGCATCGGCCTCGGGCAGGATGGCGCCGTCGCGCATGATCTCGCGGCCGCGCAGGAAGGTTCGCACCGGCCAGCCTTTCAGCGTCTGGCCTTCGTACGGCGAGTAGTCGGCGAAGGAACCGAGCGCGGCCGGGTCGACGGTGCGCTCCAGGTCGGGGTCGACCAGCACGAGGTCAGCGTCGCGTCCGACCGCGATCTGTCCCTTAGTCGGCAGGCGGTACAGCGATGCGGGCCGTGCGCAGACCAGCTGCGCGATGCGTTCGACCGGCACGCCGCGTCGATTCACCCCTTCATGCAGCAGCACCGGCAGCATCGTGCCGACACCGGGAAAGCCGTTGGTCGAGCTCCAGATCTCGCGCTTGGTCTCGCGCTTGCGCGGCACGTGGTCGGTGCCTATCGTGGTGATCGTGCCGTCGAGCACGCCTTCCCACATCGCATCGACGTCGGCCTGCCGGCGCAGCGGCGGATTGACCTTGCCTAGCACGCCGGCCTCGGTATCGCGCGTCAGCGACAGGTAGTGCGGGCAGGTCTCGACGTAGACCGGCGTGCGCGACTTGCGCCGATGATCGCGCACCACTTCGAGCGCTTCGCGGCTCGACAGATGGACGATGTTGACGGGGCAGCCGGTCTTGGAGGCGAAGTAGCAGACGCGGTGGACGTTCTCCGCCTCGAGGAAGTCGGGGCTCTGGTCATCCCATACGGCCGGATCGCTGCGGCCCTGGCGGCGCAGCTGGTCGCGCAGCACGGGGATCACCTCGACGTTCTCGCAGTGCACGCCGAGTATGCCGCCGTCGATCTGCCGCACCGCCTGCATGGCCGCGTACAGCAGGCCGTCGTCGATCTCGGTGAAGCCCTTGGACGCGCCGGCCGCGCCCTTGTACATCAGGTACAGCTTGTAGGACGTGATGCCGAAGCGCTGCGAGCATTCGGCCAGCGTGTCGATGTGCAGCCGCGAGGTCAGTCCGAAGTGGAAGCCGAAATCGATCAGGCTCTGAGCAGCGGCGCGCTGGCGCACCGGCTCGAAACCTTCGCGGAAGTCGGCCGAGCGATGGAACGACAGCGCGGTGGTGACGCCGCCCAGCGCCGCCGAGCGCGATTCGCTCGCCCAGTCGGTCTGCGGATCCCCAAAGCCGAAGTGGACGTGCGAGTCGATCACGCCGGGCATCAGCCAGCGATCGCCGCAATCGACGACGCGGCGCGCGTCGAGCGTGACGTCCGGCGCCAGAATGGCGGCGATGCGACCCTGGTCGTTGACGGCGACCGAGCCCGAAGCGAAACCGACATCGGGCAGGACCAGGCGTGCGTGGGTCAACAGCAGATCGATCGACATGGCGGGACTCGGCGCTGGCATGAAGAAAACGCGATCTTATCGTAATGTGTCGACACTTTGTAGCCCCCAGCTCGGCAAGCCCCGCATGAGCCGGGCGCGCCGTCCGGCGCTCTTCGCAGTCCGGATCGTCAGGCTGATGAGCGTCGACGTGCCAACGCCAGCCGGCGCCGTGAGCGGCCGTCCAGCCTGCGCTCCTCATGAAGGTGCCCGGATTTCGCTGCTGGTGGTACACTGTTAACACTTTCGGGAACAGAGATGGCCGAGCAATCGAATCCCGGCGTGCAGCTTCCATGGGGCGTCCTCAATGCCGATGCCGCGCGCCATCGCTTCGTCGATCTGCATGCGCTGTTCGGGGACGCCGAGCGCCTCGCGCGCGCGCCGTACACGCTGCGGCTGCTGGTCGAGAACATCGCCCGCGGCCTGCCGCGCGGCTGGGCGACGCGCGCGGACGTTGATCGGCTCGTGAGCTGGCGGGCCGGCGACGAGCGGCCGACGCTGGCGCTGCACGTTTCGCGCGTGGTGCTGCCGGATTCCAGCGGCCTGCCAGTGCTGCTCGACCTGGCGACGCTGCGCAGCACGCTGGCCCGCGAAGGCGGCGAGCCGGCGCGCGTGCAGCCCAGCATCCCGGTGGACCTGGTCATCGACCACTCGCTGATCGTCGATCATCACGGCCGCCGCGACGCGCTGGTGCTGAACATGAAGCGCGAGTTCGAGCGCAATGCCGAACGCTACCGCTTCTTCAAATGGGCGCAGCAGGCCTTCGACGGCGTGCGCGTCGTGCCGCCGGGCATAGGCATCATTCATCAGGTGCATCTGGAGCGGCTTGCGCGCGTGGTGGACGTCGATACTGGCCTCGGCGACCCCGCTGGCGCTGCCGGCGCCGACGCGGTGGTGCACCCGGAGTTCGTGCTCGGCGGCGACAGCCATACGCCCATGGTCAACGGACTCGGCGTGCTCGGCTGGGGCGTGGGCGGCGTCGAGATCGAGGCAGCCATGCTGGGCGAACCGTATCTGCTGCAGCTGCCGCGCATCGTCGGCGTGCGGCTGAGCGGCGCGCTGCGCCCCGGCGTCACCACCACCGATCTGGTACTGACCGTGACCGAGCGCCTGCGCGCGTTCGGAGTGGTCGACACGATCGTCGAGTTCGGCGGCCCCGGCTGCGCGCAGCTGTCGGTACCCGACCGCGCGACGGTGGCGAACATGGCGCCGGAATACGGCGCCACGGCCGCGTACTTCCCGATAGACGCGCAGACGCTCGACTATCTGCGGGCGACCGGACGCCCGCCGCAGCAGGTGGCGCTGATCGAGGCTTACACGCGCGCCAATGCATTGTTCCGCGAAGCGGGCGCCGCTGATCCGGAGTTCGACGATTGCATAGAACTGGATCTGGGCGAGATCGAGGCCTGCGTCGCCGGACCGCGCCGTCCGCAGGACCGCGTGCCGCTGGCGCAGGTCGCTGCCGGGTTCCGGCGCGCGTTGACGGTCGAGTCCGGCGCCGGCGGCTTCGGCCTGGACGGCAATGCCGGCGGCACGCGGCTGAAGCTGGACCTCGGCGCCGAATCGTTCGAGCTCGGCCACGGCGCGCTCGCGATCGCTGCGATCACGGCCTGTACCAATACCTCGAACCCCAGCGTGATGCTGGCCGCCGGGCTGCTGGCGCGGCGTGCGGCCGATGCGGGCCTGCGCGTGCCCGGCTACGTCAAGACCTCGCTGGCGCCGGGATCCCGCGTCGTGACGCGATACCTGGAGCGCAGCGGCCTGCTCGAATCGCTCGAACGCCTGGGCTTCTTCGTCGTCGGCTATGGCTGCACCACGTGCAGCGGCAAGTCGGGTCCTCTAGTCCCGCAACTGGCCGAGCTGATCGAACGCGAAGGGCTGGTGACCGCCGCGGTGGTCTCTTCGAATCGCAACTTCACCGGCCGCATCCACAGACAGGTCCCCGCCGCCTACCTGGCTTCGCCGCCGCTGGTGGTCGCATATGCGCTGGCCGGCCGCATCGACCGCGATCTGACGAGCGAACCGCTGGGTACGGGTAGCGACGGCCGGCCGGTATTCCTGCGCGATCTGTGGCCCGAGCGCGCCGAGATCGATGCGCTGCTGGCCGGCAGCCGCGACCCGCAGCTGTATCGCGACAACTACGAACACGCCTATGAAGGGACGGCCGAGTGGCGCGAGCTGCCGGCCGCGCAGGGCGAGCTGTATTCATGGGATCCGGCCTCGACCTACATCGTCGAGCCGCCGTTCTTCTCCGACCCGCAGCTCAGTACCGGCGTGCCGGCGGAGCTGCGCGAGGCTCGCGCGCTCGCGGTCTACGGCGATTCGCTGACCACCGACCACATCTCGCCGGCCGGCGAGATTCCGGCCGCGAGCGAGGCCGGCCGCTACCTGAGCGCGCATGGCGTGACGCCGTCGGCCTTCAATGCGTTCACCATGCGTCGCGGCAATCATCATGTGATGATGCGCGGCACCTTCGCCAATCCGCGCACGCACAACCGGCTGGTGCCGGACGCGGCCGGTGGAGCGACGCTGCTGCTGCCGCAGCAGCGGGTCTGCAGCGTGTTCGACGCGGCCGAGGCCTATCGGGCCGCCGATGTGCCGGTGATCGTGCTTGGCGGCAAGGACTACGGCATGGGCTCGAGCCGCGACTGGGCCGCCAAGGGGCCAAGGCTGCTAGGCATACGCGCCGTCATCGCCGAATCCTTCGAGCGCATCCATCGCGCCAATCTGGTGGCGCTGGGCATCGTGCCGCTGCTGTTCGGCGACGGCGACTCGATCGAAGCGCTCGGTTTGAGCGGCCGCGAACGCTTCGATCTGCTCGGTCTGCGCGAGGCCGTGCTGGACGGCGGCCCGGTGCGCGTCGTGGCTCGCCCGGATTCGGCGGCCGATGCGTCTGCGGGCCGCGTGATCGAATTTCTCGTGCGGCCCGCGCTGGCCTCGCGGGTCGAGGCGCAGCTGCTCGAAGGCGGCGGCATCTTTGCCCGCGTGGCAGCAAAGCTTCGTGATGCGCCCGCTGCGGGCGCCTATCCATCCCATGCTTGACGGAGAGGCTCTATGAAAGATCGACCCACCCCCGCGCGGCGCTATCGCGAGCTGCTGGCGAGCGACGAGCTGATCGTCTCGCCGGGAGTCTACGACGGCTACAGCGCCCGACTGGTGCAGGCCGCCGGCTTCAAGACCGCGGCCACCAGCGGTGCGGCCATCGCGAACTCGCTGCTCGGTATCGAGGACATCGGCGTCATGGGGCTGCAGGAGAACCTCAACCACTGCCGCAATCTGGCGCGGGCGATCGACCTGCCGCTGACCTGCGACGCCGACGACGGTTACGGCAACCCGGTGAACGTGTTCCACACCGTGCGGCTGTTCGAGGAAGCCGGCGTGGCCGGCGTGAACATCGAGGACCAGGTCTCGCCCAAGCGCTGCGGCCACATGCCGGGCAAGCAGGTGGTGCCGCCCGAAGAGATGGCCAAGAAGATCGAGGCGGCATGCATGGCGCGCCGCGACGACGACTTCGTGATCATTGCCCGCACCGATGCGCTGGCCATCGAAGGCATCGAAGGAGCAGCAGCGCGCGCGCGGCTGTATGCGAAAGCCGGCGCCGATCTGATCTTTCCCGATGCGGTGCGCAGCGAGGACGACATCGCGCGCATCGTCGAGGCCGCCGGCATTCCGGTAACCGTGAACATGGGCTTCGGCATCCGCGAACGTCCGACGTCGCCGCTGGTGCCGCTGCCGCGACTGCGGCAGCTCGGCGTGCGCCGCGTCAGCCTGCCGCGCATGCTGCCGGCGGCCGCCATCCTGGGCATGCAGCGGGCGCTGCAGGCGATGCGCGAGGTGGTCGAGACCGGCGAGCCGCAGAATCGCCCCGATCTGCTGGCCAGCATCGAAGACATCTGGAAGCTGATGGATTTCGCAGGCGCGCGCGCGCTCGAAGAACGCCTGCTGACGCTCGATCAGCTGGAAGGGCGCTACGGCAAGCGCTAGACAGCGCGGCGTGGTCGGCGCGAAGCGATCCGCCGCGCCTCAACGCAGTTGGATCGCGGTTTCGGGGCTGCCCTGGCCGGCAAGAAAGGCAAGGTGCCGCGCTTCGTTGCCGAACAGCTGCTCGCAGACGTTCTGGCGCCGCCAGTAGTGGCCGACGAGGCATTCCTCGGTCATGCCGATGCCGCCATGCAACTGCAGCGACTGCTGGCAGACGAAACGCCCGTTGCGATTGACGACCAGCTGGGCCTGCGCCAGTTCACGGTCGTGGCTGCCTGCTCCGGCGGCGACGGCATCGGCCGCTGCCGCGGCAATCAGCGACATGCTGCGCGCCTCTTCGAGCGCGACGTACATCTCGGCCAGCCTGTGCTGGACCGCCTGGAACTGCGAAATGGGGCGGCCGAACTGCTGCCGGACCTTCGTGTATTCCAGGGTTTGCCGGAACGATTCCTGCATCGCTCCCACCGCGCTGGCGCAGTTCAGCGCCAGGCCGAGGGCAGTCACTTCAGCGATGACCGCCGCAGCCGGGACGGCTGAGCCGAGCTCAGTGCCCTGAACATCGACGAAGTCCAGATCGGCCGCGCGCGTGCCGTCCTGCAGCGCGTAGGCGGTACGCGAGAGTCCCGGCGCATCGGCAGCCACCAGGATCAGCCGTGTACTGCCGTCGGCGCAGCGGGCGGTGACGACCAGGGTGTCCGCCGCGTCGCCGCCAGGTACCAGGCGCTTGCGACCCTTAATGGCCCACGATCCGGAAGCGCTTCGCGTAGCTGTGCACGTGACGTCGCGATCGCTCTGGCATCCCGTCTCGCTGTGCGCCCAGGCAGCCAGGCGTGCGCCCGCCATGATCTGCGCCAGCTGCTCGGAGCCGGCATCAGTGTCGACGGCCCGGTCGATTGCGCGGGCCGCAAGCAGAGCGGCGACATACGGTTCGACGGTGAGTTTCGTCGCCATGCATTCGACGACCGCTGCGAGGTCGCGGGCGCTCGACGCGAAGCCCTCGTGCCGTGTGGAGACGGACAGTGCCAGCAGCCCCATGTCGGCGTAGGTAGCCCATGCCTTGGTCCGCGCAGCGGGATCGTCGGGGCCGATGCGGGCACGCTTGCGAATATCGTAGCCGTCGGAGAGCACCTTCGCCAGGCTCTCCTGCAACTGCAGGATCTCTTCAGTCGGATCGATCTGCACCCTAGACTCCCAGCTCCACCTTGGCGATGATGTTCTTCATGATCTCGTTGGTGCCACCATAGATCGAGGCCGCTCGCGCATACGCATGAGTGCCGTCCACACCGCGTGCGGGCGCCATCCACGCCTGGACCTTGTTCGCCGCCGTCATTTCGTCGCCGAACACACCGAGCGCCGAAGGTCCTGCCACGTCGACGGCCAGCTCGGTAGCGGCCTGCAGGACCTGCGATCCTCGCATCTTCAGCAGCGAGGTGAGTCCGGCCCCAAGAGAGGCACCGGCCTCGACCGCGGCCAGCACGCGGAACTGAGTAGCCTCGAGCGCCATCAACTCCGCCTCGATCAAGGCGGCGCGCCGGCGGAATTCGTAGCTTTCGAAGGGCACGGCGCGTTGCGTCGCAAGGGTCTCGTGCAAGCGTTGCGCGAAGGCGAGCCGCTCCCGCGCGAGCCCCACGCGTGCGATGCCGGTTCTCTCCCGGCCCAGGAGGTAGCGCGAGTAGTGCCAGCCGCGGTTCTCCTCGCCAATCCGGTTTTCCACCGGAACCTCGACCGCGTCGAAGAAGACTTCGTTGAAATGATGCCGCCGGTCCAGCGAGATGATGGGCCGCACCGTGATGCCGGGGCTCTTCAGGTCGATCAGCAGCAGCGAGATTCCGCTTTGCGGGCGGCCCGTAGAGGAGGTGCGGACCATGCAGTAGATCCAGTCGGCGTGGTGTGCAGTGGACGTCCAGATCTTCTGTCCCTGCACCACGTAGTGGTCGCCCTCCAGATGGGCCGAGGTCCGCAGCGACGCCAGATCCGATCCGGCTCCCGGTTCCGACATGCCCAGGCAGAACCAGATATCGAGGTTGGCGATCTTCTTCAGGAAGCGCTCGCGCTGCGACGGCGTCCCGAAGTGAGCTGGCGCGGCGTGAGAGTTCCTCTGCCCGATCTGCGCTGCCGGAGCGGGCCGCTCCGAAGTAGCTGCCCCTCGCCGGCCATCGTCACCGGCTATCGGATCGATAAGAACTATGAATTTCCTTTGTTCAAATGATTTTCCTAATATCCGTATTACCCACTTCCCCAGCGGGTTTCCCTGACGAACTTTCACAGCAGGAGCTGCCATGAGCAACGATGCCAAGAAGTGCCCCGTAACCCACCTGACGACTGATTTCGGAGCGCCGGTCGTCACCAACCGTGACAGCCTGACCGCCGGCTCGCGCGGCCCGCTGCTGGCGCAGGACGTCTGGCTGAACGAGAAGCTCGCCAACTTCGTGCGCGAGACCATCCCTGAGCGCCGCATGCATGCCAAAGGCTCAGGCGCCTTCGGCACCTTCACCGTCACCCACGACATTACGAAGTACACTCGAGCCAGCATCTTCAGCCAGGTGGGCAAGAAGACCGAGATGTTCGCCCGCTTCACCACCGTGGCCGGCGAGCGCGGCGCGGCCGACGCCGAGCGCGACATCCGCGGCTTCGCGCTGAAGTTCTACACGGAAGAGGGCAACTGGGACATGGTCGGCAACAATACGCCGGTGTTCTTCATCCGTGACCCGCGCCAGTTCCCCGATCTGAACAAGGCAGTCAAGCGCGACCCGAAGACCAACCTGCGCAGCGCCAGCAACAATTGGGATTATTGGACGCTGCTGCCCGAAGCGCTGCACCAGGTCACCGTCGTCATGAGCGATCGCGGCATCCCCGCCAGCTATCGCCACATGCACGGCTTCAGCTCGCACACCTACAGCTTCTGGAACGCACAGGGCGAGCGCTTCTGGGTCAAGCTGCACTTCAAGACCCAGCAGGGCATCAAGAACCTGACCGACGCCGAGGCCGCCGAGCTCGTCGGCCAGGACCGTGAAAGCCACCAGCGCGACCTGTACGACGCAATCGCGCGCGGCGACTTTCCGAAGTGGACGATGTATGTGCAAGTCATGCCCGAGGCCGATGCCGAGAAGTATCGCCTGCACCCGTTCGACCTGACCAAGGTCTGGTACAAGGGCGACTACCCGCTGATCCAGGTCGGCGAATTCGAGCTGAACCGGAACCCCGAGAACTTCTTCGCCGACGTCGAGCAAAGCGCCTTTTCGCCGTCGAACCTGGTGCCGGGCATCGGTGTCAGCCCGGACCGCATGCTGCAGGCGCGGCTGTTCAATTACGCCGATGCTCAGCGCTATCGGCTGGGCACCAACCACCACCAGATCCCGGTCAACCAGGCGCGCTGTCCGGTGCACAGCAATCACCGCGACGGCCAGGGCCGTGTCGACGGCAACTACGGCGGCCTGCCGCACTACGAGCCCAACAGCTTCGGCCAGTGGCAAGGCCAACCCGGCTTCGAGGAGCCGCCACTGCGGATCAACGGCGACGCGAAGTTCTGGTCCTTCCACAAGGATGACGACAACTACTTCGAGCAGCCGCGCAAGCTGTTCCAGTTGATGACGCCCGCACAGCAGGAAGCCTTGTTCGGCAACACGGGCCGCGCCATGGGCGACGCGCCGGAGTTCATCAAGTTCCGCCACATCCGCAACTGCCATGCGGCCGATCCGGCCTACGGCGCCGGCGTGGCCAAGGCGCTGGGCATCGACTTGAAGAAGGCGCTGGCCTCGAAGCCGGAGGATCCGATGTACGGCAACCCGCTGGTGCCGCTGCCCGCCTGAGGGCGCATGCCCCCGGCGCCCTGCGGCGCCGGGCGCCTGCGTCTCTCGTCGGGCGCTTCCTTGCTTACGCGTAGCGGTCCGACTGCCCGGCGCCGCTGGGCAGATTCTGGAACAGATGCGCCGCGGCACGCTCGATATGCGAGCGCATCAGTGACTCGGCCAGATCGCCGTCGCGCGCTTTCAGCGCGCGCATGATCTGCCAGTGCTCGGCGTAGGCGGTGTCCTTGCGCTCGGGGACGGCGCCGGAACGGCGCCGGTACAGCCGCAGCAAGTGGTACAGATCGCCGCACAGCGTGTCGATGATGCGGTTGTTGCCGCTGGCGCGGACGATGCGCTCGTGAAAGTCGAACACGCGCGGCGCGTGCGCGGTGCCGCCGTTCGACTGCATGTAGGCCTGCCTGTCGTTCTCGAGCTCGACCAGCAGCTGAGCGATCGCTTCGTCGCTCATGCGCTGCGCGGCGAGGCGGCATGCCAGCCCTTCGAGCACCATCCGCATCTGGAACAGCTCGAGCGCGGATTCGGCGCTGAGCGTCGCCACGCGGGCGCGCAGGTACGGTTCGCGCGTCACCAGCTGGATGCCCTGCAGGCGTCGTACGGCCTCGCGCACCGGGCCGCGGCTGACGCTGAATTCCTGGGCGATCGCCACCTCGTTGATCAGGCTGCCGGGCTGCAGGCTGCCGTTATAGATGCTGTCCAACAGGTGCCGGAAGATACGGTCGGCCAGCGGGATGTCGCTGCCACCTTTGCCCGGTCCGTTCTTCATGACGCGCTTTCGTTTGAGATCTGAAACATCAGTGTAAACACTTTGATGCGGCCGCGCGCAGTGGCTCAGTCACGCGGAATCGGCACGCGGAGGAACTCGCGCCGCGGCGCCGCAGCGCCGAGCCCGGCGAGCACGGCGGATGCGAGCGACAGCCGGCTCGCGCGCACGGCGACGTCGAGCTCGGCGGGGTCGAGCGCACCGATGATCAGCCCGCCGACGCCGGTTTGCGCAAGGGCCCAGGCCATCGCGACTTCGGCGCGGCTTGCTCCCGATTCGGAGCAGGCATGGGCCAGCGCCGCGTCCAGCGCGGCGGGAAGAGGGGCGCCATACAGCCGTTGCGCTTTGGCGTCGGTCGCTTCGCGCACCGCGCCGGCGCCGTGCGCCGCCCCGGCCAGGCGGCCGCGCGCGAGCGGGCTGTAGCCCAGCACCGAGATGCCCAGCGTCCGGCACAGCGGCACGGTGCTCGCGAGTTCCTCGACGTACAGCAGGTTCAGCTGCAGCTGCGCCGTGGCGAACCCGCGCAGGCCTGCCGCGGCAGCGGCATCGGCGGAGCGGCGCAACTGCCCGGCATCGAGATTGGAGCAGCCGTAGGCGCCGATCTTGCCGGCGTCGACGAGCGCATCCAGCGCGGCCAGGGTTTCGTCGATCGGCGTCTCGAAGTCCCAGGTGTGGATCTGATAGAGATCGATGCGATCGATGCCGAGCCGCTGCAGCGAGCCGTCGACCTGGCGCCGGATCTCGGCGGCCGCCAGGCCGCGCCCGCCCATGGCCGGCATGCCGACCTTGGTCGCGATGCGGACCCGGTCGCGCACGCCGTGTTCGGCGAGCAGGCGGCCGAGAATGCGTTCGCTTTCGCCGTCCGAGTAGAAGTTGGCGGTGTCGAAGCCGTCGATGCCGAGTTCGATCGCCCGGCGAAAGATCGGCCGGGCGGCGTCGATGCCGCGGACCCACTGCGCCCAGCCGGAGTCGCCGAACGACATCATGCCGAGCCAGAGGCGGCCCCGCGCCGGCATGCTGCCGTCGTGCATGGTTGCGCAGCGTCCCGGACCGCGACCTTCCGATCTTCCGGCGTTCGGTGAGGCTCAGTCGAGCTTCACGCCGGCGGTCTCGACCATGCCCTTCCAGCGGCCGAGCTCGCTGCGGTGGAACTTCTCGAACTCGTCGACCGGCTTGAACCAGACCTCGAAGCCGGCAGCCTCGAGCTTCTCGCGGACGTCCTTCTGCGCGATCGCACGGCCCAGCTCGTCGCTCCAGCGGCGGACGATGGGCATGGGCGTCTTGGCCGGCGCATACAGGCCGATCCAGCTATCGGCCGACAGCGACTCATGGCCCAGCTCGGAGAAGGTCGGCACGTCCGGCGCCTGCGCCTCGCGCGCGTCGCCCGAGATCGCCAGCCCGCGCAGCTTGCCGGCGCGAACCTGCGCAACTGCGCTGG
>JBFWXS010000004.1:131812-143475 GCA_050187175.1 Burkholderiaceae bacterium
TCGGCCGACAGCGACTCATGGCCCAGCTCGGAGAAGGTCGGCACGTCCGGCGCCTGCGCCTCGCGCGCGTCGCCCGAGATCGCCAGCCCGCGCAGCTTGCCGGCGCGAACCTGCGCAACTGCGCTGGCGTAGCTGGCCACCATGAAGTCGACGTGGCCGGCAATCAGATCCAGAACCGCCGGCGCGGCGCCCTTGTACGGCACGTGCGTGCAGCGCATCTTGTTGCTCGAGCACAGCGTCTCGCTGATCAGATGCGAGGATGCCCCGGCGCTGGACGACGCATAGGTCAGGTTCTTCTGCCGGCCGCCGGCGGTCAGCTCGGCCAGCGTGCGGTACGGCGACGATGCCGGCACCACGACGATGTGGCGGGTGCGCGTCAGCAGCGCGATCGGCTGCAGGTCGGCGACGAAGTCGAAGGCCGGCTTGGAGAATAGCGAAGCGTTGCTCGAATGCGTCTGGTTGTTGCCGAAGGTCAGCGTGTAGCCGTCCGGCGCGGCGCGCACGCCGGCCAGCGAGCCGATCGCGCCCGAGGCGCCGGCACGGTTGTCGACCACGACGGGCTTGCCCAGCGCTTCGCCGACCTTGGCGCCCAGCGTGCGGGCCACGACGTCGGTGGTGCCGCCCGGCGGGAACGGCACGATCACGCGGATGTCGCGCGTGGGGTAGGGGTCGGAGGCGAAGGCCGGACCGGCGGAAGCCGCAAGCGCGGCAAGCGCGATCAGGATCGGACGGCGCAGACGGCTGGTGCTGAATCGAGTCATGGGATTTTCACTCCGCTTTGGCAGACAGATCGGAACGTGAAGCGGCCGGGGCGGCCGTCACGACGTGAACAAGCTGGGGAACGCGGCACGGGCCCAGTCCGGCGCGGTCGCGCCGAGCTGCCGGGTCAGGCTCCACATGCTGCACAGGTTCGACGACAGCACCGGTACTCCCTTGCCGGCACCCACCTGCAGGATCGCGTCGATCGTCTGCATGCCGGTGCCGGTGAGGATCACCGCGCCGTCGCCGTGTACTTGCACGCCGCGCAGGCGCTCGGCGACTTCGGCCGTCGTGACGCGATAGGCGACGAGTTCGTCCTCGAAGCGCTCGACGTGATCGACGGTGATGCCGGAGTCGGTCCAGTAGCGCACCGCCAGCGCGGTCAACCAGTCGGGATACGGCGAGACGAGGCTGATGCGCCGGATGCCGAGATGCTCGATGGCGCGATGCAGGGCCACGCTGGCCGTCTCGACGCGCGCGCCGGCGGCCTGCGACAGGCGTTCGCACAGCGCCTGGTCGGCGGCATAGCCGATCCGGTACTGCGCGCCGGTCAGCGCGATCGCCACCGCATCGAGCTTGAGCGAACCGAAGCCGCGCAGCGTCGTCTCATAGCTGTCCAGATAGCCTTGATTGCGGGCGCTCAGGTCGCCGGCGATGATGGGCAGCCGCATCACATGCAGCGCGGCGCCGGCCGGGCACAGCACCGGATATTCCAGTTCGACGGTCGGGTTGGCCGGCGGCACCAGGACGCCGATGCGCCGTTGCGGGAGCCCGATCGGCGGGGTCGTATTCATGTTCGTTCTCCGAAGCCGGTGAGCGTCAGCGCGGCAGCCGGAAGGCCAGCGCCGGCACCATGTCGAGCATGGCCGTGCGTTTGAGGAATGCGCGCCGTGCCTCGGCGTCGCCCAACAGGTGGCGTACGTTCTCCAGCCAGGCCTGCTGGCCGGACACCATGGAATCGGTGCGCGGCAGCAGCACATCGGCCGCCAGCCGCCGGCGCTCGTCGGCCGCGGCATCGGGCAGCGACGGATCATTGCGCTGCAGACCGGCGACGATCGCGCCCGTCATGGCGAACGCGTCGTGCAGGCCGAAGTTCATGTTCATGCCGCCGCGCGTATTGGTCAGGTGCGCCGAATCGCCGCTCAGATAGACGCGTCCGCGGCGGTACGAGTCGGCCACCGCGCGCGTGGCGCGATACTGGTCCTGGCCGATGATGTTCGGCAGCTCGGTGCAATCGGGGATCAGCAGCCGCAGCCGCTCGAACACCCATTCGCGCGACTGCGCTGTCGCATCGTCGACCCCGGCCGGCACGCGCAGGATGATCCGCCAGCAGTCCGGCATCTTCAGGAAGCTGGCCGAGGCGTCGCCGTTGACCAGATAGCTGATCGGCCGCAGTCCGGGCAGGATGCGCTCGAGGCTGTCGTCGGACAGCACGCGCATCACGCTGCCGGGATACGGAACACCGGAGAAGCCGATGCCGGCGGCTTCGCGCACCTGGCTGTGCGCGCCGTCGGTGGCCAGCACGTAATCGGCGCGCAGCGACTCGGCACCGTCGGGGCCTGTCACGTCGACGGTGGCGCCGTCGGCGTCGCTGCGCACGTTCGTCACTTCGGTGTCGAAGCGAACGACGGCGCCGGGCAGCTCGCGCAACTGCGCCAGCAGCATCGGCGTCAGCCGCGACTGCTCCAGATGCAGCCGGAACGGATAGTCGGTGTCATCGCGCAGTTCGTCGAGCGCGATCTCGCCGATCAGGCCGTCGGCCGTCGTCCGGTACTGGATGTGCGTGACCAGCTGGCCTTGCGCGCGCATTGCCGGCAGCACGCCCAGATGATCGAGCAGCGCCAGCGTCGGCGGATGGAAGGTGGACGCTTTCGACGCTTCGTTGAGCCGGTCGCGCTTCTCGCACAGCGTGACCGCGACGCCCGCGCGCGCGAGCAGCAAGGCCGCGGTGAGGCCCACGGGCCCGGCTCCGGCGACGACGACGTGATGCTTGGCCTTCATGGCGACTCCTGCCTCAGCGGCGGACGAAGGGGTTCGGAATGCTGGTTTCCATCGACAGCCAGACGCTCTTGAGCTCGAGGTACTCCATCATTCCGGCGATGCCGCACTCGCGGCCGATGCCGCTCATCTTGAAGCCGCCGAACGGCGAGGTGACGCTGGTGGACCGATAGTTGTTCACCCATATCGTCCCGGCGCGGACCCGCCGCGACATGCGCAGGGCGCGCGGCATGGACGTGGTCCAGATGCCTGCCGCCAGCCCGAACTCGATGTCGTTCGCGATCGCGACGGCTTCGTCCTCGTCCTTGAAGCGGATGACCGACAGGATGGGGCCGAACACTTCCTCCTGCGCGATGCGCATCCGGTTGGTGACGTCGGCGAAGATGGTCGGCTTGAAGAACAGTCCGTTCGGGCAGCCGGGGACCTGCGCGCGCTCGCCGCCGGCCACCAGCCGGGCGCCGTCGGCCTTGGCGACCTCGACGTACGAACGGACCTTGTCGAGCTGCGGCGGCGTCGAGATCGGCGCGATCTGCGTCTGCGGGTCCGCCGGGTGGCCGAAGCGCGCGCTATCGGCGATCTCTATCAGCCGTTCCAGGAAGTGGTCGTGAATGCTTTCCTGCAGCAGCAGCCGCGAGCCCGCCACGCAGGTCTGGCCCGAGGCCGCGAAGATGCCGGCGACCGCGCCCTTCAACGCATCCTCGAAGTCGGCGTCGTCGAACACGATGTTCGGCGACTTGCCGCCCAGCTCGAGCGTGACGCGTTTCATCTGGGCTGCGCCGGCTTCATAGATGCGCCGGCCGGCTTCGGGGCCGCCGGTGAAGGCGATGCGCGCCACCAGCGGGTGCGCGACCAGCGCCGCGCCGACGTCGCCGCCCAGGCCGGTGACGACGTTGACCACGCCTTCAGGCACGCCGGCCAGCTGGAACAGCTTCATCAGCTCGAGCAGCGAGGCCGACGTGAACTCGGAAGGCTTCAGGACCACCGTATTGCCGGCCGCCAGCGCCGGCGCGATCTTCATGCTGGCCAGCGGCAGCGGCGAGTTCCACGGTGTGATGCAGGCCACGACGCCGACCGGCTCATAGACCGTGTAGTTGAACACGCCGGGCTTGTCGGTCGGGATCACCGAACCTTCGACCTTGTCGGCCAGCCCGCCGTAGTAATAGTAGTAGTTCGCCATGTAGCGCATCTGCATCAGCAGCTCGGCGCTGAGCTTGCCGTTGTCGCGCTGCTCGATGTGGGCGAGCCACTCGGCGTGTTCGCTGACCAGGTCGCCGATGCGGCGCAGCAGCGCGCCGCGCTGGCTGGGGTTCAGCGCGGGCCAGGCCCCGCTGCTGAAGGCACGCTCCGCGGCGCGGACGGCCGAGTCGACCGTGCCGGCGTCGCCGCGGGCGATCGTGGCCCAGCATTCGCCGCTGACAGGATCCTGCGTATCGAGCCTCGGCCCGGAGGCTTCGGTGAAGCGGCCGTCGATGAAATGCGAGTAGGCGAGCCGCCCATGGGCGTCAGCCGGCGTCGGCGCCAGCTTGGGGAACTGCTGGATGAATGTGCGCGTGTCGGGCGGCTGCATGCCGGATCCTCGGGCGATTGGCGATCGATCGGGCAGCCCGGGGCGGCGCAGGAGCGAGGCCAAGATCGAGGCCGGGCCCGGGCATAGTGTCAACAGTATAGCAAATCGACCCCGCACGTCCACAGGGTGATGGCTTCGGGTACCCGTGCCGGGCGTTCGCGCGGAAAGATCCGCTTTCTATAGAGGCTTGCGCGGCCGGAGGGGCTGGCGGGTTTGGCTTCAGCGTGCCGCAGCTTAGGGGCTAGCTGCGCTGTATTGTTGACACTTTGAGGGAGGTCAAAAAAACGGCCGCATGTCGCGGCCGTGGGGGAGCGGCGTGCGCGGATCAGAACGAGACGCGCATTCCCACCATCAGGTTGCGGCCCATCAGCGGCGCGGAATCCTTGATGAACGAGGCGTGATTGAAGGCCAGCTTGTTCGTCAGATTGTTCAAGCGAGCGAAGACTTCGTATGGCGTGCCGCCGAGCGTGCCGCTGAAGCCGACGCGCAGGTTCACCATGTCGTAGCCCGGCGTCGTCGACTCGAAGTCGGCGATGTGCCGCTGTGCGGCGACGCGATACCACTCGAGCTGGCCGTTCCAGTTCGCCCAGTACGCGCCGAGCCGCGTGCCGAACCGGTAGGCGGGGATCCGCGGCAGGTTGCGGCTGCCTTGATTCTGGTCCAGCCGGCCGCGGACCGCGTCGCCGAAGACCGTGATGTCGAAGTTGGAGTTCAGCCGGTGGCGCAGCTGCGCTTCGAGGCCATTGAAGCTGGCGTCGCCCTGCGTGTACTGGATGAGCCGCAATTGCTCGTGTACGTCCAGCGTGCGCGCGTAGATGTAGTTGTCGACGCGATTGTGAAAGGCGGTGATCGAGAAGGTGGTTGCGCCCGCATGCTTGCGAAGCGAGACGTCGATGTTGTTCGAAGTCTCCGCGCCGAGCCGGTAGTCGCCGCGTTCGTAGGTGCGTGTTGCCAGGTGCAGTCCGTTCGCATACAGCTCTTCGGCCGACGGCAGGCGGTGGGCGCGCGACAGCGAGACGCCCAGCGAGTAAGCCGGCGCGAAACGCCAGGTCGCGGCGGCCGAGGCGGAGGTGCCGGAGTGGCGGCGGTTGGGCTGTGCCGACTCGACCTCGGTCTGCTGCCTTTCGTGCCGGACGCCGAACTCGAAGCGGAAGTTCCGGAAGCGGTATTCCTCGAGCAGGAACACGGCCTGGTTCCGCGTGCGGGTCGGTTCGACGTACGCCTCCTCACCCAGCGCGCTGAAGTTGCGATGAGTGAGCTGTATGCCGAACACGCCGCGGAATCCGGCGATCGGATGATGCTCGAACTCGATGCGTCCGTCCCGAGCCTTGTTGCGGAAGGTCGTGGCGATCGAATCGTCCTCGATCTCGTGATGACGGTAGTCGGTGAAGCCCGCGCGCAGCCTGACCTTCGCGAGGCCGGGCAGCGGGTCGCGATACTCGCCCCTCAGGTCCCAGCGCCGGCTGAGCAGGTCGACGTAGGGTACGCCGTGCGCATGCGAATGATCGTGGTCGTGCGCTTCGTCATGGTCATCGCCGTGGTCGTCGTCGTGATGCTCATCGCCGTCGTGATCATGGTCATGGTCGTGATCATGATCGCCGCCGGGGCAGTGCAGGCTGCTGCCGTGCGGATGGCAGCCCTCGTAGCTGTGATCGTGTCCCGGCAAGCCGTAGCGGCTGGTCTGGCGCGTGAAGGCCAGGCCGAGGTAGCCTCGCGCTCCGATCCATGATGCGCCGATGCTGCCGGTCTCCGTTCGATTGTAGGAACCTTCGACTTTGCTGCCGCCGGCCCAGCCGCTGCCGGGGCGATAGTCGCCGGCATCGCGCTTGACGCCCTCCACGTGCAATGCGAAGTTTCCCCAGCCGCCGGTCAGATCGAAAGCGCCGACGCCTTCACGGGCCGCGCTGCTGCCGCGCAGCTCGACGTTGCCTTCGTATCCCTTCTTGGGAATGGCCGTGGGGATCTTGCGGTCCAGCACGTTGACCACGCCGCCGATCGCACCGCCGCCGTAGAGCAGTGCCGCCGGGCCGCGCAGGATCTCGATCTGCCGGGACAGCATCGGCTCCAGCGCGACCGCGTGATCGGGGCTGATCGTGGAGGCGTCCTGCACTTCGGCGCCGTCCGACAGGATCTTGACGCGCGCCGCGTCCATGCCGCGAATGATCGGGCGGCTGGCCCCCGCGCCGAAATGGCTGGCCGAGACGCCGGGCTGGTCAGCCAGCGTTTCACCGAGCGTTCCGCTGCGCCGGTCCAGCAGATCCGCGTCCTCCAGCACGGTGACCGGCGCCGCCATCTCGGCGCTGCTTGTGGAAAGAGGGCTGGCCGATACCGTCACTGCCGGCAGCACGTCCTCGGGTTCGGCCGCGAAGCTCAGCGAGGCGGCGCCGCACAGGGCGACGGCGATTGACAGCGACAGCGGGCGAGGGCACGGGCGATGGGACATGAGATTTGCAGCGCTTGGCTCGAGAGCTCGGCGATTGAATCCGCGAGCTATCTTGGATTATGAGAATGGATTTTCATTATCATATCATCAGCCTTGCCGGCTTGTGCGGTAATCTTCGGGTCGCCATGGAACGTTCCACCCGACAACGTGCTGCCATTCGTGACGCGCTCGATGCCGCAGGGCGGCCGCTGCTGCCGCAGGAGGTTCACGAGGCGGCGCGCCGCGAAGTGCCCGCGCTAGGCCTGGCCACCGTCTACAGGACGCTGAAGGCGCTGCTCGATGAAGAGCTGATCCAGATCGTCACCTTGCCCGGCGACAGTCCGCGCTACGAATCGCGCCGCGACGAACACGATCACCACCATCATCATTTCCAGTGCACCGAGTGCCTGCGCGTGTTCGACATCGATGCCTGTCCCGGCGACATGCGGCAGTTCGCGCCGCCGGGCTTCACCGTCGCCCGGCACGAGCTGACGCTGTACGGGCGCTGCGGCGATTGCGCGCGCCGCGACAGCGCACGGGCCTTGGCTGCTCGCCGGAAGAAGGGGGCCAGCCGCTAGGCCGGCCCGGTCGCTCGGTCGCCCGCCGCGGGTCGACAGTCGGCGGCTAGCGGCCCGAGGCCGGCCGGTCGCTGCTCGACTCAGTGCTCGTGCGCCGGCGTGCCCAGCCAGGTCAGCCCCGCCGGCTTGAAATCCAGCGCGAGCCGCTCGGTGACGGCGGATTTCTCCAGGTCGACTACTGCGATCTGACGTCCCTCGGGATCCGAGACGTAGACCGTATGTGCAGAGGCGCCGGCCGCTATCGACGGATACGGGCTCGCACCCGGCATCGATGCGATGGCCGCAAGCGAGGTCTTCAGCGCCCAGCCGCGCGTCGCGTCGAGCACGTGCAGGGCCCCGCGATCGTCGAGCACGAGGAAGTGCTTTCCGTCCGCGTCGAAACCGTGCGCGCGCCGGGTCCGGCCGTCCGCCCATTCGATCTGCGTGATCCGGCCGGCCTGGGGGTCGATCTCGAACAGCAGGCCGGGCGACGCGATGCCGACGAACGAGTCTAGATGATCGTGACCCGCGACCGTACCGATGCGTACGGCGGCATCGAGGCCCGGCGGATTGTCGATCTTCGTCGCCGTGAACTCGTCGCCGGCCTGGGTCACTACCAGGACGCCGTCGGCGCAGCCGAAGGCCGAGTGATTCCGGTTGGAATAGCTGCCGTGCAGTGAAGGGCACAGTTCGTCGAAACGCTTGACGAAGCGGTAGCTGGCGCCGTCGCGCCGGTACAGCTCCACCTGCTGCGGAAGCGTGCCGGCACTCTCAGGATCGCGATAGGTCGTGAGCAGGTAGTCGCCGCGCGGCTCAGCGGTGCCGTGCATCGGCAGCGGCAGCTCCATCGCCGCTTCGTGCCGAGCCGCGCCGATGCCGGCATCGGTCAGCGTGACCACCGCGGCCTTCTGGCCGGTCGTATCGAGGCCGTCCATGAAGATCGCGCCGATTCCGTCGTGAGTCTCGTAGTGCGTCGGGCGTACGCCGTCGATGCTGAAGTCCAGCCGCTTCGGCGCCTCCTTGTAGTCATGCAGATGATCGCCATGGTCTTCCTGCCAAATGCCGCCGTCGATCAGCTCGACGAGGTCCTGCGTGCGCTGAATGACGAGCGCATAGCGCTTGCCGGGGCTCGCGGCGATTGCGGAAGGAGGATTCGTCATCAGAAAGGTCTGCGCCACCGACTTGTCGTCCAGGTCGTAGATCCGGACGCTTCTGGACTGGTCCTCGATGATGGCCAGGCGTCCGGCTGTCTCGATGTGGGGATGATCATGATCGTCGTGGTCCTGGTCTTGCTGGCTGATGTCGTCTCCTGAACTGCCGCAGGCGGCCAGCAGAGACGTGAGGAAGGCTGCGGCGATCGTTCTGCCGAGAGCGCCGGTACGTCTGTTCATCGTCATGGTCTCCGGGTGGGTAGGTGGGTGATCATATGATATTAATAATTCAATATCAATAAAGCGCGATCGAGGACCCCGGAGGAAGAGCTCGCGTGCCACGCCATGCCACGCCGGCATCGACGCGTCCGCCGCGCCGTTGAGCTTCATCGAAGCTCGATCATCATTTATGATAATGGATTGTCATTTTCATAAATCGCAGGCCCTGACTTGCCGAGCCTCGTCTTCAGATCGCATTCCGGAAACCGCGTCCCGGCACTGCCGCGGCGGCGCGCGACAGCGCTTCAGTCGGCCGGTGCCGCACGCTGCATCGCGGCCGGCGCGGCGGCGGCGCTGCTGTGGCTGTTCGTGGCCTGGGCTCTCGCATGGTGGTAGCGGGGTCCCTGCCGCTACCGGGGGCGTGCGCGCTTGCCGCCGCAGATCGGGAGGCGATCGTGTTCGAGCTTGATGAGGTCGCGCTCGGCTATCGCGGCGATCCGGTCATCAGCCGTCTGACGGGGTCGTTCGATCGCGCATCGATGACGGCGATCGTCGGTCCGAACGGTGCGGGCAAGACGACGCTGCTCAAGGCGCTGCTCGGAACGGTCGCGCCGCTCTCGGGCCGCATCCGGCGCTTGGCTTCGCCGCGCGACATCGCTTATCTGCCTCAGTTGAGCGGCGTGGACCGCGCCTTTCCGATCACCGTCGGCGACTTCGTATCGACCGGCCTGTGGTCCAGCATCGGCAGCTTCCGGGCGGTCGACCGCAGGCAATCGGATCGGATCGACGAGGCGATCGCGAACGCCGGCCTGGCAGGCGGGGCCGATGCCTGGCTTCAGGATCTGTCCGGCGGCCAGTTTCAGCGGGCCCGCTTCGCCCGGCTGTCGCTGCAGGATGCGCCGGTCGTGCTGCTGGACGAACCGTTCGCGGCCATAGATCACCGGACCGTGGACGATCTCATGAGTACGATCACGCGCTGGCATGCCGAGGGCAGGACCATCGCGGTCGTCATGCACGATCTCGAGTTGGTTCGCCGCCATTTTCCGCGCACGCTGGCGCTCGGTGGTGCCGATATCGCGTGGGGCGACACCTCCAGCAGCCTCGCGGCGATCCAGTCATGAGCGTTCTGGCCGCGCTGTGGGTGCCGTTCGACGACTATGGATTCATGCGGCGCGCGCTGGCGGGATGCATCGCACTGAGCCTCGGCGCAAGTCCGCTCGGGACGGTGCTTCTATTGCGGCGTATCAGTCTGGTGGGCGATGCCTTGTCGCATGCGATCCTGCCTGGCGTCGCCGCCGGCTACTTCCTGTTCGGCCTGTCGCTGCCGGCGATGGCGGCCGGCGGGCTGACCGCGGGGTTGATCGTCGCTGGCGCCGCGGGGCTGGTCTCGCGCTTCACGGCCATCGGCGAAGACGCGAGTCTGGCAGCGTTCTGCCTGATCTCGCTGGCGCTGGGCGTGATGCTCGTGTCGCTGCGCGGTTCCAACGTCGACCTGCTGCATGTGCTGTTCGGATCCGTGCTGGCGCTGAGCGAGAGTGGGGTCGTGTTCTCTGCCATGGTCGCTACGGCCTCGCTGTTCGCACTGGCCATCTGCTATCGACCGCTGCTCATCGAGTGCTTCGATCCGGAGTTCGCGCGCGCCCTGGGTTGGCATGGCGCGCTGGCTCACGCCGTCTTCATCGTGCTGCTCGTCTTCAACCTGATCAGCGGCGTCCAGTCGCTGGGCACCTTGCTGGTCGTCGCCTTTCTGGTGCTGCCGGCCGCGGCGGCCCGATTCTGGGTGCGGAGCCCGGCCATGCAGATGGCGCTGGCGGCCCTCGCCGGCGTGCTCGGCAGCTATGGCGGTCTGCTGCTGTCCTACCACCTCGGGCTGGCGCCGTCGTCGGCCATCACACTGTGCCTGGGTGCGCTCTACGTCGCTTCGCTAGTGGTCGGGCGACAGGGCAGCCTGGCAGGGTGGCGTGGGAGGGCCGCGGCGCGTGCGTGAAGCAGTGTTTTAACAGAAGAGGGCGGGATGAAAAGACATGATCAGCATCGACGCACCGCGCTGCGCGCACTGCCGCTCGCCTGCTGCCCCACGGCATGGGCGTCCAAGCGCGGCTTGAGCGTGGTGGCGAGCTTCTCAATCCTGGCCGATCTGGTCCGGCAGGTCGGCGGCCCGGACGTGAACGTCGTCTCGCTGGTCGGCGCGGACGCGGACGCTCATGTCTTCGAGCCTTCGCCGCGCGACGCCAGGACGGTCGGCGATGCAGGGCTGCTTGTCATCAACGGACTGGGCTTCGAGGGCTGGATCGACCGGCTGAAGAAATCAGTCGGTTTCAGAGGCCTCGAAGTCGTCGCGTCCAGACGCATCAAGGCGCGCAGGCTAGGGCCGCGTCTCCATGCGCATTCGAAGAACGAGCATGCGAAGAACGAAGGCCATGGACATCATCATCATCCGGGTGAGCTCGATCCTCATGCCTGGCACGACGTGGCCAATGTGCTCGTCTATGTGGACAACATCGCGCAGGCGCTGGCACAGGCAGATCCTCCCAATGCTGCCGGCTACCGGACGCGGGTGCAGGCGTACTCCGAACGGCTGCGGGCGCTGGATGCGGCGATTCGCCGGGCGATCGGCGCCTTGCCCGCGCAGCGCCGCACCATTCTGACGACCCATGATTCGTTCGGCTACTACGCCGACGCCTACGGGCTGCGCATCCTGCCCGTGCGGGGCCTGTCGAACGAGGCCGAGCCGTCGGCGAGAGAGATCGCGCGGCTGGCCGATCGCGTGCGCAAGGAACGCATCGCGGCGCTGTTCCTGGAAAACATCACCGACCCGCGGCTGATCGAACAGCTGGCGCGCGAGACCAGGACGGCGATCGGCGGGAGGCTGTACTCGGACGCGCTGTCGGGGCCCACCGGCACCGCCAGAAGCTACATCGAGCTGATGGAGACGAACACGGCTACGCTCGTCAGTGCGCTGGCGCCGCCGGCAGCCGGCCGCGCTTGAC
>JBFWXS010000004.1:143575-184999 GCA_050187175.1 Burkholderiaceae bacterium
GAAGGGCGCAAGAGATGAAGGGTGCGAGAGATGAAGGGCGCAAGAGATGAAGCGTGCGGAGGGCAGGGCGCGGAGATTCAGCGGCCGCCGGTCGTGCCCGTATGCTTGCGGACGCTGGCGGCGGCCAGCGTATAACCGCTGACCCCCATCAGTGAATCGGCACGCTTGACGTCCAGCGTGCCGCTGACCCACACCGCGTCCATCGTGCGCAAGCCCTTCACGGGAGAGGCGCTGCGTACATGAATGATCTGGTTCGCCGGCGGCGGCGGCGTGTGGATGCAGGCGCCGAAGTACGGAACCAGCAGGAACTCCTGGATCGCGCCCTTGACCTCTTCGAGAGGCACGACATAGCCCGGCAGCCTGACGGCCTGCCCAGCCAGCTCGCGGACGGTGGGCGCCTTGTCCCAGACTTCACGCATCCGGTCGTACAGCTGCTGGACGCGCGGATCGAAGTCCGACGCATTGGCCAGATGCTGCAGATCCTTGAACTCCTTGGTCGGATCCCAATCCTTGGGGATCAGATCGTTCCATGAGAGCTCGCGATAGCTGGTCGCGGCGGCGCCGCGCGAAAAGCAGCCCGCCGTCGCGATCAGCGCGGCGGCAAGCAATCGGCGTCTGGACAGGTCTTCGGGCATTGTCATGAGCTCGTCGGTTCAAACTCTTGGTGACAGGCCATCCGCCAGCGACATCCGATAGGCGCGCCAGCCGGGCACCAGGCTGGCCAGCCAGCCCGCGATCAGCAGGCCCGACAGCAGCACAGCCTGCAACTGCGTCGGCTCCGTGACGCGCAGCGTCAGGCCGAATGCCGATTGCAGCCATGGACCGAAGGCAAGGACCGCGGCGAACAGCGCCGCGATGCCGATTCCGGCGCCCAGCAGCGTGAGCGCCAGACCTTCGAGGGTCAGCAGCAGTATGACATGGTGGGGGCCGGCGCCGACCGCGCGCAGCACGGCCAGCTCCCGGCGCCGTTCGTTAAGGCCGGCCATCACGACCGACATCAAGCCGGCCATGCTGACCAGCGCTACCAAGCCGGACATCAGCAGCAGCGCGCGTTCGCCGACCCCGATCACCGTCCATAGTTCGTCGAGCGCCACGCCGGGCAGGATCGCCATCAGCGGCTCATCAGGAAAATTGTTGAGCTGGCGCTGCACCGAGAACACGGCCGCCCGGTTCTGCAGGCCGACCAGCGCTGCGGTGACCGTTCTCGGCTGCAGATCGAGCTTGCGGACTTCGTCCGGGCTCATGCGCTTGCCCGGGACAGGAACGCCGCCGACCCAGTCCGCGTGCAAGGCCTCCATGGCCTGCAGGCTGATGTGGACCGTGCGGTCGACCGGCGTTCCGGTAGCGGACAGGATGCCGCTGACGACGAACGGCTTGTCGTCGTGCTCGGTCAGGTCGAGCACGCCGGCGCCGTGCGACAGCGTGATCCGCTGGCCGAGCCGATAGCCGAGCCTCGATGCAAGGTCGGCGCCGATGACGGCGTCGAACAGCTCGGAGAACGGTTGCCCTTCGCTGAATCGCAGCGGCTGTCGGTCCCCATACCGGAAGCGCTCGAAATACTCCGCCGTCGTGCCGAGCACGGGGAAGCCGCGGTGCGAATCGCCGAGCGAAAGCGGCAGCACCCAGGTGACGAATCGCTGCCTTTGCAGCGCCTCGATGCTGGACCAGCGGATATTGTTCGTCGCGGCGCCCACATGGAATACGGAGTACAGCAGCAGCTGGACCGAGCCCGTACGCGCGCCGACGATCAGGTCGGTGCCGGACACCGCCGATGTGAAGCTGTCGCGCATGTCGGTCCTGATCCGTTCTACGCCCAGCAGCATGAAGGTGGACAGCGCGATCGAGCACACCGTCAGCGCCAGCGTCAGGCGACGGCTCCACGCGCTGCGCAGCGCGATGCTCAGCAGCGTTGCGTTCATGCCGCCGCCTCCGCGCGATCTGCTGCCCGGTTGATCTCGGGCAGCGAGATCCGGCGTGCGAAGCGCCCGGCGATTCGCATGTCGTGGCTGACCAGCACCAGCGCACTGCCCGCGGCTGCGCAAGCCGGCAGCAGCCGATCGAGGAAGGTGTCCCGCAGCGCTTCGTCCAGCGACGAAGTGGGTTCATCGGCGAGAACGAGCGCGGGCCTGCCGATCAAGGCGCGTGCCATGGCTACCCGCTGCTGCTGGCCAACCGACAGACGGCCGGCCGGGCGCCGCCACAGCGACGAGTCGATGCCCATGCCGGTCAGCCACGATTCGGCCTCCAGCCAGTCCGATCCCGAGCGCTCCCGCGCCGCGGCGAGCCGTAGCGGCGAGAACCGGCACGGCAGCAGCACGTTGTCGAGCACGCTCAGATACGGAAGCAGGTTGAACTGCTGAAAGATGTAGCCGACGTGATCCACGCGATGACGATCCCTGGCCGCCAGCCTCATGGTCTTCCAGTCGCGGCCGCGGAGCGCGATCCGCCCGCGCTGCGGCAGCAGCACGCCGGCCATCAACGACAGCAGCGTGCTCTTGCCGCAGCCGCTCGGACCGTGAATGAAGACCGCATCGCCGGCGTGGATGCGCAGGCGCGCGATATCGAGCCCGGACCGAGGATCGCCAGCCCAGGCGAACTGCGCGTCTTCCAGTTCGAGGATGGCGGTGGTCATCTCGATGATCCGCCCCAGCTCAGCCTTGGGCTTCCGGCGTTCAGCCTGCGCTTGACCTGGCCTTGCGGCGAAGCGACCTGGGCTTCGACGCTACGCAGCCGCTTGAACTGCTCGAACAGCTTCACGTCGATGAAGCGCGCAAGCTCCGCCCTGCCGCAGGCGAACACGATGCTTGCATCGAGATCGGCATGCTCGCGCGGGTGGCCAGGGCTGCCATGGCCGGCGTGGCCGCTACGGCCGCCGGGGCCGCCGATGCCCAGCACCTCCGAACTCAGGCTCACCTTCGACAGCCGGCATTCCGCGGCGGGATCGGGGATGAACAGGCGATCGGCCGCTTCGAGGCGAGCGATCGCGTCGGCCACGCGCCGTCGCTCCGCGTCGGTCCGGGGGGCGCGCTCGAATCCCACCAGGTTGTCGAGCGGGGTCGTGAGCTCGATCGTGACCGATCCGGCATCGATGGCCACGTTGATCGACAGCAGGCCGTGAGTGTGCGCATGCTGGCCGTGGGCGCCGGCGGCGGTGCCGGTCGTCAGCAATGCGATCGACAGCAGCAGGCGGGCCGCAGCCTCAGGAAATCGGCGAAGAAGCTTCTGCATTGAACGGTTCCCGAAGGTGGCAACGTGCGCCCGGCGGGCGGAGCGTTGTTGAGAACCGATTCTCGCAAAAAAACGGGTACGACCCTAGCGGGAATATCCGGCGCTACTGGCGCGGCCGCGGCACGGTGGCGAGCATGGACGGCCGCTGCGAGAAGCGCTCGAACCATTCCGCGGCACTGGGCGAGGCGGCGCGCCACGGCCAGTCCGCGTAGCGGAAATCCAGATAGCCGAGCGCGCAGCCGCAAGTCAGCGTGCCGATGTCGAAGCGCTCGCCGAAGTCGGCGGCGCTGCGTTCGATAGCCTCCAGCACGGAGGCGATCTTCGCGCGCTGCCCGTCTATCCACGCGGCCGATTGCTGCGATTCGGGCCGCACCATCGTTTCGTAGCGGATCAGGATCGCCGCGTCCAGGAGTCCGTCGGCGAGCGACTGCAGCGTGAGCGCCCGCCAGCGTTGCGCCGGCTCCTGCGGAAAGATCGTGCCGCGGCCCACGCGATCGAGGTACTCGCATATCACGCGGCTGTCGCACAGCATCTCGCCGTCGTCGAGCAGCAGCGTGGGCACCTGGCCCAGGGGGTTGTGGGCCACCAGCTTGGCATCGCGCTGGACGGGGTGAGCTGACTGGGGCAGTCGTTCGATGAGCTCATCCAGCTGCAGCTCGTGGATGACTACGTTGACCTTGCGAACGAACGGCGAGCTGGAGGAGTCGAACAGTTTCATGGCGGCAGTGTACCGTTTCGGGCCTGCGAGCGCCGAGGCGCATGAACGACGCGCTTCGAGGGCGTGGCGCGACTGCCGCTCAGGTTCGCGCAGCGGCGGCCGGCGGCGTCAGCACCGCCGTGAATGTCGGTGTGCGCGCCTTCATGGAAAGAATCCGCCAGCCGGCGCCGACGCGGGTCAGCTGCGCGTCGCAGAAGCCGATCTGCGGCGGATTGGCGATTCTCCGATCGGCCGCGGTGTCCTGCGATTCAAGCTGGAACACGGTGAGCAGGTACTGGACGGCGACGCTGCCTGCCGTACCCGGCATGAACAGGCAGTTGCCGTACAGATGGTGGACGACCAGCGTCGGACTTCTCTGCTGCAGCGCCTGGACGATCTCGCCGTGCCCGTACAGCAGCTTGCCCTGCCGGTGCCATTCCCCCTGCGGGTGAAAGCAGCCGGCGACCTCGTCGTAGGCGCGCGCATCGAGCGCGGCGTAGAGGCGACTGAGCACATTCTGGATGTCGGCTTGTGCCTGGGCGTCCATGTCTAGGCGCTCCCTGATGTCGAGCCGTTGAGAAAGCGCAGGATCAGCTCGCTGACTTCCTGCGGGCGGAACTCGAGCACCATGTTGTCGGCCTCTTGTAGCGCTGCGTGCTCGGCTCGCTGCATCAGAGCGGCCATCTGCGGCGCCTGCGCGCCCAGGTGCATCTCTTCCGCGGTGAGCAGTTCGATCAGCAGCGTCCGAGCTTGCACCTTGCGGTAGGCCTCGGTCATGTCGAAGGCGTGGACCAGCGGATAGAGTTTCTCCAGGCTCGGCTGGCCGGTCAGATAGTCGATCAGTCTGGCGCGGGCATTGTCGACGTCGTCGGCATCGATTCGGGCGTTCTTCAGCAGCGGCCTGGTCCACCACTGCGCCTGGATGGTCGCGTTCACTCCGGCCCAGGCCTGCAGCAGTTCCAGTCCGTTCGAGCTGGCGGTGTCGGGCGGATAGTGGTGTCGCGACAGCCGTCCGATCTCCGCGTCGCGCCGGCGGCGGTCGACGATCAGGCTGTGCGTCTGACCCATCAGGATCAGGTCCTTCACGCGCGCGGGCCAGCGGGCGGCAAGCGCGGCGCCGACCTTGTTGCCCAGGTGCAGGCCGAACAGGTGCACCCGCTGCAGCCCGCGCAGATCGAGGAACTCGACGATGACCTGTGCCAGATCTTCGATGCTGCCGATGTCATCGATCGGATGCGATCCCCCGAAGCCCGGAAAGTCAGGCGCCAGCACGTGAAAGCGCTGCGCCAGCAGAGGCAGCATTCGGCGATAGCAGCGCGACGAACGCGAGGTCGCATGCAGCAGCACCAGCGTCTCGTCGCCCGATCCGGCTTCCAGGTAATGGAGCTGGCCGCGCGCGGTATCGGCATAGCCGCGCCTGAAGGGCGGTGCGGGCTTGCTCAAGCGACCTCCTTCATGCGGGCCAGGCCTTCCAGCGCGAAGCCGAAAGCGAGCTGCTTCTGCATCTCTTCCTTCAGCGGCTGCGTCAGCACCAGGCGCGTGTAGCGCCGCACCAGCGGCGGCTGCTTCATGATCGTGCGGGCCAGTTCCCAGGCGCGCGGCAGCAGTTGATCCCGCGGCAGCAGCTCGTTCACCAGGCCGAACTCATAGGCCTGCCTGGCGGATACGGCCTGGCCCGTGGTGAGGAAATAGCGCGCGCGTGCCGTACCCATCAGCATGGGGAAGGTGATCTGCACGCCGTCGCCCGGCACCATGCCGCCCTGGAAATGAGCGGAGTCCTGGATGACGACGTCGTCGGAGGCGAGCACGATGTCGCTCAGCAGCGGCACTTCGGGATGCCGGGTGGCCGGCCCGTTGATGGCCGCGATCACCGGAACCTCGATGTTCAGCAGGTTCATCAGCAGATGCTTGCCTTCCCACTGCATCGGATCCCAGCGGGAAGCCGTCAAGGCCCTGCGAGCCGGATCGCCGCCGAACTCGACGGTGGGGCCGAGGAAGTAGTCGCCGGTGCCGGTCATGATGACGACTTCGTTGTCCCGGTCGCGCGCCACGTCCAGGAAGGCCTGCTCGAAATCGCCGTGCGTGGGACGGAACGTCCATTGGCACGGGCCATCGTCGGTATGGAAGCGCATCTCGAGGATGCCGTCTTCGCGGCGGAACTTGATCGTCTCGTATTTGTTCTCGTACTCGCTCAGCGTGCTCATAGGGGTCTCCGGGGGTGTTGACTGATCGATCAATCAAATTCTAGGTTGAACTGATTGATCGGTCAATCCCGGCGGCCTCGCGCAGGGACCGCTAGCGCGCTTTCTTCTTGGCTATGGCGCGGATCCCGGCGGCGGTGAATGCGATCAGCAGCGGGTCGGGTTCGTCGATGGCGCTCGGCGGAACTCCGGCGAGCCGGGCGGCGCGGCCGTTCGGCGTGTGCACCTGCAGGCGTGCGCCGATCGCGAACAGGTAGCAGTGGACGGCGGTGAGCCGGTCCAGGCTCGGCACGATCCGCATGAAGACTTCGATGAAGCGATAAGCGATCGGGTCGAAATACTTGGTCACCAGCAGCTTGGAGCGTTCATCGGTGGCGACGCCCACCGAGCCGACCATCTGCACGTAGCGATGCAAGCCTTCTCTTTCCTTGTGCGTGCGCGCGCCCGAGTCGGGGCTGGTGAAGAGAACCTGCAGGACTTCCTCGAGCTCGGGTTGCGGATTCCTGGCCAGCAGGTCGTCCAGAAGCTTGCCTCGATGACCGATGGTGGCCTGCGAGCGGCGCTCGAATACCGCTTCATAGAGCCCTTCCTTGTTCTTGAAGTGGTAGTGCAGCAGCGCTTGCGCGACCCCAGCCGCTTCCGCAATGTTGCGCATGGAAGCGCCCTCGTAGCCCAGCGTGCTGAAGACCTTTTCAGCCGCCAGGAGAATGTCGTCGCGTGCAGTCATCGAGGCTCGGAAAGTGCAAGGGGGAGCGAACGATCATAACAAAGCGCTTGACCGGGCGGCCATTTCTACCGAGAATCCTGATTGATCGATCAGACAGTAACTGGCGCAGCCGGGACTCGTGCCCGGCGCAGCGGATGGCCGGGTCCCCCGCCGGCGCGGATCCAATCAAGGAGACATTCATGAACTTCATTTCAGGCGCGGCTCGGCGGTACGCCCCGCACGTGCTGCGACTCGGCCTGTTCGTCTGGCTTGCCTGCCTGCTGAGCCCGGGCCAATCGCTGGCCAGCGACTATCCGAACCGGCCGGTCAAGCTGGTGGTGCCCGTCGCGGCGGGCGGGCTGACCGACATCCTCGCCCGCATGCTCGGACAGCGGCTGGGTGAACGTCTGGGGCAGCCGGTGGTCGTCGAGAACCGGCCCGGCGCGGGCGGCATTCCTGCGATGGACTACACGGCGAAGGCAGCGCCCGACGGCTATACGCTCGTCATGGGCTACCCCGGAGCGCTGGCCGTGAACCAGGCGCTCTACAAGCAGCTGCCCTATGACCCGGTGCGCAGCTTCGCACCCGTCAGCCTGGTGGCCGCCTGGCCGCTGGTGCTGGTGGCGCATCCTTCCGTGCCGGCGAACAGCCTGCAGGAACTGCTGGGTCTGGTGAAGAGCCAGCCTCGGAAGCTCAACTATGCATCAGGCGGCAATACGACGACCGGCCATCTGGCCATGGAGCTGATGCGAAGCATGACCGGCGCCGACATCGTTCACGTGCCCTACAAGGGCGCGGCGCCGGCGATGAACGATCTGATCGCGGGCATCGTGCATGTGGCCTTCGACAGTCTTACCTTGAGCATGCCGCAGGTGAAGGCGGGCAGGATCAAGGTGCTGGCCATCTCGACGCAGCAGCGCTCCGCGCTGGCGCCGCAGCTGCCGACAGTGGCCGAGAGCGGCGTCCCGGGCTTCGACGTGTCCGGCTGGTATGGCATCGTGGCACCGGCGGGCACGCCGCGGCCGGTGGTCGAGCGTCTGTCACGCGAGCTCATTGCGATCGTCAACGAACCGGCGATCCGCGAGCAGATGGCGGGCCGCGGCATCGAGGCGATCGGCCAGGATCACGCGCAGTTCGAGCGCTTCATCGCATCCGAAACGGAGAAATGGGGCAAGCTGGTGCGCGAGCGCAACATCAAGGTCGAGTAGCGGCGGTCGGTGCAGCTTCGGTGTAGTCGGCGGGAAAGCCATGTTCGCGCAGCACCTCCGCCGTATGCTGGCCCAGCATCGGCGGGGGGCTGCGGAGCTCGCACGGCGTGGCGGAGAACTTCACCGGGAAGCCGAAGGTCTTCACCTGGCCCACGGTCGGATGCGTCATGGTCTGCACCATCTGGCGAGCCGCCACCTGCGGATCGTCCAGCAGCGATGCGACGTCATTGACCGGTGCCAGCGGTACGTCCAGCGACTCCATGATCGCGACCCATTCGGCCACCGTGCGGGTGCGAAAGCGTGCCTCGACGATGGGAAGGAATTCCTCGCGCCTTTCCAGCCGCTTGGGGTTGGTGTCGAAGCGCGGATCCCGGGCTAGCTCTTCCAGTCCCAGTCCCTTGGCGGCGCGGTTCCACAGCCGGTCGTTGAAGGTGGCCAGCGCGACCCAGCCGTCGCTGCACTCGAAGGCGCCGTAAGGAACGATGCTCGGGTGGGCGCGTCCCTGCGGCTGCGGCACCCTGCCGGTAGCGTGGTACGAGGTAAGGTGATACGAGAGGAAGGCGATCTGGCCTTCCATCAGCGAGGTATCCACCAGTTGGCCGAGGCCGGTGAGGTGGCGCGCCTGCAGCGCCGCCAGAATGCCGTACGCGCCGAACAGGCCGGTGGTCATGTCGCACGCGCTGATGCCGATGCGCAGCGGTGCCTGCCCCGGTTCGCGCGTCAGATGCATCAGTCCGGTGAACGCCTGAGCGTAGACATCCGTGGCCGGCTGGCTGCTGCGCGGGCCGGTCCGGCCGAATCCGGTCAGCGCGCAATAGATCAGCCGCGGGTTGATGCCGCGCAGCGTCTCGTAGCCCAGCCCTAGCCGATCCATTACGTCGGCGCGATAGTTCTCCAGCAGCACGTCGGCGCTTTCCACCATCTTCAGCAGCACCTCGCGGCCGGCCTTCGTGGCCAGGTCCAGCACGATGCTGCGCTTGTTGCGGTTGGCGCTGAGGAAATAAGTGCTTTCGCCGTTGACCAGCGGTGGCCATTCTCGGCTGTCGTCGCCCAGTCCGGGCGGCTCGATCTTGATGACGTCGGCACCCAGATCGGCGAGCATCATTCCGCATATGGGACCGGCCAGGGCGCGCCCCAGGTCCAGCACCTTGATTCCTTGCAGTGCCTGCATGTGAGGGTCTCTCCGGTCAGCGGCGCAGCACGCCGTGACGGTCGATCTGCTGCCGCAGCAGTTCCAGTTCGCCTGAAGTGGGCGGCGGCGTTTGCGGAACGCTGGCCGGCACGATCAGCTTGCAGCCGGTGTTCGCCAGGACCTCCTCCGTCGTCTGGCCGGGGTGCACCGAGCGCAGGCGCAGTTGCCGCGTGCTTTCGTCGAAGTCCATGGTCGCGCGCGGGCTCACCACCAGCGCTGGTCCGCCGCCGCGCAAGCGCAGCTTCTCGCGGCTGCCGGGGCCTTCGCCCCAGCCGATGGCGGTCCGATAGTCCAGCCGTTCGACGAAGGAACGGCGGCTGTGCTCGTGCATGTAGATGAAGTAGCGCTTGGCCATGGTGGCCGAGTACGCAAGGCCCGCCGCGCCGGGGCCGAACATCTCGCTGCCGTCGGGCAGACGCACGCGGTTCAGATTGATATTGCCGAAGCCGTCGACCTGCAACGCGCCGGCGAAGAACCAGTCGCGCCGGGTATGGAACACGCCGCTCGAAGCCATGACCGCTTCGGTGCCGGCGTAGATGTTGCGCCAGTCCATGGTGGAATGGCAGAGCGGGCTCCATGGCTTGCCGGTGATATTCGCGACAAAGCCCACCGCGCTCGTGATGACCGACAGATTGGGCGCGTGCGTGAGCTGCGCCAGCCGCGCGGCAGCCAGCGGGATCTCGCTGCGCGAGCCGCCGGGCGAGCCGATTTCACCGTCCCGCAGTTCGCGGCTGAGCACGACGGCGGCGAACTCCGGCCAGGCGCACGCGCTGTCAGCGGTCTGCATAGATCGCCCTTCGCAGAGAGGCAATGACGGAGGGCTTCAACTCGCGGTCGAGGTACTCCTCATGATTCGCCGGCGCCTCGACACGTTCGCGCAGCCAGTCGTCCATCGCCGCCTCGCCTTCGCGAGCGCAGCGCTGATAGGCCAGCAGTGCCGCCTCGTCGTACTGGTAGCTCCCATGAGACGAACATGGATGCGCGCCCCACGGCGCCTCGACCACTGCGTCCACGAGGATGTGCGCGATTGCCGTGCGGAACGGGTCGGCGCCGAAATGGCTGGTGGGCACGATCTCATCCACGCTGGCTACCAGCGTACCGCCGGAGCGGTGCGTGGCCTCGGCGATCAGTACGTCGGAGAATGGATAGCCTGCGTAGCCGAGGTTCCCGTAGATGTCGCCTCGCGCTGCGTGCACGATGGCGTAGTCGGGACGGATTGCCGGCACGGCTATCATCGGCTCGCCGCTTATGAAATCGTCGACCAGCTTCAAGTCGGGATTGGTGCGCGGCAGATCGGTGCCTACTCCCGTCTTGGTCAGGCCCGACGGCAGATTCTTCGCCGCTGCCTCGATGCCTGCGATCAGCTGGGTCTCGTCGCAGTCCCAGACGCGGATGCGGCCGGCCGCGGCCTCGCGCCGGAAGTTCGAGGCCAGGCCCATATGCTCGAAGCCGAGGTAGGGCACGCGGACTTCTTCGACGCAGCCCGCCGCGACGAGCAGGTCCACATCGATCGAGGCCTGCGTGATGGCCACCACGGTGAGGCCGCGCAGCCTGCGGCGGGCGATCTCGCGCACCAGGTGCATCGGCTTGTTGTGAAACAGCGAGCCGCCGATGGCGAGCACCGCGCCGTCGCGCAGACCGGCGAGAGCCTCGGCGGCTTTCGCCTGCTTGGAGCGGCGCTGCATCATTCGGGCTGGATCCCGGCTTCCTTGATGCGCTTGCCCCAGGCTGCCAGCTGCGCCTTGGTGTAGTCGGCCTGCTCGGCCAGCGTATTCGGGACCAGGTCCAGCCCCACTGCAGCGAAGCGCTGCCTGACCTCGTCTCGCCGGCCCATCTTGCGGATCTCGGCATTGAGCAGTTCGGCGATCTGGCCAGGGATGCCCTCCGGCGCGCCTATGCCCAGCCAGACCTCGGGATCGAATTCACCCATCCCGGACTCGGCCAGCGTCGGCACCTCGGGCAGCTGTGCCGAGCGCGTGCGGGACGTGATAGCGATCGCGCGCAGCTTGCCTTCCTTGATGTGCGCGGCTGCGATGGAGGGGTCGGCCATCATGAATCGAATCTGGCCGCCGATCAGGTCCGCGACGGCGGGCGGCTGGCTCTTGTACGGAACCGGCAGTGCTTCGATCCTGGCCAGCCCGGCGAAAGTGGCGGCCGCCACCTGCGAGGTGGCCGATCCGTAGCCGTAGCTCAGTCCGGGGTTCTTGCGCGCATAGTCGACCAGCTCTTTCAGATTCTTCGCCGGGACATCGGGATGGATCACCAGCAGGAAGGGGACGTTGATCACCTTCGCGACGTGCACGAAATCCTTGATCGGGTCATAGGGCAGCTTCTTGGCCAGCCACGGACCCGCGGAATGCGTGGCCGATGTCGTCAGCAGCAGGGTGTGGCCGTCATTGCCGCCCTTGATGGCCTGAACGGTACCGATCTGCCCGGCGCCGCCCGGCTTGTTCTCGACCAGGAAGGTTCCGCCGAGATTCTTGCGCAGCTCTTCCGCCACTACTCGCGCCACCGTGTCACTGGCACTGCCGGCGGTGAAGGGCACGATGATCTTCACCGGCTTGTCCCCCGGATAGCCTTGGGTCTGCGCCTGAAGCGCAAGCGGCAGGGCCAGGCCGATGCAGGCCAGCCAATGGGTCCACTTCGTCGCCATGTCCTGTCTCCTTGCTTGGTCACTCGGGCTGTATGCCCGCGTCCTTGATTCGCTTGCCCCAGGCGGCCAGCTGGTCGCGCACGAATACCGCCTGGTCCGGGATGCTGTTGGGCACCAGCTCGAATCCCACCGCCGCGAAGCGCTGGCGGACCTCGTCGCGCTGCCCCAGCTTGACGATCTCAGCGCTCAGGCGCTGGGCAATGCCCTGCGGCAGACCGGCCGGCGCGCCTATGCCGATCCAGACCTCGAGGTCGAAGTCGGGCATGCCGCTCTCGGCCAGCGTGGGTACGTCGGGGAACTGAGCCGACCGCGTGCGCGATGTGATCGCCAATGCGCGCAGCTTGCCGGCCTTGACCTGCGGGCCGACCACCGACGGGTCGGCCATCATGAAGCGCACCTGACCGCCGATGAGATCGCTCACGGCCGGAGGCTGGCTGCGGTAGGGAACATTCACGGTCTTGACGTTCGCGAGCGCCGAGAACGTGGCCGAGGCCACCTGCGAGGTCGCGGAGCCATGGCCGTACGTGAGACCGGGATTGGCGCGCGCGTACTCCATGAACTCCTTCACGTTCCTGGCCGGAACGTCCGGATGCACCACCAGCAGGAACGGCACCGTGATCACCCGGCCGAGATGGATGAAGTCCTTGACGGGATCGTAGGGCAGGCTCTTGACCAGCCACGGGCCCGCCGAGTTCTGCGCCGACGAGGTCTGCAGCAGCGTGTAGCCGTCGGCGGAAGCCTTGGCGGCCAGCTCGGTGCCGATCGCGCCCGACGCACCGGGCTTGTTCTCCACCACGAAGGTGCCGCCCAGGTTCTTGCGCAATTCCTCGGCGACGATGCGGGCGACCGTGTCGCCGCCGCTGCCTGGGGTGAACGGCACGATGATCTTGACGGGCTTGTCGCCCGGATAGTTGTCTGCAAAGGCCGTTAGCGGCAGCGCAAGCGCGGCAGCGAAAAGCAATCGGAGATAGCGATTCACCTTGTCTCCTCCCGAATCGATGATTTTCTATATACAGAAAAACATTCTGTATACAGATAAACTGTAGCAGATCATAAAATCCGCTACAAGCCGGAAGGAGTTCGCATGCCCACCCGCCCCGTCCACAGAAAACCGTCCGTCGTGCCGAAAGAATCCGGTGCCGGCTCCTACCTGGTGCCGGCGGTGGATCGGTCGGTGCGGATCATGAGATACCTGCAGCGCCACAAGCGCGTGACGGTGTCCGATGTCTCGCAGGCGCTGGGCATCGGCGTGAGCAGCTGCTATGCCATCCTCAAGACGCTGCAGCACCACCACCTGATCGCGTTCGATGAGCGGGCCAAGACCTACAGCCTGGGGCTCGCGCTGCTGGAACTCGGTGGGGCGGTCAGCCGGGATTTCGCCGAAGTCGGCAAGGCGCGCGCGCAACTGACCGAGTACACCCGGGCCACGGGCCTGACCACCTTCGCGGTGGCTCGCGCGAGTCACGAGCACTTGCTGGTCGTGGACAAGGAGGAGCCGGTCGGCCGGCTGCGCATCAGCATCGCGGTGGGCACGCGATTTCGCATCACCGACGGTCTCAGCGGGCGCTGCTTCATGGCCTTCCTGCCGCCGGAAGAGTCGGATGAACTGCTCGATACCGTGGGCCTCTACCCGTTCGCCGGCCTGCCGCCGCCGAGCGTCTCCGCGTACAAGGCCCAGATCCGGCGCGCGCGCGCCAAGGGCTACGTGGTGCTGACCAATTCGCCGGTCAATGGCTCCAATGGCGTGTCGGCGCCGATCTTCGACGGCGAAGGGCGCATCCTGTTCGCGGTGACTGCGATGGGGTTGAGCCCGGCGCTGTCGGCGACGGCGATCGAGGAGACGGGGGCCGGCTTGCGGCGGACGGCTGATGCCATCACGGCGAGCTTGAACGAAGGCGGGCGCTGACGGCCATGCGCTGAAACGGATAGTTGCCCCGGCCACCCGCATGCCGTCGCGCGTGACGGCCGCGTCGAGCACCACCAAGCTCCGAAGTCAGGTACCAGGGAGGGTCGAGTCGAACACAGCTTCAGATTGACTATCAGTCAAAGTGAAAATAAACTTTTCAGGTCCTTCCAGGGCCGCGAGGAGCTCGAGCCATGCCGGAATTGACCAGTCGTCCCCGAGCGCCGCGGCAGGTCCGGGGCGACCGGGATGCGCGCGAACGCCTGCTGGCCGCGGGTGAAAGACTGTTCGGACAGCGCCCGTTTGACAGCGTATCGATCGACGATATCAGCGACGAGGCAGGGGTCGCCCATGGCCTGCTCTTTCACTATTTCCAGAGCAAGCGCGGCTTCCTGCTGGCCGTCACGCGACGCGCTGCCAGCCGGGTGGAGGCCATGCACTTGAGCCTGCCTCCGCAGGAGACATCCGAGGCAGCCTTCCGCGCTTTCCTGAAGGCGCACATGGATTCCGTCCTGAGCCGGCGCGCCGCCTTCGTGGCGCAGTCCCGCGGCAGTGTCGGCGTCGATGCTGCGGTGCGGGTCATCTGGGAGGAGGCACGAGGGCGTGCGATCCACCTCTTCTACGGCTATCTCGGCATCCGGAACGCGCCGCCCAAGTTGTATGTCCTGCTGCGCGCCTGGCTCGGCTTCTTCGACGAGCTGCTGCTGTCATGGGTCGAGCGCTCGGACCTGTCCCACGCGGAAGTCATAGACACCAGCATCGCCAACCTGCGAACTGCGCTGTCCAACTACTCGTTGCTGGATCCCGGATGCCGGCTGGAGATGATCCGGCCGTTATGAGCCCCGCGACAGCCCGGATTGACTGACAGTCAAAACAGATCGGAATCAATCCTGGGTCGAGAAATCTGGAGACAGTCCATGAGCACCCCGATCTCGGATAGCGTCGAGTCTCCGTCGGGCCGGAACTATGATCCCCTCGCGGGCATTGTCTTCGAGTGGTTCGAGGAGCCGACCGAGCCGAAGTGCATGTTCTCGTCCGGTGGCCTGCATGTACACCATCTCGCCGCCGTGGCGCGGCCGCATACGGTGAGGATGCACCGGCAGGTCCACACGCTGCTGGTTTTCGACGAAGGCAGTTTCAGCGACGGAGGGCGGCGCATCGAAGGCATGCCGGCGGGCTCGGGGTGCTCCAGGGTTGTGGGGATCGACGTCCTGCCCGCCGGCACGGAGCTCGTGGGCTGGTCCAATACGCGCAGCCATCTGGGCGTCACGATCATCTCGGTCGATGACCACCACGACCGCGCGTCGATGCGCGGGCCGTGCTCACTTCGCGTGGGCGTGCAGATGTGCAGCGGCCTGCTCGACCCTCTGTCATCCAGGCTGCGGCACTGGGCGTCCCATCAATGGCGCGACGTGGACGCGTTGCACGCAGAATCGGTTCTGCACTTGTTGTTGCACGAGCTGGTGGATGCCCAGCAACGCGCAGCTGCGCAGGCCCGCGACACCAGGTGTCAGGGCTTGTCGCACCGCGCCCAGCGACTCGTCCGGGAGTTCATCGCAGAGAACCTCGGCTCGAAGATCAGTCTCGAGGTCCTGGCGGACCAAGTGAGCATCAGCCGGTTCCACTTTGCGCGTGCATTCAAGGCATCGTTCGGCGTGTCACCCTACCGGTATGTCCTCAACGAACGCGTGCGCAAGGCTGCGGAAGCGTTGAGCGGCTCCGGCGCCTCGATCACGGACATCGCCATGGAGGTGGGCTTTTCATGCTCCAACGAGATGAGCCGCAGCTTCCGCCAAGCCATGGGCTGTTCGCCGCGTGATTTCCGCATCAGGACGCGCGTCGGGCCCTGAATCGCTGGCCGTGTCTTGCACCCAGCGTGCCTTGACCTGCTGGACCTCTGCGTTGAGCACCTCGTACCGGGCGGGGCGATCGTGCTCAAGCAGCTTCTGAGACGCGTGATGCGCGCGACGTATCGGAGCGCGATCCCCTCGCTTTGGGCTTGAGGCGGCCTTGGCGCAAGTATTCGCCGATTGCGCAAGATGTGAATCGCAGGCGGGCTACCCCAACGCTACATTGAATGAAGACAACGAGGAGACTTTGAACATGAAACGAAGGACATCGATTCTCGCGCTGCTGATAGGGGCGGTATCGACTTGCGTCATCGCTGCAGATCCGTCGTATCCCACCAAGCCGATCAGACTGATCGTCAACGACACGGCCGGCGGACCGGCGACCGACGCGGGGGCGCGCTATATCGCGCAGAGACTGGAGAAGGCGCTGGGGCAGCCCATCGTCCTCGAGAACCGGCCCGGCGCCTCGGGGATCATCGCCGCCCAGGCGGTAGCGCAGGCGGAAGGGGACGGCTACACATTGCTATACACGCTGTCCGATCCCATCGTTTTGAATCCATTGACCTTCAAGAAGCTTCCGTACGATCCGCAAAAGGATCTCAAGGTGATCGCCCACATCCAGAAGCGCGTGACGACCCTGATGGTCAGCACCACGCTTCCTTCCAGGACCCTGGCTGAACTCATCGACTACGCGAAGAGCCATCCCGGCAAGCTCTCGTTCGCGTCGTTTGGCGTCGGAACCCAGACCCACATCGCCGGCGAGTATCTCAACCGGCAGGCAGGCATCGATATCCTGCACGTCCCGTACAAGTCGACGGCTGCCTGGGTGCCGGACATGATGGCCGGCCGCTTGCCGGTCGCATTCGGCCCTCCTTCGCTGGCCAAGAGTCTGGCCGAGAGTGGCAAGGTCCGGGTCCTGGCGGTAACCGGGACGGCCCGGTCGCCTCTCTTGCCCGACATTCCCACGTTCGCCGAAGCCGGCTTGCCCAGCTTGGGCCTGCTCGTTTCCTGGCAGTCGATCCTCGCTCCAGCCGGTACGCCGGAATACGTCCTGCGGAGGATAAATGCGGAGGTCACTCGGATTGTCTCTTCCGCTGAAGCCTCGGACCGCATCGTAAACGTCTTCGGGGGAGAGCCCGCGAAGAGCGACCTCGACGAAGCGGCCCGCATCTTCGTGGACGATCGGATGCGGTGGCAGAAGACCTTGGACATTCTTGGAAACATTCCCTTGAACTAGGGCCTGTTCTCGATCGGGCAGGGAAAGGTCCAGCGAAAGGCCCAGCGAAAGATCCAGCGCCGCTCGGCCGGCCAAAGAAAAAGGGCTTAGTGATTTCTCACTAAGCCCTTGAATCTTATTGGTAGGCCGTGCTGGATTCGAACCAGCGACCAACGGATTAAAAGTCCGCTGCTCTACCAGCTGAGCTAACGACCCTTATCTTATTGTTTCCGAAATCCGAAAAACGGCTAAATCCATCGGCTGAATTCAACCAAGCAAGCCCGATATTATAGGAAGCCAGAGCGGAGCCGTCAAATCATGCGCTCGATGCGCCAGCCTTGGTACTTCATGCCGGCCCAGGCGCCGACGAGGATGAAGACGAAGGCGATCAGCGAGCCCAGGGCCAGTGTCGACAGGCCTGACAGGCCCTGGCCGATGGTGCAGCCCAGGGCCGTGACGCCGCCGATGCCCATCAGCGCGCCGCCGGCCAGGTGGTTGGCGGTGTCTTCGGTGCCGTGCAGGCCTTCCCACCGGAAGCGGCGCGTCAGCAGCGCGTACAGGAAGGAGCCGCCTATCATGCCGAGGACGGCGGCGATGCCGAAGCTGACCTGGCGGCTGGTGTCGCTCCACAGCATCAGCAGGTCCAGCGTGTAGGCGACGGGCGCGACGAACGAGAACGATTCGGGGCGGCCCGAGTTGGTGGCGATGAACGCCTGTTCCAGCGTTCTCGGGTGTTCCTCGACGTAGCCGAGGTGGCCGCTGACGTACCAGCCGGCGACGATGATCAGGCCCACGCCGACGCCGCCGATGGCGTTCTCCAGGCGGCGGAACTCGCGGCCGGCGAACGAGAACGCGAGCAGCAGCGCGCCGATGCCCAGGCCGAGCACGAGGCGCAGCCGGGCCAGCGCGTCGGCCGAGTCGCCGGCCAGCAGTCGCGGCAGGTCCTGTCCGCCGGGCAGGTGGATGCGCATGCTGTCGACGGCGGCGACGCGGAACACGCCGAAGATGCCGCGCAGCGTCATGTAGGCGGCCAGGCCCATCACGATGAAGACGGCCAGCGACTTCAGCGAGCCGCCGCCTATGCGCACCAGTGTCTTGCTGCCGCAGCCGGAGGCCAGCACCATGCCGAAGCCGAACAGCAGGCCGCCGGCGGCGGTGGACAGCCACAGCAGGTCGGGGCCGGTGTAGAGGGACCGCGAGATGTCGACCAGGCCGGTGAAGGCGAGCAGCTGCGTACCGATGATCGCGACGCCGATCGCGCACAGCCACATGCGCATGCGGGTCCAGTCGCCCATGTTGAGGATGTCGGCGACCGCGCCCATCGTGCAGAAGTTGCTGCGGCTCATCAGCGCGCCCATGATCAGGCCCAGCACGAAGGTGCTCCAGACGACGGTCTGGTGAAGGGCGGCGAGATCGGATTCCTGCAGCATCGATGCGCTCGTCGTGGTCGGGCCGCGCCCGGTCCGCGACGGCGCGGCCGGGCCTCAGCCGGGCTGGTAGCGTGTCGGGTCGGCGACGCCGGCGGCTGCGAAGCCCTCGCGGCGCAGCCGGCACGCGTCGCAGCGGCCGCAGCCGCGGCCCTGGTCGTCGGCCTGGTAGCAGGACACGCAAAGCGCGTAGTCTAGCCCCAGTCGCACGCCTTCGCGAATGATCGCTGCCTTGCTCAGGCCGATGATGGGCGTGCACAGGCGGATCGGGCGGCCTTCGACGCCGGCGCGCGTGGCGAGCGCGGCCATGCGTTCGTAGGCGGCGACGTATTCGGGCCGGCAATCGGGGTAGCCGGAATAGTCGACGGCGTTCGCGCCGAAGTGGATCTCGCCGGCGTCCAGCACTTCGGCCCAGCCGAGCGCGAGCGACAGCATGATCGTGTTGCGCGCCGGGACGTAGGTGAGCGGAATGACGCCCGGCGCCGACGGCGTCTCGGGGACGGCGATCGATGCGTCGGTGAGCGCGGAGCCGCCGAAGCGCGACAGGTCCAGGTCGATGATCTCGTGCCGTATGGCGCCCAGCTCGCCGGCGATGCGCGCAGCGGCGCGCAGCTCGGCATCATGCCGCTGCCCGTAGCGCAGCGACAGCGCGTAGCAGTCGCGACCGGACTCGCGCGCCAGCGCCAGCACGGTCGCCGAGTCGAGCCCGCCCGACAGCAGGACGACGGCGCGCGTCATGGAACGATGGGGCCGGTCAGCGCGCCGCGGCGAGTGCCGGCAGCCGTTCCCTGGCCAGCTGCGCGGCCTGGCTGGTCGGATAGCGGGCGATCACCGCTTCGAGCGTCAGCCGGGCGGCCGCGCGGTCGCCGCTCTCGGCCTGCGCATAGCCGAGGTTCAGCAGCGCGTCGGGGCTGCGCGGGTTGTTCGGATACTTGGCGATCAGCGCTTCATGGCTGCTGATCGCGCCCTTGTAGTCCTTCAGCGCGAACTGGCTGCTGCCCAGCCAGAACAGCACGCTGGGCACGTACGGGCTCTCGGGGTACTGCGCGCGGAACGCCTGGAAGCCGGCCTGCGCGCCGCGGAAGTCGCCGGAGCGGAACGCGGCCAGCGAGGCATCGAACGCGCGCTTCTCGCTCTGCTCGACGGTCAGCGTCTGGCCGTCGATCTGGACGTCGACCGGCTCGAAGCGGCGGATGCGGCTGTCGACGGTGGCGAGCTGGTCGCGCACCTGGCGCTGCGTCGTGACCAGTTCATTGGTCTGGACTTCGAGCTGCCCCTGCAGGCGGGCGATTTCCTGGCGCATCGCGTCGAGCTGCGACTGCAGCTCGAGCTGACCGCGCGAATACTGCTCGACGCGGTCGAGCCGCGTCGACAGCTCGACCAGCTGGCGCGACAGCTGATCGAACTGCTTCTGCGTGTCCTGCTGCAGCAGCTGCACGCGGCCGCGCACGTCGAGGATGGCCTTGCGCGCCTCGTCATCCGAGAACAGCGCGTGCGCCGGCGACGCGGCGGCGACCAGCGCCAGCGCGGCGGCGAGGGTGGCGATCGGGCGGCCGGCGCTGCGCATCACTGGTACGCCAGGTCGGCGCGGCGGTTCTCGGCGTACGCCGCTTCGTCGGCGCCGGTGGCGCGCGGACGCTCTTCGCCGAAGCTCACGGCTTCCATCTGGCTGTCGGGAACGCCCAGCGCGGCCAGTGCGCGGCGCACGGCCTCGGAGCGCTTCTGGCCCAGCGCCAGGTTGTATTCGCGGCTGCCGCGCTCGTCGGTGTTGCCCTGGATGACGATCCGCTTGGTGCGGTTGGCCAGCAGATAGCGGGCGTGCGCGTCGATGGTGGGGCGGAACTCGTCCTTGACGACGAAGCTGTCGTAGTCGAAGTAGATGCTGCGCTTGGCCAGCGGGCTGTTCGGATCGGTGAGCGGATCCTTGGCGTCGACCGCGACCTGCTCGACGTTGCGCGGACTGCTGCTGGCCGAACCGCCGCCGGCAGCGCCGCTGGTGGCGCCATCGCCAGTGCCGCTGCCGCTGCCGCCGCGCGATTCGATCGGGGCGCTGCCGCTGCGGCTGGCCTCGTCGTCGAGCTTGACGTTCGAGCCGCAGGCAGTCAGGAAACCGGCCGCAGCAACCAGAGCGGCGATTCGGAGGGTGCGATTCATTTCTTCCTCAAGGTGTCAGTGACAGTGGTGGTAAGAATCGTTCGATCGGTACCGGCGGGGTCGGCGTTCATTTCACGAACGGACCCCAGGTGGGTTCGCGGATGTCGCCGGCGCTCGACGTGAGCCTTTGCCGCACGCGCCCGTCGACGCTGACGGCGATCAGCGAATCGCGGCCGCCGGACTGCGTCGAATACATGACCCAGCGCCCGTTCGGCGCGAAGCTCGGCGATTCCTCGTAGCCGCCGTCGGACAGCAGCCGCTCGGCGCCGCCGCCGGCGACGTCGCGGATGGCGATCATGAAGCGGCCGTCGCGGCGCGTCACGTAGGCCAGTTGCTTGCCGTCGGGGCTGACGCGCGGGCTGACGTTGTATGACGAGCCGAATGTCAGCCGGGCCGCGTCGTTGCCGTTGATCGAGATCCGGTAGATCTGCGGCGAACCGCCGCGGTCCGACGTGAAGTAGATGCTGCGTCCGTCAGGGGAGAACGCCGGTTCGGTGTCTATGCCGGACGAGGACGCCAGCCGCCGCGGATTGCCGGAGCCGTCGGCGCTGATCAGATAAATCTGCGACTGGCCGTCGCGCGTCAGCGTCACGGCCAGGCTGCGCCCGTCGGGCGACCAGGCAGGTGCGCTGTTGCTGCCCTTGAAGTTGGCGACCGCCTGCCGCCGGCCATTGGTCAGCGTATGAACGTAGACGACCGGCTTCTTGGCCTCGAACGATACGTAGGCCAGCCGCGTGCCGTCGGGCGACCATGCGGGCGAGATGATGGGCTCGGGCGAAGTGAGCGGCGAGACGACGTTCTCGCCGTCCCAGTCGGCGACGTTCAGCCGGTAGCGGGTGCCCTGTTTCGAGATGAAAGCGATGCGCGTCGAGAAGATGCCCTTCTCGCCGGTGATCTTCTCGAAGACCCAGTCGGCCACGCGGTGCGCGCCGTAGCGCAGGTCGCTCTCGGCGACCACCAGCGATTCGCCGCCAAGCGAATTCTGGCGGACGGCGTCGCTCAGGCGGAAGCGGATATCGTAGCGTCCGTCCGCCAGGCGTGCGACCGAGCCGCCGAGGATGGCGTCGGCGCCGCGCGAGCGGATGTCTGCGAAGTTCACGGCGCCGGTGTCGGACAGCCGGGTCTGCGGATCGATGACGCGGAACATGCCGCTGCGCGTGAGGTCGCCGCGCACGATATTGGCCACTTCCTGAGGAACGCGGCCATCGGTGGCGAAGTCGGCGATGGCGATCGGATACTGCGTCGCGCCCACGCCGGACACGTCGATGCGCATCTGGGACTGCGAGGCGAAGGGCAGCAGCGCCAGGGACAGCGCAAGCAGGAAGTGCCTCATGAAACTCCTCATGGCGACCGATCGGGCATTATAGCGAGCCCATTTCGTCGACCTCGTCAAGAAAGGGTTTCGACCGATCGGGAATGGCAGCACGTGGCGGGCCCGGCTCTGTGGGGCGCAGCGCCGCGGGCCGGCGTCAGCGGCCTTCCTTCGGCGCGTGCTCGATCTCGAGGTCAGAAGGGCAGCTGCCGTCGCGCTGCCGCGGCAGCGGGCTGGAGCGCTGGATCGCGCGTTCGGCGGCCTCGTCCCAGGCGGACAGGCCGCTGGAGCGGCGCAGCTTCACTGACAGCACGCGGCAGTCGGGCGATACCGCGACGAGGAAGGTGGCTCGCGGGTTGCCGGCCAGATCGGGCGGCACCGCATAGACGGTGTTCGAGCGGATCAGCGCCGAGACGCGGGCGCCGTAGCCGGTGTCCGTGCCGCTGCCGCCGGCCGCGCCGCTGGCGCCGCGGCTGCCGGCGGTGCCGCCGCTGCTGCTGCCGGCCTGCGCCATGAGCCGCTCGACGTACTGCTGGCGTTCCTTTTCTTCGCGCTCGGCGCGCGCTTTCTCTTCCGCTGCCTTGGCTTCGGCCGCTTTGGCTTCGGCGGCACGGCGCGCCTTTTCTTCGGCGGCGCGCTTGGCCTCTGCCTCGCGCTTGGCTTCGGCTTCGCGTCTGGCCTTCGCCTCGGCTTCGCGTTTGGCTTCGGCTTCGCGCTTCGCCTCCGCTTCGCGTCTGGCCTCGGCCTCACGCTTGGCTTCGGCTTCACGCCGACTGCGTTCCTCGGCGGCGCGCTGCTTCTTCTCTTCGGCTTCGCGCCGGGCTTCCTCGGCGCGCCGCTCTTCGTCGCGGCGACGCTGGGCTTCGCGGCGCTCGGCGGCTTCCTTGGCGCGGCGTTCTTCTTCGCGCTGCTGCTCGGTGACGATGTCGGGGCGCCGCTGCAGCGGTTCGGGCTCGGGCCGGGCCTGGGCCACCGGCGGAGGCGGCGGCGGGGGGACCGGCTTGGGAACCGGCGCCGGCTCGGGAGTACGCACGCGAGGGGCAGTGGTCGACGGCGGCGTCCACAGCTCTGCGGCCACCGGCGGCGGCGTCTGCGTCTGCCAGTTGATGCCGACGACCAGCATCAGCAACAGCAGGCCGTGCATCAGCAGCGCCAGCCCGAACGCGCGCAGCCGGCCCTTGGGTTTGGGCGGTGTGCGCAGCGGGGCGCCGCCGCCGTGCGAAGTGATCTTCGCGTCGGCGGCCGGGGGCGCGGGGGACTGCTTCATGCCTTCAATTCGCCGGCTTGACCATCAGGGCGACGCGGCCGATGTCGAGCTTCTGCAGCTCGGCCATCACTTCGATCACCGATTCGTAGCGGACGGCCTTGTCGCCGCTGATCGCGATCGCGATCTGCTGGTCGCCGCCGCGCAGCTGGTCTATGGTGCCGGCCAGGTCGCGCCGGCCGATCCGGCGTTCCGACGGGTCGCCGGTATTGACGCCGCGCACGCGCAGCTCGCCGTCGGTGCGCACCTGGACTTCGATGTAGCGGTCCGGCGGCTGATTGCTGCGGCCGGCGCTCGGCAGTTCGATGGCGCCGGGCGGGATCAGCGGCGCCGTGACCATGAAGATGACCAGCAGCACCAGCATCACGTCGATGTACGGCACGACGTTGATCTCATTGACGAGCCGGCGGCCGCGGCCGCCGCGCCGGCTGTTAGCAACCGAAGGCATCAGCGCGCCTGCCTTTGCAGAATGTTCGAGAACTCGTCGATGAAGCTGTCGAAGCGGGTCGACAGTCGCTCCAGGTCGTACGAGTAGCGGTTGTAGGCGACCACGGCCGGGATCGCCGCGAACAGGCCGATCGCGGTCGCGACCAGCGCTTCGGCGATGCCTGGGGCCACCGACGCGAGCGTGGCCTGATGCACGTTCGCCAGGCCGCGGAACGAGTTCATGATGCCCCAGACGGTGCCGAGCAGGCCGATGTACGGGCTGACCGAGCCGGCCGAGGCGAGAAAGGCGAGGCTCGATTCGAGGGCGTCCAGCTCGCGCTGGTAGGCGGCTCGCATGGCGCGGCGCGAGCCGTCGAGCATGGCGTTGACGTCGCCCGGCTTCTGCTGGCGCGTCTTCAGGAATTCACTCATGCCCGACTCGAAGATGCGGGCGAGCGCGCCGTGGTTGCCGGGGCGGCTGCGGACTTCCTGATACAGCGTGCCGAGATCGCGGTCGGTCCAGAACTCGGCCTCGAAATGGTCGGTGGCCTGCCGCGCGCTGCGGATGGCCGCGCCCTTGCGGAAGATGATGCTCCACGAGCCGAGCGAGATGGCCAGCAGCAGCAGCATGATGAGCTGCACCAGCACGCTGGCCTGGGCCACCAGATGGAAGATCGACAGTTCGGCGTTCATGGGGACGTCGGAGGTTCGCTCGCTGGAGTCGGGCTCAGGATGCAGGCCCGCGGGATGCAGCCTGGGACTGCGGGGAATCTGCCGCGGACGGCGTATTGTGCCGCGCTTGTCCGGCAAGGCTCTGCTGCAGCCAGCGCGGGATGCCGGCGGGCCGGCCGTCGTCGCGGCGGACGGCCGCGATGCGCACGAGCGCGGCGACCAGCGGATCGTCTTCGCCGCGCCGCCGCGCGCTCTGCCACAGCAGCCATGAAGCGCCGCGGGCCTCGGCCAGCCGGACGTCGACGATCAGCTCGTCATCGAGATGGGCGGGGCGGCGGTAGTCGACGCTGAGTTCGCGGACCACGAAGGCGAGGCCGTGCTCGCGCCCCATCTGGGTGTGGACCGCGCCCAGCGAACGCAGCCAGTCGGTTCGCGCGCGCTCGAAGAAACGCAACCAGTTTGCGTAGTAGACGATGCCGCCGGCGTCGGTGTCTTCGTAGTAGACCCGCAGCGGCAGCTCGAAGCAGACCGGCAGCGCGGCGCCGGCGGCCAGTTCACCGCGTGCGGACGGCAGTGCCCGTTTGACGGCGGAGGGCTCGATTGCGTCGACGACGTTCCCCTGGCTGGCTCTGATCACTGCGGGATTCTACCAACGCACTGTTTGAAGCATGGCCGGCCTCACACAAGGTCGAGAGCCTAGTTTATCTTTACATCTGAGCCGTATTGTCCCGGCTACGGAGGGAAGTGACGCACGAGAAGTGCAGACCGATCCAGGCGAGGAGAAGATGCAAACACACCCGTTCGAGGTTCCTGACACGCCGGTCATCCCGGTGGTCGGTCTGGACCGAATCGAACATGCTGTACCGCTGGCACGGGCTCTGGTGGCAGGTGGTGTGACGATGCTGGAGATTCCGTTGCGCGCGCCCGTGGGGCTGGAGGCGATCCGGCGCATCGCCGCCGAGGTACCCGAGATGCGCGTCGGTGCCGGCACCGTGACGCGTGCCCACGAGTTCGATCTGGTGCGCGCTGCCGGCGCGCGGCTGGCGTTTTCGCCCGGCTTCTCGCCGGTGCTGTCGGCTGCCGCGGCGCGTGCCGGCGTGCAGTTCATTCCCGGCGTCATGACGCCGAGCGAGGCGGTGGCCGCCGCCGAGGCCGGGCATCTGTGGCTCAAGCTGTTTCCGGCCGCCGCGGCCGGCGGCGTGGCGATGCTGCGCTCGCTGGCCGCGCCGCTGCCGCGGCTGCGCTTCTGTCCGTACGGCGGAGTCGATGCCGCGAATGCGGCGGCCTATCTGGCGGTACCCAATGTGTTCGCGGTCTGCGGGACCTGGCTGACACCGGCGACGGCGGTGGTGAACGGCGATTGGCCGCGCATCACGGCGCTGGCGCTGGAAGCGCGCCGCATGGCCGGACGCGAGGCTGCGCCGCGAGCGCTGCGGCCTACGTGAATGCGACGGCTTACGTGAACGCTGCGGCTTGCGTGAGCGCCGCGCCCCGCGTGAGCGTCGCGTCCCGCGCGAGCCTGCCGCCGTCTACATGATCGAGGCAGGCCGCGTCATCCAGCCGATGTAGGCGGCCACCAGCGCGACGGCCAGCGCGATCAGCCCGCGCACCAGCGCGCTGCCGCGGTAATTGGCCCAGTCGAACTTGGCCGCCATGATGCTGGCCAGCACGAAGCCGGCCAGCAGGCCGCCGATGTGCGCGGCATTGTCGACCACGCCCGACGTGAAGCCGAGAAACAGCGAATAGCCGACGAACAGCAGCAGCGGCATGCGCATGGACGCGACCAGCGGCGCCGGCAAGCGGTCGTGCTTGGTGAACAGCGCGGCCAGCAGCATGCCGGCCACGCCGAAGATGGCGCCCGAGGCGCCGACCGAGACGGCGGTCTGCGCCGCGAAATGCAGGCTGGCGAGCGAGCCGAACAGCCCGGCCAGCAGGTAGACCAGCAGGTACTGCAGGTTGCCGTAGAAGCGCTCGGCGACGTTGCCCATGTTCCACAGCGCCCACATGTTGAACGCCAGATGAATCGCGCCGGCATGCAGGAAGGTGGCGGTGAGCAGCCGCCACGGCTGGTACTGCGTCAGCGCCGCCAGGTTGCCGCCCCAGGCGAGCAGGTCCACCGTCCGCGGCTGCAGCGGGCTGACGCCGCTGGCCAAGTTGGCCAGCCACATGAGCACGTTCAGCGCGATCATCATGCGCGTGACCCAGGCGATCGGCGTCGCGCGCAGCAGCCGTTCGATGAAGTACGGATCGGACACCGGACAGGGCTCCGCTCAGACGCTGCCGGCGTCGCTGCCGGGAGCGCCGCCGTCGGGCCACAGCTCCGGGTTGGCCGAGCGCGGCGCGGCCAGTCCGAAATGGCGCCAGGCCGCCGCTGTCGCGACGCGGCCGCGCGGCGTGCGCTGCAGATAGCCTTGCTGGATCAGGTACGGTTCCAGCACGTCTTCGATCGTGTCGCGCTCTTCGCCGATGGCGGCGGCCAGATTGTCGAGGCCGACCGGGCCGCCGGAGAACTTCTCGATCACTGCCTGCAGCAGCTTGCGGTCCATGACGTCGAAGCCGCTGGCGTCGACGTCGAGCATGCGCAGCGCGGCGTCGGCGACCTGCGCGTCGATGCGTCCGTCGGCCTTGACCTCGGCATAGTCGCGCACGCGCCGCAGCAATCGGTTGGCGATGCGCGGCGTGCCGCGCGAGCGGCGCGCGATCTCGCGCGCGCCGTCGTCGCTGGTCGGGGCGCCGAGCAGCTGCGCCGAGCGGGCGACGATGCGCGTGAGCTCGTCGACTTCATAGAACTCGAGCCGCGCGACGATGCCGAAGCGGTCGCGCAGCGGATTGGTCAGCATGCCTGCGCGAGTGGTGGCGCCCACCAGCGTGAACGGCTGCAGGTCGAGCTTGATCGAACGGGCGGCCGGGCCTTCGCCGATCATGATGTCGATCTGGAAATCCTCGAGTGCCGGGTACAGGATTTCCTCGACGACCGGCGACAGCCGGTGGATCTCGTCGATGAACAGCACGTCGTGCTTCTCGAGGTTGGTCAGGATCGCGGCCAGGTCGCCGGGACGCTCCAGGACCGGTCCGGAGGTCTGGCGCAGGCTCACCCCCATCTCGGCGGCGACGATGTGCGCCAGCGTGGTCTTGCCCAGGCCCGGCGGGCCGAACAGCAGCAGATGGTCGAGTGCCTCGCCGCGGCCGCGCGCAGCGGCGATGAAGATCTCCAGCTGCTCGCGGATGCGCGCCTGCCCGACGTAGTCGGCGAGGCGGCGGGGCCGCAGCGCGCGCTCGACCGCTTCCTCGGCCGGCGACGCGGCGGTGGCGGTGATCAGGCGGTCGTGTTCGATCATGGGCCGGCGCTCAGTTCTTGGCCAGCAGCTTCAGCGCCTGCTTGATGCCGTCGGATACCGCCAGCCCGGCCGGCAGCTGGCGGACGGCGGCGCCCGCTTCGCGTTCTGAATAGCCCAGCGTGAGCAGCGCATGCAGCACGTCGATGCCTATGTCGCCGGCGGCCGGCCGCTCGCCGCCTGCCGCCAGTTCCGGCGCAAGCTTGCCCTTCAGTTCGAGCAGCAGCCGCTCGGCGGTCTTCTTGCCTATGCCCGGCACCTTCTGCAGGCGGCCGGCCTCCTGCATGGCGACCGAATGCGCGAGGTCGGCCACCGACATGCCGGACAGCACGGCCAGCGCGGTGCGGGCGCCGATGCCGGAGATGCGGATCAGCAGGCGGAAGGCGTCGCGCTCGGCGGGACTCAGGAAGCCGTACAGCAGATGCGCGTCTTCGCGAACGATGGGCTGCGTCAGCAGCGTCACGCGTTCGCCCAGGCCGGGCAGGTCGTAGAAGGTGCTCATCGGCACGTCGACTTCATAGCCGACGCCGCCGACGTCGACCAGCACGGTCGGCGGGCGTTTGTCGAGCAGGGTTCCGGACAGTCGACCGATCATCCGCGCATCTTACCGGACGGCACGGCGCGCGGCTTCAGCCCAGCCGCAGGCGTCCCCGGCGCAGGCTGGAGTGGCCGGCGGCGCGGCGCAGCAGCGGATGTCCGTTGCCGGCGGCATCGGCGCGTGCCGCTTCGGTCAGCGTCGCGGCATGGGCGTGGCAGATGGCGCAGGCCAGCGCGTCGGCGGCGTCGGTCGACGGCACGCCGGGCAGCCGCAGCAGCTTCTGCACCATGGCCTGCACCTGGGACTTGGCGGCGCGTCCGTAGCCGACCACTGCCTGCTTGACCTGCAGCGCGGTGTACTCGTGCACGGCCAGGTCGTGCGCGACCAGCGTCGTGATCGCCGCGCCGCGCGCCTGCCCCAGCAGCAGCGTCGATTGCGGATTGACGTTGACGAAGACGATCTCGGCGGCCGCAAGATCGGGCCGGTAGCTGCGGACGACTTCGCCGATGCCGTCGTGGATCGTCTTCAGCCGCGGCGGCAGCGCGCCCGGCGGGATGCGGATGACGCCGCTGGCGACGTAGTGCAGGCTGCTGCCCTGCACTTCGATGACGCCGAAGCCGGTGACGCGCAGCCCGGGGTCGATGCCGAGGATTCTCATCGCGGCCGGGCCGGGGCGGGGGAGGTCGGCACGGCCGATGCGGCTAGTGGCGGAAGTGCCGCACGCCGGTCACGACCATCGCGATGCCGCGCTCGTCGGCGGCGGCGATCACTTCGTCGTCGCGGACCGAGCCGCCGGGCTGGATCACGGCGGTGGCGCCCGCGTCGGCCACCACGTCGAGGCCGTCGCGGAACGGGAAGAACGCATCGGACGCGACGACCGAGCCGGCCAGCGACAGGCCGGCATTGGCGGCCTTGATCGACGCGATGCGGGCCGAATCGATGCGGCTCATCTGTCCGGCGCCGACGCCCATCGTGGCGCCGTCGGCGCAGAACACGATGGCATTCGACTTGACGTACTTGGCGACGCGCCATGCGAACAGCAGATCGCGCAGCTGCGCCTCGGTGGGGCGCACGCGCGAGACGGTCTTCAGCTCGGCCAGCGACATCTCGCGGTTGTCGGCGCTCTGGATCAGCAGGCCCGACCCGATGCGCTTGACGTCCTGCGCGTTGCGGCCGCGCTGCCAGTCGGTGGCGCCGTCGGTTCGCACGCCGTCCAGCGGGATCTGCAGCACGCGCGTGTTCGTCTTGGCGGCCATGATCTGCCGCGCTTCGTCGGTATAGGCGGGCGCGATCAGCACTTCGACGAACTGCTTCGAGACGGCGCGCGCCGCGTCGCCGTCCACTTCGCGGTTGAAGGCGATGATGCCGCCGAAGGCCGATGTGGGATCGGTGCGGAATGCGCGCGCATACGCGTCGGCGGCATCGGCGCCCAGCGCCACGCCGCAGGGATTGGCGTGCTTGACGATCACGCAGGCCGGCGTGTCGAAGCTCTTCACGCATTCCCACGCGGCATCGGCGTCGGCGATGTTGTTATACGACAGCTCCTTGCCCTGCAGCTGCCGTGCCGTGACCAGTGAACCGGGCGCCGGATAAAGGTCGCGGTAGAACGCGGCGCGCTGATGCGGATTCTCGCCGTAGCGCAGGTCCTGCAGCTTGACGAAGCGGCCATTGGTCTGGGCGGGAAATTCGCCGCGGCTGCCGTCCGGCTGCAGCGACGACAGATAGTCGGAGATGGCGCCGTCGTAGTTCGCGATCGCGTTGAACGCCGCCACGGCCAGCGAAAAGCGCGTCGCGTCGGACAGACCGCCGTGTTCGCGCAGCTCGGCCAGCGCCGGCGCGTACTGCGACGCGTCGGTCAGCACGCCGACGCCGCGCCAGTTCTTGGCGGCCGAGCGGACCATCGCCGGTCCGCCGATGTCTATGTTCTCGATCGCGTCCTCGAGCGTGCAGTCGGCGCGCGCGACGGTGGCCTCGAACGGATAGAGGTTCACCACCAGCAGGTCTATCGTGGCGATGTCGTGGCGGCTCAGCGCCTGCATGTGCTCCGGCACTTCGCGGCGCGCGAGCAGGCCGCCGTGTATCGTCGGATGCAGCGTCTTGACGCGGCCGTCGAGCATCTCCGGAAAGCCGGTGTGCTCCGACACCTCCTTCACCGGGATGCCGTCGCCGGCGAGCAGCTTCGCGGTGCCGCCGGTGGAGAGGATCTCGACGCCGAGCGCGCTCAGCGCGCGCGCCAGTTCGGTGATGCCGGTCTTGTCGGAAACGCTGATCAGCGCGCGCCGGACGGTATGAGTCATCTTGAAGAAACCTCGATCGCCTGCCGGCGTCAGAGCATGCCGTGCTGCTGCAGTTTCTTGCGCAGCGTGTTTCGATTGATGCCGAGCATTTCGCTGGCGCGCAGCTGGTTGCCGTTCGCCTCGCGCATCACGACTTCGAGCATCGGCCGTTCGACGGCCTGGATCACCATGTCGTAGATGGAGCTCGGCTGCGTTCCTTCCAGGTCGCGGAAGTAGCGCTCCAGGCTCTTGGTGACCGCATCGTCGATGGAGTGACTCTTGCTCATGCGGATTCAGCCTGCCGGAACGACTGGTCGTTGGCCGCGGTCTCGTCGCCGGTGCCCGCTTCGGTCTGCGGTTCGCCCTGCGGCTCGAGAAAGCGGTCGACCGCATCGAGCTGCGCCTCGGGCGTCTCCAGCGTGTGGAAGCGTGCGAGGAACGGCAGCGCGCCGGCCCGATCGCAAAGATACCAGTTCACGTGCTTGCGCGCGGTGCGCACGCCGCTGTATTCGCCGTGGAAGCGGTAGTGGTCGAGCAGGTGCTCGCGCAGGATGTCGCGGATCTCGTCGGCGCCGGGCGGTGCGAGCTGCTCGCCGGTGGCCAGAAAGTGCGCGATCTCGCGGAAGATCCACGGGCGGCCCTGCGCCGCGCGGCCGACCATGATCGCGTCGGCGCCGGTGTGCCGCAGCACGTCGCGGGCTCGGAGCGGCGTGTCGATGTCGCCGTTCGCGACCACCGGGATCGCGACCGCGGCCTTCACGGCGGCGATCGTTTCGTACTCGGCGTGGCCGCCGAAGGCGCAGGCGCGCGTGCGTCCGTGCACGGCGAGCATCGCCGCGCCGGCGCGCTCGAAATCGCGCGCCAGGCGCACGGCGTTGCGCTGCGACGGCGCGGGGCCGGTGCGCATCTTGACCGTGACCGGAACGCCGGCCGCGGCGACGGCCGCCACGACCGCTTCGACGATCGCGATCGCGGCCGGTTCGTCGGCCATCAGCGCCGAACCGGCAGCAACGTTGCAGACCTTCTTGGCCGGGCAGCCCATGTTGATGTCTATGATCTGCGCGCCGCGGTCGACATTGAAGCGAGCGGCTTCGGCCATCATCGCGGGGTCGGCGCCGGCCAGCTGCACCGCCTTCGGCTCCATCTCGCCGTCGTGGTCGGTGCGCCGCGAGGTCTTGACGCTGGCCCACAGCCGGGGATTCGACGCGGCCATCTCGGACACCGCGTAGCCGGCGCCGAGCCGCTTGCACAGTTGTCGGAACGGCCGGTCGGTCACTCCGGCCATCGGCGCGACGAACACGCGATTGCGCAGTTCGTGCGGGCCGATTCGCAGAGGGGAAGAGAGCATCGCGCAGCCGGTGTCCGAGGATCGAAGAAGGGTGTCGGCGTTTGCCGACCGCATGGATCATTCGGCCCGCTGGCGGACGTGACGCGATCGCGCGAGCAGGCGGGGACCGGGATTTTATCGAAAACGCGGCTGCCTAAAAAGTGTGCAGTGCAAAAACCGCTCAGCCGCGCACTCCGAACATCAGCGTCCGGGCCAGCCGGTTGCGCAGCGGCGCCACCAGATCGAGCGCGCCGAGCGCCAGCGATTCGAGCGGGCGCAGCGGCGGGGCCGTGAATGCGCGCGCCAGCGTGTCGGTGAGCGCGACGGTGGTGCCGCGATCACCGCGCCGCGCGCGCGCGAATTCAGCGGCGCTTTCGAGCAGCGGCCGCTGCTCGGCGCGCGCGTCGCCGAGCCGCTGTGCCAGTACGAAGGCATCGCGCAGCCCCAGGTTCAGGCCCTGGCCCGCGACCGGGTGCAGCGCCTGCGCCGCGTTGCCGAGCGCGATCCGCGTCGGATCGCCGCTGTCGGTGCGCACGCGCCGCTGCAGCGCCGACAGATGGCGCGCGCTGTCGAGCCGCAGCCGCCCGAGCGCGTCGCCGAAAGCCTGCTGCAGCTCGGCGTCGAAGCGCGCCGCATCGAGCTCGGCGCGGCGCCGCGCCTCGCCGGGGCGCGCGCACCATACCAGCGCATAACGCGAGGCCTCAGGCAGCGGCAGCATGGCCAGCGGCCCTTCGGACGTGAAGCGTTCATAGGCGACGCCGCGGCCGTCGCCGTCGATGATGATCTCGGCGAGCAGCGCAGTCTGATCGAAGTCGCGCGTCCGCGCGTCGTCGCCGGTGTCGCCGTCGGCGACCAGCGTCAGCGGCGCGGAGGTTTCGGTTCGCGGCGGCTCGGTTCCCGAGGCGGGGCGGGGCTGCCCGGCGGCGGTCGCAAGTCCGGCGGCTGTAAGCTCCGTCGCTGCGAGTTCCGGCGCCGCGAGTTCCGGCGCCGCGAGTCCGGCTTCATTCAGCGCCGCCGCGAGCGCCCGGTGCAGATCGCCGTAGCGCAGTACGTGCCCGAGCGCCGGCTGGCGCAGATCGCGCGCATGCATGCGCGTGCGGCCGGCATGGCCGCTCATCGAGATGTCCACGGTTTCGATGACGGCCGCCGGCGGCAGCCGCGCGACACGCGACAGAAGCTGCCAGCTGCCGAGCGACAGCGCCAGCGAACGGGCGGCTAGCCAGTCGGGCAGCTCGACGGCGGGCGGATCCATGGCGACTTCGCCGGCGGTGAAACCCTGTCGCGTCAGGAACAGCCGCAGCGCCAGCGCAACCGGACCGTGGCCTTCGATGCCCAGCAATGCCATCGTCATTCGCCTGTCACTGCCGTCGCTATTCGCGCATCAGCGCCTCGATGTCGTCGGCGCGCTTCGGCACATCGGCGGTGAGGATCTCGCAAGCCTCAGCGGTGACGACGGCGTCGTCCTCGATGCGGATGCCGATGTCGTGAAAGGCCGGCGGGATGTCGTCGGCGGCGCGCACGTACAGCCCCGGTTCGATCGTCGTGACCATGCCGGGGCGCAGGATGCGCCACGGGCGGCCGGCCGCGGTGGCCGGTTCGCCCGGTTCTCGGTAGTCGCCGCAGTCATGCACGTCCATGCCGAGCCAATGGCCGGTGCGATGCATGTAGAAGCGGCGATAGGCGCCGGACTCGAGCACGCCGTCGAGCGTGCCGTCGAGCAGCTTGCAGTCGATCAGTCCCTGGGCCAGCACGCGCACGGCGGCGTCGTGCGGATCGGTGAAGCGCGCGCCGGCGCGCGTGGCGTCGATCGCGGCCTGCTGGGCCGCCAGCACGATGTCGTACAGCGTGCGCTGCGCGCCCGAGAAGCGGCCGTTGACGGGGAAGGTGCGTGTGATGTCGGAAGCGTAGCCGTCGAGCTCGCAGGCGGCGTCGATCAGCAGCAGCTGACCGTCCTCGAGCCGCGCGTCGTTGCCGCGATAGTGCAGTACGCAAGCGTTGCGGCCGCCTGCGACGATGGAGCCGTAGGCGGGGAACTGCGAGCCGTTGCGGCGGAACTCGTGCAGCAGCTCGGCTTCGACCTCGTATTCGTAGCGGCCGGGACAGGTCGCGCGCATCGCGCGCACGTGCGCGGCGGCCGAGATCCTGCCGGCGCGGCGCATCAGGTCGAGCTCGTGTTCGTCCTTGACCAGCCGCATCTCGTCGAGCACCGCATACAGGTCGTAGGCCTGCGTGGGGGCGGCCACGCCGGCGCGGGCCTGCGCGCGCACCGCGGACAGCCAGCGGTGGATGCGCGCGTCGAGGCGGTCGTCGCTGCCGAGCGCGTACCACAGTGCAGGCTGGTCGGCGAGCAGTCGCGGCAGCTCTTCGTCGATGGTGGCGATCGACAGGGCGCGATCGAAGCCGAAGCGTTCGCCGGCCATCGCCGGGCCGAAGCGGTAGCCGTCCCAGATCTCGCGTTCCTCGTTCTTGTCGCGGCAGAACAGGATCGATTCGCTGCGTTCGCCGTCGGCGATGACGACCACCGCGGCTTCGGGTTCCGGAAAGCCGGTCAGATAGTAGAAGTAGCTGTCCCAGCGGTACGGAAAGTCGCTGTCGCGATTGCGCGGTACTTCGGGAGCAGTGAAGGCGATCGCGATGCCGCCGCCGCGCGCGCGCATCGCGTCGGCCAGTTGCTGTCGTCGGCTTTGGTACGGTTGCATGCTTGTCCTCGTCCAGGGCGGGCTGCGCAGGGCCGGCGGGTTCGGCCATGCGGCAGATCCCGGTTCAACGCGGCGAATCCCGTTTCAATTGTGCATCCAGTTCGGCCAGCCGCTGTGGCGTGCCCACATCGGTCCATGTGCCGCCGTAGTATTCGCCACCGAGCCGGCCGTGCAGCGCGGCGTGCCGCAGCAGCGGCGCCAGCGGCGCGCGCGTGCCGGCCGCCACGCTGGCGAACAGCTCGGCGCGATACAGGCCTATGCCGGAGAACGTGAGGCGGGTGGGCGTGAGGTGGGTGGGCGTGAGGCGCGCGGGCGTGAGGCGCGCGGGCGAGTCAGCGGGAAGTGTTCCGGGCGCGGAGGCCGGCACGTCCAGCTCGGCGGCGATCAGCCCGTCGTGCAGCTCGAAGTCGCCGTTCGGATGGTGGGCCGGATTGTCGACCAGCACGCACCAGCCGAGCAGGCCGGCGACGCGCATCTGCTGGGCGATGGTTCGGGCGCGTCCCAGATCGAAGCCGCAGTGCACGTCGCCGTTGACCACCAGGAACGGGCCTTCACCGAGCCAGCGCAGGGCTTGCGCGATGCCGCCGGCGGTCTCGAGCGCCTGCGCCTCGGGCGAGTAGCGCAAGCGCAGTCCCCACCGGCTGCCGTCGCCGAGCGCCTGTTCGATCATGGCGCCGAGATGCGCATGATTGATGACCACGTCGCGGACGCCGGCGCGTGCAAGCGCGCCCAGATGCCATTCGATCAACGGCTTGCCGCCGGCCGGCAGCAGCGGCTTCGGACAATGGTCGGTCAGCGGGCGCATGCGTTCGCCGCGGCCGGCGGCGAGGATCATGGCGGCAAGCGGTGGTGTCATGCGTGGCTGCCGCGGCGCGATGCGTGGCTGTCGCGGCGCAAGGCGCGCCCGCCGCGATGCGATGCGTACGTGCGCGGGGCCGGCCGCGGCGAGCGGGCGTCCATTTCAGAACGTATACCCGGTCTGCGCCGGCTGCCGCTCGATGCGTTCGATGAGCCGCGTCAGCGCATCGAATTCGCCGTAGCGCCGCGTCACCTGCAGCACGTAGGCGAGCACCCGCGGCATGTCGCCGAGGTAGCGGTCCTTGCCGTCGCGGTGGTACAGGCGCGCGAAGATGCCGAGGACCTTCAGGTGCCGCTGCAGGCCCATCCATTCGAAGTCGCGGTAGAACAGCGAGAAGTCGACGTCGACCGGCAGGCCGCGGCGGCGGGCGGCGTCCCAATAGCGCGCGGCCCAGTCGATCTGCCGGGCTTCGGGCCAGTCGACGTAGGCGTCGCGCAGCAGCGAGACCAGGTCGTACGTGATCGGACCGTAGACGGCGTCCTGGAAGTCGAGCACACCGGGATTGTCGCTGCCGGGCAGCACCATCAGGTTGCGCGAGTGATAGTCGCGATGCACGAAGACGCGCGGCTGAGCGAGATTATTGGCCAGCAGCCGCTCGAACACGGCCGACAGCCGGGCCCGCTCGGCCTCGCTCAGCGTGACGCCGCGGTGCCTGGCCACATACCAGTCCGGATACAGCTCGAGCTCGCGGCGCAGCAGCGCCTCGTCGTAGTCGGGGAAGACGCCGGGACGGCTGGCCGCCTGCAGCGTGACCAGCGCACCGAGCGCGTCGCGGTACAGCGCGTCGGCGCGCGGCGTGCCGAGCTGCGACAGGTAGGTGGTCGAACCGAAGTCGTCGAGCAGCAGGAAGCCCCGGTCGAGGTCGGCGGCCAGCACCGTGGGCACCTTGACGCCGCCGTCGCCGAACACGCGCGCGGCGGCGACGAACGGGCGGCAGTCCTCCATCGGCGGCGGCGCGTCCATGGCGATGACGCTGGCGGCGGGGCTGGAGCCGCCGCGCTTAGCGGCGTCGTCCGGCCCGCCGCCGCAGTCGATGCGGAAGTAGCGGCGAAAGCTGGCGTCGTCCGAGGCGGGGCGCAGCGTTTCCGGGCGAAGCGGCGGAACGGTGGGCGTCGCCGTCGCGCCGGCGAGCGAATCGAGCCAGCCGCGCAACTCGGCCAGCCGGAGATCTTCGGTTTCGGGTGTCATGAAGGGGCGGCAGGACAGCCCCGTATAATAGTCCACCGCCGTTCGAGCTTCGGCACTCGTCCCCGGTGCGGCACCGCCCGGGTCCAATCCGTCCACTTCGCGATCCAAGCGCGACGAATGCGCCGGCCCTGCTTCCGACCGACTCTCGCGCCCTTGTCCCGTTTGGCCGCCGGTCTGACCGCCGCGCTGATGCTGGCTGCGGCTGGCCTGTCGACCGGCCGGGCCTGGGCCGCCGAGCCGATGCGCGTCGAACCGGCCAGCGTCGAACCGGCGACGGTTGAACCGGCGAGGGTTGAACCTGCACGCGTCGAGCCGGCGCGCATCGAGCCGGTACGGATCGAGCCAGCCCAGGCGGGCGCCGGCGCTCGCGATGCCGGCGTCGTCCTGAAGCTGGACCCCGGTCTCAGCGAAGAGCACGCCGACATCAGCGAGGGGCGCCCTGTCTATGCGCGCGGACAGCGGCTGTACGGCCGGACCGAGCGCGAAACGACGCTGGAGGGCGACGCCGAGCTGCGCCGCGCCGGCACCGTCGTGCGCGGCGACCGCATCACCTATTACGAAGCGGACGACGAAGTGGTCGGCGTCGGCAACGTCCGCATCACGCGCCAGGGCAACGTCTTCACCGGACCGCAGCTGCAGCTGAAGATCGATGCGAACGAAGGCTGGTTCGCGTCGCCGAGCTACTACCTGCCGGCCTACGGCGGCCGCGGCCGGGCCAACCGGATCGACTTCCTCGGCCCGGACCTGATGCGGCTGAACCAGGCGAGCTACACCACTTGCGAACCGGACAATCCCGACTGGATCCTGCTCACCGAGACGATGACCATCGATGAGACGCAGGGCGAGGGCACCGGCCGCACGGCGCGCCTGTATTTCAAGGGCATCCAGATCCTCGGCGCGCCGGTGTTCGCGTTCCCGCTGTCGGACGAGCGCAAGAGCGGCTTCCTGGCGCCGACGCTGTCGATCAATTCGCGGACCGGCGGCGAGATCGTCGTGCCCTATTACTGGAACATCGCGCCGAATCGCGACCTGACGCTGTATCCGCGGCTGAGCATGCGGCGCGGCCTGCAGCTGGGCGCCGAGTTCCGCTACCTGGAGCCCAGCTTCTTCGGCCGCGTGGCGTTCGACTGGAATCCCAAGGATCCGAAGACCGACACCAGCCGCTATTACTTCAACCTGACGAACCAGTTCACGAACTGGGCGGGCTGGTCGGGCGGCTGGGACGTGCGCGGTGTGTCCGACGACAACTACTTCGTCGACTACTCGCGCTCCATCCTGTCCAGCGCCGAGCGCGTGCTGCCGCGGCAGTTCTATGCCACGCGTTCGCTGGGGCAGAGCTGGACGATGCTGTTCAACGTGCAGAAGTGGCAGTCGATTCTCGACGCGCGGCCCGGCCCGTACGAGCGCGTGCCGCAGATCCAGCTGCGCAACGTCGAGCGCGGCATCGCCGGTTTCGACATTGATACGACGCTGGACGCGACCCGCTTCGGCGCGCCGCTGGGCAACATGGTGCAGGGCTGGCGGCTGGTCGCCAATCCGCAGGTCAGCTACCCGATCGTGCGGCCGGGCTGGTTCGTCGTGCCCAAGGCGCAGCTGCATCTGAGCAGCTATCAGCTCGACGGCGTCGGCGGCTTTCCCGATTCCGTGCATCGCGCCGTGCCGACGCTGTCGGTCGACGCCGGCCTGGTGTTCGAGCGGCCGGCGCGCTTCTTCGGCCGCGACATGACGCAGACGCTGGAGCCGCGCCTGTTCTACGCGCGCACGCCGTACCGCGATCAGACGCGGATCCCGGTGTTCGACACGACGGTGGCCGACTTCAACTTCGCCCAGCTGTTCTCGGAGAACACGTTCATCGGCAACGACCGCATCGCCGACGTCAATCAGCTGACGGCGGCAGCGGTGTCGCGCCTGATCGATCCGGAGACCGGCGCCGAGCGGCTGCGCTTCGCGATCGGCCAGCGCGTCTACTTCTCCGAGCAGCGCGTGGCCATTCCGGGCATCCCGCCGCGCACCGACGAGCGCTCCGACCTGCTGCTGGCCGCTTCCGGCGATCTGGGCAACGGCATGAGCTTCGACACCGGTCTGCAGTACAGTGTCGAGAATTCGAAGATTCCGCGCGTCAGCCTTCTGTGGCGCTATCTGCCCGCCGATGGCCGCATCCTGAACATCGGGCTGCGCTACCGGCGGGACGAACTCGGGCAGCTCGACACCTCGTGGCGCTGGCCGGTGGCGCCGCGCTGGACGATGCTCGGACGCTTGAACTATTCGTTCCTCGACAAGGGCATCGATCCGATCAGCCGTATTCCTAACGAGCGCGGCATCATCGAGAGCGTGCTCGGCTTCGAGTACAGCGCCTGCTGCTGGGGAACGCGCTTCGTGATTCAGCGCTTCCAGACCGCTCAGGGGCAGGCGACGACCGCCTTCTTCATCCAGCTGGAGCTGAAGGGGGTTGCGCGGATCGGCTCCGACCCGTTTGATATATTGCGCAGGAACATTCCGGGCTATCGGCTGCCCAACGATCAGCCTCCGACGCCCTCCCGCTATTTCGGCTACGAATGATGGTCCGTCACTTGCTGTCCCGTCTTGCTTCCGTCGCCGTGCTCGGCCTGGCGCTGCCGGCAGCGATCGCCCAGCCGGCGGCGTCGTCGTCGCCGTCGCAATCTCCGACGCAATCGTCGCCGTCGTCCTCGCCGCCGCCGCCGTCTTCGCCGCCGTCGCCGTCCTCGTCGGTCCTCTCGCTCGACCGGATCGTCGCCGTCGTCAACAGCGAGGCGATCACCTCGCGCGAGCTGGCGCTGCGAACCGAGGTGGCGCGGCGCCAGCTGCGCCGTCAGAACATCGAGATCCCGCCGACTGACGCGCTCGAGAAGCAGGTGCTCGAACGGATGATCATCGACCGCGCCCAGCTGCAGGAGGCGCGCGACCTGGGCATCCGCATCGACGAGGCGCAGCTCGACCGCGCCACGGCGACGCTGGCGCAGCAGAACCAGCTGACCGTGTCGCAGATGCGCGAGCGCGTCGAACGCGACGGTACGTCCTTCGACCGCTTCCGCGAAGACCTGCGCGAGGAGATGATCCGGCAGCGGCTGCGCGAACGCGAGATCGACTCGAAGATCCAGATCAGCGAGGCCGACGTGGATGCGTTCATCGCCGCGCATGCGCAGGCCGGCAACGACGCCGACACCGAGCTGCACATCGCGCAGATCCTGCTGCGCCTGCCTGAAGGCGCCACGCCGGACCAGATCGAGCGCCAGCGCGCGCGCGCCGAGGAGCTCGAGAAGCAACTGCAGCGCGGCGCCGATTTCGGCCGACTGGCCGCCGCCTTTTCCGACGCGCCCGAGGCGATGAGCGGCGGCAGCCTCGGCTGGCGGCCGCTCGACCGCTATCCGCAGCTGTTCGTGGAGGCCGTCGCCAAGCTGCGGCCCGGACAGCAGGCGGCGATCCTGCGCAGTCCGGCCGGCTTCCATCTGCTGAAGCTGATCGACCGGCGCTCGGCGTCGGCGCCGCAGCTGTCGGGCGCGCCGGTCACGCAGACGCATACGCGCCACATCCTGATCCGGCCGAACGAGGTCATCAGCGAAGCCGAGGCGCTGCGCCGGCTCAATGAGATCAAGCAGCGGGTCGAAGCCGGCACCGGCGACTTCGCCGAGCTGGCGCGCCAGTACTCGGCCGACGGCAGCGCGGGCCGCGGCGGTGACCTGGGCTGGATCTATCCCGGCGACACGGTGCCCGAGTTCGAACGCGCGATGGACGCGCTGCAGCCCGGCCAGCTCAGCGCGCCGGTGCGCACGCCGTTCGGCCTGCATCTGATCCAGGTGGTCGAGCGCCGGACCGATGAAGCCTCGCCCGATCGCGTGCGGCAGGCGGCGCGCCAGGCGCTGCGCGAACGCCGCATCGAAGAAACCTATGAAGACTGGCTGCGGCAGCTGCGCGACCGCACCTACGTCGAGTACAAGCTCGAGTGAGTCCCGCCCGGCCGGTCGACGGCCACCAGGCACGCAAACGTTTCGGCCAGCATTTCCTGGCCGACGCTTCAGTGATCGAGGCGATCGTCGCCGCGATCGCGCCGCGATCGGGCGAACGCATCGTCGAGATCGGGCCGGGACTGGCCGCGCTGACCACGGCGCTGCTGGCGCGGATCGAGCATCTCGATGCGGTCGAGATCGACCGCGACCTCGCTGCGCGGCTGCGCCGCCGCTGGGGGCCCGAACGCCTGAGCCTGCACGAAGCCGACGCGCTGTCCTTCGACTTCGGCGCGCTCGCCGCGGCAGATGGTCCGGCCCAACTGCGCATCGTCGGCAATCTGCCGTACAACATCTCCAGTCCGCTGCTGGTGCATCTGCTGGCCTATCGCGCGGCCGTCTCCGATCAGCATTTCATGCTGCAGAAGGAAGTGGTCGACCGCATCGTGGCCGAGCCGGGCAGTGCCGACTACGGCCGCCTGACCGTGCTGCTGCAGGTGTTCTATGAGGTCGAATCGCTGTTCGTCGTGCCGCCGCAGGCTTTCGATCCCCCGCCGCGCGTCGATTCGGCCGTGGTGCGCATGATCGTGCGCGAAGCGCCGGCGCTCGACGATCCGGCAGCGCTGCAGCAGCTGCTGGCAGCGGCCTTTGCGCAGCGGCGCAAGATGCTGCGCAAGACCTTGCTGCCATGGCTGGCCGAGCGCGGCGTCGATGCCGGCGATGTCGACGGCACGCTGCGTGCCGAAGATCTGCCGCCGGCCGTCTGGGTCGATCTGGCCCGTCGCCTGCAGGCCGCCGCGCGCGATTGACGCGCTCCGTGATTCGGCGCAAAGTTCGCCGGAGGTGTTGGATCTGATTGCCTGGCCTTTTACCCGGCTCTTCCCCGTCATCAACGCGTAGGGGAGACGTCATGGACGATGCCGCCCCGAAACCCGCACCGGTCGGCGAAGCGGGCAGGCGTGTGCTGGCCTACGCGCTGGTCGCGGGCTGCCTGCTGTGCGTGTTGCTGACCATCGCGCTGATCTCGGCCAATCTGGGCGCGCTGCTGTCGTCGAGCAGCGGCAGCGCATTGCGGCTGCGGCAGTGGCTGCTGACACCAGGCCTGTTCCTGCTGACCATGCTGCTGCTGGC
>JBFWXS010000005.1:0-34901 GCA_050187175.1 Burkholderiaceae bacterium
GCGGCGATGATCTGCGCGCGTTGCAGCCCGAGCCGCTCGTTGAATTCCTGAGGGCCGACCGAATCGGTGTGGCCGATGATCATGACGTCGACGCCGCTGCGCTCGCCGGCGCGCCGCACCAGTTCCGCCAGTTGCTGTTCGGACTCGGGGGTGAGCCGCGTCGTACCGGTCTCGAAGTACAGGATGAAACGCAGCGGCAGCGGCGGCTGCGCGGCGCGCGCCGCGGCGAAGTCGGCGCGGATCTGCTCGTCGCTGAGCGCCGGCGGCGTCCCGGAGCCGTCCAGCAGCGTGCGCTGCTCGGCGCGATCGAGCACCACCGTTCCCTTCGGGCCGCTGACCGAGATCGAGCCGACGCTGCCGTCGGGCGATGCAACCAGCATCACGTACGACTGCTGCGGGGCCGCCGGCGCCGGCGGGACACCCGCGCAGCCGCTGATCAGCGACAGGCCGGCGGCGGCCGCGAGCGCGAGCGCCGCGACATGCGAACCCGCCATCGATCAGTCCCCGGCCTTGGCGAGGAAATGCGTGCCGCGCACACCAATGGTTCCGGTCGGCGTCCGGATGATCTGAGCCTCGGGCCGCAGCTTGGCGATCAGCCCCGAGATGAAGTTCAGCGTGCCGCGCGTCAGCCGCAGCGTCAGGCCCAGCCGGTCGCGCCCCGGGTCGAAGACGAAGGCGTCGAGCGCGATCTCGGTGCGCGGACCGAGCGACATGACAGTATTGTCCTTCAGCGTCAGGCCCAGCGCGCCATCGTCGCCGGTGCGCACGGTGGCGCCGGCCTGTACCGGCATGCCGACGACCGCACGGATTTCGCCGCTGCCGCTGCTGACCCAGGCCTGGCCCGTCACCGTCTTGACTACCCCGGCCGGCGCTGTTTCGGCCGCGCCGGCAGGGCTCGCCGCGGCACCCGCGCAGAGCGCTGCAACGAACGCGATCCTCGGCCAAACCGGGAGCCGGCGCTTGTTGGAACTCATGGCCTAATTCCTCCTGTCTGTCTTCAGCTACAGGCGGGAGTGTAAACGCTAGGGCCCACGGACGCCGTCTGTGCCGCCCGGGCCTGCCGATTCGAGCAGGACCACCGCCTCCGCGGCCACTCCTTCGGAGCGGCCCAGATAGCCGAGCCGCTCATTGGTTTTCGCCTTGATGTTGACCTGAGTTACATCAATCTGCAGCGCCGCAGCGATGCGCTCGGCCATCGCCGGCAGATGGCTTGCCAGCCTAGGCGCCTGCGCGATCACCGTCGCATCGACGTTGCCGGGCACCCAGCCGGCGGCGCGCACCCGGGCGGCGGCCTCGCGCAGCAGATCCTGGCTGTCGGCGCCGCGCCAGCGCTCGTCGGTGTCCGGAAAGTTCCGGCCAATGTCGCCCAGCGCGGCGGCGCCGAACAGTGCGTCGGTGATCGCGTGCAGCAGCACGTCGGCGTCGGAATGGCCGAGCAGGCCGTGCGTGTGCGGAATCTCGACACCGCCGATGATCAGCGCGCGCCCGGGCACCAGCGCATGCACGTCGTAGCCCTGTCCGATTCGGAATCTGCTCGTCATCGCCGCTCCAGCAGCAGCCGCATCCATCGCAGGTCGTCGGCCGTGGTCACCTTGAAGTTGCCGCGCCCGCCCTCGATCAGCAGCGGCGCGTGGCCGGCCTGCTCGACCGCGGACGCTTCGTCGGTCGCGTCGAAGCGCAGCAGCGCATCGTCCAGCAGCCCGAAACGGAACATCTGCGGCGTCTGCGCCAGCCACAGCTGATCGCGCGGCACCGTGCCGGCCACGCGCGGCGTCGCGGCACCGGCGACGCAGCGCTTGACCGTGTCGCCGACAGGCAGTGCCAGCAGGCCGCCGACCGCGGAATGGGCGACGCCGGCGCGCAGCCGCTGCAGCAGCGTGCCGTCCAGCCCGGGCCGCGCGGCGTCGTGCACCAGGACCCAGTCGGAGGGATCGACCTCGCCGGCCTGCGCCAGCGCGGCAAGCCCCGCGCGGACGGTGTCGCGGCGCGTCGCGCCACCCTGCGCCGACAGCACCACGCGCGGCAGGCCGGCCAGCAGCGGCGCGGCGCGGTCGTCGCCGGGCGCCACCACCACCACGATCCGCTCGATCCAGTCGGCCGCGAGCAGCGCCTGCACCGACCACTGCAGCATGCTGCGGCCGGCCAGCGACAGATATTGCTTGGGCGTTGCGACGCCGACGCGCGCGCCGACTCCGCCGGCCGGCACGATGGCGAAACAGCGCGGCGACCGGGCCGGAGAAAGGTTCGCGGACATCGTCGATCAGTGAGAAAAGTTAGAATTTTAAGCTTGGCCTTCGCGACGCGCTCGCTCCATCCCTTGAACAAACCCGCCCCCTCGTCCGTCCCGCCCGCCCGCAGCACCGGCGCGTCGCGCCGCGCAGCCGGCTCCGCCGTCGGCAGCGGCCGCCCGGCTGCCGGCGGCGCCGGCCCCGATGCCGGCTCCGGCCGTCTCCCCGACGCCGGCTCCGGCTCCGGCTCCGGCCCCGCCCTCGGCCCGGGTTCCGACTCCGGCTCCCGGTCTGGCCCAGGTCCCCGCGCGGCCGGCGGCTCGCCGGGCGGCACGGCCACGCCTGCCGATCCCGCCGCGATCGCGGCCGCGGCCGTGCACCCCGGCCTGCTGTCCGCCACCGCCGGCATCCCCGCACCCAAGCCGGGCCATGTGGTGACGCTGCCGCGCTGCCATGGCTCCGGCGACGCGCTGCTGCTGGCCCGGCTCGCGCTGCGCGAACGCGGCGCCGACCGCACGCTGGCCATCGTGACGGCCGGCGCAACCGACGCGCAGCGGCTCGGCGAAGAACTGCGCTGGTTCGGCACCGGCCTGCGCGTGCTGGTGCTGCCCGACTGGGAGACGCTGCCGTACGATGCGTTCTCGCCGCATCAGGACCTGATCTCCGAACGGCTGTCGACGCTGTACGCGCTGCAGCAGCGCGACTGCGACGTGCTGCTCGTGCCCGCCACCACGGCGCTGCACCGGCTGGCGCCGCCGTCGTTTCTCGCGTCGCACACCTTCTTCTTCCACAAGGGCCAGCGGCTCGACGAGGCGCGGCTGCGATCGCAGCTCACGCTGGCCGGCTACGAGCACGTGTCGCAGGTGGTTCATCCGGGCGAGTACTGCGTGCGCGGCGGCCTGATCGATCTGTATCCGATGGGCGCGACGCTGCCGTACCGGCTCGACCTGTTCGGCGACGAGATCGAATCGATCCGCACCTTCGATCCGGACTCGCAGCGCAGCCTGTATCCGATCGAACGCATCCGGCTGCTGCCCGGCCGCGAGTTCCCGATGGACGAGCCCTCGCGCGCCGCCTTCCGCGGCCGCTGGCGTGAACGCTTCGAAGGCGATCCGTCGAAGACCACGATCTACCGCGACCTCGGCAACGGCATCGCGCCCGCCGGCATCGAGTACTGGCTGCCGCTGTTCCATGACAGCACGGCGACGCTGTTCGACTATCTGCCTGAGGGGTCGATCGTCGTTTCGCACGGCGACATCGAGGACGTCGCGCGCCGCTTCGGCCAGGAGGCCGAGCAGCGCCACAAATTCCTGTCGCACGACCCGGAGCGGCCGCTGCTGCGCCCCGACGAGCTGTTCATCGCCGCCGAGCGCTTCTTCACCGAGGCGAAGCGCTTCGGACGCTGGGCGCTGCGGAACGGCGGTGATGATGACAGCGATGGCGACGGCGATGCCCGTGGCGATGTCCGTGGCGATGGCAACGGCAATGGCGACGGCGGTGGCGGTGACAGCGCCGAGGCCGCCCCGGCCCCGACGGCCCCTCGCCCCCGCTTCACGACGGCCCTGCCCGACGTCGCCGTCAACCGCCGCGCCGAACAGCCGATCGAACGCCTCGAGCGCTTCCTCGTCGAATCGGGCACGCGCAAGCTGATCGTGGCCGAATCGGCGGGCCGCCGCGAGACGCTGGCGCAGCTGTTCGCCGATCATGGCATGTCGCTGCCGCCGGCCGACGGCTGGCCGCAGTTCCTGGCGGGCGAAGAGGAAGCGGCCATTGCAGTGGGCCCGGTGCATGACGGCTTCATCGTCGCGATGCCGGGCATCTCAGTCATCACCGAGGCCGAGCTGTTCGTCGGCACCGTGCGCCGCACGCGCCGCGGACTGCGCGAGACGCAGACCGACGTCGACGCGATCATCCGCGACCTGTCGGAACTGAAGATCGGCGACCCGGTGGTGCACGCGCAGCACGGCATCGGCCGGTACGAAGGCCTGATCACGATGGACCTCGGCGACGGACCGACCGAGTTCCTGCATCTGATCTACGCCAATCAAGCCACGCTGTACGTGCCGGTCTCGCAGCTGCACGTCATAGGACGCTACAGCGGCGCCAGCCCCGAGGACGCGCCGCTGCATCAGCTCGGCTCGGGCCAGTGGGAGAAGGCGCGCCGCAAGGCGGCGCAGCAGGCGCGCGACGCCGCGGCCGAACTGCTGAACCTGTACGCGCGCCGCGCCGCACGCACCGGCCATGCATTCCGTTTCGACGCGCACGACTACGAGGCCTTCGCCGACGGTTTCGGTTTCGAGGAGACGCCCGATCAGCTCGCCGCCATCCACGCGGTCGTGCAGGACATGGTCTCGGGCAAGCCGATGGACCGGCTCGTCTGCGGCGACGTGGGCTTCGGCAAGACCGAGGTGGCGCTGCGCGCCGCCTTCGTCGCGATCGCCGACGGCAAGCAGGTGGCGATTCTCGCCCCGACGACGCTGCTGGCCGAACAGCATTTCCAGACCTTCAGCGACCGCTTCGCCAACTGGCCGGTGCGGCTGGCGGAGCTGTCGCGCTTCAAGTCGGCCAAGGAGACCAAGACCGCCGTAGAGCAGATCAACAAGGGACAGATCGACGTCGTCATCGGCACGCACAAGCTGCTGTCGGCCGACGTGAAGTTCCCGCGTCTCGGGCTGGTCATCATCGACGAGGAGCACCGCTTCGGCGTGCGGCAGAAAGAGGCGCTGAAGGCGCTGCGCGCCGAGGTCGACGTGCTGACGCTCACCGCGACGCCGATCCCGCGCACGCTGGCCATGAGCCTGGACGGCATCCGCGACTTCTCGGTCATCGCCACCGCGCCGCAGAAGCGGCTCGCGATCAAGACCTTCGTGCGCCGCGAATCCGAGGGCACGATCCGCGAGGCGCTGCTGCGCGAGCTCAAGCGCGGCGGCCAGGCCTACTTCCTGCATAACGAAGTCGAGACCATCGAGAACCGCCGCCAGCATCTGGCCGAGCTGGTGCCGGAAGCGCGTATCGCGATCGCGCACGGCCAGATGCCCGAGCGCGAGCTCGAACGCGTCATGCGCGACTTCCACCAGCAGCGCTTCAATGTGCTGCTGTGCACGACGATCATCGAGACCGGCATCGACGTACCCACCGCGAACACCATCGTGATGCACCGCGCGGACCGCTTCGGGCTGGCGCAGCTGCATCAGCTGCGCGGCCGCGTCGGCCGCTCGCATCACCAGGCGTACGCCTATCTGCTGATCCCCGACGAGAGCGCGATCACGAAGGACGCCACCAAGCGCCTGGAAGCGATCCAGATGATGGAGGAACTGGGTTCCGGCTTCTATCTGGCGATGCACGACCTGGAGATCCGCGGCGCCGGCGAAGTGCTCGGCGAGAACCAGTCCGGCGACATGCAGGAAGTCGGCTTCGCGCTGTACACCGAGATGCTGAACGAGGCCGTGAAGGCGCTCAAGGAAGGCCGCGAACCCGACCTGTCCGCGCCGCTGGCGGCCACCACCGAGATCAAGCTGCACGTTCCGGCGCTACTGCCCGACGACTATTGCGGCGACGTGCACGAGCGGCTGACGCTGTACAAGCGGATGGCGAACTGCACCACCGAGGACGCCATCGATCTGCTGCGCGAGGAACTGGTCGACCGATTCGGCCAGCTGCCCGAGCCGGCCCGTGCGCTGGTCGAGACGCACCGGCTGCGCATCGTGTCGCAGCGGCTGGGCATCGCCAAGATCGACGCGGCCGCCGAAACCATCGTGGTCCAGTTCACGCCGAATCCGCCGATCGACTCCCTCCGCATCATCAAGTTCATCCAGAGCCGCCGCGACGTCAAGCTGTCCGGGCAGGACCGGCTGCGATTCACGATCTCGACACCGGATCTGAACAGCCGCCTGCAGCGGATCCGCGAGATCATCAAGGGGCTGAGCGCCTGAACGGCGCTCGTCGGCGCTCATTCCCCGAACATCCTCCCGCCATGAAACGACTCGTCATCCAGCATCCGCATCTCACCGACGACGCCGTCTCGGCGTTCGCTCAGCAGCTGGGACGCCCCGCCGCGCGCCGGACAGCGGCACTGGCCGAATGGTGCGATGTGCAGCACGAACGCGCCACAATCGCGGCGCTGGCCGACGCGCAAGGCGTCGACGCCGCGCTGGTGCCGGACGAAGCACGGCTGTCCGACTACCGGCTGATCGCCTTCGACATGGATTCGACGCTGATCACGATCGAATGCATCGACGAGATCGCCGACTACGCCGGCCGCAAGGCCGAGGTGGCCGCGATCACCGAAGCCGCGATGCGCGGCGAGATCACCGATTTCAACGAGAGCCTGAAGCGCCGCGTGGCCCTGCTCGCCGGCCTGCCCGAGAGCGTGCTGCAGAGCGTCTACGACGAGCGGCTGCGGCTTTCGCCCGGCGCCGAGACGCTGCTGCGCACCGCGCACGCGGCCGGATTGAAGATCCTGCTGGTCTCCGGCGGCTTCGAGTTCTTCACCAGCCGCCTCGGCCGCCGGCTGAACCTGGACTTCACGCGCTCGAACACGCTGGAGCTCGACAAGGGCCGGCTGACCGGCCGCGTGCTCGGCGAGATCGTCAATGCCGACGTCAAGCGCCGCACGGTCGAGGAAACCTGCGCGCAGCTGGGCTGCGCGCCGCAGCAGGCGATCGTGGTCGGCGACGGCGCGAACGACCTGAAGATGATGGCCATTGCGGGACTGTCGGTCGCGTACCGGGCCAAGCCTGTCGTGCGCGCGCAGACCACGCAGGCCATCAACCACTGCGGGCTGGACGCGATCCTGAACTGGTTCTCCGACAGGCCGGCGTCCGCCTGAGGCCCGGGCCAGCCATGGGCGCGGTCACGATCGCTCTGGCGGGCGCCGTTTCGCTGTTGCTGGCGATGGGAGTCGGCCGCTTCGCCTATACGCCGATGCTGCCGCCGATGCTGGAGACCTCCGGCCTGACGCTGTCCGCGGCCGGCATCGTCGCATCGGCCAATTTCGCGGGCTATCTGCTCGGTGCGCTGCTTGCTTCACGCTCGAGCTTTGTCAGGCATCGCGTCGGCTGGCTGCGCGCCGGGCTGCTGGCCAGCGCGGCGAGCACTACGGCGATGGCGGTCGAGGCCGGCGCTGTCGGCTGGAGCGCGATCCGCTTCGTCGCCGGCCTGGCCAGCGCGTTCGTGCTCATCTACGCCTCGGCCATGGTCTTCGAAGCGATGGCTCGCGCGCGGCGCCCGACGCTGGCCGCAGTGCCTTATTCGGGGGCGGGCATCGGCATCGTGCTGTCGGCGCTGATCGTTTATGCCGGCCGGCAGGCCGACGTGGGCGCGGCGGCGCTGTGGCTTGCCTTCGGAGCCTTGAGCGCCGCGGCGATGATCGTGCCGTGGCGCTGCCTGACGACGCCGACGACTCAGACCCTCTCGGCTGCGGCATCAGCGCCGGGCCGCCGCGCCGGCGACCGGCGCCGGCTGAACTACCTCGTCTGGTCGTATGGCTGCCTCGGTTTCGGCTACGTGATCACCGCCACCTTCATCGTCGTCATCGTGCGGCAGATGCCGCAGGCCGCGGTGCTGGAGCTATGGGCCTGGCTGGCTGTCGGCCTGGCCAGCGTTCCGTCGAACTGGCTGTGGGTGCGCGCGGCCGCCCGGATCGGCCGCTGCCGTGCGATCGCCGCTGCGCTGCTGCTCGAAGCGGTCGGCGTGGCGCTGGTGGCGCTCGGCCAGACACCGGCCGCCGTGCTGGCGGGCGGCGCGCTGCTCGGCGGCACCTTCATCGCGGTCAGCACGCTGGCGCTGGTCGAGGCCAGGCTGCTGGCTCCCGACCGGCCCGATCAGGCGATCGCGGTGATGACCGTCGCATTCGGCGCCGGCCAGATCATAGGCCCCGCAGTCGGCGGCTGGCTGGCGGAGCGCAGCGGATCCTTCGTCGCTGCGTCGTGGCTGGCTGTCGCGGCCTTGGTCGTCGGCGCCGGCCTGGCCATCGCAGCCGCCGCGACGGCCCCATTACCGCCGGACCCGGGCCGCATTCAGTGAGCTGCAGCGAGATAGGCGATGCCGAACCGCCCGGCCAGGTCCGCAAGCCGGGAGTCCAGGGTCCACAGCCGTCCCCCAGGCGTGATCAGCGCTGAACTCAGCAGCACCATGTCCACCAATCCGCAGCCTGAGCCGTACAGCTTCTCCCGATCGATGAAGGCCCGCACTTCGGTCAGGCTTGCCTGCTGCGCGCTATGAAGCAGCTCCATGTCGTCGAGCGTCCGCGTTCGTTGCGGCGGCGTTCCGCAGGCGAGCTCCAACACCACCATAGGGTGGGTGAGCACCAGGTCCAGCTTGATCAGCTCGACCAGCGTCGCGTTACGCCGACGAAAGTGGTCCACCCATACTGGCGTATCGACGAGCACGCTCACTTCGGCGAAGCCTCGCGTCGACGCGGGATGTCCCGCATCTCGGGCGCATTTCCTCCGAGAGCCGCAAGCCGCTTGCCGGCCTGGACGCGGACGAAAGTCTTGATCGCTTCCCTGAACAGGTCGGCTCTGTCCATTTCGGGATCGGCGAGCTCAAGCGCCTTGGCGTACAAGGCGTCATCGATGGTGACAGTGGTTCGCATCGCATGCCTGCATCAATTTTGATGTCATTTTTCATCATTTCAGACATCTTGGCAAGCGCACCCCTACCGAATCGGCGTTTAGCTCTTGCAGAAATGCCCGCCTGGGGAGGCTTGGCAGTTCGCGTCAGTCCACCAGATTCGCGTACAGATCGTGCTCGTCCGCATCGTCGATGCGGACCTTGACGCGCGCGCCGGCCGGCAGCGCCTCGGCTTCAGCGCGTCCGCTCAAGGCCACGAACACGGCGCCGTCGATCTCCGGCGCGTCACCCGGCGAGCGGGCCACGGCGCGCCACAGTCCCTGTGCGGCATCGTGCTCGATGGCGTCGACCAGGACCTCGGTATCGCGCCCCACCCAGCGGCGCAGCCGCCGTTCGCTGATCGTCTGCTGGACCTCCATGAAGCGCGCGCGCCGCTCCTCGCGGACCTCGTCCGGCAAGGCGCCGGGCAGTTCATTCGCGGCGGCCCCCGTCACGGGCGAATAGGCGAAACAGCCGACGCGGTCGAGTTCGGCCTCGCGCAGGAAATCGAGCAGGTGCTCGAACTCGTCCTCGGTCTCGCCGGGAAAGCCCGCGATGAAGGTGCTGCGGATCGTGAGATCGGGACAGATGGCCCGCCAGGCGCGAATGCGCTCGATGTTCTTCTCGCCGGAGGCCGGCCGCTTCATCAGCTTCAGGATGCGCGGATGCGAATGCTGGAACGGCACGTCCAGATACGGCAGCACCTTGCCCTCGGCCATCAGCGGCAGCACCTCGTCGACGTGCGGATACGGATACACATAGTGCAGCCGCACCCAGACGCCGAGCCGCGCGAGTTCGCGAACCAGTTCGGTCATACGCGTGCGCACCGGCCGGCCGTCGACGAAGCCGGTACGGTAGCGGACGTCGACACCGTAGGCGCTGGTGTCCTGCGAGATCACCAGCAGCTCCTGCACACCCGACTTGACGAGCGCCTCGGCCTCGCGCATCACGTCGCCGATCGGCCGGCTGACCAGGTCGCCGCGCATGGCCGGAATGATGCAGAAGCTGCAGCGATGGTTGCAGCCCTCGGAGATCTTCAGGTACGCATAGTGCCGCGGCGTGAGCTTGATACCCGCCGCGGGCACCAGGTCGGTGAACGGATCGTGCGGCTTGGGCAGATGCGAATGCACGTGCTGCATCACTTCCGCAGTGGCATGAGGCCCAGTGACCGCCAGCACCTTGGGATGCGCCTCGGCCACCAGATTGCCGCCGTCGGCGCCCTGCCTGGCTCCCAGGCAGCCCGTAACGATGACCTTGCCGTTCTCGGCCAGCGCCTCGCCGATCGCATCGAGCGATTCCTGCACGGCTTCGTCGATGAAGCCACAGGTGTTGACGATGACCAGGTCCGAGCCGCCGTAGTCGCCAGCGATGTCGTAGCCCTCGGCGCGCAGCTGGGTCAGGATGCGCTCGGAATCGACCAGCGCTTTCGGACAGCCGAGCGACACGAACCCGACCTTCGGCGCGGCCCCGGCTGCCCGACGCGCACGCCGCGGCCGGGCCCCCGGCGCCGCGCCGGAATGACCCTGCGGCGCCGTGCCCGAAGCACCCTCTTGCGCGGCGCCGGAATGCTTTTCCTTTGCCGCGGCGGCGCGGCCTTTCGCTGCTGCGACGGGGCGGCCCTTCGCTGCTGCGCCGGCGTGGTCCTTCGCTACTGCGCCGGGCCGGCGCGCTTGTTTTTCGACGATCGACATCGAGATTTCCTGACGACAGAAAACAAAAACGCCGCTGGCGAGGCGGCGTCCGACCAACCGGATATTTTAGCCTGCGGCGCTATTTCTTGTCGCCGCTGCTACTGCCGCTGCCGCTGGAGCCGGAACCCGGTCCAGGCCCGGGCCCACCCGGCGGCTGGCCACCGGGGAACGGAAAGTTCTGGAACATGTTGCGCGTCTGCGCCTGCATCTGCTCCTGCATCTGCACGAACAGGTTCTTGCTCTGCTCGATGTAGTTGCCCATCATCGTCTGGATCATCGGCGTCTGCACCGACATGAACTGCGCCCACATCTCCGGGTTCGGCATTCCCTTGGCATCGTAGAAGCCCTTGGACTGCTCCTGCAGCTTGTTCTGGATCTCGACGAAGGCCTGCATCGTCTTCTCCAGATAGGTGCCCATCATGCCCTGCATGGCGTGGCCGTAGAAGCGGATGATCTGCGCCAGCATCGCCGACGAGAAAAGCGGCGCACCGCCGGCTTCTTCCTCCAGGATGATCTGCAGCAGGATCTGGCGCGTCAGATCCTCCATCGACTTCGCGTCGACGACCTTGAAGTCCTCGTTGTCGAGCACCAGCAGCTTGATGTCGGCCAATGTGATGTAGGCGCTCGTCTGCGTGTCGTACAAGCGCCGGTTCGGATATTTCTTGATCAATCGAGTGGCATTGGCCATTGAGCTCTCCGCTTCCGTATCTGGCGAGCGCCCCGCTGACGGGACGCCGGATCCGCGGCGCGGCCGCCGGGGCGGCTGCCGCGCCGGTTCGCGCCTTCATCCCATGTGCAAGCCGCCGTTGCACGCGAACTCGGCACCGGTCGTGAAGCCGGCGTCGTCGGTGGTCAACCAGCCGACGATCGAACCGATCTCTTCGGCCTTGCCCAGCCGCCGCACGGGAATCGTCTGGATGATCTTCTCGCGCACGTCCTCGCGCACGGCCATCACCATGTCGGTGCCGATGTAGCCGGGCGATACCGTGTTCACGGTGACGCCCTTGCTGGCCACTTCCTGCGCCAGCGCCATCGAGAAGCCGTGCATGCCGGCCTTGGCCGCCGAGTAGTTGGTCTGCCCGAACTGCCCTTTCGCGCCATTGACCGAAGAGATGTTGATGATGCGTCCCCAGCCGCGATCGAGCATGCCGTCGATGACCTGCTTGGTGACGTTGAACAGCGAGTTCAGATTGGTGTCGATCACCGCCCGCCAGTCTTCCTGCGACATCTTGCGGAAGACGCCGTCGCGCGTGATGCCGGCGTTGTTGACCAGGATGTCGACCGGGCCCAGATCCGATTTGACGCGCTCGAAGGCCGCCTTGGTCGATTCCCAGTCGGCCACGTTGCCGACCGATGCATGGAACTGGTAGCCCGAGGCCTTCTGCTCGGCGATCCACTTGGCATGGTCGCGCGTCGGTCCGCAGCCTGCGACCACGACATAGCCCATGTCGTGGAAACGTCGGCAGATCGCCGTGCCGATGCCTCCCATGCCGCCCGTGACGTAAGCAATTCGTGTGCTCATGACGATCCTCTTCGCTTTCTGTTTGGTCGGTAATACAGGGCCGGCTGACCGCTCCGGCTTTCATCGGCACCGTCCGCCGGAGCGGCGGACGGGCCTGAACGGATGCCCTCGACGTTGCGGCGATCGCGCATCGGTTACGGCGCCCGTTGCTTGACGTAGCTGCCCGGCGCCGGTTCGAGCGCGCGCAGCCGTTCGTTGCCCGGCTGGGCCGGCGCCTTGCGCGACTCGCCGCGATACGCCGACAGCCAGTCGACCCAGTCCGGCCACCAGCTGCCCGGATGCTCGAGCGCGCCGTCCAGCCAGTCGTCGGCCGAGGTCGGCAGCCTGTCGTTGATCCAGTGCGAGCGGCGGTTCTTGGCCGGCGGATTGATGACGCCCGCGATGTGACCGGATGCGCCGAGCACGAAGCGCAGCGGTCCCTTCAGCAGTTGCGTCGATGCATAGCCGCCGCGCCAGGGGACGATGTGATCCTCGCGCGACGCGTAGATGTAGGTCGGCACGCCGATCGCGCCGAGGTCGATGGGCTGGCCACAGCAGCGCAGGCGTCCGGGGATGCGCAGCTCGTTCTGCAGATAGGTATGACGAAGATACCAGCAGTACATCGGCCCCGGCAGATTGGTGCCGTCGCTGTTCCAGTACAGCAGGTCGAAGGCCGGCGGCGCTTCGCCCTTCAGGTAGTTGCTGACGACGTAGTTCCAGACCAGGTCGTTCGGCCGCAGGAAGTTGAACGTGGCGGCCAGCTCGCGGCCCGGCATCACACCGCCGCCGCCCAGCGTGGTTTCGCGATAGGCGACGAAGGCCTCGTCGACGAACAGGCCGATGACGCCCGGGTCGGCGAAATCGAGGAAGGTCGTCAGCAGCGTCATCGATTCGATCCAGCGATCGCCGCGCGCGGCCAGCACCGCCGCCGCCGCGCCGAGCAGCGTTCCGCCGACGCAGAAGCCGAGCACGTTGATGCGCTGCTGATCGCTGATCTCGCGCGCGACGCGGATCGCCTCGATGACGCCGTGCTCCAGATAGTCGTCCCAGGTCAGATGCCCTTGCTCGGGGCCGACATTGCGCCACGACAGCATGAACACCGTATGGCCCTGCGCCACCGCATGAGCGACCAGCGAGTTCTCGGGCTGCAGATCGAGGATGTAGTACTTGTTGATGCAGGGCGGCACCATCAGCAGCGGACGGCTGCCTACCGTAGGCGTCGTGGGTTCGTACTGGATGATCTGGATCAGCTCGTTCTGGTAGATGACCGAGCCGGGCGTGGTGGCGACGTTGCGTCCGACCTCGAAAGCCGAGTCGTCGGTCTGCGAGATGCGGCCCTTGCGCAGGTCGCCGATCAGGTTCTGGATGCCCTGCTGCAGGCTCTTGCCCTGCGTTTCGATCAAGCGCTGCTGCGCCTCGGGATTGGTCAGCAGGAAGTTGGCCGGCGACATCGCATCGATCCACTGGTCGACGGCGAAGCGCACGCGTTCGCGCGCCTTCGGCTCGCCGTCCACCGAATCGGCCAGCCGCTTCATGAATTCCGCGTTAAGCAGGTACAGGCCGGCCGTCCACGCGTAGGGGCCGCTGCGCCATGCCGCATCGGCGAAACGCCGGTCCTGCGGCGGCGCCGGCTCGGCGCTGCCGAGCAGTTCGCGGACGCGGCGCAGATAGTCCGCCTGCAGCTCGGCCAGCCGGCGCGGATCGACGTGGATGGCTGAAGGCGCCGCTGCCTGCAGCAAGGGTTCGAGCTGCGGCGAGAATGGATCGAATGACCGGGGATCGAAGGACCGGGGATCGAAGAATCGCGGATCGGATGACGGCGCGGCGCCGGCGCTGCTGCGCTTGCCGCCCTGCGCCGCGCCGGTGCGCTGGCCCTCCGCCTCGGCGGCGGCCGCACCGCGAGGCGGCGCGCTGCTCTTGCGCGTACTGCGGCGAGGCTTGTCGGGATTGACGGCTTTAGTCTTGCGCGACTGCGTCGCGGCTGTAGTCTTATCTCTTGCCGCGCCCGGCATCGCTCTCTCCACGCTCATCCCGCAGGTATCGTTTGATCATTCTGCACCGCGAGTTTATTTTGTCAACGCAACAACCATGCCGGCCCGTGGGCACGCGCCGGAGCGGCCCTGCCGAGCTATGACTGTGGCTGCGTGCAGCATCGCTCGTCCAGAAGGGTAATCCCGATGTACATAGTTTCAATCGCGTGGCTATATGTTGTGGTGCTCATGGCGGCCACCGAAACCTCGTTCGCCGCGGGACTGGCGACCTTCGTGTTCTATGGCGCTCTGCCGCTCGGGATCGTGCTGTACCTGATGGACACTCCGCGGCGCAGGCGCCGGCGCGCGCTGGCGGCGCAGCTGGAAGAGCCGATGCCTGAGGAGCAGCCACTGCGGACGGGTCCGGCGGCCGCTGCAGCCGGCGCTCAGGGATCCAGCCAGATCAGCGAGGCCATGCGGCCGCTGCCGGCATCGCGGCGGAACGAATAGAAGCGCTGGTCCTCGCCGACGGTGCAGTGGCCGCCGCCGCTCACGCTCGTCACACCGGCCCGGCCGAGCCTGAGCCGCGCCAGCCGGTACAGATCCGCCAGCCACTTGCCGGGACGCACGCCGGGAACGAAGGCCGCCGCGCTGGCCGGGTCCTGCTCGCAGAATGCGCGGTACACGTCGTCGCCGACCTCGAACGCCGCCGGACCGATCGCCGGCCCCAGCCAGGCCTGCAGCTCGGCGCCGGCAGGCACATGTTCGCGCAGCGCCTGCGCCGTCGCCTCGAGCACACCCGCAGCCAGTCCGCGCCAGCCGGCATGGGCGACGCCGACCGCCCTGCCCTGCGTCTCGGCGAAGAACACCGGCAGGCAGTCGGCCGTCAGCACGGTCAGCACCACACCGCGGCGTCCGGTGACGGCGGCGTCGGCGATCGGCTCGTCCTGAGCAGCCGTCGCGCCGACGACGTGCACTGCGGTGCCGTGCACCTGCCGCAGCCAGCACGGCTCGGCGGGCAGCACGGCGCGCAGGCGGCGGCGGTTCTCCCGCACGGCCTGCGCGTCGTCGCCGCAGCGCGAACCGAGGTTCAGACCACCGGGCAGCCCGTCGGCCAGCCCCCATTGGCCGGTGCTGACGCCGCCGCGCCGTCCGCTGACGAAGGCCTGCACGCCGGGCACCGACCAGTCCGGGACCAGTTCGGCCAGCGCATGCCAGGGGGCGCGCTCGACGGTGGCGGGCTCGGGCCGCGTTTCCTTCATCGGAATTCCTTCATCGCAAGATCCTCAATCGGGCTCGAAAGCCGCATGCGCGCGTTCCATGGCCAGCTCGATGTCGATGCCGGCGCGCCGGCACAGATCGAGCATGTCCGGCGGCAGCGGCTGCTCCCAGCACCCCCCCCCGCCGCCGGCCGGATGTCGCAGTGCCAGCCGCCAGGCGTGCAGTGCCTGGCGAGCGAACCCGTCGACGGCAGGTCCGCCGTATAGCGTATCGCCGACCAGCGGATGGCCGATGCTGCGCAGGTGTACGCGAATCTGGTGCGTCCGGCCGCTCTGCAGCCGGCACTCGACGAGCGTGACCGGCCGGCCGCCCAGCGCGCCGCCGGCCAGACTGCGATAGAACGTGCAGGCGGCACGTCCCTTGGACGCCGGCACTACTGCCATCCTGACGCGCGAGGCCTCGTCGCGCCCGATCGGCGCATCGACGCGCCCGGCGGCGGCGCAGCGGCCGTCGGCCAGCGCCAGGTAGCGGCGCCCCATGCTGCGATCGGCCAGCTGAGCGGCCAGCGCCTGCATCGCGGCTTCGGTCTTGGCCACCACCATCAGTCCGCTGGTGTCGCGATCGAGCCGGTGCACGATGCCGGCGCGCGGCAGCGCCGCCAGGCCGGGCCGGTGATAAAGCAGCCCGTTCATCAGCGTACCGCGCCAGTTGCCGGGCGCCGGGTGCACGACGAGCCCGGCCGGCTTGGCCAGCACCAGCAGGGCATCGTCCTCGGCAAGCACGTCCAGCGGCACTGGATCGGGCGCGAACGCAGCGTCCGCATCACGCGGCTGCGGCTCGACGACGATCGACTCACGGCCGGTCAGCCGCGTCTTGGCCGGCAGCACACGATCGTCGCAGCGCACCGCGCCCAGCGCGATCCAGTGCTGCAGCCGGGTGCGCGACACGCCGGGCAGCCGGGGCGCCAGCTGTTCGGCGACGTAGCGATCGAGGCGCTGGCCGGCACCGGACACCGCCGACAGGACGATCGCTTCGACGTCGGCCGCAAGCTCAGCCTCGGCCGCGGCTCGAGGCGCAGCGTCGATGGCAGCCCGAGGCGCAGCATCGGCGGCAGTGGCGGCCCCAAGCTCAGCCGCCACGGCGGCAGCATCGGATGCAAGCTGATCCGGTCCGGCGGGCGCCGCCCGCGAACGGGCCGCCTTGCGGCGTCGTATCGGCCCGCCTGCCGCTGAGTCGGGGGCATCCCCGGAGGGCTTGGCTATAATCGGCTCCATGAAATCCATTGCGCTTTGGCTGCGCGCGCTCGCCGCCGCTATCGTGGTCGTGTCGCTGGCCGCCTGCAGCACCGGGGACGGGCCGGACCTCACCATCGGCTGGACGCCCGAACGATTATATTCAGAGGCCAAGGAAGAGATGGCCACCGGCAACTGGGAGCCGGCCATCAAGCTGCTCGAGAAGCTCGAGTCGCGCTATCCGTTCGGCCGCTGGGCGCAGCAGGCTCAGCTTGACATTGCGTATGCGCACTTCAAGGACAACGAGCGCGCCCTCGCGCTGGCCGCCGTCGACCGCTTCATGAAGCTGCATCCGAACCATGAATCGCTCGACTATGCGTATTACCTGAAGGGACTGATCAACTTCAACGAGCAGCAGGGGCTGTTCGCCCGCTTCGGCGGCCAGGATCTGTCGGAGCGCGATCTGCAGGCGGCGCGCGAGTCGTTCGACTCGTTCAAGGAACTGATCAACCGCTTTCCCGAGAGCAAGTACGCGGCCGACGCCGAATCCCGCATGGCGTACCTGATCAACTCCATGGCCCAGGGCGAAGTGCACGTCGCACGCTACTACTTCCGCCGCGGCGCGTTCATCGCGGCGGCCAATCGCGCACAAGGCGTCGTCCGCCAGTACCAGCGTTCGCCGGCCGTCGAGGAAGCGCTGTACCTGATGGTGCGCTCCTACGAGCGCCTGGGCCTGAACGACCTGCGCGACGACGCGGAGCGCGTGCTGCGCAGCAATTTCCCCGACAGCCAGTTGCTGGCCAGGGGCTACCCGGAAGACTCGCGCCGCTGGTGGCAGGTCTGGCGCTGAACGGCAGCCAGGCCTGCGGCGATGGCTAGGCCTGCGGCGATGCCGTCTCGGAGCCGGCGTCCAGCCAGCCGATCGCCTGCTCCGCGTCACGGCCGAGCGTGAACGGCGGCAGGCTCTGCAGCAGCCGCTTGCCGTAGGATTTCGACAGCAGCCGCTCGTCGCAGATCACCAGCACGCCGCAGTCGCTTTCCGAGCGGATCAACCGGCCCGCGCCCTGCTTCAGCGCCATGGCGGCCGCCGGCAGCTGGATCTGCTGGAACGGGTCGCCACCGGCACGGCGCAAGGCATCGACGCGAGCCCGCAAAACCGGATCATCGGGTGAAGCGAACGGCAGCTTGTCGATGACGACCAGCGACAGCTGCCCGCCCACGACGTCGACGCCTTCCCAGAAGCTGGCGCTGCCGATCAGCAGCGGCTGAGCCGCCTGGCGGAAACGCTCGATCAGCGTCGAGCGCGATGCCTGTCCCTGGACCAGCAGCTCGATGCCGCCCGCGTCGCGGGAGATGCGCTCGCCCAGCAGGCCGGCGAGCTGATCGACCATCCGCAGGCTGGTGCACAGCACGAATGCACGGCCGCGATTGGCGGCGATCAAGGGCCAGGCCGCATCGGCGACGCGGCGTCCGAACTCGGCGGACGCAGGATCGCCGATGCCGCGCGGCACGTACAGCAAGCCACGCCGCTGATAGTCGAAGGGGCTGTCCCAGCACAGCGTCTGCGCGCCCTCCAGGCCCATGGCCGCGACGAAATGATCGAAGCGGCCGGCCACGGCCAGCGTCGCCGAGGTGAAGATCCAGGCCCGCCGCGCCCCTTCGCGGTGACGGCGAAAGCTAGCCGCGACCGACAATGGCGTGGCGTGCAGCGTCACGCCGTTCTGATGCGTTTCGACCCAGAGGATGGCAGGCTCGTCGTCGTCGGCGCGATGCTCGGCCGGCTCGCCTTGGTCGGCCGCCGGAGGCTGCGGCGCGGGCTGCGCGTCGAGTCCCTGCAGCCAGCGCCGCAGCCGGCCCGTCAGCTCCCGCGCGCGCAACGCAAGCCGCAGCAGGTCGCGGCTGCGTGCCGCCGCCGCCTCCAGCTCGGCGGCGGGCAGCGCCGCCGCCACCCCTTCGACGGCCAGCCGGAATTCCCCCATCGTGCGCAGCCGCGCCGCATCGATTCGTCCCGGGAAACGCCCGGCCGCCAGCCGCAGCACGCGGATAGCCTGTTCGAGGCCGCGCGTCAGTGACGTCCAGTCGGCGGCATCGCGCGCGTCGGCCAGGCCGATGCGCAGCAGGTCGCGCGCGAAATCACCCAGCTGCCGCGTCGAGATGCTGCGGCCGAAGAACTGCGTGGCGATCTCGGGTAGCTGATGGGCTTCATCGAACACGACCGCGTTCGATGCCGGCAGCAGCTCGGACACGCCTTCCTCGCGCAGCGCGAGGTCGGCGCAGAACAGATGATGGTTGACGACCACGATGTCAGCCTGCTGCGCGGCCTGCCGGGCCTTGAAGACGAAGCAGCCGGCCAGATCGGGGCAATCCTGGCCCAGGCAGTTCTCGCGGGTCGATGTCGCCTTGGCCCAGACCGGCGACTCCTCGGCGATGCCCGGCGCCTGCGCGCGGTCGCCGGTCTGCGATATCGCGGCGAAACGTTCGATCCGGCGCAGCACCGCGATGTCCTCGCGCCGCTCGAAGCGGCCGTCCTCCAGATTGCGGCGCAGATGGTGCCGGCAGACGTAGTTGGCGCGCCCTTTCAGCAGCGCGACGTTGGCGTTCAGTCCGAGCGCCTGCTTGACGCGCGGCAGATCGCGCGAGAACAGCTGATCCTGCAGCGTCTTGGTGCCCGTGCTGATCAGGACCTTCCCACCCGACAGCAGCACCGGCACCAGGTATGCGAAGGTCTTGCCGGTGCCGGTACCCGCCTCGGCCACCAGCGTCGACGCATGCTCGATCGCGCCGGCCACCGCCGACGCCAGTTCGCGCTGTCCGCTGCGTTCAGCATAGCCGGGTTGCGCCGCGGCCAAGGGCCCGCCGGCGGCAAACGCGGCCGCCACCGAGCCTTGCAGGTCTGAGGTCAAATTCGATTCCAAGCGCCGCGGCGGGCCACGAAATGTCAGGCCGGCACGTCCGGGACCAGCTGCATCTGCAGCAACACGATGGCGTCCTTGATCTGCAGCTTGCGCTTCTTCAGCCGGCGCAGCTGCAGCTCGTCGAAGTGCGGCTGCGTGCCGATGGCCTCGATCATCGTGTCGAGGCCCCGATGCTCGAGCTGCAGCTCGGCGATCCGCTGCTTGATGACGTCCGGGCTACGTTCGCTGGTCATACCGATCTGAATGATACTGTGCCCATCTGGCGCGCTCAAGGCGAGGCTGGCGCGGGCGCCGCAGGAACCGCGGGCGCCATGGGTGCCGTGGGCGCCGTAGGCGCGGCAGGTGCCGCAGGCGCCGGCGGGCTGCCAGGGGCCGGCTTGCGCGCGGCCCGTTCATTGCGAGCGGCCCGTTCGCTGCGCGCGGCGGCCCGGTCCAGCCGATGGGCTTCCTGCTCGGCGCGGCGCCGCTCGCGCTGCGCCTGCTGTTCCAGCTGCTGCGCCGCGCGTTCGCGGGCGCTGCGCACGCGTGCTTCGGCCTTGGCTCGGCGCTGCCGATCGCGCTCCGCCGCCTCGCGCTGCCGCTCGTGGAAGCGCGCGGCATTGGCGGCCTCCTGCGCCTGCCGCTCGGCGGCCTCGGCCTGGCGTTCCCGCAGCGCCTGCTCACGACGCCGGCGTTGCTCTTCCGCCTCGCGCGCCGCCGGCCGTCGTGCGGCCTCGCGCGCCGCGCGCTCGCGCTCGGCATCGGCGCGCTGCTGCTGCCGCGCATCCTGACGGGCGCGCGCCGTTTCGCGATCAGCCGCCGAGCCCTGCGTCTCGTCATCGCGACGGCGGGCATCGCCGGCGGCCCGCTCGTTGCGTTCGGTCAACGAAATGTCGCGCAGTACGCGGCGCGCTGCGATCTCACGCTGCCTCTGCCGTTGGTCGGCGGCCCGGTGCTCCGCCCGCACGCGCGCCAGGCAATCGTTGACGAGCACGCGGCGCTTGCAGTCTGCTTCATCGGCCTGCAGCGCGGCATCGAGGCGCGCTCGCTCGCGGGCCGCGGCTTCCAGGATCGCCCGCGCTTCGGCAGCGCTGGCGCCACCCTCGACTGAGCGGGCAGCGGCGCCCGAAGATTGCGTGGGTGCGGCCGCGGTCGGCTGCGATTGCGATTGCGTTGGCGATTGCGTCTGCGTCTGGGCCTGGGCCTGGGCCTGCATCGGCGCCGAAACCGCCAGCACCCCAAACCCGGCTCCGCCTGCGACGAGCCAGGCCGCCGCCATCCACTCCAAGGCCGGCCGACGCACGACGATCCTCATGCAGCCCTCCGCCGTGCCATCACGTCCGCCGACCGTCGAGCCCGAGGCCGGCGTCGCGCCGCGGCGCCTCCAGATATTCGCGCGACTGCATCTCGACTAGCCGGCTGACCGTCCGATGGAACTCATTGGCCATCGCGCCGTCCGTATACAACTGATCGGCCGGGCAGTCGGCGGACAGGATCAGCTTCACGCGCCGGTCGTACAGCACGTCGACCAGCCAGACGAAGCGGCGCGCCTCCGAGGCCATGGACGCGCTCAAGCGCGGCACGCCCGACACGATGACGGTGTGGAACTGGCTGGCGATTTCCAGATAGTCGTTCTGCGACCGCGGTCCGCCGCACAGCGTGCGGAAGTCGAACCAGACCACGCCGCCGGCGCGGCGCAATGCGCGGATCTCGCGATGCTCGATCATCAGCCGCGGATCTTCGTCCTTGGCCTCGGCCAGCGCCGCGAAGGTGTCGCGCAGCAGCCGGTCGTTCTCCGGCGACGGCGGCGTCAGATAGGCGCGCACCGACGACAGCGTCTGCCGTCGATAGTCGACGCCCGCATCGACGTTCAGCACGTCGACGTTCGCCTTGATCAGCGCGATCGCCGGCAGCACGCGCTCGCGATGCAGGCCGTCCGGGTACAGCTGGTCCGGATGGTAGTTCGAGGTCATCACGAAGGTGACGCCGTGCGCGAACAGCCCGCGCATCAGCCGCTCGAGGATCATCGCGTCGGCAATGTCCGAGACGTGGAACTCATCGAAGCAGATCAGCCGGTAGCGGCGCGCCACTTGCGCCGCCACGGCGTCCAGCGGATCGGCCTGCCCCTTCAGCTCCTCCAGCGACCGATGCACACTGCGCATGAACTCGTGGAAGTGCAGCCGCGTCTTGCGCACCACCGGCACCGACGCATAGAAGCAGTCCATCAGAAAGCTCTTGCCGCGGCCGACGCCGCCGTACAGCCAGACGCCGCGCGGCACCGTCGGCCGGTTGATCAGCTTCTTGATGCGATTCGAGCGCCGCGCCTTGAACTCGACGAAGGCGTCGTACATGTGCTGCAGTCGATCGACCGCGGCGCGCTGCGCCGCGTCCGATCGATAGCCGCGTTCGGAAAGAGCCTGCTCGTAGGCCTCGACGACTGTCACGCCCGGGCGCGCCCCATCACATGTTCAGCGCGCGCTTGTCGGTTGCCGCCAGGGCCGCCTCGCGCATCACCTCGGACATCGACGGATGCGGATGGCAGATGCGGCCTATGTCTTCCGCGGAAGCCTTGAACTCCATCGCCAGCACCGCCTCGGCGATCAGGTCCGAGGCATTGGCGGCGACTATGTGCACGCCCAGCACTTCGTCGGTGGCGGCGTCGGCGATCACCTTCACGAAGCCGTCGGACGCTCCCATGCCCAGTGCCCGGCCATTGGCCGCGAACGGGAACTGGCCGGTCTTGACCTCGCGGCCTTCGCCCTTCAGCTGCTGCTCGGTCTTGCCGACCCAGGCCACTTCGGGCGCCGTGTAGATGACCCACGGAATGCAGTTGTAGTCGATGTGCGGCTTCTGGCCCGCGATCAGCTCGGCCACCATCACGCCTTCGTCCTCGGCCTTGTGCGCCAGCATCGGACCGCGCACCACGTCGCCGATCGCCCAGACATTGGCGGCCTGCGTGCGGCAATGCTCGTCCACCGGAATGAAGCCGCGCTCGTCGGCGGCCAGCCCGATCGCATCGAGGCCCAGCCCGTCGGTGTTCGGCACGCGGCCCACCGAGACGATCAGCCGGTCGCAGTCCAGCGTCTGCTCGGCGCCGTGCTCGTCGGTCCATGCGATGTGCACGCCCTTCTTGTCGGTCTTGACGGCACCGATCTTGGCGCCCAGATGGATCTTCAGCCCCTGCTTGGTGAACTGCTTGCGGGCTTCCTTCTGCACCGCCTCGTCGGTGGCCGCCAGGAAGGCAGGCAATGCCTCCAGGATGGTCACGTCGGCGCCGAGCCGGCGCCATACCGAGCCCAGCTCCAGGCCGATGACGCCCGCGCCGATCACGCCCAGGCGCTTGGGCACCTCGGTCAGCGACAGCGCGCCTTCGTTGTCGCAGACGATCTGGTTGTCGACGGCGATGCCCGGCAGATGACGGGCCTTGGAGCCGGTGGCGATGATGACGTGCTTGGCCTCGATCAGCTGCACGGCCTTGTCGTCGCTGTCGGCGGAGACTTCGATCCGGTACACGTCGTCGCCGGCGCCGGCGAAGCGGCCGTGCCCCTTGAGCCAGGTGATCTTGTTCTTGCGGAACAGGAACTCGATGCCCTTCGTCATCTTGCTGACGATCGACTCCTTGCGTGCCAGCATCTTGCCCAGATCGAGCTTGGGCGTGCCGACGTTCACGCCGTGGTCGGCCAGATGATGCGCGGCATCTTCGAACGCTTCGCTCGAGGCCAGCAGCGCCTTCGAAGGAATGCAGCCGACATTCAAGCAGGTGCCGCCCAGCGCCAGCTCGCCCTGCGGATTGCGCCACTTCTCGACGCAGGCCACGCTGAAGCCGAGCTGCGCCGCGCGGATCGCCGCGATGTAGCCGCCAGGGCCGGCTCCGATGACGACGACGTCATAGGTCTGTGACATGACGCGTCGCTCCTCACAGATCCAGCAGCAGGCGCGCCGGATCTTCCAGCGCTTCCTTGATGGCCACGAGGAACAGCACCGCTTCGCGGCCATCGATGATGCGATGGTCGTACGACAGCGCCAGATAGTTGATCGGCCGTACGACGACCTGGCCGTTCTCGACCACGGCGCGGTCCTTGGTCGCGTGCACGCCGAGGATCGCCGACTGCGGCGGATTGATGATGGGCGTCGACAGCATGGAGCCGAACACGCCGCCGTTGCTGATCGAGAAGGTGCCGCCGGTCAGGTCTTCGAGACCCAGCTTGCCGTCCTGCGCGCGCTTGCCGTATTCGGCGATCTGCTTCTCGATCTGCGCGAAATTCAGCTGATCGGCATTGCGCACCACCGGCACCACCAGGCCGCGCGGCGAGCCGACCGCCACGCCGACATCGAAGTAGCCGTGGTAGACGATGTCGGTGCCGTCGACCGAGGCATTGACCACCGGGTATTTCTTCAGCGCGTGCACCGCCGCCTTCACGAAGAAGGACATGAAGCCGAGCCGCGCACCGTGCTCCTTCTCGAAGCGCTCCTGGTAGCGCTTGCGCAGATCCATCACCGGCTGCATGTTCACTTCGTTGAACGTGGTGAGGATCGCATTGGTCGCCTGCGACTGCAGCAGGCGCTCGGCGACGCGCTGGCGCAGCCGCGACATCGGCACGCGCTGCTCGGGACGGCCCTCGAGCAGCGTCTCCAGACCGGCAGGCGCCTTGACCTCAGGCAGGCTGCTGGTCGGCACGCCGGTCGGAATCGCGGCCGGTGCCGGAGCCGCCGCGGCGGCGCTGCGCGCGGCGATGACGTCGCCCTTGGTGATGCGGCCATCGCGGCCGGTGCCGGCGACCTGCGCCGGCGACAGATTGGCTTCGGCCATCAGCTTGGCGGCAGCCGGCATTGCGACGCCACCCTTGGCGCCGGCGGGCTGCGCAGCCGCGGCCGGCGCCGCAGTTCCCGCAGCCGGTGCGGGGGCAGGCCCTGCGGCCGCTGCTCCAGCCGGCGCGGGCGCAGCCGCCGGCGCCGAGCTCACGGCGCCTGCCGCCGCTTCGGTATCGATGACCGCGATCGTCTCGCCGGCCACCACGGTACTGCCGTCAGCCTTGACGATCTGCGAGAGGACGCCGGCCTGCGGCGCCGGCAGCTCGAGGACGACCTTGTCGGTCTCGATGTCGATCAGATTCTCGTCGCGGGCCACGGCCTCGCCGACTTTCTTGTGCCATTGCAGCAGCGTCGCTTCAGCAACCGATTCCGACAATTGCGGAACCTTCACTTCAATGAGAGCCATTGTTCAAATTCTCCGGAAACGAATTCGGGTCGGGGGAGAGAGAAGGCAGCGGATAGGAAGCAGCGAATGCGAAAACGGGCGCGGCCGATGCGGCGCGCCCGTTTCGTCTCGTCAGGCCGTCTTGCGCGAACGCGAGCGGCTTTCGCCGAGCGCGGCGGCAAGCAGTTCCTTCTGCTGCGCGTAGTGCTTGTCGTAGTAGCCGACGGCCGGTGAGGCCGAGGCCGCGCGGCCGGCGTAGCTGAGCTTCTGCCCTTCCCTCAGCGCTTCGCTCAGATGATGCTGGATGTAGAACCAGGCGCCCTGGTTCTGCGGTTCGTCCTGGCACCAGACCACGTGCGTCGCGTTCGGATACTTCTTCAGCTCGGCCTCGAAGGCCTTGTGCGCGAACGGATACAGCTGCTCGATGCGCACCAGCGCGGCGTCGTCCTGTTCGCGCTCGCGCCGCGCCGCCAGCAGATCGTAATAGACCTTGCCGGTGCAGACGATCACGCGCTTGATCTTCTTCGGATCGACGGCGCCGGCGGGCTCGCCGATGACCGTGCGGAACTCGCCCTTGGCCAGATCCTCCAGCGACGACACGGCCTCCTTGTTCCGCAGCAGCGACTTGGGCGTCATGATGACCAGCGGCTTGCGGAACATGCGGATCATCTGGCGCCGCAGCAGATGGAAGATCTGCGCCGGCGTGGTCGGCTGGCAGACCTGCATGTTGTGCTCGGCGCACAGCTGCAGGAAGCGTTCCAGCCGCGCCGACGAATGCTCGGGCCCCTGCCCTTCGTAGCCGTGCGGCAGCATCAGCGCCAGGCCGCAGGCGCGGCCCCATTTCGTCTCGCCCGACGAGATGAACTGGTCGATGACGACCTGCGCGCCATTGACGAAGTCGCCGAACTGGCCTTCCCAGATCACCAGCGTGTTCGGGTCCGCCGTGGCATAGCCGTACTCGAAGGCGAGCACAGCCTCTTCGGACAGCACCGAATCGATGACGATGAACTGGCCCTGGTTCTCGGCGACGAACTGCAGCGGAATGTAGGCGCCCTGGTCCCACTTCTCGCGGTTCTGGTCGTGCAGCACGGCGTGGCGGTGCGTGAACGTGCCGCGGCCCGAATCCTGGCCCGACAGCCGCACGCCGTAGCCGGAAGCGACCAGCGTGGCGAAAGCCATGTGCTCGCCCATGCCCCAGTCGAGCGGCTGCTCGCCGCGCGCCATCGCGCGGCGGTCGTTGATGACCTTCTCGACCAGCGGGTGCAGCTTCAGGTCGCCGGGCAGCGTGGTGATGCGTTCGCCGATCCGCTTCAGCTCGGCCAGCGGCACGGCCGTCTCGGCGGCGTCGGTCCATTTGCGGTTCAGGAACGGCAGCCAGTCGACCGCGAACTTGCTCTTGAAGTTCGTGATCACCGGATCGACCGTATGCGTGCCTTTGTCCATGGCATCGCGATAGCCGGCCACCATGCGCTCGGCTTCGTCGGCACCCAGCACGTTCTGCGCGACGAGCTTGTCCGCATACAGCTTGCGCGTGCCCGGATGCTGGCCGATGCGCTTGTACATCATCGGCTGCGTGACCGCCGGCGTGTCCTGCTCGTTATGGCCGAGCTTGCGGAAGCAGACGATATCGACCACCACGTCCTTGCGGAACTGCTGGCGGAACTCGAACGCGAGCTGCGTCGCGAACACGACCGCTTCGGGGTCGTCGCCGTTGACGTGCAGCACCGGCGCCTCGATCATCTTCACGACGTCGGTGCAGTAGATGGTCGAGCGCGTGTCGCGCGGATCCGAGGTGGTGAAGCCGATCTGGTTGTTGATGACGATGTGCACCGTGCCGCGCGTGCCGTAGCCGCGCGTCTGCGCCAGGTTCAGCGTCTCCATGACCACGCCCTGGCCGGCGAACGATGCGTCGCCGTGCACCAGCACCGGCAGCACCTGGTCGCCGTTGCGGTCGCCGCGACGCACCATGCGCGCCTTGCACGAGCCCTCGACGACCGGATTGACGATCTCCAGGTGCGACGGATTGAAGGCCAGCGACACGTGCACCGGGCCGCCCGGCGTCGACAGATCGCTGGAGAAGCCCTTGTGGTACTTGACGTCGCCGCTGGGCAGATCGTCGGCGTGGTGCCCCTCGAACTCGGCGAACAGCTCCTTGGGCATCTTGCCCAGCGTGTTGACCAGCACGTTCAAGCGGCCCCGGTGCGCCATGCCGATGACGATCTCCTGGATGCCGGCCTGGCCGGCGCCCTGGATCAGTTCATCCATCGCCGCGATGAAGCTTTCGCCCCCTTCGAGCGAGAAGCGCTTCTGGCCGACGTACTTGGTATGCAGATAGCGTTCGAGGCCTTCGGCCGCGGTCAGCCGTTCCAGAATGCGCTTCTTCTTGTCGGGCGAATAGCTCGGCCGCGCGCGCGTCGATTCGAGCCGTTCCTGCAGCCAGCGCTTCTGCGCCGGATCGCTGAGGTACATGAATTCGGCGCCGATCGAGCCGCAGTAGGTGTCGCGCAGCGCTTGCAGGATGTCGCGCAGCCGGCCGTTCTCGAAGCCGAAATAGGTATTGGCGGCCGAATAGATCTGCGCCTGGTCGCCCTCGGTGAAGTCGTAGAAGGCGGGCTCCAGCTCCGGGATCTGCGGCCGTTCCTGGCGGCGCAGCGGATCCAGGTCGGCCCAGCGCGAGCCGAGGAAGCGATAGGCGCCGACCAGTTGCTGGACGAAGACCTGCTTGCGTGCGGTGGCCGGGTCGCCGCCGGCGATCTGCGGCTGCAGGCGGCCTTCGCGAGCGCGTTCGGCGAACGACTGGACGATGGGCGCGTGCGCGACGTCGCGGGTTTCGGGATTGCCGTCGGCGGCCGGCACGACCTGCATGCTGTCGAACCAGGTGCGCCATTGGTCCGGCACGGAGCCGGGATTGTTCAGATAGCTCTCGTAGAGCTCTTCTACATACGGGGCATTACCGCCGAACAAATAGGAGTTCGACTGGAACGCTTTCATCATGGTTCTTCACCTTTCGGAACGAGATTCTCGTCAAAGATGCTCGGACAGCCGCGAGAAAGACGGCGCCGACGAACGCCGTCCGGCTTCCGGATCAGCAGTTCGAGAGACAGCAGTGGCGATTGGGGGATTGCGTGTCGGGTGGGGTCGCGTTGGCGATGCGCCATGTTACCACCGCCATCGCGCCGGGATCGGGCGCCAGACGCCGTCCGGCGCCGTTTCCGGGCCGCTGCCGCGGTGAATGTGGGGCGGCGGCAACGCCGCCCCGGCTAGCGCGCGGGGGCTTTGCTGCGACTGGAACCGAGCTGCGCCGCCCCGAGCTGCGCCGCCGTTTGCTGATACACGGGCAGCCGCGGCCCGCCGAGCGCCAGAGCCCGCTGCACGGCGCGGCGCGCTTCGTCGAGCCGGCCGAGTTCGGCCAGCGCCTGCGCCAGATTGTTCCAGCCGTCGGCGGCGTCCGGATGGGCCTGTACCAGCCGCTGATAGGCAGCCACTGCCTGTGTCGGACGGCCGTCGGCATACAGCGCATTGGCCCGCGCCAGCAGCGCCAGCCGGTCGTCGGGCCGGCGGGACAGCAGCGCGTCGTAGGTGCGCAGCGCCGCGCTGCGGTCCAGCCGTTCGAGCGCCGCCGCCGCCTGCACCACGGACAGCGGCTCGGCGTCGGGCGGCGGCGCATCGGGCTCGCTCACCGTCATTGCCCAGTAGCCGCTGCGGGCCCAGGTCCGCTCGAACGTGTCGAGCGACATGGCGAGCATCGGCGAGGTCCCGGAGTGAAGCCAGACTCGATTGGCCGGCAGGTCGTAGCCGACCAGGACCGCGTAGTGCCAGACCGGCAGCGCGGACAGTCCCAGATTCTGGAACACGATCACCGGCCGGCCCTGCGCCACCGTCTGCAGCAGCGGCTGCAGGCTGGTCGCCGCCCTCATCGGCAGCAGTCCGTGCCGCCGCGGCAGGGCCAGCATCTCGGCCGCCAGGCTGCCCTGCCGAGCCGGCACATAGACGGCCTGGCTCAGCTCATCGAGCGTCACGTCGCGACCGAGCCGGCGCATCAGCATGGCCAGCGTCGCCGGACCGCATTGATATTCGGTCTGCGCCACGAAGGGTACGTCGTCGAGCCGCGCCACCGGGGGCAGCGGGAACGGAGCGGCCAGGCGCACGTCGGTAGAGCGCACGTCGGTAGAGCGCACGTCGGTAGAGCGTACGTCGGTCGAGCGCACACCTGCGCCCGGCTGCGCGGCTGCGCCCGAATCCACGTCTGCTCCTGCGGCCGCCGCGCCGGCGCCCGCTGCTCGCCACGCCTCGCGCAGCGCCGCGCTCTGCGGTGCCGCGCAGCCGCCGAGCAGCACGAGCAGCAAGGTCGTGGCCAGCAGCAGCGGCGTCAGCGGCGCGAGCCGCCGCCGCGTATCGCCGCGAACGTCAACCGTTCTACAGGTCAACGGGTGTCGCGCCGGCTGAACGGGAAGATGTGCGTGTAGCCGAGCAGATCGGTGATCACCAGTGCGACGAACGCGATACCGATCACCGCCAGCACGCCGGCACCGGCGGGCGCCTGCTCGATCTGCGAGGCCAGCTCCGCGACCTGCTGGTCATCCAGCGCCTGAGCCCGCTGCATGGCCTCGGCCGGCGACACGCCCATGGCTTCGAGCCTCACGCGTACATCGTCGCGCGCCAGCAGCGCCGCCAGTTCGGCGCGCTGCAGATCCGCCGGCCGAGCGCCGACCGCTTCCTCGGTGCTGACCATCCGCGCCGCGACTGGCGGCGGCAGCGTCGCCGCCAGCAGCCCGGAAACCGCGATACCTGCCACCACCCGGCTTATGGTTGACTTGTTCATTGTCCGTTTCCTCCATGACGGCACCCTTCGGCGAAGAGCGTCCGTCGGCAGCTCAGCAATTCGGTGGCCCGGCCCGGAGGGGCCAGCCCGCAAGCCCGGTCCGGGGACGCAGCCCGCAGGACCGGTTCGGACCCGGCCCGAAGGCCTTGGTCCGACCACCCGGCCTGCGCGGCGCTCCGAACGCAGCGCCTTTCGCCGCCGCTCGCCGCGAAAAACCGGCCGCCGGCGCCCCGGCTGTTGCGTACGCAGCCCCCCGCATAAGCCCCAGCTTTCATTGTGCGACTGCACAGGCGTAGACTGACTCCGCGGCAGACGAGCGCGCCCGGACGAGCCATCGCCTCCGTCCGCAGGCCGCCGCGCGCCGCACAGCGAGGAGACACCGTTGCAGGCGACCGATATCCGAGACCCCGACTACTTCCACCGCGTAGTCGACTGTCAATGGGCCTGTCCGGCCCACACCCCCGTCCCCGAGTACATCCGACTGATCGCCGCGCGCCGCTACTCCGACGCGTACATGGTCAACTGGCGATCGAACGTGTTCCCCGGCATTCTCGGGCGCACCTGTGACCGTCCCTGTGAGCCGGCCTGTAGGCGCGGCCGCGTCGAGCAGCGCCAGGCCGAGCAGCCCGAACCGGTCGCCATTTGCCGGCTCAAGCGCGTCGCCGCCGATTTCAAGGATGACGTGCGCGACCGCATGCCCCGCCCCGCCGCGCGCCGCAACGGCAAGCGCGTCGCCTGTATAGGCGCGGGGCCGGCCTCGCTGACGGTGGCCCGCGACCTGGCACCACTGGGCTACGCCGTCACCGTCTTCGACGGCGATACGCGGGCGGGCGGCATGATACGCACGCAGATTCCGCGCTTCCGGCTGCCGGAAGAAGTCATCGACGAAGAGACGGGCTACATCCTCGATCTCGGCGTCGAGTTCCAGGCCGGCCGCCGCGTCGACTCGATGCACGCGCTGCTGGCGGAAGGCTTCGATGCCGTCTTCGTCGGCTGCGGCGCGCCGCGCGGCCGCGATCTCGATCTGCCGGGCCGGCAGGAGGCAGCGGCACAGATCCACGTCGGCATCGACTGGCTGGCCTCCGTGTCGTTCGGCCATCGCTCGCAGATCGGCAAGCGCGTCATCGTACTGGGCGGCGGCAATACCGCGATGGACTGCTGCCGCACCGCTCGCCGCCTCGGCGGCGAAGACGTCAAGGTGATCGTCCGCTCGGGCTTCGACGAGATGAAGGCCTCGCCGTGGGAGAAGGAAGATGCCATGCACGAAGGCATCCCCATCCTGAACTTCCTGGTGCCCAAGGCCTTCCTGTACGAGGCGGGCCGCCTGACCGGCATGAGCTTCGAGAAGGTCGAGGCGGTCTACGACGAGCGCGGACGGCGCCGGCTGGTGCCGACCGGCGAGCCCGATCAGATCTTCGATTGCGACGAGGTGCTGATCGCGGTCGGCCAGGAGAACGCGTTCCCGTGGATAGAACGCGACATCGGCATCGACTTCGACGAATGGGGCATGCCGGCGCTGGACGAGAAGACGCTGCAGTCGACGCTGCCGCACGTGTTCTTCGGCGGCGACGCGGCGCTCGGTCCCAAGAACATCATCTGGGCCGTCGCGCACGGGCACGAGGCCGCCGTCTCGATCGACAAGCTGCTCAACGGCGAAGCGGTCGGCGACCGCCCGCTGCCCGCGGTGACGATGATGTCGCAGAAGATGGGCATCCACGAGTGGAGCTACGACAACGAAGTGGCGCGCGACGAGCGCTACAAGGTGCCGTGGCGCGACATGAGCCAGTCGCTGCGCAGCATCAAGATCGAGGTCGAACTCGGCTTCGACGCGGCCACCGCCTTCAAGGAAGCCCAGCGCTGCCTGAACTGCGACGTCCAGACCGTGTTCAGCGCGGCACAGTGCATCGAATGCGATGCCTGCGTCGACATCTGTCCTACCGATTGCATCACGTTCATCGCCAATGACGCCGAGGCGGCCTTGCGCCCGCAGCTGCGCGCACCGGCGCTGAATACCGAGCAAGCGCTGTACGTCGGCCTGGGCCTGAAGACCGGCCGCGCGATGATCAAGGACGAAGACGTCTGCCTGCACTGCGGCATGTGCGCCGAGCGCTGCCCGACGGGCGCCTGGGACATGCAGAAGTTCTTCCTGCAGCAGACCTATGCCGGCAGCGGATGCCGGTCAGCGCAAAGGAAAGCCGCCTGATGAAACGGATCGAAGCCGTCAACGATTTCGTCGTCAAGTTCGCGAACGTCAATGGGTCGGGCTCGGCCTCGGCGAACGAGCTGTTCGCCAAGAGCTGTCTGCGCATGGGCGTGCCGGTGAGCCCGCGCAACATCTTTCCGTCCAACATCCAGGGCCTGCCGACCTGGTACGAAGTACGCGTCACCGAACGCGGCTGGCTCGGCCGCCGCGGCGGCATCGACCTGATGGTCGCGATGAACCCGCAGACCTGGGACCGCGATCTGGCCGAGATCGAGCCCGGCGGCTATCTGTTCTACGACAGCACCAAGCCGCTGCCGCCCAGCAAGTTCCGCCCCGACGTGCATGCGATCGGCATGCCGCTGACCGAGATGTGCAATGCCGCCTACAGCGACCCGCGCGAACGGCAGCTGCTGAAGAACATCATGTACGTGGGTGCGCTGGCTTCGCTGCTCGGCATAGATCCGGAGGCGATCGCGCAGCTGGTCGGCGAGCAGTACAAGGGCAAGGAGAAGCTGCTGACGCCTAACCTGGATGCCTTCCGCAAAGGTTACCGGTACGCGACCGAGCATCTGGAAGGCGCGCTGGGCCTGAGGATGCAGCGCGCCGCCAACGTCGGCGACCGGATCTTCATCGACGGCAACGCGGCCGCCGCGCTAGGCTGCGTGTACGGGGGCGCGACGGTCTGCGCCTGGTATCCGATCACGCCGTCGTCGTCGGTGGCCGAGGCCTTCCAGAAGTACTGCTCGCGGCTGCGCGTCGACAAGGACAGCGGCGAGAACCGCTTCGCCATCGTCCAGGCCGAGGACGAGCTGGCGTCGATAGGCATGGTGGTCGGCGCCGGCTGGAACGGCGCGCGCGCGTTCACCGCCACCTCCGGTCCCGGCATCTCGCTGATGACCGAGTTCATCGGGCTGGCCTACTTCGCCGAGATTCCGGTCACCGTCATCAACGTGCAGCGCGGCGGACCGTCGACCGGCATGCCGACGCGGACGCAGCAGGCCGATCTGCTCGCCTGCGCCTATGCATCGCATGGCGACACCAAGCACGTGCTGCTGTTCCCAGAGGATCCGCACGAATGCTTCGAGTTCTCCGCCGCGGCGCTGGACCTGGCCGACAGGCTGCAGACGCCGGTGTTCGTGATGACGGACCTCGACATCGGCATGAACCAGCGGCTGTGCAAGCCCTTCGAGTGGTCGGATGAGCGCCGCTACGACCGCGGCAAGCTGATGACGCACGACATGCTGGAAGCCGGCCGCGATTTCGGCCGCTATCTCGACGTCGACGGCGACGGCATCCCGTTCCGCACGCTGCCCGGCACGCATCCGACGCGCGGCAGCTACTTCACGCGCGGCACCACCAAGGACCGCTACGCGCGCTATTCCGAAGCGGGCGGCGACTACGTGGAGAACGTGCAGCGGCTGCTGCGCAAATTCGACACCGCGCGCAAGCTGGTCCCTCCGGCCATCGAACGGCGCGCCGAGCAGCCGACCGAATTCGGCGCCCTGTACTTCGGCTCGACCAGTCCCGCGATGGACGAGGCCGTGCACGGGCTGGCCGAGCGCGACGCCGCCGTCGATACGCTGCGCGTGCGCGCGTTCCCGTTCGGCGACGAGGTCGAGCGCTTCATCCAGACGCACAGCACGGTGTTCGTCGTCGAGCAGAACCGCGACGCTCAGATGCGCTCGATGCTGGTCAACGAGCTCGGCGTGGACCCGGCGCGCCTGGTGCCTATCCTGCACTACGACGGCACGCCGATCACGGCTCGCTTCATCACCGACGCCATCGCCGAACGCGTGCTCGGGGCAAACGTCAAACCGCTCAAGCGCGACAAGGTCGCTTGAAGCGCCCGCGCGAATCGAGTCCACCGCCATGACCTATCTCGCCAAACCCGTCCTGCACCATCCCTCGCTGCCGACCAATGCGCTCGGCTACACGCGACGCGACTATGAAGGCAAGATCTCGACGCTGTGCGCCGGCTGCGGCCACGATTCGATATCGGCCGCCATCATCCAGGCCTGCTGGGAGCTGGCGATAGCGCCGCACCGTGTCGCCAAGCTGTCCGGCATCGGCTGTTCGTCGAAGACTCCCGACTACTTCCTCGGCAACTCGCACGGCTTCAACTCGGTGCACGGACGCATGCCGTCGGTGCTGACCGGCGCCGCGCTGGCCAACCGCGAGCTGATCTATCTCGGCGTCTCCGGCGACGGCGACTCCGCGTCGATCGGACTGGGCCAGTTCGCGCATGTGATGCGGCGCGGCGTCAACATGACCTACATAGTCGAGAACAACGGCGTCTACGGGCTGACCAAGGGCCAGTTCTCGGCCACCGCCGACCAGGGCTCGAAGTCGAAACGCGGAGTGGCCAATACCGATTCGCCGATCGATCTCGTCTCGCTCGCGCTGCAGCTCGGCGCCACCTACGTCGGCCGCGGCTTCTCCGGCGACAAGGAGCAGCTGGTGCCGCTGATCAAGGGCGCGCTGATGCATCGCGGCGCGGCCTTCATCGATGTGGTGAGCCCCTGCGTGGCCTTCAACAACCATCCGGGCAGCACCAAGAGCTATGACTACGTGCGCGAGCACAATGAAGCGGTGAGCCGCATCGACTTCATGCCGACGCGCAGCGAGATCACCGCCGACTATCCGGCGGGCGGCGTCATCGACGTCGAGCAGCACGACGGCACGACGCTGCGGCTGCGCAAGCTGGCGGAGGACTTCGACCCGACCGACCGCATCGGCACCATGAACCACGTCATGGCGCATCAGGCGCGCGGCGAGATCGTGACCGGCCTGCTGTACGTCGATGCGCAGGCCGGCGACCTGCACGAGCATCTGAACACGACGCTCACGCCGCTGAACCGGCTCGACGAGGCGGCGCTGTCGCCCGGCGCGGCGGCGCTGCAGCGGATCAACATGTCGCTGCGCTAGCGCCTTGGCGTATCGACGGCTGCTGCGCTAGCTGCCTGCCGCGCTAAGGACCTGCCGCGCTAACGGCCTGCCGCGCCGGTGGGCCGACGCGAAGCGGCGCCGCGCAGGCCGCGCCACCAGGCGCGCGCCCGTTCGCCGACGTACCGGCGGTGCGCGGCCATCGCCTGACTATGCAGCAGTTCGGCTCGGCGCGCGTAGTGGCGCAGGTCGATCGAGCCGTCGGCGCGGCGGATCACTGGGTCGGCATCGTTCATAGCGGCGCTCCGCGTTTTGCTTGAGACAAGCCTAATGGCCGGCGGCCGCAGCCGATTTGCGCTTTCCTTGCCGAGCCGCTGTCTTTCGCTGGAATTTCGGCGGACACGGCCTGCCTTTGTCTTGCCTTTGTCTTGCCTTTGTCTTGCCTTT
>JBFWXS010000005.1:35001-67341 GCA_050187175.1 Burkholderiaceae bacterium
TGCCTTTGTCTTGCCTTTGTCTTGCCTTTGTCTTGCCTTTTTCGCCGGCATTCGCTTGCCTTCGGCGCAGCGGACACCCCTGCCCACCGCGAAGCAAGGATCCGATTCTCGCCACACGGCGCCTGTGGTAGAACACCGCATGCACTACCGGTTCGACCGTTACGAATTGCTCGCCGAAGCGCGCGAACTGCGCGTCGATGGAGAGCCGCGCGCCGTCGAACCGCAGGTCTTCGATCTGCTGGTGCATTTGATCGAACAGCGCCATCGCGTCGTCTCCCACGACGAATTGATCGCCACCGTCTGGAACCGGCGCATCGTTTCGGATTCGGCGATCAGCGCACGCATCAGCGCGGCGCGCTCGGCGATCGGTGACGACGGCACCAGGCAATGCCGGATCCGCACCGTGCCGCGCCGCGGCTTCCGCTTCGTCGGCGATGTCACGGCGACGGCGAGCGGCAAGACGGATGAGCCGAACGCCGCGGCGGGCGATTCGACGGCGCCGGCACCCGCTCACGCCTCTGCCGCCACGGGGCCGGGCAATCGCCGCGGCCGGCAACGCATCGCGTTCTGCCGCTCCGCCGACGGCACGCAGATCGCCTACGCAAGCAGCGGCGACGCGAACGCCTATCCGCTGGTGAAGGCAGGACACTGGCTGACGCATCTCGAGCACGACTGGAACAGTCCCATCTGGCGCCCGATGCTCGACGAGCTCGATCAGCGCTTCCGTGTCGTGCGCTACGACCAGCGCGGCAATGGCCTGTCGGACTGGCAGGTCGATGACTTCGCGCTCGAACGCTTCGTGGAAGATCTGGAATCGGTCGTCGATGCCGCCGGCCTAGAGCGATTTGCGCTGTACGGCAGCTCGCAGGGAGCGCCGATCGCGATCGCCTACGCGTGCCGCCATCCGCGGCGCGTCAGCCATCTGATCCTGCACGGCGGCTATGCCAAGGGCCGGCTGGTCCGCGACGCCGAAAGCGACCGCGCGCAGGGCGAGGCGCTGCTGACGCTGATCCGGCACGGCTGGGGCCAGCCGGGCAGCCCGTTCATCCGCGCCTTCTCGTCGCTGTTCCTGCCAGGCGGCAGCCGCGAGCAGATCGATTCGCTGGTCGACCTGCAACGGCTCACCACATCGCCGGAGAACGCAGCGCGGCTGCGCGCGGCGGTCGACCGCTTCGACGTCGGGGCGCAGCTGTCGCAGATCGCAGTGCCGACGCTGGTACTGCACGCCCGCGACGACGGCGTGCAGCCGCTCGAGCAAGGGCGCCGGCTCGCCGCAGGCATCCCCCGGGCCGAGTTCGTTCTGCTGGACAGCGGCAATCACGTGATCCTGATGCAGGAACCCGCGGCTGCGGTGCTGCTGCGCGAGCTGACGCGCTTCGTGCTCGATGCTGCGCGTTGAAGGAGCCCATCGAGCCACCCTCTTATGACGCCGAGTCATCAGCTGATAAGCATCGAAGCCCCGATGCGCGTCGCCACCAGGGATTCTCGGTCGAGCCGTTCATCGTCGCGCGCATAATCATCGGTTCGACCGTTCCGGCGGTTCGACCCATCGACGAAACCCGCGCCGACCGTTCGACGAGACCTGCAAGGAGAACCTACATCATGTCGCTTCGCATCAACGATATCGCTCCCAACTTCACGGCCGAGACCACTCAGGGCCCGATCGACTTCCACCAGTGGATCGGCGACAGCTGGGCCATCCTGTTCTCGCACCCGAAGGACTTCACGCCGGTCTGCACCACCGAACTGGGCTACATGGCGAGCCTGGAGCCGGAGTTCGCCAAGCGCAACTGCAAGCTGATCGGCCTCAGCATCGACCCGGTCGACAGCCATGCGAAATGGGCGCAGGACATCCAGGACGTGCAAGGCTGCGCCGTCAACTACCCGATGATCGGCGATCACGACCTGAAGGTGGCGAAGCTCTACAACATGCTTCCCGCCGAAGAAGCGGGCACCTCCGAGGGACGGACCGCGGCCACCAATGCAACGGTCCGCTCGGTCTTCATCATCGGGCCCGACAAGCGGATCAAGCTGATGCTCACTTATCCGATGAGCACCGGCCGCAACTTCGACGAGATCCTGCGCGTACTGGATTCGATGCAGCTGACCAGCGCACACAAGGTCGCGACGCCGGTGAACTGGAAGAACGGCGAGGACGTGATCATCGCGCCAGCGGTCTCGGACGCCGAAGCCAAGACCATGTTCCCCGAAGGCTGGAAGACGCTGAAGCCCTATCTGCGAATGGTGCGTCAGCCTCGCTGAGCGCAAGGCCGGGCCGCCGTGCCGGACACCGCGGCCCGCCGCGGCCTCGGGGCCAGGTCCGGCCCCAGGCCCAGGCCCAGGCCCAGGCCTACGCCAGCTTCGCGCCGCGCTCGGCCAGCAGCTCGCGCAGCACCGAACGGTGGCAACGGGCTTCGTTCTCGCAATAGCAGCCCACCGAGAAATCGGCATGCCGCGACAGCGCGGCCAGCAGGTCCAATGAATGACTGCTGTCGGGCCGCGCCATCTCGGCGCGGTAGCGCCGCGCGAACGCCGCCCACTCGCGATCGCTGGCGGCGCTGAGCGCCTGCTTCACCAGTTCGGCGCTCGGCGCCAGGTTCGGATACCAGACGTCGTACCAGTTGCCCGACGCATAGTCGCTCTTGCGCACGCCGCGCGGCGGGCGCCGCACCGTGCCGATGCGCAGCCCTTCGCCGGCAGCGCGCTCACTGCCGAGCCGGACGATTCTCACGGCCATCGCGCTACCCCGTCGCCGGCCGCTGCTATGCGAGCACGCGCAGCAGCCAGCGATTCAGGTCCGCGATCTCCTGCGGGCAGACCGAATGCGGCATCGGATAGTCGTGCCATTCCACGTCATAGCCCATCGCCCGCAGCGCATCGCGCGAGGCCGTCGCCCGGTCGATGGCGATCATGGGGTCGCCGCGGCCGTGCGCCATGAAGATCGGCGTCAGTCGGTTGGCATCGCTGCTTTCGGCCGGCAGCGTGGCGGCCAGCGGCAGATAGCCGGACAGCGCGACCAGTCCGGCCAGCCGGTCGCGATAGCGCAGACCCGTCTGCAGCGTCATCGCGCAGCCTTGCGAGAAACCCATCAGCACGATGCGCCCCGGCGCGATGCCGCGCTCGCGCTCACGCTCGATCAGCGCCTCGACGTCGGCCTGCGACTGACGCACACCCGACTCGTCCTCGCGGCGAGCCAGGTCCGTGCCGATGATGTCGTACCACGCCCGCATCGGATAGCCGTTGTTGATCGTCACCGGACGAACCGGTGCGTGCGGCAGCACGTAGCGGATCGCTCCGATCGTGGACAGGTCGAGTTCGTCGCAGATCGGCGCGAAGTCGTTGCCGTCGGCGCCCAGGCCGTGCAGCACGATCAAGCTATGCGTCGGCTGCGGGCCGGTTTCGATTTCGATCGCATCGAGCAGCTGTGTCACGGTATGAGTCTTTCCTCGGTTGAAGCGAACGGAGATACGGAACCGGGCCAGGCTCAGCCCGGCAGCGGCGCGCGCAGATCGCCGATCACGTCGCCGACCTGCAGCGCATCGGCCTCGTGGGCGCTTTCGCGCCAGGGTTCGGCCAGGGCTTCGTCCTGCCAGCGGCGCAAGGCGGCGGTGGCCAGCAGACGCTGCGCATAAGCGGCGGCCGGCTCGCCGAGCACCAGGCCGTACGTCTGCACGCGGAACGCGACCGGCGCGAAGAAGGCGTCGGCTGCGGTGAAGCTGGAGCCCGCGAGGAAGGGGCCGCCGAAGCGCCGCAGCCCGTCGGTCCACAGCTCGTCGATCCGTTCGATGTCGCGCGCCAGCGCGTCGGAGACGCCGTGCAGGCGGACGCGCAGGCCGCAGTTCATCGTGCAGGTGCCGCGCAGCGATCCGAAGCCGGCGTGCATCTCGGCAGCGGCGCAACGCGCCCACGCGCGTGCGCGCGCGTCATCGGGCCAGACGCCGGCATGTCGTTCGGCCAGGTATTCGACGATCGCCAGCGAGTCCCAGACGACGGTATCACCGTCGACCAGGCAGGGCACCTTGCCGTTCGGCGCAAAGGCGCGAAACTCGTCCCAATTGTCGGCGCCGGCGAACGGAACCAACCGCTCCTCGAATGCAATCCCCTGCTCGCGCAGCACGGCCCAGGGCCGCAGCGACCATGACGAATAGTTCTTGTTGGCAATGAACAAGCGATACATGCCCTGCCCCTATGGCCGCAGCCGCTCAAACCCCCGACGATACACCGTCTAGGCTATTCTCTGACACGCTGGAATCCGGTACGCGCGAACGCCGCCGCGCCGGCACATCAAACGGAGACACTTCATGCCCGCTCGGCACGCCACCGCCGTCACTGCCGTCACCGCATCACCGCCGCGCGCGCCGGCCACGCAGCGGCTGCCCGGCCTTCTGCCCGGCCTGCTGTGCGCTGCGATGCTCGTCGCCGGCTGCGCTTCGCCCGGCTCGGCGCCACCGCGCGAAGCGCCGCCGAAAGCGGCCGCCTGCCCCGACGGCGTACCGACCGGCGCCCGCTGCCTGCGCGGCACGGACTCGGCCGGAGCGCACTATCTGATCGTCACGCCGGAACGCTGGAACCAGGTGCTGGTAGTGCATGCGCATGGCGGACCGACGCTGGGCACCCCCAAGCCCGAGCGCTCCGAAGAGGACATCAAGCGCTGGGCCATCACCGTGCGTGCCGGCTACGCCTGGGCCGGGTCGGTATTCCGGCAGGGCGGCGTGGCCGTGCGCTCGGCCGCCGAGGACACCGAGCGCGTGCGGCGCATCTTCGTCGAGCATGTGGCCAAGCCGCGCCGCACGCTGCTGCATGGTCAGTCATGGGGCGCCGGCGTCGCAGCCAAGACGGCCGAGATGTACGCGCAGTCGGCCGGCGGCCGCTCGCCGTACGACGGCGTGCTGCTGTCTAGCGGCGTGCTGGGCGGCGGCACCCGCTCATACGATTTCCGGCTCGACCTGCGCGTCGTCTACCAGTACCTGTGCGGCAACCATCCGCGCCCGAACGATCCGCAATATCCGCTGTGGCAGGGCCTGCCTCCCGACGGCCGGCTCACGCGCAGCGAGCTGGCCACGCGCGCCGACCAGTGCCTGGGCCTGCGCCAGCCGGCGGCGAAGCGCACGCCGGAGCAGGCGCGCAAACTGGACACCATCGTCAAGCTGATCCGCATTCCGGAGTCGTCGGTGCTGGCGCATCTGAACTGGGCCACCTGGCACTTCCAGGACATCGCCGTGAACCGCACCGGCAGGCGCAACGTGTTTGCGAACGACAAGGTCCGCTACCAAGGCTCGGCCGACGACGACGCGATCAACCGTGGGGTGCTGCGCTACCAGGCCGACCCGGAGGCCGTGGCGCGCTTCGCCGCCGATACCGATCCGACTGGCAAGATTCCGGTGCCGGTGCTCACGGTGCACGGCATCGGCGACGCCACGGCCTTCGTCGAGCTCGAGTCGGCATTCCGGCAGACCATGGAGCGCGCCGGCACCGCCGGTCATCTGGTGCAGACCTTCACCCGCGACGCATCGCACAGCTATCTGAGCGATCCGGTCTACCCGACCTTGTTCGAGGCGCTGCTGCGCTGGATCGACGCCGGCGAGAAGCCGACGCCGGCCGGCATCGCGCAGCGCTGCGAGCAGCTGCGCGCGCAGTACGGCGACGGTTGCCGCTTCGAGCCCGGCTACCAGCCGCCGCCGCTCGAGACGCGCGTCACGCCGCGTTCGGGAGGCTGACCGCGTCGAGCTTGAACACGGCCACCGTCTGCACCAGGCCCTGCGCCTGCGAGCTGAGGCTGGCCGCCGCGGCCGCCATCTGTTCGACCAGCGCGGCGTTCTGTTGCGTGGCTTGATCCATTTGAGTCACCGCGCCGCCGACCTGCGTCACACCGGCGCTCTGTTCGGCGCTGGCGGCACTGATCTCGCCGATGATCTCCGAGACGCGACGGATGCTGCCGACGACCTCGCCCATGGTCACGCCGGCCTTGTCGGCCAGCGCGCCGCCCTGCTCGATCCGCGACAGGCTGGTGTCGATCAGCGTCTTGATCTCCTTGGCCGCCACCGCCGAGCGGCCGGCCAGGCTGCGCACCTCCGAAGCCACCACCGCGAATCCGCGCCCCTGCTCGCCGGCGCGCGCCGCTTCGACCGCCGCGTTCAGCGCCAGGATATTGGTCTGGAAGGCGATCCCGTCGATCACACCGATGATGTCCGCGATCTTCGATGAGGACTCGCTGATGCCCTTCATCGTGCTGACCACTTCGCCGACCACGTCGCCGCCCTGACCCGCCACCGATGAAGCCTGCTGCGCCAGCTGGCTGGCCTGCTGCGCATGCTCCGCGTTCTGCCGCACGGTGGAAGCCAGTTCATCCATCGAGGCAGCAGTCTGCTCGAGCGCGCTGGCCTGGTTCTCGGTTCGCGCCGACAGATCCTGATTGCCGTGCGCGATCTCGGCCGATGCGGTGGCGACGCCATGCGCTCCCTGGCGCACCTGCATCACGATGCCGGCGAGCCGGTCGCGCATGCCGGCCAGCGCGCCCAGCAGTTGTGCCAGCTCATCGCGGCCGCGCACGTCGATGCGCTGGCTCAGATCGCCGTCGGCGACGGCCGCCGACACTTCGACCGCGTACCGCAACGAGCGCGTAAGGCCACGAATCAGCAGCGTGCTGAACACCAGCGCGAACATGATGCCCAGCGTCGACAGCAAGCCGGCAAGCATCAGCCCGCGTTCGTAGCCCGCGACACCCGCGTCGTACTCACGGCGCGACTCATCGAGCTGCAGCTGGATGAGCGCCTCGAGGTCGCGGCGCACCGGCTCGTACAGCGGACCCAGTTTCGACTGCTCGAGCTGCCTGGCGGTGTCGGAATCGCCCACCTGCAGCGCCTTGACGATGGGCTGCAAGGCGGCTGTCAGCACGCCCGCGCCTTTGCCGAACGATTCAGCCAGCCGGGCCTCCGCGTCGGTCAGGCGCGTCGCCATGTAGGTCTTCCAGACCTTGTCCGCGTTCGCGCCCTCGGCCTGCAGACCCTGCAGCGCGCTCTGAACATTGGCGGGCGCCGGATTCAGCAGCATGGCGCTCACGCGATTACGGTTCTGCAGCAGGGCCCGCTGCACCTCGGCCAGATAGGCCGCTGCCACGGTGCGATCCTCATAGACCGATTGCAACCGTGCGTGCGATTCGCGCAGCGAATAGATGCCGACCGCGGCCATCGCCAGCAGCAGCGCGGTCAAGACCGCGGACAGGATGATCAGGCGGGTCGAAATCCTGAGATTGCTCATGTTGCTTTTTGCCTTTCCTCGACAGGAGTCGTCACTGTAGGGTCGCCGCCTGCCTGCAGCGACGCCGAGAAGCGGCAAATTGTCTTACCAATTTTCGCTAGATCGAGGATGTGCGGAACGAATGGTCGTTGGCAGCAAACGGCCGGCGTGCGAGCAGCCAACGTTGTAAGACCCCTCTATGCCTTGACGGCCGCCGCACATAGCCGCAAGGCAGCCGTAGGCAGCCGCAGATGGCCCAGGCGGCCTGAAAATGCCTTGGACGGTTCAGCGGCTCTTGCTGTTGCGCGACGCCGAATTGCTCTTCGCGCCGCGATTCACCGCAGCGGGCGGCGCGGCGCTGGCCGCATTGCCGGAACCCGGTGAGTTGCCGAGCTGCGTCGAGTTGCCGAGGTTCACCGGGTTGCTGGCGCTCGCCGGGTTACCGGAGCTTGCCGGATTGCCCGGCGGCGGCGATACGGCCGACGCCGACGACTGTCCGCCGGGCAGCGCCGACATCGGTTCGGCACCAGGGACGGCCCGCTGCGCCGCGGCACCCGGTTGCACGCAGCTGATGCTGCCTATCGTGTTGGCGCCGTATATGAGCACGCCGCTTTCGTTGCGCTCGTGCGGCACGCGGTACGGCGTGTACAGGTAGCAGAGCACGCCGGTCTCGGGATCGACGAATCGCTGGATCGCGGTCTCAGGCAGCGGACCGGCGAACTGCCGCGACAACGACATCGGGGGCAGCACCGGGCTGACGACCTGCGGCGGCGGCATGCCCGGCTGCGCTCCCGGAGGCATGCCCGATTGCGCACCGGACGGCATGCCCGGCTGGCTTCCCGGTGAGCCACCCACCTGCGGGCCGGGCCCCCGTCCCTGACCCTGCGGCGAACCCGGCCCCGGAGCGCCCGGCAGCTGGCCGCTGGGAACCGGCACCTCGGGCATCATCGGCGGCACCTGGGCCTGGGAGGCCGACGCCGGCACGGCCAGGGCGGCCGTCAGCAGCAAGCGACTGAACAGCTTCATCGTAGAGATCTCCGCCCGGCATGGTACGGCATCGGCCGATGGAGCCTGCGGCAAGCCCTGTCGTTTTCCCTAGTCAGACCGATAATCGGACTAATTCGTCCGAATATCGCAAAGGGACGCTAAGATCAGTGCTCTCCCACTACGAGGTGCTCCATCATGAAACTCTGGTCTTCGTGTATCCGCGCCCTCTCGCCGCGCCGCCGCTTGTGGCTGCGTGGCGGCGCTGCCGCGCTGGCAGCCGCCGCTCTGTCGAGCACCGTCGCCGCGGCCAGCTTCCCGGTCGCCGGCAAGCCGATCCGCATCATCGTGCCCTTCCCGCCGGGCGGCCAGACCGATCTGCAGGCGCGCATGGTGGCCCCGCTGCTCGCCGAAGCGCTCGGCGCCCGCGTGGTCGTGGAGAACAAGCCGGGCGGCAACATGGTGATCGCCGCCCAGGAAGTGATCCGGGCGGAGCCGGACGGCCACACGCTGCTGTACGCCAATGGGCTGTTGTTCACGCGCAATCCGCTGCTCTACACGAACCTGCCCTACGATCCATTCAGGGACTTCACTGCTATCGCGCAGTTCGTGCAGGCGATGAACGTGCTGGTCGCCAGCCCCAAGCTGCCGGTGCGCAACCTGAAAGAACTGGTCGAGCACGCCAAGGCCAGCCCGACGCCGCTGAAGTACGCAGTGGCCGGCCAAGGCTCGAACTCGCACCTGGTCATGGAGCTGCTGCAGCGCGTGGGCGGCATCAAGATGATCCAGGTGCCGTATAAGGGCACCGCCGATGCGCTGCGCGACGTGATCGGCGGCACCGTCGACGTGTATGTCGACGGCGCGCAGACCGCGGTGCAGAACGGCAAGGCCGGACGCGTGACGATGCTGGGCGTGAGCGGCGAGACGCGGCTGCCCGCGATTCCCGAAGTCCCCACCTTCGCCGAACAGGGCTTCGACAAGATGAACGACGGCGCAGGCGCGTGGATCGGGTTTTTCGGCCCGGCCAACATGCCGCCGGACGTGACGGCGCGGCTGCATCGCGAGCTGGTCAAGATCCTGGTCCGCCCGGAGATGGCCGCCTACATCCGCTCGGGCGGCAATGAACCGGCGCCGGCCGCGTCGTCGAACGCGTTCTCCGGCGAGATCCGCAAGGAGTACGTGCGCATCGTCAAGCTGTTCCAGCAGCTCGACATCAAGCCGCTGCAATAGTCGGCACGCCGGTAACGCAGTGGAGGCGACATGAGCCACGACCCGCCGGCACCGATCCTGGTCTTCGGCGCCACCGGCCGCGTCGGCCAGGCGGTGGTGCGCGATCTGCTGGCGCGCGGACTGCGGCCGCGCTGCGCGGCGCGCGACCCGTCGCGCATCGCGCAGCTGTTCGACGGCCAGGCCAGCGCGGTGGCCGCCGACATGCGTGACGCCGGCTCGCTGCGCGAAGCCTTGCGCGACGGCGACCGCGTTTTCCTGATGAGCCCGGTGGCGCCCGACATGGCCGAGCTGCAAGCGGCGGTGATCGATGCAGCGCGCGGCCGCGCGGCGCGCATCGTCAAGCTGTCCGGCTCGACGTGGACGCAGACTGGTGCCGACGCCACCTTCTCCGGGCTGGCGCACCGGCAGGTCGAACAGGCGCTCGACGGCGGCGGCACCCCTGCCTGCAGCGTGCGCCCCATGGTCTTCAGCGAAGGCTTCCTGCGCACGGGCCTGCAGGCGGCCGCCACGGGCACGGTGCTGCCGCTGCCCATGGGCGATGCCGCCGTCGCCTTCGCCGAGGTCGGCGACATCGCCGCCGTCTGCGCGAAGCTGCTGGCCGACGACACGCCGCACACCGGCATCGTCGAAGTCAGCTGCCCGGAGGCGATCACCGGCGCGCAGCTGGCCGCGCTGGCCGGCGCGCAGCGAGGCACGGCGATCGCCTATCGGGCGGTACCGCTGCAGACGGCGCTCGACCGCCGCATCGCCGCCGGCCCGGCCTCACCTTTCGAGCTGATGCATCTGCGGCAGATGCTCGAAGGTATCCAGGCCGGCCGCGCCGGCGCAGTATCACTCGACTTCGAACGCGTCATGGGCCGCCCCGCCGCGTCGGCGCAGGACATCGTCGTGAGCACGCTGTCGGCGGCGGGCGTGGTTCGCAGCAACGACTCCGCCTCATCGTGAGCGAGATCTCCAAGACCGCCGACCAGATGCTGACCGTGCTCGAGCTGGTCGCCGAGCGCGGTCCGATCACCCCGACCGAAATCGCCCGCCAACTGGCGCAGCATCGGCCGGTGGTCCACCGCGCGCTGGAGACGCTGTATAGGCGCGGGCTGGTCCGGCGCAGCAGCCTGGGCTACCTGCCCGGCATCTCGCTGCTGCACATCGCGCGCCGCGTCGAACCGCTGCTGCTGTCGATCTCGCAACCTGTGCTGGCCGAGCTGGCACGGCAGCTGGGCGAAACCGCCATTCTCACCGTGCCCGACGGCGACTACGCGGTGCTGGCTGCGCAGGCGCTCGGCGGCGGCGAGCACTTCATGCGCATCCAGTTCGACCTCGGTTTCCGGCACTCGCTGGCCAGCGGCGCCGGCGGACGCGCCATCCTGGCCTTCGCCGAACACCCGCTGCTCGAACGGCTCGACATGGAAGGTCCCGACCCGCGACTGCTGCAGCGCCAGCTGACCGAAGTGCGCAAGACCGGCTATGCGTACTCGCATGACGAGCTGTCGCCCAACGTGCAAGGCGTGTCCGCGCCGGTACGGCAGCATCGGCAGGTCGTGGCCAGCATCGGCATCGTACTGCCCTCGTCGCGCATGACCGACCTGGAGACGGTCGCTCACGCGGTGGTCGAGGCAGCCCGCGCGATTTCGCGCAAGCTTTGACGCAGGATCTCGAATGCAACGCAACTTCGATCCGTTTCCGCTGGCGGACCGGCGCGACCAGCGCGGCACCACTGCGGTCAACTGGGAGGGCATTGCCGCCCGGCTGGTCCACGACGTGCTGCGCGTCGAACCGCATGAGCGCGTGCTGTTCAGCGCCGACCCCTATTTCGGCGCCGCCGCTCTCGACGCGATGCGTGCCGAGGTGCAGCGTGCACGCGCCATCGAGCTCGCGACCATCCTGCACTGGACGCCGCAGCTGAACACGCTGCGCCTGCCCAACGGGCGGCGCGCCGACGCCGACGGCGATCGCGCCGAATGCGAGGCGATGCGGCAACTGTTCGAGATCGCCGACGTCTTCATCCTGCTGATGAACGATCGCCGCGACCCGCGCCGCACGCTCGCCGGCGGGCAGATCGAGCCTATCGTCGAGCACTGGCGCGGCCGGGCCGTGCATCTGCACTGGTTCCACGATCCGATGAACCCCGATCCCGAGCATGCGGTCAACCGCGCGCTGGACCGGCTCTACGAGCGAGCGATTCTCGAGGTCGACCACGGCGAGCTGGGACGGCGCATGAACGAGCTGCATCGCCGCATGGTCGGCGCCGAACTGTGCCTGACCGATGCGCGCGGCAGCGAGCTGTACTTCCGTGCGCCGGCGCACGCGCATCTGAACTACGGCGACGCATCGCGCCCGCGCATGGCCACCATGGTCGCCGGCCGCGATCGCGAGGAAGAGATGCCCGCCGGCATGCTGCGCATCATCCCGGAACCCGAATCGGCCCGCGGCATCCTGAAGATGCCGGTGCGCGCCGACGGCGAATCGCCGCACCTGGGCCGCGGCTTCGACTGTGATCCGTTCGCACGCGACGGGCTCGCATTCCACTTCCGCGACGGCCGCGTCGAATCGCTGCGCACCGGCGGCGACCAGGCGGCGCTCGATGCGCTGTGGGCCGCCGAGACCGGCGACAAGGACCGCTTCGGCGAGCTGGTGCTCGGCTGCAATCCGATGCTGCGGCGCGTACCCGGCAGCACCTTCGAGCCGCAGTACGGTGCGGGCGCCGGCGTCATCCGCCTGATCCTCGGCGACAACGTGCTGTCGGGCGGCCGCTACGTGTCGAGCTTTCATCGCTGGCTGATGCTCAGCGACGCGTCGCTGCATCTGGGCAGCGAGACCATCGTGCGCGACGGCCAGCTCGTGTTCAATTGAAGCGCTCACCTGGAGAAGCCCGATGGATGAAGTCCAAAGCCTGCGCGAGCAGCTGAAAGGCGCGATGAAGAGCCGCGCGATGCTGTACGTCGCGCTGTACGACGAGATCAGCAAGGAGGTCGGCGCCGACAAGGCGACGGCCATCATGCAGCGCGCGATCCGCTCGCGCGGCGCGGCGCTCGGCGCCCGCTTCCGCCGCCATGCACCGGCCGACTTCGCCGCGCTGCGCGACGACTTCCTCGGCTTCCTGGGCGCCGAACCGGGCAAGCCCGGCATGTTCGACGTCGAGGTGCGGCGCTGCGACGCAAGCGGCCTGGACATCAAATTCCACGTCTGTCCGATGAAGGAAGCCTGGGTCGAAGCCGGCCTGGATCCGAAGCTCGTGCAGACGATGTGCGCAATCGCCGGCCAGGTCGACAACGGCGCCTTCGAGAGCGCCGGCTTCGAGCTCGATGCATGCACCTGGACGGTGGGCGGCGAAGACGGCTGCTGTCTGCTGCAGATACGCCGCGCCGAACAGTCATCCGACCGCCGCGTCGATCAGCCGGCCGGCTGACCGGCTGACTGCCCGAGCGCCTGACTGCCTGATCGGCTGCACCCTCCCCCTTATCTCCACGACTTCCACGGAGACCCGTAGCATGGAAATTCGATTCGACGGCCAGCGCGTGCTGGTCACCGGCGCCGCGCAAGGCAACGGCAAGGCGATCGCCGCCGGCTTCGCCGATTCCGGCGCCGACGTGATCATCGTCGACCGCAACGCCGAGCGCCTCGAGCAGGCCGCCGACGAACTGCGCCGCGCCAGCGGCCGCCGCATCTGGGCGCACGCCGTCGACATCGCCGACCGCGCCGCCTGCCGCGCGCTGGCCGCGACGGTGGAGCGTGACGCCGGCCCGATCGACCATCTCGTCAACAACGCCGGCATCGACGGCCGCGCGCCGCTGGGTACCGAAGGCGCCGACGAAGTCTGGGACGCGGTCATCAACGTCAACCTGAACGGGCTGTACAACATGACCAGCTCGTTCGTGGCGCAGATCATCGCGCGCAAGGGAACGATCTTGAACCTCGGCTCGACCATGTCCTTCGTCGGCCAGCCGCGCATGATCGCCTATACCTCATCGAAAGCCGCCATCGTCAACTTCACGCAGACGCTGTCGATCGAGCTGGCACCGCACGGCGTGCGCGTCAACTGCCTGGCACCCGGACTGTTCCAGACCAGCCTGACCGCCGGCCTGTTCCAGGATCCGGAGCGGCTGAACGCGATGCTGGCCCGCACCTGCCTGGGACGCGCAGGCGAGCCGCAGGAGCTGGTCGGGCCTGCGTTGATGATGTGCTCGGCGCAGGCGAGCTACATGACCGGCGCTACCGTGCGCGTCGACGGAGGCTGGCTGGCGCGCTGACAGTAGAGCGAGCGGGCAAAGGCGTGGGCCGGGGGCGGGCACTAGGCTGAACCGGCGCCGGGCGGCGTGGCCCGGGTGGACGCGGCGCTGGATGCTTGCCCCTTTGCTACGCAAAGGGGTTCCCTACGATGCTCGGAAGCTTGGCCCACGGCGTAACTCGCTGCGCTCCCCTTCGGGGAGCTCCGCTCAGACAGACGCCGTAAGTCAGAATGGTGGCGCGCTGCGCGCGCGGGCCAAGCTTCCTGCGCTTCTCGGCTGCGCATACAGCGCCGCGCCCAAGCCCGACCACCGACGCCATGCGCAGCGCCAGCCCCCGGCCCACGCCTTTGCCGATACGGCGGGACAGGCGAAGAAGCCCGGCTCGAACGTCACGAACAGCTGTTAACCGACATTGCAGCTCGCGACGCCCCCAAGCATTCTCGAGGCGCATCGCACGAACAAAGGCATCGCCCCCTAAACTCCTCCCGTAGCGTTTCTCGTCGAACGCCTCCAGCGTTGCTGGAGCGGCAGGTGGGGGGGCGGCAGGGCGGCGGTCGGTGCGGCGCCGAGCAGCGCAGTCTTGGGGCGGCGCGCGCAGCGCGCATCGTCTTCTGTATCGCGGCGTCTGTCTGAGCGCAGCGCCCAAAGGGCGCGGAGCGAGTTACGCCGCGCCAGCCCCAAGACGAGCAGCGCAGGGAAGCCAGCCCGAAGGGCCGGCCGCCGCACCGACCGCCGCCCTGCCGCCCCCCGCCTGCCGCTCCCGCTCTGACGTGGCAGGCGCGGTCGACGAGATCAACGCTGCGCGATCGGCGTCACTTGTCGAGGCGTAGCCCCCGTGAACAACTGACGCGGCCGCCCGATCTTCTGATCGGGATCGGCAATCATCTCGCCCCACTGCGCGATCCAGCCCACCGTGCGGGCCAGCGCGAAGATGCAAGTGAACATCTCGGTCGGAATGCCCAGCGCCTTCTGCACGATGCCCGAATAGAAGTCGACGTTCGGATACAGCTTGCGCTGCACGAAGTAGTCGTCCTCGAGCGCGATCTGCTCCAGCTTCATGGCCAGCGCGAACGTGGGATCGTTGTGCAGTCCCAGCTCGGTCAGCACCTCGTGGCAGGTCTCGCGCATCAGCTTGGCACGCGGATCGTAGTTCTTGTAGACGCGGTGCCCGAAGCCCATCAGCTTCACGTTCGAGTTCTTGTCCTTCACCTTGTCGATGAAGTCGCCGATCTTCTCGACGCCGCCCATCTTCTGGATGTCGTCCAGCATCAGCAGGCACGCCTCGTTGGCGCCGCCATGCGCCGGGCCCCACAGCGTCGCGATGCCGGCCGCGATGCACGCGAACGGATTGGCGCCGGAGGAGCCGGCCAGACGGACCGTCGACGTCGACGCATTCTGCTCGTGGTCGGCATGCAGGATCAGGATGCGGTCGAGCGCGCGCACCAGCACGTCGTTCGGCCGGTATTCGTCGCACGGCGTGCCGAACATCATCCGCATGAAGTTCGCGGTGTACGACAGGCTGTTGCTCGGATACATGAACGGTTGGCCGACCGAATACTTGTAAGCCATCGCCACCAGCGTCGGCATCTTCGCGATCAGCCGGATCGCCGACACGAAGCGGTGCTCGGGATCGTTGATGTCGAGCGAGTCGTGATAGAACGCCGCCAGCGCGCCCACGACGCCGACCAGCACCGCCATGGGGTGCGCATCGCGGCGGAAGCCCTGGAAGAAGCGCGTCATCTGCTCGTGCACCATCGTGTGGTGCGTGACCCGATAGTCGAAGTCGCGCAGCTGCTCGGCGTTCGGCAGCTCGCTGTTCAGCAGCAGATAGCAGGTCTCGAGATAGTCGCAGTGCTCGGCGATCTGCTCGATCGGGTAGCCGCGATACAGCAGCTCGCCCTTGTCGCCGTCGATGTAGGTGATCTTCGATTCGCAGGCAGCGGTCGACATGAAGCCCGGGTCGAACGTGAACTTGCCGGTCTGCCCGTACAGCTTGCGGATGTCGATGACGTCCGGCCCCATCGAGCCCGAGTAGATCGGGAAGTCGACCGAGGGGGAGCCGTCGGAGAAGGAGAGCGTGGCTTTGTGCTGCGCGGTCATGGGACTCACCTTATTGATGAAAATTGCAAAACCGGGACGCGCGGATCACGCGCTGCGCAGCAATGTCAGGATGTGCTGCGCCCGCGGGTCCTCGTCCCCTTCGAGCTCGCTGCGACCCAGGATCAGGTCGAGCAGCTGGTTATCCGTCAGGTCGAGCAGCCGATCCAGGCCGGCTACCTCGTCGTCGGTCAAGCGGTCCTCGTGCCGGTCGAGGAAGCGCGTCAGGACCAGGTCATTCTCGAGCAGCCCTCGCCGCGCGCGCCAGCGCAGGCGCCGCCGCCTGGCCGCATCGGCCTGGTGCGGCAGCGTGGCTGCATCGGGTTCGGGCATGGTCATGCTGCGACACCTCGTCCGGCCGGCACTCAGACGGTGCGACGCACCATCAGGTCCTTGATCTTGCCGATCGCCTTCGTGGGATTGAGCCCCTTCGGACAGACGTCGACGCAGTTCATGATCGTATGGCAGCGGAACAGCCGATACGGATCTTCCAGGTCATCGAGCCGTCCGCTGGTGGCGTCGTCGCGGCTGTCCGCGATGAAGCGATAGGCCTGCAGCAGGCCCGCCGGGCCGACGAACTTGTCCGGATTCCACCAGAACGACGGGCACGAGGTCGAGCAGCACGCGCACAGGATGCACTCGTACAGCCCGTCGAGCTCCTCGCGCTCCTGCGGCGACTGCAGCCGCTCCTTCTCGGGCGGCGGCGTTTCGTTGATCAGATAGGGCCGGATCGAATGGTACTGCTTGAAGAACTGCGTCATGTCCACGATCAGATCGCGGATGACCGGCAGGCCCGGCAGCGGCTTCAGCACGATGGGCTGCTTCAGCTCGCGCAGATTGGTGATGCAGGCCAGGCCGTTCTTGCCGTTGATGTTCATCGCGTCCGAGCCGCAGACGCCTTCGCGGCATGAGCGGCGGAACGCGAGCGAATCGTCGGTGCTCTGCTTGATCCGCATCAGCGCATCCAGCAGCATCTTGTCGGTCGGCAGCAGCTCGACCTCGAGATCCTGCATGTACGGCTTGGCGTCCTTGTCCGGGTCGTAGCGGTAGATCGAAAACTTGACGACACGTTTGCCCTGGTCGGCGGACTGGACCAGGTTCACTGGGGATTCGAGCACTGCGCTCATCGATGCTCCTGCGCTGCGGCTTGCGTCTTTCGGGTCTGTGGGAGGTCGGCGTTCAGAAGGTCCGCGCTTTCGGCTTGAAGGTCTCGACCGTCAGCGGCTGCGTCGTGACCGCCTTGTAGTCGAGGCGGTTGCCGTCCGAATACCACAGCGTGTGTTTCATCCAGTTGACGTCGTCGCGTTCCGGGAAGTCGCGGTGCGCGTGCGCGCCGCGGCTTTCCTTGCGCGCCTCGGCCGACACGATCGTGGCCTTCGCGACCTCGATCAGATTGTCCAGCTCCAGCGCCTCGACACGCGCCGTGTTGAACACGCGCGATTTGTCCTTCAGGTGGACATGCTGGACGCGCGGCTCGACCGCCAGGATCTTCCTGACCCCTTCGGACAGCAGTTCCGAGGTTCGGAACACGCCGCAATGCGACTGCATCTCGCGGCGGATGTCGTTGGCCACATCCTGCACGTTCTCGCCCGACGACGAACCGTCGAGCCGGGCCAGCCGCGCCAGCGTGGTGTCGCCGGCATTCGTCGGCAGCGGCTTCTGCGCGCCGTCCTTGAGCCGCGACGAGACGATGTGGTTGCCGGCGGCACGGCCGAACACCACCAGGTCGAGCAGCGAGTTGGTGCCGAGCCGGTTCGCGCCGTGCACCGACACGCACGCGCATTCGCCGATCGCGTACAGGCCGCCGACCACGGTGTCGACGCCGTTCTTCGGCATCATCACCTGGCCGTGATAGTTGGTCGGAATGCCGCCCATCTGGTAATGAATGGTCGGCACGACCGGGATCGGATCCTTGATCGGATCGACATTGGCGAACTTGATCGCGATCTCGCGGATCGACGGCAGCCGCTTCATGATCGTGTCGGCGCCGAGGTGATCGAGCTTCAGCAGCACGTGATCGCCGTGCGGACCGGCGCCGCGGCCTTCCTTGATCTCCTGGTCCATCGAGCGCGAGACGAAGTCGCGCGGCGCCAGGTCCTTCAGCGTCGGCGCATAGCGCTCCATGAAGCGCTCACCGTTCTTGTTCAGCAGGATGCCGCCCTCGCCGCGCACGCCTTCGGTGATCAGCACGCCGGCGCCGGCCACGCCGGTCGGGTGGAACTGCCAGAACTCCATGTCCTCCAGCGGGATGCCGGCGCGCGCCGCCATGCCCATGCCGTCGCCGGTATTGATGAAGGCATTGGTGGACGCCGCCCAGATCCGGCCGGCGCCGCCGGTGGCGAACACCGTGACCTTGGCCTCCAGGATCATCACGTCGCCGGTTTCCATCTCCAGCGCGATCACGCCGACGCAGTCGCCGTCGGCATCGCGGATGATGTCCAGCGCCATCCATTCGACGAAGAACTGCGTGCGCGCGCGCACGTTGCGCTGATACAGCGTATGCAGCAGCGCATGGCCGGTGCGGTCGGCCGCGGCACAGGCGCGCTGCACCGGTTTCTCGCCGAAGTTGGCGGTATGGCCGCCGAACGGGCGCTGGTAGATGGTGCCGTCCGCGTTGCGGTCGAACGGCATCCCGAAGTGCTCGAGCTCGTAGACGACCTTGGGCGCCTCGCGGCACATGAACTCGATCGCGTCCTGGTCGCCCAGATAGTCCGACCCCTTGACGGTGTCGAACATGTGCCAGTACCAGTTGTCCTCGCTCATGTTGCCCAGCGACGCGCCGATGCCGCCCTGCGCGGCCACCGTATGCGAGCGGGTCGGAAACACCTTGGACAGAACGGCGACGTTGTAGCCGGCCTCGGCCAGCTGCAGCGAGCAGCGCATGCCGGCGCCGCCGGCGCCGACGATCACCGCGTCGAACTTGCGACGCGGCAGGTTGTTCGATAGATGGTTCAGCACGTCGGCCATCTCAGACGCTCCAGAGAATGTTCACCGCCCAGATGGCATACCCGGCCAGCGCCACGATGGTGGCGACCTCCAGGAACAGGCGCAGCGCGGTCGGTTTGATGTAATCCATATAGACGTCGCGTATGCCGATCCACGCGTGCCAGACGAGGCTGAGCAGCGCCAGCAGCGTCAGCACCTTCATCCAGCCGGAGGCGAACATGCCGGCCCAGTTGCCGTACGTGAGCTCGGGCAGCGCCAGCACCCAGCCGAGCAGCACCAGGGTGTAGACGAACAAGATACAGGCCGTGATGCGCTGGGCGAGCCAGTCGCGCAGGCCGTAATGCGCGCCGACGATGATTCGTTTTGTGGTCATGAGCGTATCAACCGGAAGACGGGGCGGGATCAGAACAGTCCGAACAGCTTCAGCGCGACCAGCAGCGTCAGCAGAACGCTGACGACCAGCACCGCGCCTGCCGACTTGCGGGCGCTCGGCTTGTCGATGCCGACGTGCACGTCCAGGAACAGGAAGCGCAGCCCCGCCACCAGGTGGTGCAGATAGGCCCAGATCAGCGCCAGCAGAACCAGCTTGGCGAACCAGTGCGAGACGATCGCGCGGTAGCTCTCGTAGCTGATCTCGGACAGCAGGCTTTGCTGGAACAGATAGAGGATGAACGGAATGCCTATCAGGAACATCAGGACGCCGCTGACCCGGTGCAGGATCGAGACGATGCCCGGCAGCGGCAATCGATAGCTGAGAATATCGCTGACGTGTATGTTGCGGAATTCGGAACGCGTCGCGCGCCCCCTGGACCCGCCGGCGCCTGCGGCGCCCGCGACGTTATTCGTGGATTTATCCACAGCCTCGGCCATGACGTCCTCGTAGATCGCAAAATCATCGTATTCTGACGCAAATTGGCGCGTCGCACCAACGACGCACCGTCGCGGCGCAGCGCCGGGCGCCCTGTCAACACTGCTCCACGGCCCGGCAAGCCGCGCCACGCAAGGCTTTGCGGGCGATGCCGGCGCGCGATGCGACGCGGCGATGCGCGTCAGTTCAGCTGGTTGAAGTAGTGGTGCTTGTCAGTCACGCAGTAGCCGCGACGCAGTTCCACCGGCTGCTCGCCGTACGTGTAGGACACGCGTTCCACCAGCAGCAACGGCGAACCTTCGGCCACGCGCATCTCGCGCGCCAGCGCGCGATCGGCGGGAATCGCCTTGAGCCGTTCGTCGGCGCGGATCATGCGCGTGCCGAACTCGGTCTCGAACAGCGCGTACATCGGACCGTGCCACGCGTCGAGCCGCTCGGCCGACAGTCCGCGAAAGCGCGAACCCGGCAACCAGATCTCGTCGAGCACGGCGGGCCGGTCCTCGAACTCGAGCAGGCGCCGGATCAGCACCGTGGCCTCGCCGGCGCGCAGCGCCAGCGCGCGCGCCACTTCGCTCGGTGCGCGCAGCCGCCGGCACTCGAGCACGCGACTGGTCATCGTCATGCCGCCCGCATCGCCGTGCGCCGTGCCGGCCGCGGCCGCGGCGGCGGCCGGCGATGCGTCGCTGGCGCCGGCGGCGGTCGCGTCGTCGGGACGCAGCCGCAGGAAGCGGAACTGCGTGCGCACCTCGCGGTGCGACGCCACGAAAGTGCCGCGCCCCTGCCGGCGCACGACCAGATGCTCGGCGGCCAGCTCGTCGATGGCCTTGCGCACCGTTCCCTGGCTGACGCGATAGCGCGCCGCCAGCTCGATCTCGCTGGGAATGGCCTCGCCCGGCTTCCATTCGCCGCTTTGCAGCCCCTGCAGGATCAGCGCGCGGATCTGCCGGTACAGCGGCGCGAAGGTCGGCCCGGCGGCGGCGCCTGTATCGCCGGCTGCAACCGTTTTGGTGACCTCGTTCATGGCCGCGATTGGAGCACACCCAGGGGGATCGAGTCTAGTTTCTTATGTCTTATATAAGATAGAGTGCACGTTTGACAGCACCGGCCTCGCCGCACTAGAATCGCGCCCGTGGCCGCCTGCCTGTCGCGCCCCGCACGGGAGCACGACGGTCCCGCGGCCGATCGCCCATCCCCAACGAAAGGTCTGTCTCATGTCCAAACCCGCCAAGCGCGTCGCCGTCACCGGCGCTGCCGGCCAGATCGGCTACAGCCTGCTTTTCCGCATCGCCAACGGCGACATGCTGGGCAAGGACCAGCCGGTCATCCTGCAGCTGCTCGACATCACGCCGGCGCTGCCGGCCGTCAAGGGCGTGGTCATGGAGCTGGAAGACTGCGCGTTCCCGCTGCTGGCCGGCGTGGTCATCACCGATGATCCCAAGGTCGCGTTCAAGGACGCCGACTATGCCGTGCTGGTGGGCGCGCGTCCGCGCACCAAGGGCATGGAGCGCAAGGATCTGCTGGAAGCCAACGGCGCCATCTTCACGGTCCAGGGCCGCGCGCTCGACGAAGCCGCCAGCCGCGACTGCAAGATCCTGGTGGTGGGCAACCCGGCGAACACGAACGCGTACATCGCGATGAACTCGGCGCCGAACCTGCCGAAGAAGAACTTCACCGCCATGCTGCGGCTCGACCACAACCGCGCGCTGTCGCAGCTCGCCGGCCGCACCGGCAAGCCGGTCGAGTCCATCGAGAAGATGGTCGTCTGGGGCAACCACAGCCCGACGATGTATCCCGACTACCGGTTCGCGACCATCGGCGGCCAGCCGGCCAAGGCGCTGGTCAACGACGAGACCTGGTACCGCGACACCTACATCCCCACCGTTGGCAAGCGCGGCGCCGCGATCATCGAGGCACGCGGGCTGTCGTCGGCCGCCTCGGCCGCGAACGCCGCGATCGACCACATGCACGACTGGGCGCTCGGCACGCAGGGCAAGTGGGTGACCATGGGCATTCCGTCGGATGGCTCGTACGGCATCCCCGAGAACATCATCTACGGCTTCCCGGTGACCTGCGCCAATGGCGAGTACACGATGGTCAAGGGGCTGGACATCGACGAATTCAGCCGCGGCAAGATGGACGCCACGCTGAACGAGCTGCTCGAAGAGCGCGACGGCGTCAAGCACCTGCTCGGCTGACGCCAGCTTCCCCGCTCGCCCCGGATCGCCCAGCGCCGCCGACGGAGACCGCATGCCGCTCCCGTCAATCCGGCTTTCCGGTGGTGCAGCAGTTTCCGGTGCCGCAACAGATGCCGGTCGCATGACCGGCGCCTGTTCCGCCGGCCGCGCCGCGGCGCCGTCTGCCGCGGCTTCGCTCCCTTCCATCCGCAAGCTGTCGCGGGCCGCCCCGGCCGGCGGCCGGGGGTTGCGCGGCCAGGAAGCGCGGACGTTCGCATCGCGCCTGCCGGCTCCTCCTGATCCGCGCGTGCCGCCGCTTCCGTTCTTCTCTGCGGCCCTCCTTCCTGCCATCTCCTTCCCTGCCACCCTCTTCCCTGCCACCCTCTTCCCTGCCACCCTTTTCCGGGCGAAACGCTGATGAGCCTCACCGCTGGACAGAAATTCCGCGCTGCGCTGGCCGCCGAACGGCCGCTGCAGATTCCGGGTGCGATCAACGCCAACCATGCGCTGCTCGCGCGTAACGCAGGCTTCCGAGCCGTCTACCTGTCGGGCGGCGGCGTGGCCGCCGGCTCGCTGGGGCTGCCGGATCTCGGCATCTCCGGCCTGGAGGATGTGCTGATCGACGTGCGCCGCATCACCGACGTCTGCGATCTGCCGCTGCTGGTCGATGTCGATACCGGCTTCGGCTCGTCGGCCTTCAACGTGGCGCGCACCACGCGTTCGCTGATCAAGGCCGGCGCGGCGGCGATGCACATCGAGGACCAGGTCGGCGCCAAGCGCTGCGGCCACCGCCCGAACAAGGAGATCGTCAGCCAGGACGAGATGGTCGACCGCATCAAGGCGGCCGTCGACGCCCGCACCGACGAGAGCTTCTTCATCATGGCGCGCACCGACGCGCTGGCGGTCGAAGGACTGGACAGCGCGATCGAGCGTGCCGCGGCCTGCGTCGAGGCCGGCGCCGACGGCATCTTCCCCGAGGCGATGACCGAGCTCTCGATGTACAAGCGCTTCGTCGACGCAGTCAAGGCGCCGGTACTGGCCAACCTCACCGAGTTCGGCCAGACGCCGCTGTTCACCGTCGAACAGCTGCGCGAAGTCGATGTCGCGATCGCGCTGTATCCGCTGTCGGCCTTCCGCGCCGCCAACAAGGCCGCGCAGAATGTCTACGACACGGTGCGCCGCGACGGCACGCAGCAGGCCGCGGTCGGGTCCATGCAGACGCGGCAGGAGCTGTACGACTCGATCGGCTACTGGGACTACGAGAAGAAACTCGACGACCTGTTCGCCCGCTCCAAGTGAGCCGCCGCCCGGCCCGCTTCCGACCCTTACCAAGAACGAGAGACAAGCAATGAGCAACGAGACCCCGTCCGCAGGCTTCAAACCCAAGAAATCGGTCGCGCTGTCCGGCGTGACCGCCGGCAACACCGCGCTGTGCACCGTCGGCCGCACCGGCAATGACCTGCACTACCGCGGCTACGACATCCTGGACATCGCCGCGGCGGCGCAATTCGAGGAAATCGCCCATCTGCTGGTGCACGGCACGCTGCCGAACCGCGCCGAACTGGCCGCCTACAAGACCAAGCTGAAGGCCATGCGCGGCCTGCCGGCGAACGTGAAGGCCGCGCTCGAATGGCTGCCGGCCGCCTCGCATCCGATGGACGTGATGCGCACCGGCGTATCGGCGCTCGGCTGCTGCCTGCCCGAAAAGGATGATCACAACATCCCCGGCGCACGCGACATCGCCGATCGCCTGATGGCTTCGCTAGGTTCGATGCTGCTGTACTGGTATCACTACAGCACGAACGGCCGGCGCATCGAGGTCGAGACCGACGACGATTCGATCGGCGGCCACTTCCTGCACCTGCTGCACGGCAAGCCGCCGTCCGAAGAATGGGTGCGCGCGATGCACACCTCGCTGAACCTGTACGCCGAGCACGAATTCAACGCATCGACGTTCACGGCGCGCGTCATCGCCGGCACCGGCTCCGACATGTATTCGGCGATCACCGGCGCGATCGGCGCGCTGCGCGGGCCGAAGCACGGCGGCGCCAACGAGGTCGCGTTCGAGGTGCAGAAGCGCTACGGCTCGCCCGCCGAGGCCGAGGCCGACATCCGCAAGCGCGTCGAGAACAAGGAGGTGGTCATCGGCTTCGGCCACCCCGTCTACACGATCAGCGACCCGCGCAACAAGATCATCAAGGACGTGGCGCGCAAGCTGTCGAAGACGGCCGGCGACATGAAGATGTTCGACATCGCCGACCGGCTGGAAAGCGTGATGTGGGAAATCAAGAAGATGTTCCCCAACCTGGACTGGTTCAGCGCGGTCAGCTACCACATGATGGGCGTGCCCACGGCGATGTTCACGCCGCTGTTCGTCATCGCCCGCACCTCGGGCTGGTCGGCGCACATCATCGAGCAGCGGGTCGACAACAAGATCATCCGCCCGAGCGCGAACTACACCGGCCCCGAGAATCTGAAGTTCGTTCCGCTCGACAAACGCAAGTAGGCCTTCTTATCCCTTCCCACTGGAATCGCGAAAGCAATGGGCGCCCATATCTCCAATAAACGTCCGAAGCCGGACAAGGTCCTGGTCGACATCGTCGACTACGTGCTCGACTACAAGATCCGCAGCAAGGAGGCGCTGGAAACGGCGCGCGCCTGCCTGATCGACACGCTGGGCTGCGGCCTGGAAGCGCTGTCGTATCCGGCCTGCACCAAGCTGATGGGACCGATCGTGCCGGGCACGGTCGTGCCGAACGGCGCCAAGGTGCCGGGCACGCAGTTCCAGCTCGATCCGATTCAGGCGGCGTTCAACATCGGCGCCATGATCCGCTGGCTCGATTTCAACGACACCTGGCTGGCGGCCGAATGGGGCCACCCGTCGGACAATCTGGGCGGCATCCTGGCCACCGCCGACTGGCTGAGCCGCAACGCGATCGCGCAGGGCAAGGCGCCGCTGACGATGCGGCAGGTGCTCGAGGCCATGGTCAAGGCACACGAGATCCAGGGCGTGATCGCGCTGGAGAACTCGTTCAACCGCGTCGGCCTGGACCACGTCGTGCTGGTCAAGGTGGCGTCGACGGCGGTCGTCGGCCTGCTGCTGGGACTGAGCCGCGAGGAGCTGATCAACGCCGTGTCGCTGGCCTGGGTCGACGGCCAGTCGCTGCGCACCTACCGGCATGCGCCGAACACCGGCTCCCGCAAGAGCTGGGCGGCCGGCGACGCGACCAGCCGCGCCGTGCGGCTGGCGCTGATCGCGCGCACCGGCGAGATGGGCTATCCGTCGGTGCTCACCGCCAAGACCTGGGGCTTCTACGACGTGCTGTTCAAGGGCAAGGAATTCACGTTCCAGCGTCCGTACGGCAGCTACGTCATGGAGCACGTGCTGTTCAAGATCTCGTTCCCGGCCGAGTTCCATGCGCAGACCGCGGCCGAATGCGCGATGACGCTGCACGCCGAGCTGAAGAAGGCGGGCCGCAGCGTCGACGAGATCAAGAAGATCACGATCCGCACGCACGAATCGGCGATCCGCATCATCGACAAGAAGGGCCCGCTGGACAATCCGGCCGACCGCGATCACTGCATCCAGTACATGGTCGCCGTGCCGCTGATCTTCGGCCGTCTGACCGCCGAGGACTACGAGGACAAGATCGCCGCCGATCCGCGCATCGATGCGCTGCGCGCGAAGATGGAATGCGTCGAGGACAAGCGCTTCAGCGCCGACTACCACGATCCGGACAAGCGCTCGATCGCGAACGGGATCACGATCGAGTTCAACGACGGCAAGAAGCTGAAGGAAGTCGTCGTCGAGTACCCGATCGGCCATCGCCGCCGCCGCAAGGAAGGCATCCCCGTGCTGATCGAGAAGTTCCGCACCAACCTGGCACGCCGCTTCCCGAGCAAGCAGCAGCAGCGCATCCTCGACGTGTCGCTCGACCAGAAGGCGCTCGAGGCGATGCCGGTCAACGAGTACGTCGACCTGTACGTCATCTGAGCCGCCGAGCCAGCGATGCCGGTGGCCGCCGACGTGAACTGCGCGCAGCGGGCGCCCGCCGGCCCGCCGGCGGCGCCGTTGCGGCGGGCGGCGGGCACGCTGGCATCGGCGGCCTACCTGGCCTCCCTGGCCGTCCTGCTCACCGGCGCCGCCGCGACGGTGCTGGCGCAGCCCGCCGATAGCGAGTTTCCGAAGCGCCGCCCCGGCCTGTGGGAAGTCCGCACGGTGGGCGCGCAGGCCTCCGGGCTGCCGCCCACGCAGTTCTGCGTCGGTGAAGGCACCGATACCGCCGAGCACCATCTGGACCGCGGCGTCGGCCAGCGCGGCTCGTGCCGCTTCGGCGCGTTCCGCCGCGCCGGCCGGGCCTGGCTGGCCGAATCGGTCTGTCGCGAGTCGCGCACGGTGGTCACGAGCCGCGCCATCGCCACCGGCGACTTCGAGCAAGGCTACCGGATCGACACGCAGGTGCTCTACGACCCGCCGCTGGCCGGCATCCGCCGCGAGGACAAGGAAGCGCTGGAAGCCCGCTGGAGCGGCCCCTGCCTGCCGGGCCAGAAGGCCGGCGACGTGGTCGTCCCCGGCATGGGTACGCTGAACATGGTCGACGGCGGCTTCCGCGCCGAGCCGAAGCCGGCAGCGCCGCCGAGGCGGCGGCCGGCGAAGGCGGCGCCATGACGGTTCACGTTGTTTGCTGCTGGCCGGTGTATTCGGCTGCGGTTTGATTCAGAATCACGTTTTCTCCACGAGGTCATCCATGCCACACAACGCCTTCAATACGCTGAAGGAATTCAAGCTGAATTCAGGCAAGAGCGGCCAGTTCTATTCGCTGCCGGCTCTCGCCAGGAAGTTTCCCAACGTGAAGAAGCTGCCGGTGTCGATTCGCATCGTGCTGGAGGCGGTGCTGCGCAACGTCGACGGCAAGAAGGTCACCGAAGCGCACGTTGAGCAGTTGGCCAACTGGCAGCCGAACGACAAGCGCGTCGACGAGATTCCGTTCATCGTCGCCCGCGTCGTGCTGCAGGACTTCACCGGGGTGCCGCTGCTGGCCGACCTGGCCGCGATGCGCGGCGTGGCCGGCCGCATGGGCAAGGATCCCAAGGTCATCGAGCCGCTGGTGCCCGTGGACCTGGTCGTCGACCACTCGGTCATGATCGACCACTTCCGGCAGCCGGACGCGCTGGACCTGAACATGAAGCTGGAGTTCCAGCGCAACGCCGAGCGCTACCAGTTCATGAAGTGGGGCATGCAGGCCTTCGACACGTTCAAGGTCGTGCCGCCGGGCATCGGCATCGTGCACCAGGTCAACCTCGAGTACCTGGCGCGCGGCGTGCACCGCAAGGAAGGCGTCTACTACCCGGACACGCTGGTCGGCACCGACAGCCATACGACGATGATCAACGGCATCGGCGTGGTCGGCTGGGGCGTGGGCGGCATCGAGGCCGAGGCCGGCATGCTGGGCCAGCCGGTGTATTTCCTGACGCCCGACGTCGTCGGCGTGCACCTGAAGGGCCGGCTGCGCGAGGGCTGTACCGCCACCGATCTGGTGCTGACGATCACCGAGATGCTGCGCAGGGAGAAGGTGGTCGGCAAGTTCGTCGAGTTCTTCGGCGAAGGCACGCGCACGCTGGCCCTGCCCGACCGCGCCACGATCGCCAACATGGCGCCCGAGTACGGCGCCACGATGGGTTTCTTCCCGGTCGACGAGAAGACCATCGCCTACTTCGAGGGCAGCGGCCGCACGCGCGACGAGATCGACGCGTTCGAGAGCTACTTCAAGGCGCAGGGCCTGTTCGGCGTGCCCAAGGACGGCCAGCTGAACTACTCGAAGGTCGTCGAGCTCGACCTGGCCACGGTCGCCCCGTCGCTGGCCGGCCCCAAGCGTCCGCAGGACCGCATCGAGCTGGGCGCCGTCAAGAACACCTTCGCCGAGCTGTTCTCCAAGCCGGTGGCCGAGAACGGCTTCAACAAGAACCCGGACGACCTGAACCGCGTCTACACGACCAAGGACGGCGTCGAGCTGAAGAACGGCGACGTGCTGATCGCCGCGATCACCTCGTGCACGAACACCTCGAACCCGGGCGTGCTGCTGGCCGCCGGCCTGCTGGCCAAGAAGGCCGTCAAGCTGGGCCTGAAGGTCAAGCCGCACATCAAGACCTCGCTCGCGCCCGGATCGCGCGTCGTGACCGAGTACCTCGAGCGCGCCAAGCTGCTGCCGTATCTGGCCGAGCTGGGCTTCAACGTCGCCGCCTACGGCTGCACGACCTGCATCGGCAACGCCGGCGACCTGACGCCCGAGATCAATGACTCGATCCTCAACAACGACCTGGTCTGCGCTGCCGTGCTGTCGGGCAACCGCAACTTCGAGGCGCGGATCCACCCGAACCTGCGCGCCAACTTCCTGGCCTCGCCGCCGCTGGTGGTCGCCTACGCGATCGCCGGCAACGTCGGCGTCGACCTGATGAGCGAGCCGCTGGGCAAGGACGCCAAGGGCCGCGACGTCTTCATCGGCGACATCTGGCCGAGCTCGGAGGAGATCCACGCGCTGATGAAGTTCGCGATGGACGCCAAGACCTTCAAGCGCCTGTACAGCGACCTGACCAAGGACCACGTGCTGTGGAACAAGGTGCCGTCGGCCGCCGGCCAGGTCTACGACTGGCCGAAGTCGACCTACATCGCCGAGCCGCCGTTCTTCGCCGACTTCGCGATGCAGCCGGCCGTCAGCGACGCATCGATCCGCGGCGCGCGCGCGCTCGGCCTGTTCGGCGACTCGATCACCACCGACCACATCTCGCCGGCCGGCTCGATCAAGGAAGTCTCGCCCGCCGGCAAGTACCTGGTCGGCAACAAGGTGCTGAAGGCCGACTTCAACTCGTACGGCGCGCGGCGCGGCAATCACGAGGTCATGATGCGCGGCACTTTCGCCAATGTGCGCATCAAGAACCTGATGATCCCGGCCCGGCCGGACGGCACGCGCGAGGAAGGCGGCGTGACGCTGTTCCAGCCGAGCGGCGAGAAGATGTTCATCTATGACGCCGCGATGCGCTACATCGACGAAGGCACGCCCACGGTCGTGTTCGGCGGTGAGGAGTACGGCACCGGCTCTTCGCGCGATTGGGCGGCCAAGGGCACGCAGCTGCTGGGCGTGAAAGCCGTGGTCGCGCGCAGTTTCGAGCGCATCCACCGCTCGAACCTGGTCGGCATGGGCGTGCTGCCGCTGCAGTTCAAGGCCGGAGAGTCCTGGGAATCGCTGGGCATCACCGGCGACGAGAGCTTCGACATCGACGTGCCGGCCGAACTGAAGCCGCAGCAGGACATCGTCATGACCATCCGCGGCAAGGACGGATCGTCGCGCCAGGTGACGCTGCTGTCGCGCATCGATACGCCGATCGAGGTCGACTACTACCGCCACGGCGGCATCCTGCCGTTCGTGCTGCGCGAGCTGCTGGCCGCCTGAGCCGGCCGGGGGGCCGGCCGCGCGACAGCCCGCCTCTGCAAACCACCGCCGGCCCTCTCTTCGAGGACCGGCGGTCCGCCGGAAGCCGCGCCGCAAGCGCGCGGCGGTTCCTGTTGCCGCTGGACTGGATTACACTTCGCCGTCGAAGCGTCTTGCTGCCGGTTTTCAGTCCTTGCACCCGTCCGACCCGTCATCGCAGGCCTTGCCGCCGGGCAGCAGCCCGCTGCCGGTGTTCCCGCGCCTGCTGCTCGGCATCGGCATCGCCTTCGTCGCCTGCCTGCTGGCGCAGCTGATCTCGTTCGATCAACCCGACCTGCTGCTGCTGTGGCCCTGCGCCGGCGTTGCCTTCGGCTTCGCCTGGCGGCATGGCGTCGCCTGGGCGCTGCCGCCCGCGGTCGGCGGCGGACTGTGGGCGTGGGGGGAATTCGGCTCGCCGCTGCTCGGCACGGCGGCTTTCGCGGCGAGCGCCTTCGGCCCCATGGTGTCGGTCGCGCTGCTGCGGCGCCTGAACGCCTGGAAACCGGCCGACTACCGGCTCGAAGCCGCGCTGCGCTTCGTCGCCGTGGCCGCGCTGGTCGCCGCGCCCATCGACGCGCTGCTGGCCACCGCCGGCCTGCAGGCGAGCGGCTTCGGCGGCAACGCGCCTGCGCTGCACCAATTCATCATCTGGTGGCTGATCGACTCGCTCGGGCTGCTGCTGGTCGCCCCCGCCCTGCTCGCCTGGGTCGACGACGCGCTGGCCGAGCCCGAGCCCGGCCTGTCGCCGCAGGCGCTGCTCGACGCGCCAGCCTTCGCGCTGACGATGGCGCTGGCCGGCGCAAGCTTCGCGACCGGCATGCTCGGCCACCAGAGCTTCGCCTACGCGCTGCTGTTCTTCTATTTCCCCATCGTCGCGTGGACGGCGATCCGCATGAGCGAGCGCGCCACGGCGCTGTCGCTGGTCATGACCAGCGTGCCGCTGCTGGCGCTGCGCGCGCATCAGGTCGCCGCCACGCGCGACGAGTACTTCCTGGCGCTCGAAGCATCGATGCTGGTGTTCTGCGCCGTCCTCGTCGCGCTGATGCTGCAGGCCGTCGCCAGCGACCGGCGCTTCGCGCTGGCCCGCGTCGCACGCCAGGCCCGCCAGGACATGTCGACCGGCCTGCTCAACGATCGCGGCCTGATCGCCGAGGTCGGCGAACGGCTGTCGCTGTCGACGCGCCCCAATTACGGCCTGCTCGGCCTGCATCTGTCGAACTTCGATACGCTGAACGACCTGTGCGGCACCATCCAGGCGCTGCAGCTCGAACAGAGCGTGGCCGGCCTGCTGCTGCGCCAGCCCGGCCTGCAGGCCGCCGCGCGGCTGTCGGCCGGCCGCTTCGCGCTGCTGATCGAGGCTGAATCGGTGACGCAGGTGCGCACGGTAGCGCGTGACATCTACTCGCAGCTGAACGGCCAGCTGTTCAAGACCGAACACGGCGGCGTTCGGCTGCAGCTGTGCATCGGCGGCCTGCTGATCGACCGGCATGCGCTGATCAACAGCGAAGACTGCCTGATGTCGCTGTCCGATGCGCTGGCCATCGCCGCCAGCGTGCGCGACCCGCAGCTGTTCGTCGAGCCGCTGTCGCAGACCATGATCGATGCGCGCCGCGCGCATCAGAGCAAGATCGAACACATTCGCGAGGCGATCCGCGAGAACCGCTTCGAGCTGCATGCGCAGCCGATGATAGACCCCGACGCGCCGGCAGGCATGCTGTCGTACGAGGTGCTGATCCGCCTGCTCGATCGCGACGGCGGACTGATCCGCCCGCCGGAGTTCCTGTCGCTGGCCGTGCAGGCGCAGATGACGCCGGCGATGGACCGCGGCGTCATCCACCGCATCTTCTCGTGGCTGGCCGACCGCCCGCAGGCGCTGGCGCGCACCTACAAGTGCTCGATCAATCTGTCTGGCCTCACGATGAGCGACGGGACGATCGCCGGCTACATCCGCGAGCAGCGCGCGCTGCACGGCATCCCCGCCGACAAGATCGTGTTCGAGATCACCGAGAGCGAAGCGATCCGCAATCCCGGCGCCGCCTCGCGGCTGGTCGACGACCTGAAGGCCGAAGGCTTCGGCATCGCGCTGGACGACTTCGGCACCGGGCTGGCCACCTTCGAGTACCTGAAGCGCTTTCCGCTCGACTACCTGAAGATCGACGGGTCCTTCATCCGCAACCTGGTCACCAACCCGATCGACGAAGAGATCGTACTGTCGACGGTGCGCGTCGCGCAGCGGCTGAACGTCCGCACGGTGGCTGAGCACGTCCACAATCAGGCCATCTACGACCGGCTGACCGAGATGGGCGTCGGCCATATCCAGGGCGAGCTGATCGGCCGCGCCCGGCCGCTGGACCAGCTGTTCGGCGACGAAAGGCTGCGCAGCAGCGGCGAAGCCGCACGCGCACGCACGGCGGATCAGCCGGACCAGGCCGAGCAGCACTGAGCGCGCCGGTAGCCCCGGACACGCCGACAGTACTGAGCGCGCCGGACGCCCCGGACGCCCCGGACGCCCCGAACACCCCTGACGCGCTTCAAGCGAACAGATACAGGCAGATCGCCACAGCGGCGGCCGCGGCTACGACATCCGCGATCAGCGCCGCCGGCAGCGCATGGCGCATGCGCCGGACCTGCACTGCGCCGAAGTAGACGGCGAGGACATAGAAGGTCGTCTCGCTCGACCCCTGCAGCGTCGAGACCAGATAGCCGGTATAGCTGTCGGGACCGATCGCCGGATCCTGGATGATCGAAGCCATCACGCCATAGGCGCCGGACCCCGACAGCGAGCGCAGCAAGGCCATGGTCAGCGCCTCGGCCGGCAGCCCGAAACGCGCCGTCACGCCGCTGACCGAGGCCACCGCCGCATCTAGCGCGCCGCTGGCGCGCAGCATGCCGATCGCCACGAGAATCGCCACCAGATACGGGATGATCCGCAAGGCCACGGCGAAGCCCTCCTTAGCGCCGTCGACGAACACCTCGTAAATCCGCACGCCGCGGCACAGCCCGAACAGCAGGAAGCCCACCATCAGGCCCGGCAGTATCCACGGCGACAATTGGCGACCGAAGACCACCGTCAGCGGAATCATCGCGACGATGGATGCAAGCGCGAGCACGGA
>JBFWXS010000005.1:67441-93353 GCA_050187175.1 Burkholderiaceae bacterium
CGCCGCGGCACAGCCCGAACAGCAGGAAGCCCACCATCAGGCCCGGCAGTATCCACGGCGACAATTGGCGACCGAAGACCACCGTCAGCGGAATCATCGCGACGATGGATGCAAGCGCGAGCACGGAAGCCCACAGCGGGTAGGCGGCGGCGCTCGGGTCGTCGGGCGTCGTCGCGGATTCAGCGACCGGGGTCGCCGCGACCGCCGCACCTGCCAGGGTCTGCCCCTCGGCCGACGCCCGCTCCTGGGCCGACGCCTGCTCCTCGTCCAACGCCGGCCTCCCAGCCACGGGGAACCAGCGCGCCAACCAGAACGCCGCCGCGATCGCCGCCAGCATCCCGCACAGCGATGCGAACAGCGTGGTCGGCAGGATCGCCGCCGGATCCGCCGAGCCGGCGGCAGCGCGCAGCGCGATCACGCCGGTGGGCAGCAAGGTGATGCTGGACGTATTGATGGCCAGGAACAGCACCATCGGATCGGTCGCCGTGCCTGGATGCGGATTCAGCCGCTCGAGCTCCTGCATTGCGCGGATGCCGAACGGTGTCGCGGCGTTGCCCAGCCCCAGCGCATTGGCCGACAGGTTCAGCACCATCGCGCCCATCGCCGGATGATCGGGCGGCACCTGCGGAAACAGCCGTGTCATCAGCGGCCGGATCAGCCGCGCGATCATCACCAGCAGCCCCCCGGCCTCGGCCACCTTCATCAGGCCCAGGAACAGCGTCATGACGCCGACCAGCCCCAGCGCCAGCTCCACCGCTCCGCCCGCCGACGAGAACATGGCGTTCGACAGCGCCTGCATCGGCAAGGGATCGCCGGCCGCCGCGGGCGCGGACGTGAGCTGGCGCCATGCCGCCGTGCCGAAGGCAGCCAGGACGATCAGCAGGAAGATCAGGTTCATCGCAGAGCCGGGGGCAATCGCACGGTGCGCGGGCGCCGTCGACCCGGCTCGACGGCCCGCATCACGGCTGGCGGGCCGGCGGCACGGGAACGCGAGGCGGCTCGTCCGCCGGCTTGCGCAGGCTGTACAGCCATTCGCGCCAGATGGCGACCAGCAGCGCCATCAGCACCGGTCCGACGAACAGCCCCAGCAGCCCCATCGTCTTCACACCGCCGACCAGGCCGAAGAAAGTCGGCAGGAACGGCAGCTTGACCGGGCCGCCGACCAGCCGCGGCCGCAGCGTCTTGTCGACGATGAACAGCTCCAGCGACCCCCAGGCGAACAGCCCGATGCCGGCCAGCAGCTCGCCGGAGCCGATCAGGTACAGTGAAACCAGCGTGAACGACAAGGGCGCGCCGCCCGGGATCAGCGCCATAAAGCCGGTGGCCACGCCGAGCAGTACCGGCGACGGAACGCCGGCGATCCAGTACGCCACGCCGAGCACCACGCCTTCGCCGACCGCGATCAGCCCCAGGCCGGTAACGGTCGCGCTGACCGTAGCCGGCACCACGCGCGAGAAACGCTGCCAGCGCAGCGGCAGCAGATGCTCGCCGACCACGTCGAGCTGCGCGGCCATGCGGCTGCCGTCCTTGTAGACGAAGAACAGCGTGATCAGCATGAACACCGCGGTCAGCGCCAGATTGGCGAGATCGCCGGTCGCCGACAGCAGCAGCCGCGAGATGTTGCCGAGATGCTCGCCGCTGAGCAGCTGTATCCACTGCCCCAGCGCCTGCGGCTCGCCCAGATGCGACTGCCAGTAGTCGGCCAGCGTCGGCCCCACCCACGGCAGCGCCCGGATCCATTCCGGCACCGGCGCGCCATGCCGATTGGCATCGACCAGCCAGGCCGACCAGGCCGCCGCTTCCTTCAGCGCATAGTGCCCGGCCAGCACCAGCGGCACGACCAGCACCACCGCCACGATCACCAGCGCCAGGCTCGCCGCCAGCGTCGTGTTGCCGCGGCACAGACGCACGCCTTGACGGTACAGCGGCCAGCTCGCGAAGCCGATGATCAGCGCCGCCAGGGCGGGGACGAGGAAACCTCGCAGGAAGTAGACGCCTGCGGCAAGAATCAGGAGCAGCAGACCGCGGGCAATCCACGGGGCTTGCAGAACAGGCGGCATGAGCAGGCGTGCGGCGGAACCCGGGTAGCGAAACGACTCTTCGATGCAATATACCCGAGCCGTGCCGCGCCCGCCCGTCGCGGCCCCTTCATCCGTCGGAAAAAAGCCTGGCGCAGCGCGTCTCAGCTGCCTCGCAGCGCGTCAGGCGCCGGCTTGGGCGTCTTCAATTCCTCGACCATCTGCTCGAGCGCTTCCTTCATGCGCGGCAGCATCGACTGGAACTGCGCGCTCATCATCATCGACATCCTCTGCATCAACGCCGGCATCTTGTCGACGAAGACCCGGCCGGTCGGGCTCCGGTAGAACTCCAGCAGCCCGTCGATGTCCGCCTGCGAGAACGTGCTGCGGTACAGCTCGATGTACATCGGCTTGACGCGCGACCACGCCATCTCTTCGCGCATCACGTTCATGAAGTTGCTGCGATAGTTGTCGAAGGCCTGCCGCTCGCGGGCGTTCATCGGCCGGTTGCCCAGCTGCTGCTGCAGCATCTGCCGCATCACCTGATCGGCCTGCTGGTGAGCCGAGTCGATGATCGCCTCGGCTTTGGTCAAGGTCATCAAGGCTTCGATCGATTCGGCGCTTGCGGGTTCGGCCCGCAACGGGGAAGCGATGGCGACGGCCAGCGCGCCCCCTGCCAGCAGGAAACGAATCGGGAGGATCACGCGGAGGAACTGCATTTCGGTGCCTTCTGCTTTCAGGAAAAGTAAGCTTGGCACTATACCGTTGCTCAGCTCCCCTCGCCCGCAGGCACGCCGCGCGGCAGACGCACGGAAAAAGTCGTTTCACCGGCGGCGCAATGCACTTTGACCTCGCCGCCATGCGCCTTGGCGATCTCGCCGACGATGAACAGCCCCAGGCCCAAGCCGGATCGGCCGTCCCGGCTGTCGGGCTGCGCAGATCCCCGTTTGAGCGGATCGAAGATATGGCTCAGAGCGGAGCCCTCGATCGGCGGGCCGGTGTTCGTGACTTCGAGGCAGATTTCGGCATCCTCGCCGCAAAGCGCCACATGCACCGGCGTTGCCGCGGTCCCGTATTGAATCGCGTTCGAAACCAGGTTGCGGAGCAATTGCTGCAGGCGTACACCGTCCCAGCAGCCACGGTTGTCGCCGGTCACCGTCAGGTCGATCGGCCGGTTCGGATGCGCCCCGCGCAGCTGGTCCAACTCGTTGGCCACGAGCGCGGCGACGTCGACGTGGGTCGGTACGACTTTTACGCCCAGGCCAAGCCGGGTTCGGTTGAAGTCCACCAGATCGTCGAGCAGGGCCTGCATCGACGTGCCGCTGCGGATCAGGCGGGCCGCTGCCGCTGACACCCGATCGTCGGCGTTGAACGACGACAGGTGCGATGCCGTCGCCAGGATCGTGTTGAGCGGGCTGCGCATGTCGTGTCCGAGCATGCCGAGCAACAGGTTGCGGTAGCGCTCCACCTCGGTATGGAAGTGCGCGACCGACTCGGCCACGGCCTGGTCGATCGCCTCGTTGAAGCGGATGATCTCCTGCACCCCCATCTCATCGAGCACGTTGGCGTCGACCCACAGCCGCAGCACGCTGGCCCGCAGCGCGCGATACTCGGCAACGAGCTGATTGATATCGAAACCACTGCGCGCCCGCAGGACGGCGTGCATCTGGGCCGCTGTCTCCGGAGCGCCCGCCACCTTGGGAGCCCGCCCCTTGGACTTCTCCGACTGCTGCTCCCGCGTCTGCTCGGTGGTGAGGTCCTTGGCCACCGCCTCGAGGATCTGCGGCGCGTGATCCCGCAGTGCGAGCGAGTTCATCTCCGCCGCGGCCGGGAGCAGCGTGCCGGCGAACGACTCCCACTCCTTCAGGATTCTCGGCATGTTCTGCCGTATGAACTCTGCCAGCCGCATGTTCGCCCCTTAGTCGGAAGTGCTCCAGCCGGAACGTGGCTCGACGGGAATGTTCTATGCATCGAACGCCGGCGTATGGCACGCCGTGTGCGCGGCATGGAACAAGTGTAATGCGGCGGCCGACGGCGCATGCACAGAATCCCGCCGCCCGGCATCGGATACGAAAGCAGATCGCAGAATCAGAAAGGACAAAGGGCCAGCTCCTTGTGAGAGCTAGCCCTTTGGTTTACATGGTCGGGGCGGCGGGATTCGAACTCGCGACCCCTTGCACCCCATGCAAGTGCGCTACCAGGCTGCGCTACGCCCCGAAGCCGACGATTATATATCAACGCAGGCGAGCCAGCGCCTGCAGCAGATCCTCGCGCAACGCCTGCAGATCGACGCCGGCGATCTGCGGCGCTTCCGGGACGGCAGCCGCGGGGGCTTCTTCGCGGTCGCGCGACTTGCCGTTATGACCGGCCTCGCCCAGGCGGTTGCGCGCGCCGCTGATCGTGAAGCCTTGTTCGTACAGCAGCTCGCGGATGCGGCGCACCAGCAGCACCTCGTGATGCTGGTAGTAGCGGCGGTTGCCGCGGCGCTTCATCGGCCGCAGCTGCGTGAATTCCTGCTCCCAGTAGCGCAGTACGTGGGGTTTGACGCCGCACAGCTCGCTGACTTCGCCGATCGTGAAATAGCGCTTGGCGGGGATCGGCGGAAGCGGGACCTTGGGATCGTTCTTGTTCTGCATGGTCGGTGGCGACGGTCGGCGGCGCGACGCAGCGCACCGGCCGGACGCGTCAGTTCTCGGTTCCCTCGATCTGTGCCTTCAGCTTCTGGCTGGCGTGGAACGTGACGACGCGGCGCGCCGAGATGGGAATCTCTTCACCGGTCTTGGGATTGCGGCCCGGCCGCTGCGGCTTGTCGCGCAGCTGGAAATTGCCGAAGCCCGACAGCTTGACGCTCTCGCCGCGCTGCAAGGCGTCGCGGATTTCGTCGAAAAAAGTTTCGACCATGTCCTTCGCCTCGCGCTTGTTCAGGCCCACCCGCTCGAACAGCATCTCGGCGAGCTCCGCCTTCGTCAGCGTGAAATTCTCGGTAGCGGGGGCGCCGCGCGGCGCCGGATCCATGTCTGCCGCAGACTCGGATTCTGCGGCGGAGCCGCGCATCGCGTCGGGCACCGCATGGCCAAGCTGAATCATCGTATCCGCCACTCGTTTCGAAACTGCGTTCTGGATGGTTCGACGGTCAGGCACCCGAGCGCAGCCGAGCCTGGATCGTCTGCGCCAGATGGGCCACGATCGCCTCGACAGCCTGCGCTGCTTCAGCCTCGCTCAGCGTGCGTTCAGTATCTTGCATCCACAGGCGGAAGGCAAGGCTTTTTTCCTTATTTTCCAATCCCTTACCGCGATATTCGTCAAACAGTTTGACGTTTTTCACGACCCGTGCGGCAGGCTTTTCGGCGACTGCCCGGGCGATCTCGGCCTGCACCGTTCCGGCCGCCAGGCCGGCGTCGACGAGCAGTGCCAGATCGCGGATGACCGGCGGGAACTTCGACGGTTCGGAATAGACCGGCACAGGCCGTCGCAGCAGCGGTTCGACGTCCAGCTCGGCCAGCACCGGTGCCTGCGGCAGCTCGAAGGCCTGCTGGACGGCCGGATGCAGCTCGCCCAGCCAGCCGACCGGCTCGCCGTCGATCAGCAGCCGCGCGCAGCGGCCCGGATGCAGCGCCGGATGCGTGTCGGCACGCACCGACAGCCCGGCCCCGGCCAGCACCTCGAGATCACCCTTGACGTCGAAGAAGTCGACGCGGCGCGCCGGCGCGCCCCACTGCTCGTCCAGCGACGGGCCGAAGGCAAGCAGCGCCAGCCGCAGCGGCTGCGCCACGCCCTGTACCTGCTGCGGCCCTGCGGCAACCTGCGCGTCAGCCAGGAACACGCGGCCCAGCTCGAACAGCCGCACGCGCGACGCCTTGCGGTTCAGGTTGGCGCGCAGCGTCTCCATCAGGCCGCCCCACAGCGTGGTCCGCATGACGTCCATCTGCGCGGCGATCGGGTTCAGCAGGCGGATCGCGTCGACGCCGCTCAGCCGCTTGTCCAGCGCCGACTCGACGAAGCTGTACTGGATCGCCTCCTGATAGTCGCGATCGGCGACGGCCCGCTTGAGCGCCACCGGTGAGCGGCGCCCTTCCGGCGCCGGCCGCATCGGCGCCGAGGCCTTCGGCGGGCGCAGCGGCAGCCGCTCGTAGCCCCAGACGCGCAGTACTTCCTCGATCAGATCTTCTTCGATCTGCAGGTCGAAGCGGAACGGCGGCGGCGTGACGACGACGCTGTCGCCGTCGCGGCGTACCGGCAGCCGCAGCCGTTCGAGCGCGGCAATGATCTCGTCGTCGGACAGGTCGATGCCGCTGACCTTGCGCGCGCGCGCCAGCCGCAGCGCCACCGGTTCGCGCGCCGGCAGCGCGCTGATCTGATCGTCGACCGGACCGGCCTGGCCGCCGCAGACCTCGAGGATCAGCCGCGTCACGTACTCGAGGTGCTCGGCCGTGGTGCTGCCGTCGACGCCGCGCTCGAAGCGAGCCGCGGCGTCGGTGCTGAAGTTGTAGCGGCGCGCGCGGCCGGCGATTGCGGCCGGCCACCAGAACGCCGCTTCCACGTAGACGTTGCGCGTGTCGTCGGAGACCGCGGTGGCGTCGCCGCCCATGATGCCGGCCAGGCTCTCGGGTTCGCGCTGATCGGCGATCACGCCGACGTCGGCCGCCAGCTCGACGGTCTGGCCGTTGAGCAGCTTCAGCGTCTCGCCGGGCCGCGCCCAGCGCACGTCCAGGCCGCCATGGATGCGGTCGAGGTCGAACACGTGCGTAGGACGCCCCAGCTCGAGCATCACGTAGTTCGAGATGTCGACCAGCGCCGACACGCTGCGCTGCCCGGCGCGCTCCAGCCGCTGCTTCATCCACGCCGGCGTCGCCGCGCGCGGATCCACGCCGCGGATGATGCGGCCCGAGAAGCGTCCGCACAGGTCCGGCGCCGAGATCGTCACCGGCAGCCGGTCGCCGATCGCCGCCGGCACCGGCTCGAACACCGGCTCCTTCAGCGCCGCGCCCGACAGCGCGGACAGCTCGCGCGCCACGCCGAACACGCTCATGCAGTGCGCCAGGTTCGGCGTGAGCTTCAGCGTATAGACGGTCTCATCCAGATCGAGATAGCGGCGCAGGTCGGTGCCGACCGGCGCATCGGCGGGCAGCGCCAGCAGACCGCCGTGGTCTTCCGACAGGCCCAGCTCGCGCGCGGAGCACAGCATGCCCAGGCTCTCGACGCCGCGCATCTTCACCGGCTTGATCGCGAAGCCGCCGGGCAGCTCGGCGCCCGGCAGCGCGCAGGGTACGCGCATGCCGGCGGCGACGTTCGGCGCGCCGCAGACGATGGTGCGCGGCGCGCCTTCACCTGCATCGACCTCGCAGACCGACAGCTTGTCGGCGTTCGGATGGCGCGCGACGCTGCGCACCTCGGCGACGACGACGCCGCTGAACGGCGGCGCCGCCTGTGCCGCCTCCTCGACTTCCAGACCGGCCATGGTCAGCCGGTCGCCGGTTTCCTGGCTGCTCCATTCGGGCGAGCAGAAGCTCCTGAGCCAGCTTTCGGGAACACGCATGGACAAGACTCCGCGTTTATCGGTTGAACTGCTGCAGGAAACGCAGGTCGTTCTCGTAGAACATGCGCAGATCGCCGACGCCATAGCGCAGCATCGCGAGCCGCTCGATGCCGGAACCGAAGGCGAAGCCGATATAGCGTTCCGGATCCAGGCCGAAGTTGCGCACCACGTTCGGATGCACCTGCCCCGAACCGCTGACCTCCAGCCATCGCCCGGCCAGCGGCCCGTCGGCGAAGCGCATGTCGATCTCGGCCGAGGGTTCGGTGAACGGGAAGTACGACGGACGGAAACGGACGTCCAGATCGTCGCGCTCGAAGAAACGGCGCAGGAAGTCGGCGTAGACGCTCTTCAGGTCGGCGAAGCTGATGTCCTCGTCTATCCACAATCCTTCGAACTGGTGGAACATCGGCGAATGCGTGGCGTCGGAGTCGACGCGGTAGGTCTTGCCCGGCGCGATGACCTTGATCGGCGGCTGATGCATCCGCGCATAGCGGACCTGCACCGGGCTGGTGTGCGTGCGCAGCAGCAGGCCGCCGCCCTTGCCGTCCGACGCATCGACGTAGAAGGTGTCGTGCATCGATCGCGCCGGGTGGTCCTGCGGCGTGTTCAGCGCGGTGAAGTTGAAGAAGTCTTCTTCGATCTCGGGTCCGTCGGCGACGTCGAAGCCGATCGAATGGAAGATCGCTTCGATGCGTTCGATGGTCAGCGTCAGCGGATGCAGCCCGCCGCCGCCCAGGCCGCGGCCCGGCAGCGTGACGTCGATCGCCTCCTGCGCCAGCCGCGCGTCGAGCTCGGCGCGCGCCAGCGCCGCCTCGCGGTCGCGCAGCGCGGCCTCGACGGCCTGCTTGGCCAGGTTCAGCTCGCGGCCGACCCGCGAGCGCTCGTCGGGCGACAGTGCACCGAGCTTCTTCATCTCGGCGGTGAGTGCGCCGTCCTTGCCTAGTGCCCGCGCCTTCGCGTTGGCCAGTTCCGGCGCGCTCGGAGCGGCGACTATATCGGCCGTCAGCTGCGCGACCAGGTCGCTGAATCGGGAGGAATTCGACATCGCGGGATTCGCCAGTAGAAACAGACTGCAAGCAGAGACGGAATGAGGCCGGCCGCAAGGAAAAACGGGGCCGCTAGGCCCCGTCTTTCAGGTCGTCGACGCGCTGAGGCGCTGACGCATGCGGCTGGCGCCGCTGCCCGGACGACTTACGCCGCGCCGAGCGAGGCCTTCACCTGGGCGACGATGGAGGCGAACGCCGGCTTGTCGGTGACAGCCAGGTCGGCCAGCACCTTGCGGTCAAGCCCGATCGCAGCCTTGTTCAGGCCGTTGATGAACGCGCTGTAGGTGATGCCGTGCTCGCGCACCGCCGCGTTGATCCGCGCAATCCACAGCGAGCGGAACACGCGCTTCTTGGTGCGGCGGTCGCGGTACGCATACTGGCCGGCACGCATGACGGCCTGCGTCGCGACGCGGAACACATTGCCGCGGCGGCCGCGATAGCCCTTGGCACGGGCCAGAATCTTCTTGTGGCGCGCGCGCGCCGTTACACCACGTTTGACTCGAGGCATTTGGCGCTCTCCTTATGCGTACGGCAGCATGGCCTTGACGGACACCATGTTCGTGTCGTGCACGTTCAGGGTGCCGCGCAGCTGGCGCTTGTTCTTCGTGGTCTTCTTGGTCAGGATGTGGCGCTTGAACGCCTGACCCCGCTTGACGCTGCCGGAGGCGCGTACACGAAAGCGCTTCGCAGCGCTCTTCTTCGTCTTCATCTTGGGCATGACAGAACCCGCTTCTCTCTTTTAATGCCTCATCGGGTGTCCGGCGACCTGCCGGCACTTGATCGACCCGTTCGGCTTGTTGCGCGCGGCCGGCGATGCGCCGTCGCGCGTTTTCAGGGAGCGGCGAAACTGCCGCCGCATCCCGAAACCGGTTTACTTCTTCTTCTTCGGCGCCACGACCATGATCATCTGGCGGCCTTCGAGCCTTGGCATCTGCTCGACCATCGCCACTTCGTCAAGATCGGTCCGTACTCGCTCGAGCAGGCGGACGCCGAATTCCTGGTGCGCCATTTCGCGCCCCCGGAAGCGCAACGTGACTTTCGCCTTGTCGCCCTCTTCCAGAAAACGCCGCAGGTTCCGCAGCTTGACCTGGTAATCGCCATCATCGGTGCCAGGACGGAATTTGACTTCCTTGACCTGGATGACCTTCTGTTTCTGACGTGCCTCGTGCGCCCGTTTCTGTTCCTGATACTTGAACTTTCCGTAGTCCATCAGGCGACAGACAGGAGGTCGAGCCTGCGGCGCGATCTCGACCAGATCGACTTCCGCTTCCTCGGCCATTCGCATGGCCTCCCTCAGGCTGACTATGCCGATCGGTTCGTTTTCGATTCCGACCAGCCGCACTTCGGCGACGTTGATCTCACCATTGATGCGATGCGCGCGTTCAGTAGCGATGCTGCGTTCTCCCTGCTTTGAATAAAAACAACAGCCGTGCAACGCGTCCGATCAGCGGGCCGCGGCGGACGCACGGGTCCGCCAACCGGCTTGCTGATCACTGCGGCTGGGAGCGCCGCTCCGTCACGTCATCGGACAGACGCTGAGCGAATGTCTCGATGTCGAGCGGACCGAGGTCGATCCCGCCGCGCGCGCGCACGGCCACTTTGCCAGCCTGACGCTCCTTCTCGCCGACGACGAGCAGGTACGGCACCTTCTGCAGGCTGTTTTCCCGGATTTTATAGTTGATTTTCTCGTTCCGCAAATCGGTTTGTACCCTAAACCCTTGTTTTTTCAGCGCTTCGGCAACAGAGACGGCGTATTCGGCCTGTCCGTCGGTGATATTCATCACCACTGCCTGCACCGGCGCCAGCCAGGCCGGCATGGCGCCGGCGTGGTGCTCGATCAGAATGCCGATGAAGCGCTCCATGGAGCCGACGATGGCGCGGTGCAGCATGACCGGATGGTGGCGCTGGTTGTCCTCGCCGACGTACTCCCCGCCTAGCCGCTCGGCGGTGTTGTAGTCCACCTGGATCGTGCCGCACTGCCACTGGCGGCCCAGCGCGTCCTTCAGCGTGTACTCGATCTTGGGGCCGTAGAAGGCGCCGTCGCCGGAAGCGATCTCGAACTCGCAGCCCGAGCGCCGCAGGCTTTCCATGACCGCGTGCTCGGCCTTGTCCCAAAACGCGTCCGAGCCGACGCGGTTCTCGGGCCGCGTCGCCACTTTGTAAAGAATGTCAGTAAAACCGAAATCGCGGTAGACGGCGCGCAGCTGCTCGGTGAACGCGACGCATTCGTCGAGGATCTGGTCTTCGGTGCAGAACACGTGGCCGTCGTCCTGCGTGAAGCCGCGCACGCGCATGATGCCGTGCAGCGCCCCCGACGGTTCGTTGCGGTGGCACTGGCCGAATTCGCCGTAGCGCAGCGGCAGCTCGCGGTACGAGCGCAGCGCGGAGCGGAAGATCAGCACGTGCCCCGGACAGTTCATCGGCTTCAGCGCGTAGGCGCGATTCTCCGATTCCGTCGTGAACATGTTCTCGCGGTAGTTCTGCCAGTGCCCGGTCCGCTCCCACAGGCTGCGGTCGAGGATCTGCGGCCCCTTCACTTCCTGGTAGCCGCAGTCGCGATAGACCTTGCGCATGTACTGCTCGATGACCTGCCACAGCGCCCAGCCCTTGGGGTGCCAGAAGATCAGGCCCGGCGCCTCGTCCTGCATGTGGAACAGGTCGAGCTCGCGCCCCAGCTTGCGGTGGTCGCGCTTCTCGGCCTCCTCCAGCATGTGCAGGTAGGCCTGCTGGTCTTCCTTCTTCGCCCAGGCGGTGCCGTAGATCCGCTGCAGCATCTCGTTTTTCGAGTCGCCGCGCCAGTAGGCGCCGGCCAGCTTCATCAGCTTGAAGACCTTCAGCCGGCCCGTCGACGGCACGTGCGGGCCGCGGCACAGGTCGACGAAGTCGCCCTCGCGGTACAGCGTGATCGGCTCGTTCGACGGAATCGACGCGATGATCTCGGCCTTGTAGCGTTCACCGATCGACTCGAAGAATTTCACCGCCTCGTCTCGATCCCACAGCTCGCGCACGACCGGCTCGTCCTTGCGCGCCAGCTCGTTCATCTTGGCCTCGATGGCGGCCAGGTCTTCGGGCGTGAACGGGCGTTTGTACGAGAAGTCGTAATAGAAGCCGTTCTCGACCACCGGACCGATCGTCACCTGCGCGTCGGGGTACAGGCTCTTGACCGCGTAGGCGAGCAGGTGCGCCGTCGAGTGGCGGATGATCTCCAGCCCGTCGGCGTCGCGGTCGGTGATGATCGCCACGGCGGCATCGCGGTCGATCCGGTACGAGGTGTCGACCAGCCGGCCGTCGACCTTGCCGGCCAGCGCGGCCTTGGCCAGGCCGGTGCCGATCGAGGCCGCGACATCGGCGACCGTGACCGGAGCGTCGAAGTGTTTCTGCGAGCCGTCGGGGAGCGTGATCGCGATCATGCTGTCTGAAACCGGATGGGAAAACTTGCCAGTTTAGCAAAGGAGCTTGTTGACAACCCACGGTTCTGATGAACGGCACGCTGGAACAGATGCGAAAGCATTCGTTCCGCCTGAGCAGCGCGGCTCCTACGATGGCGCGGTCACTTCAAGGTTTCGATCACCGACCGCCCTACAGGAGTTGCGCATGAGCATCGCAGTACCGACTCGCATCGACGTCCGGCCGCTGTCCGTCTTCACCGGCGCCGAGATCCATGGCGTCGATCTGCGCCAGGAGCTGGACGACGCCACGATAGGCGAGATCCGCGAGGCGCTGCATCGCTGGAAGGTCGTCTTCTTTCGTGATCAGCAGCTCGATCACGCACAGCACCTGGCTTTTGCGCGCCGCTTCGGGCGGCCCACCGCAGCCCATCCCTACGATGCGCATCCGCCGGAAGGCTATCCGCAGATCCGCACCATCTCGTCCCGATCGACCACGGGCCGGCGCGGCGAGCGCTGGCACACCGACGTGACCGGCGTCGTCAATCCGCCCGCCGCATCGCTGCTGCGCGCAGGCACCGTGCCGGCCTATGGCGGCGACACGCTGTTCACCAACCTGGCGATCGCCTACGAGCATCTGTCGGCGCCGATCAAGCGTCTGATCGACGGCCTGACGGCGCGTCATCAGTTCGGCGGCTATCGCAACGACTTCGAGAACGAAACGGTCTACGCGAGCAAGGTGCGGGCGAATCCGAACGTCGCCGACCATCCGGTGGTGCGCGTGCATCCCGAAACGGGCGAACGCGTGCTGTTCGTCAATCCAGGCTTCACGCGCCGCATCAACGAGCTGTCCGAAGACGAGAGCGGGCATCTGCTGGCGCTGCTGTTCGAGCAGATCACCCGCCCCGAATTCACGGTGCGCTTCCGCTGGACGCCGGGCAGCCTCGCGTTCTGGGACAACCGCGCCACCGCCCACCAGGGACCGAGCGACTTCGCATATCTGCCCATCGAACGCGTGCTGTACCGGATCACGCTCGAAGGCGAGGTGCCGGTTGGAATCGACGGCAAGCCATCGCGGCTCATCAAGGGCCAGTCCTTCGAGGCCCACACTCTGGAGTCCGTTCAATGAAACGCCGCTCTCTCCTCCATGCAGGCACGGCCGCGCTGGCCGGCGCCGCTCTCGGTTTCGGCAACGCGGCGCCGGCTCGCGCGGCCGCGTTTCCCTCGCGCCCGGTCCGCATCGTCGTACCGGTCGCCGCCGGCGGCAGCGCCGACAAGCTGGCGCGCGTACTGGGCCAGCGGCTGTCCGATCAATGGAAGCAGACCGTGGTGGTCGACAACGTGCCGGGAGCCAGCAGCAGCATAGGCACGGCGCAGGTAGTGCGCTCGCCGGGCGACGGACACACGCTGCTGCTCGGCGGCGACCAGCTGTCGGTCGCGGCCTCGCTGGGTGTGACGCTGCCCTACGACGCAACCAAGGATCTGAAGGGCGTCATCAAGGCCGTCGTCAATCCACAGCTGCTGGTGGTGCGCCCCGGCCTGGGCGTCGCCAGCTTCGACGACTACGTGAAGCTGCTCAAGAGCCGCCCCGGCAAGGTCTCTCTGGCCCTGCCCAGCGGCCGCGGCAGCCTGCAGCATCTGGCCGTCGAAATGCTCAACGGCCGGCTCGGCACGCGCACGAACAATATTCCCTATCCGGGCGGCGGCCCGGCGACGCTGGACGTGCTGGGCGGCCATATCGATGCCATGCTGATCACGCTGGCCGCCGCCACCGAGAACGTGCGCGCCGGCAAGCTGATCGGGCTGGCCGTGACCACGCCGGCGCGCTCGAAGGCCCTGCCCGACGTGCCCACGCTGCAGGAGCTGGGCGTGAGCGGCTACGCGGTGGAGAGCTGGCAGGGGCTGCTGGCACCCAGCGCGACGCCCGCGGCCGTCATCGAACAGCTGAACCAGGAGACGGCTCGCATCCTGCGCGAGCCCGACATCGCGCGGCAGCTGGAAGATCTCGGCTTCAATATCGTCGCGACCTCGCCGACCGACGTCGACCGGACGATAGTGCGCGACATCGGCGTGTACCGGCAGGTCGTCGCCAGCGCCCAGATCCGCGTCTAGCGGGCGACCCGCCGCGAACATGCGCTTCATCATCCACAACCGCTCCGAGTTCGCGATCGGGCTCGGCTACGCCGTCACCGGTGCTGCGTTCGCGCTGGCAGCGCGCGGCTACGAGCTGGGCACGGCCGACGGCATGGGGCCCGGCTACTTCCCGTTCTGGCTCGGCGTGGTGCTGCTGATGCTGGGGCTGTCCGTCATCCATCGGGCAACAGCTCGGCACGGCCCGCGCAGTTCGCTGGCCTCCTGGGACTGGCGTTCGCTGCTGTGGATCAGCAGCGCGGTCGTGCTGTTCGCTCTGCTGCTCAAGCCGCTGGGCCTGGCGCTGTCGCTGGCCTTGCTGGTAATGGGAACCAGTCTGGCCAGCCACGAGTTCCGCTGGCGCAGCGCGCTGCTGCTGGCCACGCTGCTGGTGCTGCTCAACGTCGGGCTTTTCGTTCATGCGCTGTCGCTGCCGCTTCCCGTGCTGCCGGCGCTGCTGAGTCCCTGATCCATTCGCGCTGCGGGAACCGGACTGATGGAAATCGTCGACAACCTCACGCTGGGCCTGTCCGTCGCGCTGAGCTGGGAGAACCTGCTGTATGCGCTGATCGGCTGCCTGGTCGGCACTCTGATCGGCGTGCTGCCGGGCCTCGGCCCGGTGGCCACTATCGCGATGCTGCTGCCTGTCACCTATGGGCTGCCGCCCGCAGCGGCACTGATCATGCTGGCGAGCATCTACTACGGAGCCCAGTACGGCGGCTCGACCACGGCGATCCTGCTGAAACTGCCGGGGGAGTCCTCGTCGGCGGTCACCGTGCTCGACGGCCATGCCATGGCGCGCCAGGGGCGTGCCGGGCCGGCGCTGAGCGCGGCGGCGATCGGCTCGTTCGTCGCCGGCAGCACCGGCGTGCTGCTGGTGGCTGCCCTGGCGGTCCCGCTGACCGAAGTGGCCTTCAAGTTCGGGCCCGCCGAGTATTTTTCGCTGATGCTGCTCGGGCTGGTGGGTTCGGTCGCTCTGTCGCCCGACGGCGTCGACAAGTCGCTGGGACTGGTGGTCCTGGGGCTGCTGCTGAGCCTGGTCGGCACCGACGTCAGCTCCGGTGCGATCCGCTTCACCGGCGGCCTGCCCGAGCTGGCCGACGGCATCGAGTTCACGGCGCTGGCGATGGGTGTGTTCGGTCTGGCCGAGATCGTCGCCAATCTGGAGCAGCGCCGCCGCGGCGAAGCGCACGCCGCGCTCGCGCCGGTGCTGCGGCTGATGCCGTCGCGCAGCGACTGGCGGCGCATGGCGCCCGCCATCGGCCGCGGCACGGCGATCGGTTCGATTCTAGGCATCCTGCCGGGCGCTGGCGTCACCATCGCGTCGTTCGCCGGCTACACGATCGAAAAGAAGCTGTCGCGCCACCGCGCCGAGATGGGGCACGGCGCCATCGAAGGAGTCGCTGCACCGGAGTCCGCCAATAACGCGGCCGCGCAGACCAACTTCATCCCGCTGCTCACGCTGGGCATTCCGGGCAGCGCGGTCATGGCACTGCTGCTCGGCGCGATGGTCATCCAGAACATCCAGCCGGGACCGCAGGTCATCAGCCATCATCCGCAGATCTTCTGGGGGCTGATCGCGTCGATGTGGATCGGCAACGGAATGCTGGTGCTGCTCAATCTGCCGCTGGTCGGCCTGTGGGTTCGGCTGCTGCGCATTCCCTACCGGTATCTGTATCCGGCCATTCTGGTGTTCTGCGCCGTGGGCGCCTATTCGGTGCGCTCGTCCGCCTTCGACGTGCTGCTGCTCGCCGCATTCGGCGTGCTCGGCTACGCGCTGCTGAAACTGCGCGCGTCGCCGGTGCCGCTGCTGCTGGGCTTCGTGCTCGGTCCGATGCTCGAAGCCAGCTTCCGGCGCACCTTGATGATCTCGCAAGGCGACTTCAGCGTGTTCTTCAACCGGCCGCTGTCGCTGTCATTGATCCTCGCCGCCTTCGCATTGATCGCGATGACGCTGCTGCCCGGCGCGAGCCGCAGACGCGAAGCCGCTGCTGCCGGCTAGTGGCGCGAAGCAGATCTTTCCCGGAGACCGCGATGCCCTCTACAAGCCCTCTTTCCTACAGTCCTTCCGAGCCCGTCGGACGCGTGACGCCGCAGCAGCTGCACGACGAGCTGCTGCAAGCCGGCGAGATCGCTGTCATCGATGTTCGCGAGCTGGGGCTGTTCACGCGCGGCCATCTGCTGGCGGCCTCATGCGTGCCGCTGTGGCGCATCGAGCTGGTGATCGACGCACTGGTGCCGCGCCGCTCGGCGCGGCTGATCGTGGTCGATCTCGATGAATCGCTGGTCGCTGAAGCGGCCGGCAAGCTGCAGCGTCTGGGCTATTCCGACGTGGCGGCCCTGGCCGGCGGCACGCTGGCCTGGCAGGCTGCCGGCTACGAGATCTTCATCGACGACAACGTGCCGAGCAAGGCCTTCGGCGAAGTGGTCGAGCGCGACGCGCGGACACCGCACGTCGACGTCGCCGAGCTGCGCCGGCTGCAGGCGGCGGGCCGCAAGCTGGTCATCGTCGACGGCCGCACGCCGGAGGAGTTCCAGCAGTTCAGCCTGCCCGGTGCCTACAACCTGCCGAATGCCGAGCTGCCGTACCGGATACGCGAGCTGGCGCCGGATCCCGACACGCTGGTCGTCGTCAACTGCGCCGGCCGCACACGCAGCATCATCGGCGCGCAGACGCTGATCGACGCCGGTCTGCCGAACCCGGTGGCCTCGCTGCGCGACGGCACCATGGCCTGGCTGCTTGCCGGCCACGAACTGATTCGCGGCCGCACGACCGAGTTGCCGGAGCCCGCTGCCGCCCATCTGGCCAGCGCACGCGCCGGCGCGCAGGCGCTGATCCGGCGCGCGGGCCTGCGTACGGTAGGCGACGAACAGCTGGCACAGTGGCTGAACGACGGCTCGCGCAGCCTCTATCGCTTCGACGTACGTTCCCGCGACGAGTACGAAGCGGGCCATCTGCCGGGCTGGCGCTGGGCGCCGGGCGGGCAGCTGGTGCAGGCGACCGATCAATACATAGGCGTACGCGGCGCGCGCGTGGTACTGGCCGACTGGGACGGGATTCGCGCCGCGAGCACGGCGGCCTGGCTGCGCCAGCTCGGACTGCACGAGGTCCATCTGTATCGGCCCGCGGCTGCCGCGACGCTGGAAAGCGGTCCCGAGCCGCGCCGCGTGCTGCGCGACCCGCTGGCACCGCCGCCCGCGTGGATTTCGACGGAACAACTGCAGTCGCTGCTGAAGTCTCGCGCTGTCGCGATTTTCGACGTCGAGAACAGCTTGTCGTTCGCTCGCCGGCACATTGCAGGCGCCCGCTTCGCGGCACCGCATCGGCTGATCGAGTTCGCTGCACCGGCGGCCGCCGGCCCGCGGCAGATCGTCATCACTTCGTCCGATGGCATCCTGGCGCGGCATGCTGCCGGCGAGCTCGGGCGGCACGGCATACCGGCGCGTGCGCTGCTCGGCGGCAACCGGCGCTGGTTCGACGCGCAGCTGCCGGCCGAAAGCGGCGCCGAACACGTACTGACGGGCGAAGACGATGCGCGCTACAGCGGCTACGCCTACACCGATCCGGCGCTCCGCGACGCAAAGTTCAAGGCCTATCTGCAATGGGAGGTCGATCTGACGCAGCAGATCGATCGGCCGGGCGCCGAGCTGCCCTTCGAGCTGCTGCCGGTCGAGCATAGTTGACGAAGGCAGCGCGTATCCTTTAGAACCTCGGCAGCGCCTGCGGGTCCCGCTCTTCCGCGGCGACCCCTCGCTCCGTCGACTGCCGATGAGGATCCGCATGCAGGCCCTTCGATACCGCCAGACTCCCCTCCCGGGCCCGGACTCGCCGGCCTCACCGGCGGTGCTTTCGAGCGGGAGGCGATAGATGAGCGTCGAGCGCACCCCTCCCGCAGCGAACGCCGCCGCCGCCAGTGCCGGGGTGCTGCAGGTGCTGCGCAACCGATGCTTCGACGAGCTGCAGATCGGCGACAGCGCGACCGTCGAACGCCAGCTGACCTTGCAGGACATCCAGTTGTTCGCCGTGCTGTCCGGCGATGTCACGCCGATGCGCGCGGACGCTGCAGCCGCGGATCCGCTGCACGGCGCGATCGCACCCGGCATGTGGGGCGGCGCGCTGATCTCCGCCCTGCTCGGCACTCGCCTGCCCGGGCCCGGCACGGTCCACCTGAGCCAGACGCTGCAATTCCGCCTGCCGGTGCGCGTCGGCGATACGCTGCGCGTGCAGGCCACGGTCAGCGCCAAGGACGCCGCGTCGCGGCGTGTGACGCTGAGCTGCCGCTGCGTCAACCAGCGCGACGAAATAGTCGTCGACGGCGAAGCGCTGGTCGTGGCCCCCGACGAAACCATCGAGCACGACGCGGCCACCTTGCCCGAGGTCAGGCTGAGCACGCACGACGGATTGTCGCGACTGCTCGAACACGTACGCCCGCTCGGCCCGCTGCGCGTCGCCGTCGTGCATCCGTGCGATGCGCTGAGCCTGGGCGGCGCGCTCGATGCGCGCGCCGCCGGCCTGATCGAGCCGGTGCTGGTCGCGCCGCGCCACAAGCTGGAGGCGGCAGCACAGAGCGCCGGACTGGATCTGAACGGCATCGCCATCGAGGACGCGCCGCACAGTCACGCGGCCGCCGCGCGCGCCGCCGAGCTGGCCGCGGCCGGCCAGGTGCAGGCATTGATGAAAGGCAGCCTGCACACCGACGAGCTGCTGCGCGCGGTCCTGCAGGCGGGCCCCGCGCTGCGCACCAAGCGGCGGCTGTCGCACTGCTTCGTGATGCAGACGCCGGCCTACCCGCGCCCGTTCATCCTGACCGACGCCGCGGTGAACATCGCGCCTACGCTCGACGAGAAGGCCGACATCATCCGCAACGCGATCACGCTGGCGCACGCGATCGGCGTGGCGCAGCCGCGGGTGGCCATCCTGGCCGCGGTCGAGACGGTCAACCCCGCGATGCCGGCCACGCTGGACGCGGCCGCGCTGTGCAAGATGGCCGACCGCGGGCAGATCGAAGGCGCGGTGCTCGACGGACCGCTGGCCTTCGACAATGCGGTGTCGCTGGCCGCCGCCACCGTCAAGGGCATCCGCTCGCCGGTGGCGGGCCAGGCGGACATCCTGGTCGTGCCGGACCTGGAGAGCGGCAACATGCTGGCCAAGCAGCTCGAGTACATGGGCGACGCCGCCACCGCCGGCATCGTGCTCGGCGCCCGGCTGCCTATCGTGCTGACCAGCCGCGCCGACAGCCGCGAGACGCGGATCGCCTCGTGCGCCATCGCGATGCTGCTGGCGCGCCACTACGGGAGCAATCCGCCGTGAGCGGCGACGCCTTCATCCTGGTGCTGAACTGCGGCTCGTCCAGCATCAAGTTCGGATTGTTCCCGGCGCACGCCGCCGAGCTGCCTCGCCGGCCCGCCTGGAACGGCAAGGTCCAGGGCATCGGCGGGCAGCGCCCCGACTTCGGCGCCAGCACGGTCGCCGTGCGGCCGATCGAGCTGGACCCGGCGCGGCCTTACGCCGCCGCGCTCGACGTGATCCTCGCCGAAGTCGGCCAATGGCTGGCGGGCCGGCCGATCGCTGCCGTGTCGCATCGCGTCGTGCACGGCGGCTCCAAGTACTTCGAGCCGGTCCGCGTCGACGCGCAAGTGCTGGCCGATCTGCGCGGCTACATTCCGCTGGCGCCGCTGCATCAGCCATTCGCCCTGGAAGCGATGGAGATCTTCCTGCGCGAGCGTCCCGAGCTGCCGCAGATCGCCTGCTTCGATACCGCCTTCCATCACACCATCCCGCAGATCGAGCAGATGCTGCCGCTGCCGTACTCGGCCTGGGAGCGAGGACTGCGGCGCTACGGCTTCCATGGGCTGTCGTATGCGTATCAGGCCATCGCGCTGGCCGAACGACACGGCGATGCCGCACGCGGCCGCACCATCGTCGCCCACCTGGGCAGCGGCGCCAGCCTGTGCGCCATGCGCGGACTGCAGAGCCAGGCGACCACCATGGGCTTCTCCGCGCTGGATGGCCTGATGATGGGCACGCGTACCGGCGCCCTCGACCCGGGTGCCGTGCTGTATCTGATGGAGATCGAGAAGCTGACGCTGCAGCAGGTGGGCCGCGTGCTCTATCACGAGAGCGGGCTGCTCGGCGTATCCGGCATCTCGGCCGACCCGCGCGAACTGCTGGCTCGCGAAGCCCACGACGAGCGCGCCGCGCTGGCGCTGGCGCTGTACGTGCGCCGCGCCGTGCGCGAGATCGGCGCGCTCACCGCCGTACTCGGCGGCCTCGACATGCTGGTATTCACCGCCGGCATCGGCGAGCACAGCGTGGCACTGCGCGAACGGATCGCAGCGGGGCTGGGCTGGCTGGGACTGAAGCTCGACACCGGCGCGAACGCCGCGCATGCACCGCTGATCTCCTGCCCCGACAGCAGCATCCGCGTCGCCGTGGAGCCCACCAATGAGGAATGGATCGCTGCACGGCTGGCGCAGGAATTGCTCAAATTTGCTTAAATCGCGTTGCCAACCGGCGCTTCACCCACCACGATCGAGGGAAGACCCATGAGCGGCAAGTTCGAGATCAGCAAGTCGAAGAACGGCAAGTTCCTGTTCAACCTCAAGGCCAGCAACGGTCAGATCATCCTGACCAGCCAGATGTACGAGGCCAAGACCGGCGCCCAGCAAGGCATCGACTCGGTACGCGTCAATGCCCCGCTGGACGAACGCTACGAGCGCAGCACGGCCTCGAACGGCGAGCCGTACTTCACACTGAAGGCCGCCAACGGCCAGGTCATCGGCCGCAGCGAGACATATTCGTCGGCCGCCGCGATGGAAGGCGGCATCGCCTCGGTCAAGAAGCACGGACCCGACGCCGGCCTCAGCGATCTGACCGCCTGAGCCGCCGATGGCGCGCGGCGGGGACCATAATGCGATTCATCGCCCCTGCTCCCCGCCGCCATGCAACGCTTCACAATTTCGCTGGATGATCCGCTCGCCGACCAGTTCGACGCCTGGATCGCACGCCGCGCTTATGACAACCGCTCGGAGGCGGTGCGCGACCTGATTCGCGAACGCCTGAACCGCGACGGCAACGTCGATGATGCGCCGCAAGGCTGGTGCGTCGCGACGCTGAGCTTCGTCTATGACCACCACGACCACACGGTGGCCAACCGCATCCTGGATCTGCAGCACCGGCATCACGACCTGGTGGTCAGCAGCCTGCATACGCATCTGGACCACGACCACTGCCTGGAGGTCGCCGTGTTCAAGGGCCGAACCGCGGCCGTCGCCGCCTGCTGCCAGGAACTGGCGGCGCTGCGCGGCGTGCGCCATGGCCAGGCCAGCATCGTGCCGCTGCAGGAGGACGGCCAGCCGCACCGCCATGAAGGCGCGGGCCACGCCGACGGCGTCAGGCACAGGCATCTGAAGCCGGTCAGGTGATTCGGCGGCGGTCGTGAGCGGCCGCCGGGCTTGCTGCGCCGTCTGCGCCCTCTGCGCCTTCTGCTTCCTCTGATCCGCTGTGGGTCCCGATCGTGTAAGATGAATTTCAATTTCATCCTACTATCCGCGATCGAGCTGCCATGCAACGACGATCCGTTCTACTGGCAGCGGCAGCCGCGGCTGCCGCTGCCAGTGTGAAAGCCCGGGCAGCTTTCGCATCCGATGCTGCCGCCAGAGCCGCCCCGGCCGACTCCGCGACTTTTCCGGTGAACGGCCGCAGCATCCGTTTCATCGTGCCGTTCCCACCCGGCGGCACCTCGGACCTGCGGGCGCGGCAGGTGGCTGAACGCCTGCGGCACGACCACGGCTGGTCCATCGTGGTCGACAACCGACCGGGCGCCAGCGGCATGATCGGATCGGACGCCGCCGCCAAGGCCGCGCCCGACGGCCATACGTGGCTGCTCGGCACGATAGGCACGCTGGCTATCAACCCGCATCTGTTCCCGAACCAGCCGTACGACGTACTGCGCGACCTGCAGCCGCTGTCGCAGTTCTCGCGCTCGGTGACCACGCTGTGCGCGCATCGCGCCACCGGACTGCGCAGCCTCGCCGACCTGGAGCGAACCGTCCGCGGCGGCGCCAAGCTGGCCTACGCATCGACCGGCACCGGCACCATAGGACACATGGTCGGCGAGATCTATCGCCGCCGGGCCGATCTGGACCTGGTACACGTCCCGTACAAGGGGACGGCGCCGGCGGTGCAGGACTTCATCGCCGGCCAGGTCCCGCTGCTCTACGAAACGCCGTCGGCGGTGTGGGAACACATGCGCACCGGCACGGTCGTGCCGCTGGCGGTCAGCAGCCGCACGCGCATGCCGCAGATGCCCGACACGCCGACCTTCACCGAGCTGGGCTACGCGGACGTGGTGTTCGACACCTGGCAAGGCGTGCTCACGACCCGCGGCACCCCGCCGGCGATCGTCGATCTGCTAGGGCACGCAATGCAGCACGCGCTGCGCGACCCGGAGATCGTCCGCAGCCACGAGGAGCAGGTGAACGTGGTCGTCGCCAATACACCGGCCGCCTTCGAGGACTACATCGCCGATCAGAGCCGGCGCTGGGGGCGCGTGGTGCGGGAGCTGGGGGTCCGCGCGGACGGTTGATGCGGCGGTGCGGGGCCTTCGTAGCGGCGCTAGCGCACGGGCTCAGCGCCGAACACTCGCTTCCGCAGCTTGCAGGGAAATCAATGCTGGGGTCTGGCGGAAAGGGTGGGATTCGAACCCACGGTACGGTATAACCGTACACCGGATTTCGAGTCCGGCGCATTCGACCACTCTGCCACCTTTCCGGGTGTCTCGCCCCGTCGGCAAGCGCCGACCGGAACCGATCGCCGGCCCGCATTGCACGGGCGGCTGCTTTCACGCCGGGTCATGCGTGAAAGCCCGCGAGTATAGCAAACTCCGAAGCCCCGTCGCTGCGCTCAGGCGCCCTCACCGGCCCGGGGGATCCATGGACCGTTCGCAGACTGTTTCCCATCGCCCGGAAGCCGTGACCGTTCATCCGAACTTGCCGACCTGTCAGCCCCTTGACGTGCGGCGAGACGATTTGTTCACGCAGCATCCCGCGGGCTTCAGCTAGCATTCCGACTGATCCACGGACCGCGGGCGCCGCCGGACTGCGGCAGCGCGCGGCACCGTTCTGCAGCCACCGAATGACCGATCCGGATCTTTTTCCTTCCGACCCCGTGTCGCATCTGAGCCTGTTCACGCAAGCGCGCGAGTTGCTCGGAGCCGCGCTGGCGAATGCGGCAGCCACCGTGCTGCCTGCCATCGCCGCCGAGCTCGACGCCGCCGCCGAGCGTGCATCGGATGAGCGCGATCGCCAGGCGCTGCTGCATGCCGCAGCGCGGCTGCGGCGGGAGACGGCTTCGCGCGTGGCGCGCCTGACGGAAGTCTTCGAGCGCCGCGTGCTGCGCTGCGAGCGCTTCGCGCGGGCCCAGGAGGCAGGCGAAGCGCCGGCGCTGGCGCTGGTCGACGACGATGAGCTCGAGCAGCAGATCGCCGCCGCCGAGCTCGCCAATGCGGCGCGCGAGCGCAGCGGCGCCACCTACCCCGTTTACGTCGACCGCCTGCGCGCGCTCAGCGACCTGCCGTGGACCGATGACGACGAGCGCAACCCGCTCGGTGCGCGCACGCTGGCCGCCGCCGCGGTAGCGGCCGTCGAGGGCGGATGCGACACCGTGACCACGCGCGAGCGGCTGCGCCGGCTGGCCATCCAGCGCTTCGCCGAACCGATTGCCGCCGCCATCGCCGCCGCCGACCGCATGCTGGCCGACGCCGGCATCGCTCCCCTGCCGCCGGACACGACGCCGCAGCCCCCCGAAGCCGCCGCGCGGCCGGGCGTCGCGACGCGTCGGGCAGCACAGCCGCCTTCGTCCGAGCCCGCGGCATCGCTCCCCATGGCATCCATCACGGGAGCGCCGGCAGCGCCGCGGTCCGCACCGGAAGCCGCCGAGCCCGGGAGCCCGGCCGGCACACCGCTGCCGTCCTCGCCGATGGCCACCGAATCGAATCCCCATGAAGCCGCCGGCGCGGGCCTCGCCGCCGCCGGCGAGGCGGCCTCCGACGACGAGCAGCCCCCCGGCAGCCGCGCGCTCGAAGTAGTCGCGCGCGCCGATCAGGACGCCGTCATCCTCGGCAGCTCCGCGCTGGCCACGCTGCGCGGCGGCAGCCAGCTACGCGTGCTGCCGACCTTGCAGCCGTCGTCCGACATCGAGCAGGACGCGGTGGCCTTCGCTCACACGATCGGCGCCCTGCCCTACAGCCGGCAGGCACGCGCCGAGTTCTTCGGCAATGTCCGTACGCGGCTGCGCGACTCCAATGCGATGCCGGCACAAGTAGCTGTCGTCGACGTGGTTGCCGCGCTATTCGACTACGTCATCGATGACCGCCGCCTGCCGGAAGCCGCCAAGCCGCTGGTATGGCGGCTGCAGCAGCCGGCCGTGGCGCTGTCGCTGCTCGATCCCGCCTATCTCGGCGACGATCCGCGTTCTCTGCGCCGGCTGGTCGAGAACTTCGGCGCCATCGCCACCGCATTCGCCGACGACCTGACGCGCGGCAGCGAGCTGCACCGCCGCCTCGAAACGGTGGTGCGCGCCGTCGAGATCGTCAGCAGCGCCCTGCAGACGCGCTCGGCGGTCATGGCGCTGCAGGTCGAGAAGGAGTACTCGCGTGCGGCGCGCAGCGTCGGTCAGCTGATCGAGCGCGTGGTGCGCGAGCGCCGCTCGCTGGAGGAAACGCCCGGCCGCCGCAATCGCCGTGACTACTCGCGCCGCCCCAGCCGTGAGCGCGAGAAAGCAGTCACCGAGCATCTGCGCACGCTGCTGGCCGAGCGTCTGGACCGGCACAGCGCGCCGGAGTCGGTGCGCGAGTTCGTGCTGAACGTCTGGCTGCGCCACATGCGTACGGCCGCGCTGCGCAACGGAGAGGAAAGCGCCGAGTTCAAGGTCACGCTGCAGGTCGTCGACGATCTGCTGTGGAGCCTGAACGGCAGCGCGGAACGGCGCAGCCGCCGCGAGCTGGCCAAGCGGATCCCCCCGCTGATCCGGCTGATGACGCAGGGCGTCCGCGAGATCGGCGCCAAGGACGAAGAGTTCAAGTCCTTCTTCGACGAGCTGTTCCTGATCCATCTGCGCCGCATGCAGCGCCGCGAGCGCGGCACGGCGCGCGAATCCGGCGACGATACGATGGCAGCCGACGCCGGGGCCGCGGTACCGGTCCTGAACCATCGCGTTGCCGGGTCGACCGATCCAGGGGCGACGCTCGAAACGGCGCAGCACGAGGCCTCGCGAGCCGGGGACGGGCAAACGTGGCCCCCGAAGGAGGCACCGGCGCTCGCCCCTGCAGCCGCACCCGATCCAGTCGCTGCACCCGCTCCCGCCGCTGCACCGCCTCTCACACCGGCGCCGATGTCGAAGCCGATACCGACGGCTGCGCAGGCGGACGCAGCCGAGGCGGCGCGAGTCGCAAGCGAGGCGGCGAAGGCCGTGGACGAGGCGGCGAAACCCGCCAGCGAGGCAGCGAAGCTTGCAGACGAGGCGGCGAAGCCGGCAGACGAGGCGTCAAAGACCGCAGGCGAGGCAGAAGCCGCAGGGATCGCAGAGGCCGCCGAGCCGGCAGGAACCGCTGATGCCGGCGCCCGAGCAGATAGCGGCGCAAATGCCGATGCCGCCGGCTCGTCAGCGTGGACTCCGCCCCCGTCGGATGCGCCCCCGCCCACGCCGGCTGCCGGCGATTCGCTGGAAGCCGACGGCACCGAGCGCCGGCTGCTCGAGATCCTCAACTCGCTCGACCTGACCGACCTGCCCGACCC
>JBFWXS010000005.1:93453-131956 GCA_050187175.1 Burkholderiaceae bacterium
GGACTCCGCCCCCGTCGGATGCGCCCCCGCCCACGCCGGCTGCCGGCGATTCGCTGGAAGCCGACGGCACCGAGCGCCGGCTGCTCGAGATCCTCAACTCGCTCGACCTGACCGACCTGCCCGACCCGGCTCAGCCGCGGCCGCTCAGCGCACAGGCCGCGTTCGACGCACTGGCTCGCGGCCAATGGCTGGAGCTGCTATCCCGCACCGGCGAGCGCAGTCATCTGAAAGTGGCGTGGATCAACCGGCGCCGCACGGTGGCGCTGCTGGTGCGGCAGCATGACCGCCGGGCGCTGTCGCTGCGCATGGACGAACTGCGTCAGCGCTTCGAGCAGGGCCGCGCCTTCATCCTGCAGGGTGTCGATCCGGCCTGAACGTGACGACGTGCTCGGCATCGAAGCGGATGCCGATCCGTTCCCCCACCGCATGATCGTGATGGCTGGGCACCAATGCCTGCAGCGAGGCGCCGCTGGGCAGCTGCAGCGTGTACAGGAACTGCGCGCCGCGAAATGCCTTGCGCACGACGGCCGCGCGCAGCGAGCTGTCGTCGTCGTGCGTCACGTCGTCAGGCCGTAGCAGCACCGTCACCTCACCGTCGGAGTCGGCATGCGCATCGGCTTGCACTCGGTCGTCGCGCGTCAGGATCGGCAGGCTGCCGAGCTCGATGTCGACCAGCATCCGGCTGCCTTCGCGGCGCAGCCGCCCCGGCAGGAAGGCGCCCAGCCCCACGAAATCAGCGACCTCGCGCGTAGCCGGCTGGTGGTAAAGCTGATACGGCGTGTCCCACTGCTCGATCCGCCCGACGTTCATCACACCGACACGGTCGGCCAGCGCGAAGGCCTCGTACTGGTCGTGCGTGACCAGCAGCGCCGTGATGCCGTGCCGCTTCAGCAACTCGCGCAGATCCAGCGCGAGACGCTCGCGCAGATCAGGATCGAGGTTCGAGAACGGTTCGTCGAGCAGCAGGATCGACGGCTCCGGCGCCAGTGCGCGCGCCAGCGCGACGCGCTGCTGCTGGCCGCCCGACAGTTCATGCGGAAAACGGCCGGCGACCTCGCCGAGCCCGACCAGCTCGAGCATCCGCGCCACCTGGCCATCGCGGCGCTCGGCCGGCAGCTGGCGCAGCCCGAAGGCGACATTGGCGGCAACGTCGAGATGCGGGAACAGCGCGTAGTCCTGGAACACGATGCCGACGCCGCGCTGCTCCGGCTCGATCCAGACCTGCGGCGATGCCACGCATCGATCGCCGAGCAGCACGCGACCCCGGTCGGGCCGGACGAAGCCGGCAATGGCCCGCAGCGCCGTCGTCTTGCCGCAGCCCGATGCCCCCAGCAGGCAGCCGATCTCGCCCGGCGCCAGCTTGAACGACAGGCCCTCGAGCACCGGCCGCCCCGACCGTGACTGGGCAAAGGACACGTGCAGATCGTCGACGCGCAGCGCGGCGGCCGATTCGGCGGCCGGCGCAGCCTTGGTGCCTTGCAGCGGCGCAACGTCAGGAAAGCCGGATGAGTATTGCGGCAGATCGGGTCGCACTGCGAATACCTATAATTCTCACTTCTGGATTCTATCAATCGTGTCCACGCACTTGTTGACCAATGTCCGGGTCGGTCGTTCGGCCAGCGGAACGGGACTGTTCACCGCCGCCTCGCTGACCGTCGCGGTGCTCGTCGCGGCACCGCTGCTCGCGCTGCTGTGGCTGGCGTTCGGCACCGCGCCAGCCGATGCCGACGGCGGCGCGCTCGGGCACCTGTTCGGCACGGTGCTGCCGCGCTATGTGCTGACCACGGCGCTGCTCGCGCTGACGGTGCTCGCCGTGGTGCTGCTGATCGGCGTCGGCGCGGGCTGGCTGATCGCCGCCTACGACTTCCCCGGCCGCGGCGCGCTGGCCTGGATGCTGGTGCTGCCGCTGGCCATGCCGGCCTTCGTCATGGCCTATGCCTACACGGATTTCCTCGAGACCTACGGCCCGCTGCAGACCTGGTGGCGCCAGCTCAGCGGCCTGCAGGTCGGCCAGTACTGGTTTCCGGACATCCATTCATGGCGCGGCGCCGGCGCATTTCTCGGACTGGCCCTGTATCCGTACGTCTATCTGCTCGCCCGCGCCGCCTTCGCCGAACGCAATGCCTCGCTGACCGAGGCGGCGCGCTCGCTGGGGCTGTCGCCGCGGCGTGTCTGGTGGCGCGTCGTCTGGCCGGGAGCGCGACCGGCGGTGGCGGCCGGCTGCGCACTGGCGCTGATGGAGACCCTCGCCGATTTCGGCACCGTCAGCTACTTCGCCGTCGACAGCTTCACGGCCGGTATCTATCGCGCCTGGCAGGGAATGGGGGACCGCGTCGGCGCCGCCCGGCTGGCAGTGATCCTGGTGGTGGTCGTCGTCGCGGTGCTGCTGGTCGAGCGACGGCAGCGCGGCCGCATGCAGTTCCATGGCCGCCAGCCGCGTCCGGCGGCGCGGCTGCGGCTGACCGGATGGCCGGCGTGGCGCGCCACGCTGCTGTGCCTGCTGCCTATCGTGCTCGGCTTCCTGCTGCCGGCCGCGCTGCTGCTGCGCGCCTCGCTGGCCGCCGAATTCGGTGTCGATCCCAGGCTCGGCCAGTGGGTGTTCAATACGGCGCTGCTTTCCGCCTGCGGCGTCGCCGTCGTGCTGCCGATCGCGCTGGTCAGCGCCTATGCGTTGCGCCTGTCCGATGCGTGGCCGCTGCGCGTCGCGCTGTCGCTGGCCAATACCGGCTATGCGGTGCCCGGCGTAGTCCTCGGGGTCGGGCTGCTGATCCTGTCCGGCGCGGTCGGACAGGCCTTGACGCCGCTGACCGAAGCGCTCGGCCTGCCGATGCTGCTGGCGGGCGGCAGCGCAGTCGCGGTCGTCTACGCGTACGCCGTGCGCTTTTTCTCGGTCGCGTTCCACGGCGTCGACGCCGGCCTGAAGCGGATCAGCCCATCAATGGATCAGAGCGCACGCAGCCTGGGCCGGCGTCCCCACGAGGTGCTGCGGGACGTGCACTGGCCTCTGATGCGGCGAACGATCGGCGCCGCCTCGCTGCTGGTCTTCATCGACTGCCTGAAGGAGCTGCCGGCCACGCTGGTGCTGCGGCCGTTCAACTTCGATACGCTGGCAGTGGTCACCTACCAGTTCGCCGCCGATGAACGCCTGGCTCAGGCTGCGCTGCCCGCCTTGCTGATCGTGCTGGTTGGCGTGGTGCCGGTGGTCTGGTTGTCCCGCGTCGCGCTTAGCGAGGGGCGCTGAATCTGGTATATAATCTTTGGCTTGCAGGCGCGTAGCTCAGCTGGTTAGAGCACCACCTTGACATGGTGGGGGTCGTTGGTTCGAGTCCAATCGCGCCTACCAAGAATTCTCGATTCTTGGTTCGGTCACGAAGCTGCAGCGGAAAGATTGCTGGTCCAGGAAGGTCGCTAAGAGAGCCCCGTAAGAGAGCCCCCTAAGAGAGCCCCGTTTGGGGCTTTTTTCGTTCCTGGGTTGTGGCGGAGGCGCGGCAGGCGCGGGCTGCAACGGCTGAGGCATGCCCAGAGAACTCAAGCGGCGGCTGTAGGCGATCGGTCTGGTCTCTGCTCAGCTGCTTTGCGCAGACGCTTTGCACAGATACTTTGTGCGGATGCTTTTGCGCGGATGCTTTTGCGCGGATGCTTTTGCGCGGATGCACAGCTCAGAACGCGCTGCCCAGGTCCATGGATTCGCGCGTGTGCTTGCAAGCGATCCGGGCCATCTCAGCCCAGCCGATCAGTCCCCATATACGCCCGCAGCGCCACCGGCACTCGCACCGAGCCGTCGGCCTGCTGGTAGTTCTCGAGCACCGCGACCAGCGCCCGCCCGACAGCCAGCCCCGAGCCGTTCAGTGTATGCAGCAAGGCCGGCTTGCCATCGGCGCTGCGATAGCGCGCCTGCATGCGGCGAGCCTGGAAGGCCTCGCAGTTCGACACCGACGAGATCTCGCGGTACGTGTTCTGCGCCGGCAGCCAGACTTCGAGGTCGTAGGTCTTGGCTGAACCGAAGCCCATGTCGCCGGTGCACAGCAGCATCACGCGGTAGGGCAGTTCGAGCCGGCGCAGGATGGTCTCGGCGTGCGCCACCATCTGTTCGAGCGCGTCGTACGACTGCTCGGGCGGCACGATCTGCACCATCTCGACCTTGTCGAACTGGTGCTGCCGGATCATCCCGCGCGTATCGCGGCCGTACGAGCCGGCCTCAGAGCGGAAGCACGGGGTATGCGCGGTCAGCTTGATCGGCAGATCCGCGGCCGGCACGATCTCGCCGCGCACCAGGTTGGTCAGCGGCACTTCCGAAGTCGGGATCAGGTACAGCGCCTCCCCTTCCCCCTCCTGCCCGCCCTTGCGCGCAGCGAACAGATCCTGCTCGAACTTCGGCAACTGGCCGGTACCCCGCAGCGTCTCGGCATTGACGATGTATGGCGTATAGCACTCGGTATAGCCATGCTCACCCGTCTGCACGTCGAGCATGAACTGCGCCAGCGCGCGATGCAGCTTGGCGATGGCGCCCTTCATCACAGCGAAGCGCGCGCCGGCCAGCTTGCTGCCGGCCTCGAAATCGAGTCCCAGCGGCGCGCCGACGTCGACGTGGTCGCGCGGCGCGAAGCCGGCGCGATCAGGCGTCCAGCCCTCGGGCGCCCAGCGCCGGACTTCGACGTTGCCGCGCTCGTCCGCGCCCACCGGTACGCTGTCGTGCGGCAGGTTCGGCAGCTGCAGCAGCCAGTCGTTCAGCTTCGCCTGCACGAGGTCGTTCTCGGCCGAGGCGATCTTCTGCTCGTCGGTGATGCCGGCCACTTCGGCCAGCTGCGCCGAGGCGTCCTCGCCGCGCGCCTTCAGCTGTCCAATGCTCTTGGACAAGGCATTGCGCCGCGCCTGCAGCGATTCGGCACGCATCTGCAGCGCCTTGCGCTCGGCTTCGAGCGCGCTGAACGCGGCGACGTCGAGCGTGTAGCCGCGCGCCGCCAGCCGGGCGGCGACACCATCGAGGTCTTTGCGAAGAAGCGCGAGGTCGAGCATGAGTAGTGCGCGAAGCGTTGCGAGTCGGAAAGCCTTTCAGTTTAACAGCCGCGCTTCCTCTATCATTTCCTGCCTGCTTCCTCATCCCATTTCTTGAGCAGCGCAAGCTTCTCGCCGATCTTGATCTCCAGCCCGCGGGGAACAGGCTGATACCAGCCCGGCTCCTTGATGCCCTCGGGCAGGTAGGTCTCGCCGGCCGCATAGGCATTGGGCTCGTCATGAGCATATCGGTACTCATGCCCGTAGCCGAGCTCCTTCATGAGCCGGGTCGGCGCGTTCCTGAGATGGACCGGCACCTCGCGGCTCTTGTCCTGCTTCACGAAGGCGCGTGCCTGGTTGTAGGCGTTGTAGCCCGCGTTGCTCTTGGCGGCGACGGCCAGATAGATCACCGCCTGGCCCAGCGCCAGCTCGCCTTCGGGGCTGCCCAAGCGTTCATAGGTCAGCGCCGCGTCATTGGCGATCTGCATGGCCCTCGGATCGGCCAGTCCGATGTCTTCCCAGGCCATCCGGACGATCCGTCGCGCCAGATAGCGCGGATCGGCACCACCGTCGAGCATCCGCGTCAGCCAGTAGAGGGCGGCGTCGGGATGCGAGCCGCGGACCGACTTGTGCAGGGCCGAGATCTGGTCGTAGAAATTGTCGCCGCCTTTGTCGAAGCGCCTCGAATTCAAGGTCAGGGCGTTGCGGACGAAGTCGGCGTCGATCTTGCGTACACCGGCCGCGCCGGCGGCCGTCTGGCACTGCTCGAGCAGGTTCAGGAAGCGCCTGGCGTCTCCGTCCGCATAGCCGATGATCGTATCGGCGGCCAGCTCGTCGAACTCGAGCTCGCCCAGCGCCTTCTGCTGCGCGCGGTGCAGAAGCTGCTTCAGCTCTTCCTCGGTCAGCGACTTCAGCACGTAGACCTGGGCCCGCGACAGCAGCGCCGAGTTCACCTCGAACGACGGGTTTTCCGTCGTGGCGCCGATGAAGGTCACCAGGCCGCTTTCGGCATAGGGAAGAAGCGCGTCCTGCTGCGCTTTGTTGAACCGGTGTATCTCGTCGACGAACAGGATCGTGTGCTTGCCCAGGGCCAGGTTCTGCTCGGCCTGCTCCATGGCGGCCCGGATGTCCTTCACGCCGGAGAAGACGGCGGACAGCGCGATGAACTCGCACTTGAAGGCCGTCGCCGTGAGCCGCGCCAGCGTGGTCTTGCCGACACCGGGCGGCCCCCAGAAGATCATCGAGTGCGGCTTGCCGGACTGGAACGCCAGCCGCAGCGGCTTGCCCTCGCCCAGCAGATGCGACTGTCCGATCACCTCGTCCAGCGTCTTGGGGCGCAGGGCTTCAGCAAGCGGCGCCGGGGGCTCGTGTGCGAACAGGTCAGCCATGCCGCGCCCCCGCACGAGGCCGATCGACGATGCCGCCGGCCCCTGGCGCGGCCTCAGAGCGCTTGCGCGGCGGCATGTCCATGCTGGCTGCGCGCCGCGCGGCCGGTCCCGAGCGCTCCGACGATCATCGCCACCTGCGCCACGGCGATACCGACCCAGACCAGCGCAGGCGAGTGCAGATCCATGAGCAGCCCGTAGATGAACGGCGCCACCGCCATTCCCGTGTCCATGCCGGAATAGACAATGCCGTAGACGCGCCCGGTCGCGCCCGGCGGCGTCGCTCCCCGGATCAGCATGTCACGTGCCGGATAGGCAATGCCGGCCGCCACGCCCATCAGCGCGAACAGCACGGGCACGATCCAGCCGGGCCAAGGCACGAACGCGACACTCAGCGCCAGCGCGGCGGCCAGCGTGAAGCAGATGCCGATGACCTGTTCGGCACGCTGCGTCCGGCCCGCCAGAAAGCCGCCCGCCACGGTGCCGCAGGCGCTGGCCAGCATATAGGCGGTCAGGCACCAGGCAGCCCAGCTCATAGGCACCGCATGCAGCTGCCGCGCGGCTTCCGTGCCGAAACTCTGCACGCCGCTCAGCGCCAGCGAACCGGCGAAGAAGAACGCGAAGCTCAGCCAGATCGCCGGCAGCTTAAGGAAATCCAGCACGCCCCCCGTTCCAGGCGGCGCGGCCGCGGGCGTGCCCGCAGCGCCGCCTGCCTCGGCAACCAGCCGCGGCGCCATGCGCAGCGCGTCGCGATTGGTCCAGACCAGCAGCAGCACGGCAAGCGCCAGCACGCTGGCGCTCGCCAGCGCCTGGCGCCAGCCGGCCCATTGGGCGATGCCGATCAGGAAGAGCGGCGCCAGCGCCCAGCCGATGCTGCCGCTCACGCCGTGCATCGCATAGGCATGGCCGATGCGGTCCGACGAGATGCGGCTGTTCAGGATCGAGTAGTCGACCGGGTGGAACGACGCATTGCCCAGGCCGGCCAATGCCGCGCCCAGCATCAAGGCCGCGTAACTGGGACTGATCGCCAGCACTGCCGCGGCGCCGGCGAACAACCCGATCGAGCCGACCATGACAGGCACCGGTCCGACGCGATCGACCAGAAAGCCCGACAGCGCCTGACCGACGCCGGACACGACGAAGAACACCGACATCAGCAGGCCGAGTTCCGAGTAGGACAGCGCAAAGGCATCCTTCAGCCACGGAAACAGCGGGGCGATGATCAGCTGGAAAAAATGCGACAGCCCGTGCGCGACACCGACGACCGCTATGACGCGCAAATCGCCGGCACCGGCAGCCGGGCTCGCCAGGGCCGGACGAGTCACTGGGAAACTCCACTGCAGGTCAAGCCGTCAAGCTTACCCGAAGCAGCGGCAGCGGCCGCGAGACGGCCCTGCCGCCGGTGGGTGTCCGGAGAGCGACGCTCTTACTGCTCGACCACATCCGCCCCCTTAGGCGGCACGAACCGAAACGACTCCGCGGCAATCGCCAGATTGCGCCGGATGCCGGCAAACGTGAAGCGCGACAGCCGACCGAACGCGTCACGCACTTCCATCACCTCCGGCAGGCCGTTGCGGAAGGCCAGCGAGATCCGCTCGAAGCCGGGCTCCTGGCTGCGCGGCAGCGCCTCCAGCCATTCGCGACCGTCCTTGGGCGCAAGCTCGCGCAGCTGGAACTGGCGGTCCAGATCCTCGGTGCCGAACAGGATGGCGGCCGGCGTCGAACTCATCGATTCGGACAGTTTCCTGACCGTGACCTGGTTCAGGTCCTTGTCGAAGAAGTACAGCTTGCTGCCGTCGGCCACCAGCAGCTGCTCGAACGGCTGCCGCACTTCCCAGCGGAAGCGGCCCGGTTTGGAGAATGCGAAGCTGCCGCTGCTCGATTCAGCCACCTGGCCATTCTCGCGCAGCAGCTGCTGTGTGAAATCGCCTTGGGCCGAGCGAGTCTGAGCGACGAATTCGCGCAGCTGTTCGAGCGCGCCGGCATGCGCCGATGTCGCGCCCAACGCACTCATTGCGACCATGGCGGCGAGCGGGACCATCGCGGCCAGAAGAAGGCCGGCACGGATCGACGCGCATGCTCGCGCAAAGCCCGACGCGGCGGACCGCCGCAGCGGTCGGAACGAAACGATCATCGATAGTCAATCCTGCGAAGAAGGCACGAGCAGTTCGCGATTGCCGTTAGTCGCCATCGCCGAGACGAGGCCAGACTTCTCCATCTGCTCGAGCAAGCGGGCGGCCCGGTTGTAGCCGATGCGCAGGTGACGCTGCACCAGCGAGATCGACGCCCGCTTGTGCTTGATGACGACCGCCACGGCCTGGTCGTACATCGGATCGGCTTCGCCATCGACGCCCGCCTCGGCCAGCGTCTGCGACAAGCCGCCGAAGCCGACGGCGCTGCCCGAATCGACCTCGTCGGGCACGCCGCCCTCGAGGATGCCTTCGACGTACTGCGGATCGGCCAGCTGCTTCCAGTGCTCGACGACCTTGTGCACTTCCTCGTCGGCGACGTAAGCACCGTGAACGCGCACCGGCACGCCGCTGCCCGAGGGCATGTACAGCATGTCGCCGTGTCCGAGCAGCGACTCGGCGCCCATCTGGTCGAGAATGGTCCTCGAATCGATCTTAGACGACACCTGGAACGCGATGCGGGTCGGAATGTTCGCCTTGATCAGGCCGGTGATGACGTCGACGGACGGCCGCTGCGTGGCCAGGACCAGATGGATGCCGGCCGCGCGCGCCTTCTGAGCCAGCCGCGCGATCAGCTCCTCGATCTTCTTGCCGACCACCATCATCAGGTCGGCCAGCTCGTCGATGACGACGACGATCTGCGGCAGCTTGTCCAGCGGCTCCGGCGCATCGGGCGTCAGCGAGAACGGATTCGGGATCAGCTCCTCGCGCTTGGCTGCATCCGCCAGCTTCTGGTTGTAGCCGGACAGGTTGCGCACGCCCAGCTTGCTCATCACGCGGTAGCGGCGCTCCATCTCTGCCACGCACCAGTTCAGCGCGTTGCCCGCCTGCCGCATGTCGGTGACCACCGGCGCCAGCAGATGCGGAATGCCTTCGTAGACGCTCATCTCGAGCATCTTCGGATCGATCAGGATCAGCCGCACCTGCGTCGGGTCGCTTTTGTACAGCAGCGACAGCAGCATCGCGTTGATGCCCACCGACTTGCCGGAACCAGTCGTGCCGGCCACCAGCAGGTGCGGCATCTTGGCCAGGTCGGCCACCATCGGATTGCCGGCGATGTCCTTGCCCAGCGCCAGCGTGATCGGCGAAGAACTCGTTGCGTAGACCTGCGAACCGAGGATCTCCGACAGCCGCACGATCTCGCGGCGCGCGTTCGGCAGCTCGAGCCCCATCAGGTTCTTGCCGGGAATCGTCTCGACGACGCGGATCGACACCAGCGACAGCGCGCGCGCCAGGTCCTTGGACAGATTGACGATCTGGCTGCCCTTGACGCCGGTGGCCGGCTCGATCTCGTAGCGCGTGATCACCGGACCGGGATAGGCGGCGACGACGTTGGCCGCGACATTGAAGTCGGCCAGCTTCTTCTCGATCAGCCGCGAGGTGTACTCGAGCATCTCCTGCGACACCGTCTCCTGCGCGGCCGGCGGCTCATCGAGCAGCGACACCGGCGGCAGCTGCGTGTCGGCAGGCAGGTCGGCGAACAGCGGCGTCTGCCGCTCGGCCTCGACGCGCTCGGAGCGTTCGATGCGCGCCACCGGCACCGCGATGCGCACGGGCTCGGGGTCGTCATCGAGGATGCGGCGCTTCTCCTGCACCTGCTCGGTTCGCACAGTGGCGGCGACCTCGCCGATGCGGCGGTCCTGCCGCGCCGAGATCGCCAGCGACACGCGCTGCACCAGCCATTCGAGCGCGTAGCCGACGCGCTCGAAGATCATCAGCCACGACCAGCCCGACCACAGGCTGAAGCCGGCCGCGACCAGCACCAGCAGCGCCAGCGTGCCGCCGACCGGGCCGAGCGCATCGAATAGCGGATCGGTGAGCACGGCGCCGACGATGCCGCCGGGCGCCAGCGGCAGCGCCACTTGCAGGCTGTGCAGCCGCGCCGATTCGACGCCGACGCAGCCGAGCAGCAGCAGTGCGAAGCCGAACCACCGCTCCCAGGCAAAGCGCTGCTCGGCGCCCTCGTCATCGGCCGGCGGCGCGCGCAGCGCGCGCCAGCCGCGGATCACCGAGACGCCCAGCAGCGCCACCAGCAGATAGCTGCTGAGGCCGAACAGATACAGCAGCAGATCGGCGAACCATGCGCCGACGCGGCCGCCGGCGTTGCTGATGCCCGGCGTGGCCACCGCATGCGACCAGCCCGGGTCGGCCTTGTGATAGGTCAGCAGGATCAGCAGCAGGTACAGGCCCAGCGCGGCCAGCGCGATCCAGCCGACCTCCTGTACCAGGCGCCAGCCCTTGTCCGACAAACGAAGCTGCCCGCCCATGGCGGACCGGCCCGGAGAAACTGAAGCGGCCGTGGTGCGCGCCATCGTACTCGTACTTCCCTGCGGTCAGCTGATGTAGGAACTGATCTTCTCGCGCAGCAGCAGCCGGCCCTCGGCCATCGGCACGATGTAGCCGTCCAGCTCGAGGCCCTTCATCACGCGCGAGACCATTTCGCGCGAGGCGCCGATCATCTTGGCGATCTCCTGGCGCGGCAGCTTGTTCTTCACCACGCGCTCGCCGTTGACGTGCTCGGAGAAGTCGAGCAGCACGCGCGCGACGCGGCCGTACACGTCGAGCAGCGCCAGCGTCTCGATCTTCTGGTCGGCCTCGCGCAGCCGCTTGACCAAACCCTTCATCACCGCCATGCACATCTCGTTGCTCTGCAGCAGCATCGATTTGAAGCTATCCTTGTTGATCGCCATGAAATCGCACGATTCCAGCGTGATGACGCTGGCCGAGCGCGGCGAATCGTCGATCAGGCTCATCTCGCCGAAGAAGTCGCCCGAGCCGAGCACGGCGAGGATCACCTCCTTGCCCTCCGAATCGGAGCGCTGCACCTTGGCCCGGCCCGAGAGCAGGATGTACAGTGACTGAGACGGCTCCCCTTCGGACACGATGGTCCGGCCTTTCGGATAGTTGCGGCGCGAACTGCCCGCCGCCAGCGTTTCAAGCTGCTGCTCGTTCAGACTGGACAGCAGCGGCACGCGCCGCAGGAACGCCTTGTTTTCTTCGTGAGCCATACCCACCTCTCGATCTGGAAAGGCCGCACCGCCGTGTCCGACCGACGGCCTCGCATCCTTATAATTCTGCCCTATTGGCCCCGATTATCACAAAACGCTCAAAGATTCAGCGCCTAAGCCAATGATTTTTTGAGATTTTAACAACGTCCACCCCCGTTCATCCGACAATGACCGCCACTCGCCACGCCCGCCTGCTGATCCTCGGTTCCGGCCCGGCCGGCTACACCGCCGCCGTCTATGCCGCGCGCGCCAATCTGCAGCCGGTGCTGATCACCGGGCTGGCCCAGGGCGGCCAGCTGATGACGACTACCGACGTCGACAACTGGCCGGCCGACGCCGAAGGCGTGCAGGGGCCGGAGCTGATGGAGCGCTTCCAGAAGCATGCCGAACGCTTCGGCACCGAGATCATCTTCGACCACATCCACACCGCCAGGCTGGGCGAAAGGCCGGTGCGGCTGATCGGCGATTCGGGCGAATACACCTGCGATGCGCTGGTCATCGCCACCGGCGCCTCGGCGCGCTATCTCGGCCTGCCATCCGAAGAAGCCTTCATGGGCAAGGGCGTGTCGGCCTGCGCCACCTGCGACGGCTTCTTCTATCGCAAGCAGGATGTGGCAGTCGTGGGCGGCGGCAATACGGCCGTCGAGGAGGCGCTGTACCTGTCCAATATCGCCCGCAAGGTCACCGTCATCCACCGCCGCGACCGCTTCCGCGCCGAGCCCATCCTGATCGACAAGCTGATGGCCAAGACGCGCGACGGCGGCAACGTCGAAGTGCTGTGGCATCACGAGCTCGACGAGGTTCAGGGCGACGACAGCGGCGTCACCAGCCTGAAGCTGCGCGACAACCGCGACGGCTCGGCGCGGCAGCTCGCGGTCTCCGGCCTGTTCGTCGCCATCGGCCACACGCCGAACACTTCGCTGTTCGACGGCCAGCTGGAGATGGCCAACGGCTACATCGTCACACGCAGCGGCCTGAGCGGCCAGGCCACCGCCACCAGCGTGCCGGGCGTGTTCGCCGCCGGCGACGTGCAGGACCACGTCTACCGCCAGGCGATCACCAGCGCCGCCACCGGCTGCATGGCGGCTCTGGACGCGCAGCGCTATCTGGAGGCGGCCGAGTCGGCCTGACGGCTCACCATGGCTCGCAGGCACGTCCTCGGCGATCTGGCCGCGCTCGGCGGCCTGCGCGACGAGCTGCGCGAGGCGGCTGAACGCCAGCGGCTCGACGAGCAGCGGCGCCGTGCGGCCGAACAGCGCGCCCGGCGCGAAAACGCCGTGTTCCGCGACGCCGTGGCCGACGCCACGCCGCTGCGTCCCACCGGACGCGCCGAGCTGCAGCGCCCCCTGCCCCAGCCCTCGCCGCGGCAGCGCGAGCTCGACGATCGCGCGGTGCTCGACGAATCGATGTCCGACGAGATCGACATCGAACGGCTGCTCGACGTCGACGAGGCGCTGTCATACCAGCGCCGCGGCATCGGCCCCGACGTCGTGCGCCGGCTGCGCCGCGGCGAATGGACGGTGCAGCGGCAGATCGATCTGCACGGCCTGCGCACCGACGAAGCCCGCGAAGCGCTGGCCGCGTTCCTGAACCAGGCGGTGCGCGATCAGCAGCGCTGCGTGCGCGTCATCCACGGCAAGGGGCTGGGCTCGATCGGCCGCGAACCGGTGCTGAAGATCAAGGTGCCGCGCTGGCTGGTGCAGCGGCAGGACGTTCAGGCCTTCTGCCAGGCAAGGCCCAATGACGGCGGCGCCGGCGCCTTGATCGTACTGCTGCGGGTATAGCCGCGCTTCTCGATGACCTGGCCGATCGACTTCGCGCCGGGGGCATAAGCGGACAAGGCGGCCCCCACGAGCGCCAGAAAGATTCCCGCCGCGACGAACGGCAGGACGGTGTGCCGCAGCACGCCGGCAATCCACGACGGCTGCTCGCCGGCGCGTAGATGACGGAACAGCGCATAGGAAAGCGCGCCGTCCACCAGCACCTCCGCGAACAGTGCGGGGGCGATGTAGACCACGTACAGCGAGGCGATCGCCAGGCCCGCCGCGAGCGCCACGGCAAGCGCAATGACCATGACAGGCACGGCCAGGTCGTCTGCCTCCGCGACGCTTCCCACCGCGTCGCCAACCGCGTTCATCGTCGAATCCTGAGCTTGCGCGAGCTCGGGTGCCGGCGTGAGGCCGGAGGCCGATGTAAGCCCGGAGGCGGACGCATCGAAAGACCCGGAAGCGCCGGCGCCACCGAACTCCCCTCCACCCCCGCGCACGACGCCGCCGGCACCCGTTCGCGCCCCGCCTGCGGGGATCGCCGTGCCCAGGTCCAGGACGTCGGCATAGTCATCGGCCCGGCTGCGCAGCCACAGCCAGATCAGCAGCAGGAAGAACAGATAGGCCAGCGCCAGCGCGATCGGATAACGCAGCGCCATCGAATCGAGCCCCAGCCTCAGCAGGCCGAAGGACGCGAGGAATCCGGCGCCGCCGGTCAGTGCGACCAGCAGCAGCATCTGCAGGCGGGGAAAGCCCGTGCCGCGCAGCTCGGCTTCCACGCGCCGGATTGCCTGGAGGCGCGTGATCGAAGACGGCCGGCGCGTCATCGACGCCCGGACTGTCGAGGCAGGCTGTACGAGAAAAGCGGGTACGAGAAAAGCGAGCGCATAGGGAGGAGCCGGTGGCCTTGCTCCGCGCAGTATGCCGTGAGAGGCGTGAAGAGCCCAATGCGCTGGCGCCCAAGGCGCTGGCGCATCGGCGCTCCGCCGCATTGGCGCTCCGGCGCATCGGCGCTCCGGCGCATCGGCGCTCCGGCGCATCGGCGATCCGCCGGAGCGGCCATACGGGCCGCTCGCGCCGGACCGGCCGGACCGCCGGACTCAGCGGCGCTGCCGCGAGCGCAGGCTCAATGCGGCAATACCCAGGCCCAGCAGCGCCAGCGACCCCGGAGCCGGGACCGGATTGCCGAGCGGCGTCGCTTCGAGAACGGCTGCCTCGCCGTAAGGCGCGAAGGGATCGCCGATGCGCGCGTACGATTGATCGTCCAGGCTGGTGCTGTTCGCGTAAGCCTCCATCTCGTAGCTGAGATGGAAGGTCGAACCATGGGCAAAGACGCCCAGATCGACCGCTGCATCGAAGCTGGCGAAGTTGGCGTGGCAATCGTTCAGCGAGCCCAGCACCAGGCCAGCGCCTGCGTAGTCGAGCGTGCACCGGTCCATCTCGATGAATGCCGACCAGACGACGCTGCCGTTCAGGCTGATGTTGATCGCCAGCGCCGCGTAGTCGCCCACGTTGCCCTCCGTGCCGAGCCGCGGATTGGCGATGTGGAAGAGCCACCGGTACAGCACCTGCTGTCCGGTATTGTTAGTGATCGAGTCCTCCCAAGTGGCCCTCGAGTAATAGGACGCCGCCCCGTTCGGCGCCGGAAACGAAAAGAACGAGGCCGCCACGCCGCTATGGGTATCGGCGGCGACGTTGAGCAGACCAGTGCTGGTGGAGTAGGCGCTGCCGTACCCCTGGCCGCTGCCGCTCACTGAGGCGAAGGCGGCGAAATCGGAGCTCTCGGCCTGCGTTCCCGCCAGCTCACCGTTGACATAGCGCTCAGCGTATGCGCCGACGAGCGGTGCGGCAAGCGCCTGTCCGCCGGCCAAGGGCAGCCAGGCGCAGCATGCGGCGGTAGCGCATAGAAGCGTTTTGCGAAGCGATATCATCGGGCCTCTCCACGTTGAATGAAGGGAAGCCGGCCTGTCCGCAAGGACCATGCCGGTAGCGGCAAGCCGTTGATTCAACGAGGAAAGCCTCTGAGTTGGGCAGCGATTCGGTGACTTTTATCACAGTAGTGTAAAACTCACCGACCCTCACGCCCTGCCCGCCAACACTCCGCCAGGGCTCGAGACAGGGGCGGCCAAGGGGCCGCCGGTCAAGGAACCGCCGGGGCCCGACTCAGATCGGATAGATCAGCGAATTCGGAATCAGCTCGGTGTCGAACACGACGTGCTTGAGCGCGAACGACCAGTCGCCGCCCGTGCGCACCAGCTCGTCCAGATGCCGGCCGACGCTGAGCAGGTCGGTGGGTTGGTGCAAGTGGGTGCGGAACACCGCATAGTTCGCCTCCACCGAGACGCGCACTGCGCGGCCGCCTTGTTCGTCGAGAATCGCTCGTATCCGCGGCGGGCCGATCACCTGCCGCTGGTAGTAAGGCGCGTGGAACAGCGTGTCGCGTATCGCGTGTATGCGGTCGCGGAGCATGCCCACTCCCTCCAGCGCGATCGTGGCCAGCGGCAGTCCGCGCTCGTGGTTCTCGCGCGGCTGCACCGTGTAGCGGCAGTCGTCCACGAACAGCGTCACCCAGTCGTCAAAGCGGCGTTCGTCGAGCGCGGCGGCGTAGTCGGCGTAGAGCCGGGCCACCGCGGCCGCGCCGTCGGCATCCAGAGCCAGGCTGCGCGCGCCGGCGGCTGCCCGTGCCAGGGGTTCGTTCACGCCCATCTTCAGACCTCCATCACACGACGCCAGTAGGCCGTCATGCCCCGGATCAGCGTCTCGGTGACCATGTGATCGGTGTCGCCGACCTCGCGCCCGCCCAGCGCGCTGATCGTGCGGCCCGCCGGATCCTGCGTAAAGCCCTGCTGCGACATCTCGACCACCTCGCCGTCGTCGGCCGACACGAAGCCGGCGGGCCCGAACAGGTTCGCCTGCCGCAGCCGGCGGCGCGTCATCTCCGGCGTGTCGTCGGCGAAACCGAAGTGGGTCCAGACGAAATCGAACTGGCCGGGACCGCGCGGCAGGATGTGCCGCGTCGACAGCGAGTTGACCTGCTGCTGGATGATCAGCGACGGGAACAGCGTGATCATCGTCACCGTCGGACCATTCCACCAAGCCTCCGGAACCACGTCCAGCAGTCGATCGTCGTTGAGCTTCAGCGTCTCCTTGAAGCTGGTCACGCCCTGCGTCACTTCCGACTTGCCGCCGTCGTTGCGGCGCGAAATCATCACTGCGTGGCGGCCATGCTCGTCGAGTACCATCTGCGAGCGTTGATCGGCGCGCCACAGGCCGAAGGTGACGAACCAGGTGTGCAGCAGCCCCGGGTGGTACGGATCCTTGATGTTCTCCTGCATCAGCTTCCAGTTGCCGGGGATGCGCTGGCGCGAGTAGCCGAGCAGCGTCAGCTCGCGGCCCTCGAAGATGCGGTCGATCCAGGGCCTCACCTTCGGTCCGATCGCATCGGCCAGCGGCTCGACCTCGTGGTCGAACGAGGCGAAGACCAGCCCGTGCAGCGTTTCGACGCGCAGCTGCGTCAGCCCATGCTCGGCCGTCTTGAAATCGGCCGGCATTCCGCCCTGCATATAGGGCTTGCCGTCGCGCATCGTCTTCACGCCGCGGCGGAACGGCACGCCCATCAGATTGCCCTTCAGGTCGTAGTTCCACTGATGGTACGGACAGACGAATTCCTTCGCATTGCCGTGCTCGCTACGACAGAAGCGCACGCCGCGATGCGCGCAATGGTTCTCGACGACGTTGATGCCGCCGTCGGGGTCACGCACCATGATCACCGAGCGTTCGCCGATCCAGGTGGTGCGGTAGTCGCCGGGGTTCGGAACTTCACAGGCCAGCCCGACGTAGTTCCAATGACCGGCATAGAAGATCCGTTCGAGCTCGCGACGGTAGACGCCGGCGTCGGTATAGACGCGGTAGGGAACGCGGTCGATCTGGCCTTCGGGCCAGTCCAGCGACGGCATGGCGGCCTGCATCTGGGGTCTCCTCGCAGTGAATCCGAACCCTAGCCTAAGCCCGGCGAGGCCATTCTCCAAGCAAATCGGATAATCTTCTCCATTTACGATGGTGATGATGAGAGCGCATCTTGATGATGGAAGCATGTCGATGAGCGGCGCCGATCCGCTGCTGACGGAACTCGACCTGAACCTGCTGCGCGTGCTGGTCGCCGTCGACGCGAGCCGGCATGTCACCTTGGCCGCCGACCGGCTCGGCATCACACAGTCAGCGGTCAGCAACGCGCTGTCGCGCTTGCGCCGCCACTGCGGCGACGAGCTGTTCGTGCGAACGCCGCAAGGCATGGCGCCGACTCCGCTCGGCGAATCGCTGGCGGCATCGGCGCGTCAGGCGCTGTCGAGCCTGTCGTCGACACTGACCGCCGGTCTCGCCTTCGAGCCGCGGCATTCGACCCGGCAGTTCACGATCCGCATGACCGACATCGGCGAGATCGTGTTCCTGCCGGCGCTGCTGGATGCCTTCGCGCAGCAGGCGCCCGGCGCGAACCTGCGCACCGTGTCGCTGTCGTCCGGCGATACGACCGCCGCGCTGGCCGACGGCTCGGTCGAGCTGGCGATCGGCTTTCTGCCCGAGCTGCGCGCCGGGTGGTTCCAGCAGCGGCTGTTCGAGCAGCAGTACGTCGTGCTGATGCGCGCCTCGCATCCGTTGGCGGCGCGCCGTGTCAGCGCGCGCCAGTTCGCCGCCGCCGAGCACCTGGTGATCGAGTCGCCGGGTTCCGGCCACGGGATCGCCGACGCGGCCATCGAACGGCTGGGCGTGCAGCGCCGCACCCGGCTGCGCACCCCCGATTTCCTGGGTGCGGCGATGCTGATCGCGCGCAGCGAGCTGATCGCCACCGTGCCGCACAAGCTCGCCGAAGCAGCGGCGCGGCAGCTGCCGCTGGCCTGGTGCCGGCACCCGCTGAGCCTGCCGCGATTCACGATCCTGCAGTACTGGCATCCGCGTTCACATCGCGACGCCGGGCATCGCTGGCTGCGCGAGCTGATCGCCGGCCAGTTCGTCGAGCCGCCGGCGCCGGAGCCGCGCCACACGGCGGACCCGAGCGCACCGATCCGCCGAATCTCGGCGGCGAGCAGATCGAGGTCTTCGCGCCGCGTGCGGTGATTGCACAGCGGCGCGCCTGAACCGCTGCCGGCCGGCCTCAGCCGCCGGGACCGCCGCGGACGCGATACCCCAGCCCGGCCAGCCGCTGCAGATCGGCCGGCGTGTCGACGTCGAAGACGAAGTGATCGTTCGGCGCCTCGACCCTGTGAACGCGCTGCGGCTGCGCATCCAGGAAGCCGCGCACCGAAGCTGCGGCGAGCATCGCGTCGCGCAGCGCGGCATCGAAGACCACCGGATTGCCGCGCTGCGCGCCGCGGCAAGGCACCAGCGCCGAACCCGGCGGCAGGCGGCGCCACTGCGCGAGCAGCCAGCGCAGATCCTCGTCGTCGAGCAGCGGCTGGTCGCCCAGCATGATCAGGACCGCATCGAGCGCCGGACTCAGCGCATGCAGGCCGGCCACGACCGAAGCCGGCTGCTCCAGCCCTGCAGCGACACGGCACCAGCGCGGAGGTGGAGGCGGCAGCGGCGGCTGCCTGCGCGCAGCTTCCGCGCCTGACCCGGCCAGGGCCTGCGCGACCGCGGCTTCGACTTCGTCCGCGTCCCGACCCAGCACGACTACCCAATCGTCGGGCGCAAACCGGGCCAGCGCGCGCGCGGCGCGCGCGATCATCGGTTCGCCGTCGACGCTGAGCAGCAGCTTATTTGGTCCGCCCATCCGGCTGGCGCGGCCGGCCCCCAGCAGGACGGCCCCCACCCGGGGCGAGGAAACCGGTGAGTCATCGCTCATGCCGCAAGCTTAGGGCAAAACGTCCCGGCTCAGCTCCAGCTCCAGCGCCAGCTCCAGCTCCGGCTCAGCTCCAGCTCCGGCGCGGCGGCCAGCAAGGCCTTGGTGTACGGATGGGCCGGCGCATCGAACACCTGGTCGCGGCCGCCCTGCTCGACGATGCGGCCCTGCTGCATCACGACGACGCGATCAGCCAGCTGCTCGACCGCTGCCAGATCGTGCGAAATGAACAGGCAGGCGAAGCCGTGCTGACGCTGCAAAGCCTTGAACAGCGCCAGGATCTGTTTCTGGATGGTCATGTCCAGCGCCGACACCGGCTCGTCGGCCACCACGAAGCGCGGCCGGCGCACGATGGCACGAGCGATCGCGATGCGCTGGCGCTGGCCGCCCGACAGCTGATGCGGGTAGCGCTCGCCGAACTGCGCGAGTCCCACCTCGTCCAGCACTTGCGCTGTCCGCTTGCGCCGCGCCTCGGCGTCCATGTCCGGTACGAGGCGCAAGGGCTCGGCGACGATCTCGGACACGCGCATGCGCGGATCCAGCGATGAATAGGGGTCCTGGAACACCAGCTGGCAGGCCAGGCGGAACGGCTGCAGCGCGCGACCGCTCGCCTGCCGCAGATCCCGGCCGTCGAAGCGGATGGCGCCGTCGCTGGCCGGCACCAGCCGCAGCATCGCGCGGCCCAGCGTCGTCTTGCCCGAGCCGCTGCCCCCGACCAGCGCCACCGTTTCGCCGGGATGCACGGCCAGCGTGACATCGTCGACCGCCTTGACCAGCTGCGGCGGCTTGAACCAGCCCTGTCGCCCGCGGAACGTGACGCTGAGCCGCTCGGCGACGATCACCGGCGGGCCCTGTGCGGCGACGGTCGGCTCGGCCCCGCGCCTCGGCAAGGCCTCGACCAACGCGCGCGTATAGGCCTCGCGCGGCCGGCTCAGCAGCTCGCGCGATGCGCCGGCCTCGACGATCCGTCCCTGCTGCATGACCACCGCCCGCTGCGTATAGCGCGCGACCAGTCCGAGGTTGTGCGTGATCAGCACCACCGCCGCGCCCTGTTCGCGCGCCAGCTCGGTCATCAGATCGAGCACCTCGCGCTGGATCAGCGTGTCCAGCGCCGTGGTCGGTTCATCGGCGATCAGCAGCTTGGGCGACAGCAGCATCACCGACGCGATCATGATGCGCTGGCGCATGCCGCCCGAGTACTCGTGCGGATACGCGCGCAGGCAGCGTTCGCCGCCGTGGATGCCGACGCGATCGAGCATGGCCAGGCAGCGCCAGCGCACTTCGTCGGCGGACAGCCGCTTGTGCAGCCGCAGAGCCTCACCCATCTGCGCACCGATGCTCAACGCCGGATTCAGCGAGGTCATCGGCTCCTGGAAGATCATGCCGAGCACAGGGCCGCGCAGCGAACGCAGTTCGGCCTCGGCGGCGCGCGTCAGCTCGCGCCCCTGCACCGCTATCGAACCGCCGGCCTGCCGCACGCCCGGCGGCAGCAAGCCCAGTACCGCGCGGCCGGTCAGGCTCTTGCCGCTTCCCGATTCGCCGACCAGCGACAGGAACTCGCCGGGCGCCACCGACAGCGATACGCCGTCGACGACGCAGCGGTCGCCCGCCTCGATGCGCAGCTCGCGGACGTCGAGCACCGGTCTCATCGATTCGCCATCCTCGGGTCGAGCCGGTCGCGCAGGCTGTCGCCCAGCAGGTTCACGCCCAGCAGCGTCAACGCGATGCAGGCGCCGGGCACGATGGACAGCCAGGGCGCGCTGTCCATGAACGGCCGGCTGGCGGCCAGCATGTTGCCCCAGGTCGGCGCCGGCGGCGGCACGCCCAGCCCGAGGAAGCTGAGTGCGCTCTCCGACAGCAGCACCCAGCCGAACATGCTGGTGGCCAGCACGACTATCGGCGAGACCACGTTGGGCAGCACGTGGCGCGCCATGGTGTAGAGCTCGCCGTTGCCTATCATCCGCGACGCTTCGATGTACTCCTTCTCACGGATCGAGATGACGGCACCGCGCACCACCCGCACCACCGACGGCGCGTAGGCCAGGCCCAGCGCGATGACGATGCCCCACTTGTTCGGCCCAGTGATCGCCATGATGGCCAGCGCCAGCAGGATGCCGGGGAACGCGAGCAGCGCGTCGTTGACAGCCATCACGGCCCGGTCCGTCCAGCCGCGCATGAAGCCGGTGAACGCACCGAAGACGGTTCCCAGCGAGACAGCCAGCAGCACGGTGAGCAGCGCCACCAGCGCGCTGGCGGCCGCGCCGGCCATGATGCGACTGGTCACGTCGCGGCCGAACTCGTCGGTGCCGAACCAGTGCGCCGCCGACGGCGGCTGCAGCCGCAGGCGGACATTGACCTGCAGCGGATCGAACGGCGTCCAGGCCGCGGCCAGCAGCGCGACGAGCGCGAGCAGCGCCACCAGTCCGCCGCCGATGAGCGTATTGGCGCGCAGCTTCATTCGTAGGCCACGCGCGGGTCGAACAGCGGGTAGCACAAGTCGATGATCAGGTTGACGAGCACATAGATCAGCGCGGTGAACAGGAGGCAGCCCTGCACGACCGGATAGTCGCGAGCAAAGATGGAATCGACCAGCAGGCGCCCGAGCCCAGGCAGCGTGAACACCGTCTCGAGCACGGCGATGCCGCCCAGCAGATTGCCCAGGATCAGACCGATCAGCGTCAGCGTCGGCGCGAACGCGTTCGGAAACACGTGCCGCGCCAGCACCGTGCGCTCGGGCAGACCCTTGGCGCGAGCGTGCGTGACGTACTCGAGCCGCAGCACTTCGATCGCGCTGGCACGCGCCATCCGCGCGATCACGCCGATCTCGATCAGCGTCAGCGTGACCACCGGCAGAACCAGGTAGGTCAGCGCCTGCCGCGCATCCTCGGCAAAGCTGACGTAACCCACCACCGGCAGCCAGCCGAGCTCGACGCCGAACAGAAGCAGCAGCAGCAGGCCCAGCCAGAAGCTGGGAATCGACAGCAGCAGCGTCGCACCGGCGATCATCAGCAGATCACCGAGGCTGTCCTGCCGCCATGCCGCCAGCATGCCCAGCGGCACCGCGATGAGCCCGGCCAGCAGCACCGCGACCAGCACGATGGACGCGCTGACCTGGAAGCGCTCCAGCAGCAGCGGCAGCACCGGTTCGCCGTTCGTGATCGATCTGCCCAGATCGCCGCCGCCTACCTGCCGCAGCCAGTGCACGAACTGCGCCGGCAGCGGCTGGTCCAGCCCGAGGCGCATGCGCTGCTCGGCGATCTCCTCGGTGCTGGCGGCATCTCCCAGCATCAGCTGCACCGGATCACCGGGCACCAGCCGGATCAGCACGAACACCGCCAGCGCCACCAGCAGCAGCGTGGGGATGGTGGCGAGCAGCCGCTTCAGGACATAGGCACCCATGCCGTGGGATCGCCGCGGCGCCCGCTCAGTTCAGCTTCACGCCCCAGAACCGCGGCTGCGCCGTGGCCCAGGGCTTGTAGCCGCTGACGCTCTTGCGATAGCCGACGATGTCGGTGCCGTTGTACAGAACTATCATCGGTACGTCTTCGATGAACTTCTCGTGCAGCTTGTCGATCAGCGCCTGCCGCTTGGCACGGTCGTTGACGACCATGGCCTCGGCCAGCAGCTGCTGCGCCTCCGGTGAATCCCAGACCTTGCGCGGCTGCCGCGCCTTGGGGCCGGACAGCATCTCGAAGCTCAGCGCCGGATCCAGGCGCGCCGAGTACGGAAAGGACATGGCCTGGTAGTCGCCCTTGTTGTAGCGGTCCAGCTGCGTGGCCCAGTCCACGACCTCGATCTCGATGCGCAGGCCGGCCTGCTGCGCCATGCCCTGCGCCAGCACCGCCGCGTCGAAGGTGCTCTGATAGCGCTTGTTCGCCAGCAGCTTGATCGGCTGCCCCTTGTAGCCGGCCTCGGCCAGCAGCTTGCGGGCCGCCGCCGGATCGGGCGTGAAGCCCTTCGCCTGCACCGGCCCGTAGTACGAACTCGCCAGCGGGATCGGCGAATGGTTCAGCTTCGACGTCCCCTGCGTGATGGCCTCGACTATCTGCGCCGAGTCGATCGCCAGCGCGATGGCGCGGCGCACGCGCACGTCCTGCAGCAGCGGATCCTTGGTCTGGAACAGGATACCGTTCAGGTTCATCGTCGGCGCCAGCTCGATAGCCAGCGCCGGGTTCCTGCGCAGCTCGGCCAGATCGGAAGCCGACAGATCGGGCACGATGTCGACCGCGCCGGATACCAGCGCGGCCTTGGCCGCGGCCGCGTCCGGAATGATGACGAAGCGCACCTTGTCGACCAGCGCCTGCTTGCCGCCGGTATTGCCGTCGCGCGGCCCGCTGCGTCCCACGTAGCCGTCGAAGCGCTGCAGCTCGATGAACTGGCCCTTGCGCCACTCGCCGAGCTTGAACGGTCCGGTGCCGATCGGCGCCTGCCACTTGCCGTCGGGTCCCAGCGAGTCCTTGTGGACGATGCCGGAGCCGCCGCAGTCCGCGCGCGCCATATTGGTCAGCACCAGCGCGCTGGGCTTGTCGAAGCGGAACACCACCGTGCTCGAGTCGGGTGCTTCCACCGCTTCGAGCTTGGCCTGGCCGCGGCCGTCGAATTCCGACAGACAGCGCCACTGCGTGGCCGGATCCATGAAGCGCTTCCAGGCCCACAGAACGTCCTGCGCGCCGAGCGCGGCGCCGTTGTGGAACCTCACGCCCGAGCGCAGCTTGAACGTATAGGCCTTGCCGTCCGGCGACAGCTCTACCGTCTCGGCCAGCAGCGGGCCGACCGATGCATCCTCGCGAAAGGCCACCAGCCCCTCGACGACGTGCGCGATCACCGCATCGGTATTGGCATCGCGATTGACGCCCGGATCGGTGCTGCGGATGTCGGCGTTCAGCGCCGTTCGCAGCGTGCCGCTCTGCGCGGCTGCCGCACCCGCGAGTGTCAGCGTGGCAGCGGCAGCGGCCGCCCAGACCAGCATCGTTCCGGACCGCCGCGCCTCAGCGCCGCGCAGCGCGTGCCGCCGTTCAAACCCGTGTGCTGCTGCATCGATTCGCTTGTTCATGGCTCCCCCGCCCGCATGGCTCAAAGCTGATAGCTGAAGAATTCGCGATTGAGCGCCGGCAGCGGCGCCACCTGCATCGCACCACGCGCCGGCTCCATGATGATCATGGCCACGGTCGCGCTCAGATTGTTGCTGGTATTCAGCCGCGGCGGCCGGCACACCGACCACGGCGTCTGATAGTCATCGAACAGCGCCTCGCGCAGATCGTCGACGGTCAGCTCGCCGATCCGGGGCTGCAGCGCCTCGCGCACGCGCACGTCGCGGTACAGGCTGTCCGGCGTGGACTCGACGCCGGTGTCCTTCAGCTTGGACAAGGCCACCGGACTGGTGAAGTGATTGGCGTGAACCAGCAGGCCGTTCTGCGGTGCGACCGGGAAGGTCTCGTCGGGCGCGCATTCCATGTCGAGCACGAAGCCGCCGGCGTGGCTGACGATCATGTTGTTGGCCGCCGACTTCGGCGTGCAGTAGACGGTGCGCAGCGCCAGCGCCAGCTGCGACTGCTCGAGCACCTTGCGGCGGATCAGCGCCAGCGGCACGCCGATGTCGCGATAGTCGCGGTCCGACTGCAGATAGTTGGCCGTGATCGCGATCCCAGCCGCGTTCAGGCCGGCACGCGCCAGGCCGCCGGCTTCGGTGAAGGTCAGGATGTCCGGCCCGTCGTCGCGGCGCACGCGCAGCACGATCGATGTCGTCGCGCACTCGGCCTTCCAGTCCCAGTTCTGGGCGTGAATCAGGACGCGGTCGCGCGTCGCCGGCGGCAGCATGACCACGCCGGTGCAGCCATCGGGATTGCGGTCGTCGGCTTCGCGCGCCGCGCGCTTGCCCAGCTGCAGGATCTCGGTGCGTGCATTGATCAGCACCACCGATTCGAATTCGATGTCGGCGCCTTCGGCGATGCCGCGCATCTCTTCGACATAGCTCGGATCGAAGTCATCGATGCGCGGCACGAAGTCGGACACCAGCCGTCGGATCTGCGCGTCGCTCAGCCCCATGTCGCGCAGCTGCGCCAGATAGTGGGCCGCGCTGGCCTTGACTCTGCCTGCGGCCTGCTGGCCATGCTGGCGGCCGCGCTCGAGCGGACTGCCGTGCGTGTCGACCAGCGGAAAGCGCTCGATCGGAAATGAAACGGCTTCGGTGCTCACGGATTCTCCAGGCTGCGCAGGGCAGTGTCCACGGTCTCGACCAGGCGCTCGACTTCCTCGCGGCGCGCGATCAGCGGCGGCGACAGCGCGATCGTGTCGCCGACGGGCCGCACCAGCACGTCCTGCGCCAGGCAGGCGGCGGCCACCGCCTGGCCGGCCGCACCGGGTGCGCCTGGCCGGGCCTGCAGTTCGATGCCGGCCAGCAGACCGATATTGCGAATGTCGATCACGCCGGGGGCGCTGCGCAAGCCGTGCGCCAGCGCCTCGAAGGCCGGCGACAGTTCGGCGGCGCGCTGCGCCAGCGCCTCGTCGCGATGCACGTCGAGCGTGGCCAGCGCCGCGGCGCAGGCCAGCGGATGCCCGGAGTACGTATAGCCGTGCGCCAGCTCGACGCCCTCCTCCGGCCCCTGCATGAAGGCTTGATAGACGTCAGCGCTGACCAGCACTGCACCCATGGGCACGGCCGCGTTGGTCAGCCCCTTGGCCAGCGTGACGATGTCGGGGCGCACGCCGAAGCGCGTCGCGGCCAGCGGTGCGCCGAGACGGCCGAAACCGGTGATCACCTCGTCGAAGATCAGCAGGATGCCGTGCCGGTCGCAGATGCCGCGCAGCGCCTGCAGGTAGCCTTGCGGCGGCGGCAGCACGCCTGTGGAACCGGCCACCGGCTCCACGATCACTGCCGCCACCGTGGCCGGATCGTGCAGCGCGAGGATCGCCTCGAGCGCATCGGCCTTGTCGGCGCCGTGCGGCGGCAGCCCGCGCGAGAACGCATTGCGCGCCGGGTCGTGCGTATGCGGCAGATGATCGGTGCCCGGCAGCAAGGGCCCGAACGCGCTGCGATGCTTGCCAATGCCGCCCACCGACAGCCCGCCGAAGCCCATGCCGTGATAGCTGCGCTCGCGGCCGATCAAGCGGAAGCGGCCGCCGTGGCCGCGCGCACGATGGTAGGCCAGCGCGATCTTCAGCGCAGTGTCGACCGACTCGGACCCCGAGTTGGTGAAGAACGCATGGGCCAAGCCGTTGCCTGCCCAGTCGCACAGACGATCGGCCAGCTCGAACGCAGCCGGATGCGAAACCTGGAAGCTGGAGGCGAAGTCCAGCTCGCCGAGCTGCCGAGTCATCGCTTCGACGATGCGCGGATGCCGATGGCCGGCATTGACGCACCACAGGCCGGCGATGCCGTCCAGGATGCGGCGTCCGTCGCGGTGCCGGTAGTACATGCCGTCAGCGCCGACCAGCAGCTGCGGCGCGCGCTTGAAGCGGCGGTTCGGGGTGAACGGCATCCAGTACGCGTCCAGAATGGGCACGCCACCCTGCCGCCCGGCCTGTGCTGCTTGCAGTGTCGTCATGCCGGGCAGTCTAGCCGTGCCGAATGTATTATTGGCATCAAAAATACAAACTTTTGAACGCGGCCGCGTACAATCCGCGCGCATGTCGCCCACGCGCATGTCGCCGTCCCCGCCCATGCTCCCGACCAGCCCGCTGCACGCCGATCTCGCGCGCCAGTTCGTCCAATGGGCGGTGGCGCAGCGGCTGCCGGCCGGCACACATCTGACCGAGCAAGCGGTGGCGCAGCGTCTGGCCGTGTCGCGCACGCCGGTGCGCGCGATGCTCGACGCTCTGGTGCAGCAGCAGCTGGTCGAACGGCGGCCGCGGCGCGGCTACTTTCTCGCCGCCGACGGCGAGACGCTGGAGCAGCATCTGCGCACGCTGCCCGACGACCGTGTCGAAGCGCTGTGCAACCGGCTGCTGATGGATCGCGTCACCGGCCGGCTGCCCTTGCGCTGCTCGGAGCGCGAGCTGCGTACGCTCTATCCCGGATCGCGCACGCAGCTGGAGCAGGCGCTGTTCAAGCTCGTCCGCGACGGCCTGCTGCGCCGGCGCCGGGGCCTGGGCTGGGAATTCGCCGACGCGCACGATTCGCCGCAGGCCGAGCTCGAAAGCTATCGCTTCCGGATGCTCGTCGAATGCAATGCGCTGCTCGCGCCGGGCTACGCACTCAGCGCCGAGCGGCTCGGCGCGCTGCGCGCACGCCACCACGCCTTGCTGCAGGCCTCGCGGCAGCCGCGCTGGACCGATTTCTGGGACGTCAACGCCGAGTTCCACGAAACGCTCGCCGCCGGCGCCGGCAACCGTTTCATCCTGAGCACGATCCGCGAGCAGAACCGGCTGCGCCGGCTGACCGACCTGGCCGACTATCCGTCGCTGCCGCGCGAGCGTCGCGCGCATACGGCCTACGAACACCTGGCGATCCTGGATGCGATCGAAGCCGGCGACATGCCGCGGGCCGCCGAGCTGATGCGCGCGCATCTGCAGTCGGCCAGCGACATCGTCGCGGCGCGCGCTACGGGCTGAGCGGCACGGCGCTCTGCCGCCGCCCGCCAGACGATTCCGAGGGACCCGCGGGCCGACGGGCCGGCCCGATCAGCGCTACGATGCCAGTCAGGCGCCCGCGCGCAGGAGATTCCATGCTCGACTCCATCACCTGGCCGGCCACCTGGACCGGCATGCTACCCGACAGCGTAGTCGCCCATCTGCCCGAGCTGGCGCTGGCCGCCGCGCTGGCCTGGGGCGCGGGTTTGCGGCTGTACCTGGTGGTGTTCCTGTTCGGCCTGGCAGGCAGCCTGGGCTGGTGGCCGCTGCCGCCGCATCTGCAGGTGCTGGCGCATCCGCTGGTGCTCGGCTCGGCCGGCTTCATGGCGCTGATCGAGCTGTTCGCCGACAAGCTGCCGTGGCTGGACAGTGCCTGGGATGCGGTGCAGACCTTCATCCGCATTCCGGCCGGCGCCGCGCTGGCGGCCGGCGTATTCGGTGACACCGGGGCGGCCACGGCAATGGCCGCGGCGCTGCTCGGCGGCACGCTGACGGCCACCACGCATTTCGCCAAGTCCGGCACGCGCGCGACGGTCAATGCATCGCCGGAGCCGTTCTCGAACCTGGCGCTGTCGTTCACCGAGGATGTCGCGGTGATCGGCGGCACCTGGCTCGCCGTTCAGCATCCGGTGCTGTTCCTGTGCCTGCTGCTGCTGTTCGTGGTGGCTGCCGTCCTGCTGCTGCGGCTGCTGCTGCGCGGCCTGCGCCGGCTGCTGAGGGCACGCCCGCGGCCGCCGGCAACCGGCGGCGGCCATCCGATTTAGAATCGGCGGATCCCAGCCGCGATCGGTGCGACGCGTTGCCGGAGCTCATCCATGAAGTGGTTCATTCTCGCCCTGTTCGGGCTCAGCACGATCTACGTCCATCGCCGCGGGCGCGAGCGGCTCGGCTTCCTGCGCCAGGTCTCGGATCACTCGACGCTGTTCGCGCCGGTCAACGTGCTGATGTACGCGTTCTCGCGCGTGCCGAACACACCGTACGTGCCGATCGAGCAGTTCCCCGAGCTCAGGCCGCTGCTGGAACACTGGCACGAGATCCGCGACGAGGCGCTGGCCATGCGCGAAGCGCAGCGCATCCGCGCATCGCAGCAGTACGACGACGTCGGCTTCAACTCGTTCTTCCGCACCGGCTGGAAGCGCTTCTACTTGAAGTGGTACGACGAAAGCCATCCATCGGCCGCCACGCTGTGCCCGCGCACGACTGCGCTGCTGCGTGGGTTGCCGTCGGTGAAGGCAGCGATGTTCGCCGAACTGCCGCCGGGCAGCCATCTGGTGCGCCATCGCGACCCGTACGCCGGCTCGCTGCGCATGCACCTGGGGCTGGCCACGCCGAACGACGACGGCTGTTTCATTGAAGTCGACGGCCAGCGCTACAGCTGGCGCGACGGCGAGGCGGTGGTGTTCGACGAGACGTATCTGCACGTCGCGCGCAACACGACTCAGTCGGACCGCGTGATCCTGTTCTGTGACATCGAGCGGCCGCTGAGGTTCCGCTGGGCGCAGGCCTTCAACCGCTGGTTCGGCCGGCATGTGATGACGGCCGCGACCTCGCCCAACGATGCCGGCGACCGCACCGGCGGCCTGAACCGCGTGTTCGGCAAGGTCTATGCGGTCCGCCTGCTCGGCAAGCGGCTGAAGGCCTGGAACCGCACGGCCTACTACCTGGTCAAGTGGGCGCTGATCGGCGGCCTGCTGGCGCTGATTTTTCTCTGACTTTTCTCTGACGGCTGGCCCAGGGCCGGCTGGTCAGGCACCGGCCGACGCCGCTGGCTCCGCCGGCTCCCGGCACGCGCCTCTCTGCCGCCCGGGGCGCGCGCCCGTGCTGCGTCCTCAGATGGCCGACTCGCCCGTCTCGCCGGTGCGGATGCGCACCACCTGCTCTACGTCGGAGACGAAGATCTTGCCGTCGCCGATACGGCCGGTGCGCGCAGCCTTGACCACGGCGTCGATCGCCGACTCGACGGCGCCGTCGGGCACGATCACCTCGACCTTCACCTTGGGCAGGAAGTCGACCACGTATTCCGCGCCCCGATACAGCTCCGTATGCCCCTTCTGGCGGCCGAACCCCTTGACCTCGGTGACGGTCAGTCCGCTGACGCCGACCTCGGCCAGCGCTTCGCGCACCTCGTCGAGCTTGAAGGGCTTGATGATCGCTGTGATCCTTTTCATGGTCGCACTCCGGATACCTGGATTGAGGGGAGAATGCCCGGCCCGCCTTGCGGCGCCCCGGGCTCGCCGATCGCTTGTTCGCTGTTTCGCGCCTATTGTGCCTGAGCCGCGCGGGCTCAGTCCCGGAAACGGGAAGTGATCGGATACCGCCAGTCGCGGCCGAAGGCCCGGTGGGTCACCCGGATGCCGACCGGCGCCTGGCGACGCTTGTATTCGCTGATCCGGATCAGCCGCACCACACGGTCGATGGCCTCGGGCGGATAGCCGGCCGCCGCGATCTCGTCGACGCTGCGGTCGTCTTCCATGTACATCTGCATGATGCCGTCGAGCACCTCGTACGGCGGCAACGAATCCTGGTCGAGCTGGTCCGGGCGCAGCTCGGCCGACGGCGGCCGCGTGATGATCCGCTCCGGGATCACCTCGCCGCGCGTATTGCGCCAGCGGGACAGCCGATAGACCATGGTCTTGGCGATGTCTTTGATCACCGCGAAGCCGCCGGCCATGTCGCCGTACAGCGTGCAGTAGCCGACCGCCATCTCGCTCTTGTTGCCGGTCGTCAGCACGATGGACCCGTACTTGTTGGACAGCGCCATCAGCAGGGTGCCGCGGATGCGCGCCTGGATGTTCTCCTCGGTGGTGTCCTGCGGCAGGCCCCGGAACTCGCCGGCGAGCGTGCCGGCGAAGGCGTCGACGCAGGCTGCGATCGGCAGCTCGTCGTAGCGCACGCCTACCCGGGCCGCCATGTCGCGCGAGTCTATCCATGAGATGTCGGCCGTATATGGCGACGGCATCATCACCGCACGCACTTTGTCGGCACCCAGTGCGTCGACCGCGATGGCCAGCGTCAGCGCCGAATCGATGCCGCCGGACAGGCCGATGATCGCGCCCGGAAAGCCGTTCTTGCCGAGATAGTCGCGCACGCCCAGCACCAGCGCCGAGTAGATCTGCTCCTCGAGCGGCAGCTCGGTGGGCAGCGGCGCGGCGACGAAGTCGACGGCCGAGCCGCCCGCTCCCATGGCCAGCTCGACTTTCAGCAGATGAGGCTCGAAGGCCGGCGCCTGCGCCGCCAGCGAGCCATCCGCCGCGAGCGCGAACGACAGCCCGTCGAAGACCAGCTCGTCCTGCCCGCCGACCAGGTTGGCGGCCAGCATCGGCAGGCCCAGCCCGGACACCGTTTCACGCGCGATGTCCAGCCGCGCGTGCTGCTTGTTCATGTGATACGGCGACGCGTTCAGCGCCAGCAGTACCTGGGCGCCGGCCGCCCGTGCGCACTCCGGCGCATAGCGGAACCAGAAATCCTCGCAGACCACGACGCCGAAACGTACGCCGTCGACCTCGAAGACCAGCGGACGATTGTCGGGAGTGAAATAACGGACCTCGTCGAACACGTCGTAGTTCGGCAGGTCGTGCTTGTGGTAGTGGCCCAGGATACGGCCGCCGTGCAGCACGCTGGCGGCGTTGTACCGATGCTGATCCTGCTGCCGCGGGTGCCCGACGACCAGATGCAGATCGAGCCCGGCGGTGGCGGCCGCCAGCTGCTGCAGCGCGGCCTCGCTGGCGCGCATGAACGAGGCGCGCAGCAGCAGATCCTCGGGCGGATAGCCGGCCAGCGACAGCTCGGGGGTCAGCAATACCCGTACGCCGTCCGCGGCGGCCTGTCGCGCGGCGGCGATAATCCGCTCGGTGTTGCCGGGGAAATCTCCGACGATCTGATTGAGCTGCGCGGCCGCGATTCGCATGGAGGTCAACGTTGCTGGACGGTACGGATCGAAACGATTATCGCACGCAGGTTCTGCAGGATCTGGGTGGCCTGGATGCCGCGCAATGGAATGCGCTGGCCGCCGCGGACGGCGCGGCGCAGCCCTTCGTCCGGCATGAGTTCCTGCGCGCGCTCGAGCTCAGCGGCTGCGTCGGCCGCGACGCGGGCTGGGTGCCGCGGCATCTGCTGCTGTCGCGGGGCGGCGACGGTGGCGCCACCGCCGGGCCGCCGGTCGCCGCCGTGCCGCTGTACCTGAAGTACCACTCCTACGGCGAATACGTGTTCGACTGGGCCTGGGCCGATGCCTACCGCCAGCACGGACTGCGCTACTACCCGAAGCTGGTCGCCGCCGTCCCGTTCACGCCGGTGGCCGGCACGCGGCTGCTGGCCGGCGATGCCGGCGCGCGCCGGGCGATGGCCCGAGCCCTGCGGCAGACGGCGATCGACAGCGGCGCTTCGTCGCTGCACGTGCTGTTCCCGCCCGCGGCCGAAGCTGAACTGCTCGCCCAGGAAGGCCTGATGATCCGGCACGGCGTGCAATTCCATTGGCGCAACGCCGGCTACGCCCACTTCGACGAGTTCCTGGCGGCGCTGGCCCAGCCCAAGCGCAAGAAGATCCGGGCTGAACGGCGCAAGGTCGCCGAAGCCGGCGTGCGCATCGAGCGGCTGCGCGGCGGCGCCGTCGGCCGCGAACAGTGGGCCTTCTTCATGCGCTGCTACGAACACACGTACGCCGCGCACCACTCGACGCCGTACCTGAATCTCGATTTCTTCGAGCGGATCGGCGCGGCGCTGCCCGAGCGGCTGACGCTCGTGCTGGCCTCGCGCGAGGGCCGGCCGATCGCCGCCAGCCTGCTGATGCACGACGATTCGCGCGTCTACGGGCGCTACTGGGGAGCGATCGACTACGTCCCCTGCCTGCACTTCGAGCTGTGCTACTACCAGGCGATCGAGCTGGCCATCGAGCTGGAACTGACCATCGTCGAGGGCGGCGCGCAAGGCGAGCACAAGCTCGCGCGCGGTTTCGAGCCGGTCACGACGCTGTCGGCGCACTGGCTGGCCGAGCCGGCCTTCGCCGAGGCGGTCGACCGCTTCCTGCAGCGCGAGGGCGAGATGATAGAAGGCTATGTCGACGAGCTGAACGAACACTCGCCGTTTCGCGGCTGAGGCCAGGCCGGGACAAGCCCGCGCCGCGCGGCTCCTCAGGCAGGCGTCAGTGAAGCCTGGTGCCGGCGCACCGCTTCCAGCACGATGGGCGACAGCCCTTCACCGCCGGTGCTCTCCAGATGCGACAGCAGCGCGCGGCGCATCCGCGGTTCCCAGAAGCGCTGGATATGGCCGGCGATGCCGTCCAGCGCTTCGGCGTGGTCGGGCATCGCACTGAAGAACTCGCCAATCCGGTTGGCCATGCGAATCAGGTTATCGGTGTCCATCGTCGGTATCGATGCGTTCCGGATAGCTATAGGCGACCCATTCGTCGTCGCGGGCAAAGCCGAGCAGGCTCAGCTGCGCGGCTTCTGCCGTGCGCACGGCCAGCGCGGTCGGCGCCGAGATGGCCGCCAGCACGCCTATCCCGGCGCTGGCGGCCTTGTGCACCATCTCGTAGCTGGCGCGGCTGGTGATCAGCGCGAAGCCGTCGGCGGCCGGCAGGCCGGCGCGGACCAGCGCGCCGATCAGCTTGTCCAGCGCATTGTGACGCCCCACGTCCTCGCGCACCAGCCGGACTTCCCCGTCCAGCGCGCACCAGGCCGCGGCATGGCAGGCGCCGGTGGCCTGCTGCAGCGGCTGGCGCGAGCGGAGCTGACCGAGCGCGCGGCGCAGCGCCGATGCGTTCAGCCTGGGCGCATGCGTCACCGGCGATGGAGCGCGGATCGCCTGTTGCAGGCTTTCGGTGCCGCACAGGCCGCAGCCGGTGCGGCCGGCCAGGTTGCGGCGCCGCCCTTTCAGCCGCGTGAAGGCCTCGGCCGAGATGTCCAGCGCGACCGTGATGCCCTGCGGCGACTCGGACACCTCGACGTCGAACAGCTCCGAACGGTCGCGCAGCAGCCCCTCGGTCAGCGAAAAGCCGAGCGCGAAATCCTCGAGGTCGCAGGGCGTGGCCAGCATGACGGCATGCGAGACGCCATTGAACTCGAGCGCGACCGCTACCTCGTCGATGACCTCGTCCAGGCCGTCGAAGCGCCGCCCGCCGCGCACGCCGTGCACGGGCACCGTCTGCCGGCCCGGTACGGCAGCATCGGCGGTGAGTGCGCGAGGCATCAGCATTGCCGTCGTCACTTGGCCATGACTGCCGCGCCCGCTGCGCTCTGCTCGCGCTGCTGCAGCAGCCGCATCTGCGTTTCATGGAAGCGCGTGTACTGCCGCTGCCATTCGGACGGCTGCGCCACCGGCGCCACCTGCACCGCAGTCACCTTGTACTCGGGGCAGTTGGTGGCCCAGTCGGAACTGTCGGTAGTGATCACGTTGGCGCCCGACTCGGGGAAATGGAAGGTCGTATAGACCACGCCCGGCTGCATGCGCTCGGTGATCTGTGCCCGCAGCACCGTCTCGCCGGCCCGGCTCCGTACGCCGACCCAGTCGCCGTCGACGATGCCGCGCTCCTGCGCATCGTGCGGATGGATCTCCAGACGGTCCTCGCGATGCCACTGGTTGTTGTGCGTGCGCCGCGTCTGCGCGCCCACGTTGTACTGCGACAGAATCCGGCCGGTGGTCAGCAGCAGCGGATACATGCGCGTCACCTTCTCGTCGCTGGGCACGTACTGCGTGATGATGAAGCGGCCCTTGCCGCGTACGAAGCTGCCCACGTGCATGATGGGCGTGCCTTCCGGCGCTTCGGCGTTGCACGGCCACTGCAGGCTGCCGAGCTCGTCGATCTTGTCGTAGGTGACGCCGGCGAAGGTCGGCGTCAGCGCCGCAATCTCGGCCATGATCTGCGACGGGTGCGTGTACGGCATGGGCGAGCCCAGCGCCTCCGCCAGCTTGACGGTGATCTCCCAGTCGGCATAGCCGGCGCGCGGCGGCATCAGCTGCCGCACGCGCGAGATGCGCCGCTCGGCGTTCGTGAAGGTGCCGTCCTTCTCCATGAACGACGAGCCCGGCAGGAACACGTGCGCGTACTTGGCCGTCTCGTTCAGGAACAGGTCCTGGATCACCACGCATTCCATCGCCGCCAGCGCCTGCGCCACGTGCTGCGTGTTCGGATCGGACTGGACGATGTCCTCGCCCTCGCAGTACAGGCCCATGAAGCTGCCGCCCAGCGCGGCATCGAGCATGTTCGGAATGCGCAGGCCGGGCTCGGCCTGGATCGACACGCCCCAGGCCTGCTCGAACTGCATCCGCGTGCTGCTGTCCGACACGTGCCGGTAACCGGGCAGCTCGTGCGGGAACGAGCCCATGTCGCACGAGCCCTGCACGTTGTTCTGCCCGCGCAGCGGATTGACGCCCACGCCTTCGCGGCCCACGTTGCCGGTGGCCATGGCGAGATTGGCGATCGCCATCACCGCGGTCGACCCCTGCGCATGCTCGGTCACGCCCAGGCCGTAGTAGATCGCAGCGTTGCCGCCGGTCGCATACAGCCGCGCCGCGCCACGGAGCTGGTCGGCGGGCACGCCGCATTCGTCGGCCAGCGCCTCCGGCGAGTTCTCGGGCCGCGCGACGAAGGCGCGCCATTCGTTGAACGACTTGTCTTCGCAGCGCTCGGCGATGAAGCGCTCGGCCAGCAGTCCCTCGGTCACGATGACGTGCGCCAGCGCGGTCAGCACCGCGACGTTGGTGCCCGGCTTCAGCTGCAGATGGTAGTCGGCGGCGATGTGCGGCGACTTCACCAGATCGATGCGGCGCGGATCGATGACGATCAGCCGCGCGCCCTCGCGCAGCCGCTTCTTCATGCGCGAGGCGAACACCGGGTGGCCGTCGGTCGGATTGGCGCCGATGACCAGGATCACGTCCGACTGCTCGACCGATTCGAAGGTCTGCGTGCCGGCCGATTCGCCCAGCGTCTGCTTCAGCCCGTAGCCGGTCGGCGAATGGCAGACGCGCGCGCAGGTATCGACATTGTTGTTGCCGAAGGCGGTCCGCACCAGCTTCTGCACCAGATACGCTTCCTCGTTCGTGCAGCGCGACGACGTGATGCCGCCGATCGAATCGCGGCCGTACTTGGCCTGGATGCGGCGGAACTCGCTGGCGGCGTAGGCGAAGGCCTCCTCCCAGCTGACCTCGCGCCACGGATCGGTGATGCGGGCGCGTATCATCGGCTTGAGGATGCGATCCTTGTGCGTCGCATAGCCCCAGGCGAAACGCCCCTTGACGCACGAATGGCCCGCATTGGCCTGGCCGTCCTTCCACGGCACCATCCGCACCACCTCGTTGCCCTTCATCTCGGCCTTGAAGGCGCAGCCGACGCCGCAGTAGGCGCAGGTCGTGACCACGCTGTGCTCGGCCTGGCCGAGCTCGATCACCGTCTTTTCCTGCAGCGTGGCGGTCGGGCAGGCCTGCACGCAGGCGCCGCAGGACACGCATTCGCTCTGCATGAACGGCTGGTCCTGGCCCGGCGATACGCGCGACTCGAAACCGCGGCCGCTGATCGTCAGCGCGAAGGTGCCCTGCGTTTCCTCGCAGGCGCGCACGCAGCGGCTGCAGACGATGCACTTGCTCGGGTCGTAGGCAAAGTAAGGATTCGACTGGTCCGCCGCGTCGCTCAGATGGTTGCGACCCTCGTAGCCGTAGCGCACTTCGCGCAGCCCGGTCACGCCGGCCATGTCCTGCAGCTCGCAGTCGCCATTGGCGGGACAGGTCAGGCAGTCGAGCGGATGGTCGGAGATGTACAGCTCCATGACGCCCTTGCGCAGCTGCTGCAGCTTGGGCGACTGCGTACGCACCGACATGCCGGCCTCGACCGGCGTTGTGCACGAGGCCGGATAGCCGCGCTTGCCGTCGATCTCGACGAGGCACAGCCGGCACGAGCCGAAGGCCTCCAGGCTGTCGGTGGCGCAGAGCTTGGGAATGTTGACGCCGGCCAGCGACGCGGCGCGCATCACCGACGTGCCTTCGGGCACGCTGATGTCTATGCCGTCTATCGTGAGCTCGACCATCCGTTCGGCATGGCGCGGCGGCGTGCCGCGGTCGCGTTCGACGATGATTTCTCGCATGGCAGCCTCGTCTCGGTCAGGCCGCCTGCCGCGCGGGCGCGGTGGGGCCGAAATCTTCAGGGAAATGGTTCAGCGCGGACAGCACCGGATACGGCGTCATGCCGCCCATGGCGCACAGCGAGCCGTGCAGCATGGTGTCGCAGAGGTCGCGCAGCAGCGCCTGCTGCGCCGGCACGTCCTCGCCGGCGATGATGCGGTCGATGACCTCGACGCCGCGCACCGAACCGATGCGGCACGGCGTGCACTTGCCGCAGCTCTCGACGGCGCAGAACTGCATTGCATAGCGCGCCTGCCTGGCCATGTCGACGGTGTCGTCGAACACCACCAGCCCGCCATGGCCGACCACGCCGCCGATCGCGGCCAGCGCCTCGTAGTCGAGCGGCACGTCGAACTGCGCCGCCGGCAGATACGTGCCCAGCGGACCGCCGATCTGCACGGCGCGGATCGGACGGCCGCTCGCGGTGCCTCCGCCGATGTCGTAAAGCAGTTCGCGCACCGTGATGCCGAACGCGAGTTCGACCAGGCCGCCGTGACGGATGTTGCCGGCCAGCTGGATCGGCAGCGTGCCGCGCGAGCGGCCCATGCCGTAGTCGGCATAGAAGGCGGCGCCGCGCGCCAGCACGATGGGCACCGAAGCCAGCGAGATCACATTGTTGATGACCGTCGGCTTGCCGAACAGGCCGGCGATCGCCGGCAGCGGCGGCTTGGCCCGGACCACTCCGCGCTTGCCTTCGATGCTTTCCAGCATCGCGGTTTCCTCGCCGCAGACGTATGCACCGGCAGCCTTGCGCACTTCGAGCTCGAAGCGGCGCCCGGATCCGAGTACGTCGTCGCCCAGATAGCCGGCGCCGCGCGCCGCGGCGATCGCCGCGTCGAGCGTGGCGATCGCATGCGGGTACTCGGAACGCACGTAGATGTAGCCCCGGCTCGCACCCACGGCCAGCGCGGCGATCGTCATGCCTTCGATCAGCACGAAGGGGTCGCCTTCCATCACCATCCGGTCCGAGAAGGTGCCGGAGTCGCCCTCGTCGGCGTTGCAGACGATGTACTTCTGCTCCGCTGCCGCATTCAGCACGGTCCGCCACTTGATGCCGGTCGGAAACGCCGCGCCGCCGCGGCCGCGCAGGCCCGAGGCGGTCACTTCGTCGATGATGGCAGCGGGCGTCAGGGTCAGCGCCCGGCGCAGCCCGGCATAGCCGCCGTGCCGCAGATAGTCGTCCAGCGATCGCGGGTCGACGATGCCGACGCGCTCGAAGGTCAGGCGCTGCTGGCGCTTCAGATATGGAATCTCGTCAGTGGGACCGCGCATCAGCGGATGCGCGCCGCCGCGTAGGAAATCGGCGTCGAACAGCTCCCGCACCTGCCCGGCCGCCACCGGGCCGTAGGCAACGCGGCCGGCCGGCGTGACGACCTCGACCAGCGGCTCGAGCCAGAACAGGCCGCGCGAACCATTGCGGATAAGCCGGACAGGCAGCGCACGGCGCTCCGCTTCGGCCTCGATCGCTGCGGCGACCGCGTCGGCGCCCAGCGCCAGCGCGGTCGAATCACAGGGCACGTAGACGGTGATGCGCTCGTCCGGGGTCGCGTTCGCGCCGCTGCTTGCAGCTGCGGGGGCCCCTTCGGCAGGAACCGCCTCTCCGGGGGCCGCCTCTCCGACGGTCGCCTCTCCGACGGTCGCCTCT
>JBFWXS010000005.1:132056-133763 GCA_050187175.1 Burkholderiaceae bacterium
CGCCTCTCCGACGGTCGCCTCTCCGACGGTCGCCTCTACAGGGTCTGCTTCCGCAGTGGCCGCTTGCGCCCACCCGCCGCTACAGGCCGCCAGCAGCGCATCGAAACGCATCGGCGTCACGCCGGCATGCATGCGGCCGTCGATCGCGATCGACGGACCGCTGGCACAGTGACCGAGGCAGTAGATCGATTCCAGCGCCACGCCGCCGTCGGCAGCGGAGGCGTCGAACGAACAGCCGAGCACGCGCTGCGCATGCTCGGCCAGCGTATCGCCGCCGCGGGCCTGACAAGCTTCGGCACGGCAAACCTGCACGGTGGTGCGCGCCGGCGGCGTGCGCTTGAAATGGTGATAGAAGGTCACGACGCCGTGCACCTCGGCGCGCGAAAGATTGAGCGCCTCGGCAAGCGGCGCGACGGCCGCGTCGGGCACGTAGCCCAGCGCCTCCTGCAGCGAATGCAGGATAGGCAGCAGCGCGCCCGGCTGCCCGTGGTGCGCGACCAGCGCAGCCTGTACGGCCGACAGGATGTGCGGCGGCACCGGCGGGGCGGACGCGGGAGGGACGGGTCGCGCCTCCTCCACCAGCATATATGTCTTTTTCGGCATATGTTAGACCAACGTATCCGACGACGTTAACACCACTGGCGGCCTGAAACAATAGCTGGACGGAAGGGGCTCGCCAACCTATGCTTTTGAGGACATAATTCGACCAGTCTCAATGAGCATCAATCCGGATGTACGACATTTCGATCAAGCCGCAATGGACCATTCGCCAGGGCCTCGACGAATTACCGCTGCCGCGGCTGCTGGCCCTGCTGATGGCCGTCGACGAGCACGGCAGTCTGGCTGCCGCCTGCGAACGCAGCGGCGTGGCCTACCGCCATGCCTGGGGTCTGCTGAAGCGCGCCGAAGCACTGTTCGGCAGTCCCCTGCTGCAGCGAACGCGCGGCCGGCGCGCCAGCCTCACGCCGCTGGCCGAGAAGCTGGTCTGGGCTGATCGCCGCATCACCGCCCGGCTGTCGCCCATCCTGGCCAGCCTGGCGTCCGAACTGGAATCGGAGATCGAGCGCGCCGTCTCGCGCTCGCCCGCCATCCTGCGCATCCACGCCAGCCACGGCTTCGCGGTGGAAACCCTGCGCGGCTTCATGCTGAACGCCGGCATCGCGCTCGACCTGCAGTACCGCAGCAGCCAGGACGCGCTGGCCTCGCTGGCGGCCGGCACCTGCGACATCGCGGGCTTCCACGTGCCGCTGGGCGATTACGAGGCAGCGACGGTACGCCACTACATGCGCTGGCTCGATCCGCAGACACAGCAGCTGATCAGCGTGTCCCGCCGCCGGCAGGGATTGATGGTCGCGGGCAGCAATCCGAAGCGGATCACCGCCCTGGCGGACCTGCTGCGCCCCGAAGTACGCTTCATCAACCGGCAGCGCGGCTCAGGCTCACGGCTGCTGTTCGAGATGATGCTCGAGCGCCAGAAAATCGATGCGCGCGCCATCGCCGGCATAGACGATTGCGAGTACACGCATGCCGCCGTGGCTGCCTATATCGCCAGCGGCATGGCCGACGCAGGCTTCGGCATCGAGACGCCGGCGCGGCAGTTCAAGCTGAGCTTCATTCCGCTGGCGGTCGAACGCTATTTCTTCGTCTGCCGGCGCGACGCCCTGACACAGCCGCTGGTACAGCGCATGCTGCAGACGCTGTCCAGCG
>JBFWXS010000005.1:133863-145227 GCA_050187175.1 Burkholderiaceae bacterium
GAGACGCCGGCGCGGCAGTTCAAGCTGAGCTTCATTCCGCTGGCGGTCGAACGCTATTTCTTCGTCTGCCGGCGCGACGCCCTGACACAGCCGCTGGTACAGCGCATGCTGCAGACGCTGTCCAGCGCCGACTATCGCCAGGCGATCAATGCCCTGCCCGGCTATGATCCTTCGACCTCGGGCGCGCTGCTGGATCTGCAGACGGCGTTCGAGCGCTGGCCGCGCTCGGGCGCCGGTGGATCGGCGCGCGGCGCATCAGCCTCGCGCGGATCGGCATCGGGCACATCGACATCCGGCACATCGGCGCGCCGAGCTCCAGCCTCAGCGGCCAACCGCTGAGTCCAGCCCTGCCGGCGCTGTCCAGCCGCCGCCAAGCGCCTTCATCAGATCGACGCTGTAGGCCAGCCGCGCCTGCCGGTTGCGCACCACTGCCAGTTCGGCCTCGTTCTGGCTGCGCAGCGCATCGAGCACCTCCAGATAAGCGGAATAACCGGCCTCGTAGCGCAGCTTCGCCAGCCGCACCGTATTGCGCGCCGCCTGCAGGCGCACGTCCAGCTGCTGCTCTGCGACGGCGGCGCGGCCGACGTTGTCCAGCGCATCGGCAACTTCGCGGAACGCCGCCTCCACCGCCTTCTGATACGAGGCCAGCGCCTGCCGCTCGCGGGCCTCGGCCTGCTCGGTGCGCGCCTGCAAGCGGCCGGCGTCGAACACCGGCAACGTCAGCCCGACCCCCAGCGTCCAGATGCGAGCGCCGGCTGACAGCAGATCCGACAGATCGCGACTTTGCCCACCCAGGATGCCGGTGAGCGAGATCGTCGGACGCATCGCCGCGCGCGCCACGCCGATGCGCGCATTGGCTGCGACCAGGCCGGCTTCCGCCTGCCGGACGTCCGGCCGCCGATCAAGCAGCGCCGAGGGCAAGCCCGCCGGCGTGGGCGGCGGCACCGGCAGCCGGCGCAGATCGCCGGGCGCCAGCCGCAGGCCGAGCCGGCCGCTGAGCACGCCGAGCTGCCGCTCGACGGCGCCGCGCTGGCGCTGCAGTTCGTTCAGCTGCACGGCAGCGTCGGCGCGCAGCCCTTCGGCCTGATGCACGTCCAGATCCGACGCCAGCCCGCCGCGCGCGCGGGAACGCGCGAGAGACAGCGACGCGTCGCGTGCCTCGAGGCTGTCGCGCGTCACCGCGATCTGCGCGTCCAGCGAGCGCAGCAGGAAATACGCTTGTACGGCCGTCGCGGCCAGCCCGAGGCGCACCACGTCCTGTCCATAGCGGCTGCCCAGCAGCTGCGCTTGCGCGGCTTCGGCGCCGCGCTGCAGGCGCCCCCAGAAATCCAGTTCGAAGGACGTCGAGAACGCCGCGCGCCGATCGGAACGCACCACCGGAATGCCGGCAGGGACCGGTTGCGCGCCTTGCGTCGTCACGCGCGAGCGCGTGGCGGCGGCATCGAGGTTGAACTGCGGATAGAACACCGCTTCGGCCTCGCGCATCACGGCCTCGGCCTCGGCGAGCTGCGCCGCCGCCAGGCGAAGGTCGGCATTGCTGGACAGCACCGCGTCGACCAGCTGGTCCAGCTCCGGATCGGCATAGCGGCGCCACCAGTCGGCAGGCAAGGCGTCGGCGGCGTCCGGCCCGGCGGCAGCCCCGTCGCCGGCGATGCCGAAATCGGCCGGCAGCTCGATGGCCGGCCGCTGGTAGTCCGGGCCGAGCACCGTGCAGCCGCCGCTCAGCAGCGCGATGAAGAACAGCGCAGCCCGCATCACCGCACCTCGTCGGGCCGCGCCGCGGCCGCTTCCTGCGGCCGCAGCCGGCGCGCGGTGAGCACGAAGAACAGCGGCACGAAGATGGTCGCGACGAAGGTCGCCACGATCATGCCGCCGAACACGCCGGTGCCCATGGACCGGCGCGCCGCGGCACCGGCGCCGCTGGCCAGCACCAGCGGCACCACGCCGAGCACGAAGGCCAGCGAGGTCATCACGATAGGCCGAAAGCGCAGCCGCGCCGCTTGCAGCGCCGCTTCGATCGGCGTCTTGCCGGCCAGCAGCGCCTGCTGCGCGAACTCGACGATCAGGATGGCGTTCTTGGCAGCCAGGCCGATCAGCACCACCAGTCCGATCTGGAAGTAGATGTCGTTCTCGAGCCCGCGCAGCAGCACGAAGGCCAGCGCGCCGGTGATGGCGAAGGGTACGGCCAGCAGCACGCCGAACGGCAGCCCCCATCGCTCGTACAGTGCCGCCAGGATCAGATAAACCATGACCAGCGCGAAGCCGAACGCGAACACCGAAGCGCTGCCGGCGCGCTTCTCCTGGAACGCCTGTCCGGTCCACGCGATGCGATAACCGTCCGGCAAGGCACGTGCGGCGACGCTCTCGACGGCGCGCAGCGCGTCGCCGGAGCTGACGCCCGGCTTGCCGGCACCCAGCACCTTGGCGGAGACGTAGCCGTTGAAGCGCTCCAGCTGCTCCGGCCCCGTGGTGGTGGTGACCGTGATCAGCGCCTTCAGCGGAATCATGTCGCCGCCCGCGGCCGAGCGGACGTAGACGCTGCCGAGATCCTCGGGCCGCGCGCGATAGGCGGCGTCGGCCTGGACCTGCACGCGATAGGTACGGCCGAACTTGTTGAAGTCGTTCACGTACAGCGTGCCCATCGTGCTCTGCAGTGTCTCGAACACGTCCTGCATCGAGACGCCCAGCGCCAGCGCCTTCTCGCGCTCGACCTCGACCAGCAGCTGCGGCGTCGAAGGCCGGAAGAAGCTGTTCAGGCCCTGCAGCAGCGGATCGCGCGACAGCTCGGCGATGAAGGCCTGCACGACTTGCTCGAGCCGGCTCGGATCGGGATCGGTGCGTGCCTGCACATAGACCTCGAAGCCGCCCGCCGTCCCCAGGCCGCGGATCGACGGCGGATTGAATGCCAGCGCCACGCCGTCCTTGAGCTCCATGCCTCGCGCAAAGATCTCGCCGGCGATCTGCTGCGCGCTCTGTGTGCGCTCGGACCAGTCCTTCAGCGGCACGAAGATGGTGGCGGCGTTCGTCTTGTTGCCGCCGCCTATCAGGTCGAAGCCGTTGATGACGAACATGTGCTCGATCGCCGGATGGTCGGCGAACATCCGCTGCAGCTGCGCACCCGAACGCCCGGTGCGCTCCAGCGTCGCGGCATCGGGCAGCACTACCGCGCCGAGCACATAGCCTTGATCCTCGGCCGGCACGAAGCTGCCCGGGATGCGCATGAACAGCAGCGCGCACAGCGCAAGCACACCGGCGAACGCCGCCAGCGACAGCCAGCGCCATTTCAGCACCCAGCCGACGGCCCGCATGAACAGCCGAGTCACGGCGTCGAAGCCGCGGTTGAACGGGCGGAACAGCCTCGCATCGTGATCGGCCGCCTTCAGCATCAGCGCGCACAAGGCCGGCGTCAGCGTCAACGCGACGAAGCCCGATAGCACGACCGCGATCGCCACGGTGACGGCGAACTGCTTGTACAGCTGGCCGGCAATGCCGCCCAGGAAAGCCACCGGCACGAAGACGGCGCACAGCACCAGCACGATCGCCACCACCGCCCCCGAGACCTCGCGCATCGCTTCGATGGCGGCGGCGCGCGCCGGCAGGCCGTTCTCGCGCATCAGCCGCTCGACGTTCTCGAGCACGACGATCGCATCGTCGACGACGATGCCGATGGCCAGCACCATCGCGAACAGCGTCAGCGTATTGATCGAAAAACCGAACAGCCAGAGCCCCGCGAAGGTGCCGATCAGCGAGACCGGCACCGCGATCATCGGGATGAAGGTGGCGCGCGCCGTCTGCAGGAACACGAACACCACCAGGATGACCAGCAGCGCGGCCTCGAAGATCGTCGTGCGCACCTCCTTGATCGAGGCCTCGACGAAGCGCGTGGTATCGAACGGAATGATGAAATCCAGGCCTTCCGGAAAACCCTGCTTCAGTTCGGCCATGCGGGCCTTGACTGCCTTCGCGACGTCGAGCGCATTGGCGCCCGACTGCAGAAAGATCGCAGTGCCTATGGTCGGCTGGCCGTCCAGCGTATTGAACGCGTCATAGCTCTGCGCGCCGAGCTCGATGCGCGCCACGTCCTTCAGGCGCAGCACGCCCGCGGGCCCCCCGGCGCGAACGACGATCTCGCCGAACTCCTCGGGCTCGACCAGCCGGCCGCGAGCCGTCACGGTGTAGACCAGGCTCTGCCCCGGCGGAGCCGGCTCCGCGCCGATCTTGCCGGCTGCGTACTGCGCATTCTGCGCACGGATCGCCGCGGCGACGTCGCTAGCCGTCACGCCGAGCTGCGCCATGCGGTCGGGCTTGAGCCAGACGCGCATCGCGTAGTCGCGCGCACCGAAGATCGTGACGTCGGCCACGCCCGGCACGCGCTTGAGCTCGTCGACCAGGTTCAGCGACGAATAGTTGGACAGGTACAGCGTGTCGAAGCGGCCGTCGGGCGAACGCAGTGCGACCACCAGCAGGATGTCATTCGAGCGCTTCTGCACCGTCACGCCGTTGCGGCGCACTTCGTCGGGCAGCCGCGGCAAGGCCAGCTGAACGCGGTTGTTCAGGTTGAAGGTGGCCTGGTCGACATTGGTGCCGACCTCGAACGTGGCGGTGATCGTCACCGCGCCGTTCGACGACGAGCTCGAGGTGAAGTACAGCAGCCCCTCCACGCCCGACAGCTGCTCCTCGATGGGCGCCGCGACGGTGCGCGCCAGCGTCTGCGCGCTGGCGCCCGGATAGGTCGCGTTGATCGTGACGGTGGGAGGAGCGATCTCCGGATACTGCGCCACCGGCAGCACCTGCGACGCGATCAGCCCGGCCAGGACCAGGATGATGGACAGCACGCTGGCGAAGATCGGCCGCTCGATGAAGAAACGCGACATGGCGGATGCGGCGGTGGTGGCGGATCAGCGCGAAGCCGGTGCGGACGACCGCTGCGGCGATTGCGGCCCCGGCTGCTGCGGCTGCTGCGGCTGCTGCCGCGACGCCGGCTGCTGCGATTGCTGCGGCTGCTGCGACTGCGTCCTTTGCAGCTGCGGCTGAACGGCCGCCCCCGCCCGCAGGCGCAGCAGATTGTCGATCGCGACGCGATCGCCGGGCTGCAGCCCGTCGCTGACTACCCAGTCCTGGCCGACCCAGCCGGCCGTCTGCACGCTGCGCAATGCCGCCTTGTCGTCGGGACCGATCACCCAGACCTGGCGGCCGCGATCGGTCTGCAACACCGCCGTCTGCGGCACGACGAATGCATCGCGGCGGCCGATCTCGAGGCGGGCCTTCACGTACTGGCCAGGCAGCAGTGCCAGATTGGGATTGGCGAACTCGGCGCGCAGCTGCACGGTGCCGAGCTTCGCATCGACCGCCGAGCCGGTGAAGTTCAGGCGGCCGAGCCGCTCGTAGGCCCGCCCGTCGGCCAGCGTCAGCTGCACCCGGGCGCGCTCATTGGCGCCGCGCAGCTGCGCGAACTCAGGCTCGGACAGCGAGAAGCGCACCCAGATCGGATCGGTGCGGGTCAAGGTGGTCAGCAAGCTGCTGTCGCTATTGGCGGTGACCAGACTGCCTTGCGAGCGCAGCGCGCGGCCGGCGATGCCGGCGATCGGCGCATTGACGCTGGTATAGGACAGGTTCAGCTCCGCCTCGCGCACGCGCGCTGCCGCGGCCATCACGGCGGCCTGCGTCTGGCGCAGCGTCGAATCGGCGTCGTCGAACTCGCGCCGGCTGATCGCGCGTTCGTCGACCAGCTGCTTCAGGCGGCCCGCTTCGAGCCGGGCCCGGTCCGCCCGGGCCTGCTCCTGCGCCAGCGCGGCGCGCGCCTGTTCCAGCGCGATCTCGAACGGCGCCTTGTCGATGCGGTACATCGGCGCCCCGGCGCGGATCGGCTCGCCTTCCTGATACAGCTGCTGCTCGAGTATGCCGCTGACACGGGCGCGGATCTCGACCTCGCGCGAGCCTTCGGTGCGCGCGACCGATTCGATGGTCACCGGCACCGACTGCCGCTGCATCTCGATGACGGTGACCGGCAGCGGCGGCGCAGTCGCGGGCCCCGCCGCACCCGGGGCCGGTGCCGGTGCCGGGCTACCATTCGCGGCGCCCTCTCCGCCGCAGCCCGCGACAAGCATCAGCAGAACGAGCCCCCCGGCCGCGAGCAGCCGCTGCCTCCGGCTCGGATACCCAAAGCAGCGAGCGGGATCGATCGGGGCGCGGGAGCGGTGCGGCGGCGAGGATCGGATCACGTCGGCGTCGGCCGGCCGGCCGCATGGACAGGGAAGCGGCAAGTATATACATTCGGGAATGTATGTAAACAAGGAAGCGCATGCCTCGCAGGACCAAGGAAGAGTCGGCGCGCACGCGCGCGCACCTGATCGATGCTGCCCGCGTCGAATTCGCCCTGCACGGCTACACGCGCGCGTCGCTGGAGCTGATCGCGCGCCGCGCCGGCGTCACCCGCGGTGCGCTGTACTTCCACTTCCGAGACAAGGCCGACCTGTTCCGCGCGATGCGCAATGCAATCGAGTTGCCGCTGATCGATCGCATCGATCTGCGCCCCGCTCCCGGCGAACACGACCCGCTGGCGGCCGTCGAGCGCTTCATCCTGTCCATGCTGGCCGACATCCGCGATGGCGAAACCACGCGCAGCACCATCGAGGTGCTGAGCTTCGGCTGTGAATACGTCGGCGAGATGCGCGGTGAGCTCGATCAGCACCGCGACCGTCTGGCGGAGCTGCGCGGCAAGCTGCTGGCAGCCTACCGGCAGGCCGAACGGCGCGCGCTGCTGCGTGCGGGGCTGACGCCGCGGCTGGCGGCCGTCGAGACGATGGCCTTCATCGCCGGGCTGGTGAGAATCATGCTGCTCGACGGCGATGCGGCATTGCTCGGCCGATCGCTGCGCCCGCTGGTCCGCGCGCATATCGACGCGCGTCGCCGGCCGGTGCGGCGCAAGGCTCAGAACTGAGGCTTGCTGCTCGCGTTCTGATAGCGCTCGATGCCGGCCATGATCTCCTGCGCCGCCTCGGCCGGATCGCCCCAGCCAACGACCTTCACCCACTTGCCGGGCTCCAGATCCTTGTAGTGCTCGAAGAAATGCTGGATCGTCGCCAGCCGCTCCGGCGCCAGGTCGGTCGCCTTGCGCCAGTGCTTGTAGATCGGCAGGATCTTGTCGATGGGCACGGCCAGCAGCTTCGAGTCGCCGCCCGCCTCATCCTGCATCTTCAGGATGCCCAGCGGACGGCAGCGGACGACCGCACCCACCGTCACCGGAAACGGCGTGATGACCAGCACGTCGACCGGATCGCCGTCGTCGGCGATGGTGTGCGGCACGTAGCCGTAGTTACAGGGGTAGTGCATCGCCGTCATCATGAAGCGGTCGACGAACAGCGCGCCGGTTGCCTTGTCGACCTCGTACTTGATCGGGTCGGCGTTCATCGGGATCTCGATGATGACGTTGAAATCGTTGGGCAGATCGCGGCCGGAGTCGACTCGGTCGAGGTTCATGATGTAGTCGTGCGGGAGTGAAGGAGAAGTTGCGCGGCGGTAGCGTCAACGCAGCCAGGGCGCACTGCGCCTGCTGCGGACCAGGGCGGCCGGGAAGCCAAGCGGCCCGGAACCAGGCGCCGCCGCTGCCGAGCCTGTCGCCAGCGGCGTGATTGTAACTGAATATACTGCAATGCAGCAAAAATCGGCGGCCGTTCGTCAGTGGCCGCGCACCGCGATCACCGGCGAGCTCGGCGCCTCGGGAAGGGCCGCCAGCGCGTCGATGCCATCGAGCGCAGCCAGCCGGTAGTGGCGATGCGCGTCGTCGTGGCGGCCCAGGCGCTCATACAGCTGCGCCAGCAGCAGATGCGGCTCGCGCCCCGGCGCGGCGCGCTCGGCCAGCACCAGGAACTCCTCGGCCTTGCCCCACAGGGATTCGGCCGCGCACAGCCGGCCCAGCGCGCGCAGCAGCGCCGGCTCATCGCCGTAGCGGCCGCGCCAGATGTCGGCGCGGCGCAGCCGTTCGCGCGCCGGCGTTCCGCGCAGGCCCGCATACAGCGTGACCAGCGAGTCCGAGAAGCGCTCGTCCAGCGCCCCTTCCAGCAGCCGCTGCGCCTGGTCGGAACGGCCCGCCGCCTCGAACGCGCGAGCCGCCGCCTCGACCACTTCGTCGATCTGCCGCTCGGCCGGACTCAGGCTGGCGAACAGCTGCTGCACGGCGCCGGGATCGTCCTGGCGGGCCGCGAACAGCGAGCGGTAGGCGCGGATCTTCATGCCGCGGATCGCCGCCGGATGCAGCGCGTCGCGCTTCTCGATCTGGCGCAGCGCGCGCAGCAGCGCCGGCCAGTTCTCGGACTGCTCGTAGGCGCGCAGCGCCATCCGCAGCGCATGAATGTGCCGCGGACCGCCCGCATGCAGACGCTCGATCGCCAGAATCGCGTCGGCCGGCCGGTGATCCTCCACCGCCATTTCGGCTGCCGTCATCAGCTGCGCGTGCTGCGTGCCCGGCTCGGCGGCAGCCGCTTCCAGCCAGCGGTCGCGGCGCTCGACCTCGCGCATCCGATGCGCGGCACGCGCCGCCACCAGCGACGCGACACCGGCCAGCGAAGGCTCGCCGAGGGCCCCCTGCGCCAGCCGCTCGGCGCGGCCGAAGCGGCCTTCGAACAAGGCCAGCAAGCCGTCGCGCATGCCGGCCAGCGCGTTTTCGCGCCGGCGGCGCTCGCGGTATTCGCGCACGCGCGTCGGCAGATTCAGCGCATTGGTCAGCGTCAGCAGCAGCAGATGCACCAGCATGATGCCGACGATCAGCAGCACGACGACCAGATTGACCGACACGTCGACGCGATACGGCGGCCACAGCACGGCCACGTTGCCGTGGTTGAAGCGCATCAGCATCGCCACCCCGACGGCGGCGGAAACGATCAGCAGGGCCCAGATGACGCGTCGCATCGCGGCGTTCCTCGCGGCGCGACCGGTCAGCGCACGCCGTCGCGCGCGGCGCGAGCGGCGCGCACCGCGGCCAGGCTGTCGGCCAGCGACGGCGGTTCGAGTGCCAGCCGCGCTCCCAGCAGCTGCTGCAGCTGCGCCTGCGCATTAGCGACGGCGCGCTGCTCGCCGTCGTAGTAAACGCGCAGCCAGCCGATCGCGCGCTCGACGTCGTTGCGGAACAGCGCGTCATTGCGCGCCAGCAGCGACAGCCGCGCGTTCAGCAGCAGCAGACGCATGTTCTCGCGTGCGAAGTAGGCCTGCTCGGGCGCCACCAGCAGCGCTTCGGGAGCATCGATGCGACGCACGCGGAACAGCTGCTGCAGCTCGTCGCGCAGCGCGTTGAGTCCGGCCGTGGCCGCCAGCGAAGCGCCGCTGCTGCCCTCCGCCGCGGCCGGGCGCCGTGCGGCCTCGCCGCGCGCCTCGCGCGAGGCGCCTGCGGGCCGCAGGCTGGCCAGCAGCGGCATCTGGTCGACCGACGTCAGGATGCCGTCTATGCGCAGCGCCATCGAACCCAGATCGGCGGCCGGCGAGGCCTTCAGCCGATCGATGTCACGCAGCAGCGCGCGCCGCACCGGCGACAGCGACGGATCGTTCTGCCGCGCCAGCCGCGTCTCGATCTCCTGCATCGCGCTGAGTGCACCTTGCGTGCTGCTGCCCAGCGCCAGCTGCTGCGCGGCCAGCGTCAGCGCTGATTCGATCTCGGCCAGCATCACGTCGGTGCTGTCCTCGGCCAGGCTTCGGTACAGCCGCTCGAGCTGCGACTGCAGGCCTGCCGCCTCGAGCACTTTGCTCTCCAGGACGGCAATGCGGTTGCGCGCGTCGCGCAGCTCGTCCTGCGCTTGCGTCAGCGAAGTCTCCAGCTGCGTGGCGCGCTGTTCGCCGCCGTGCAGCCGGCGCGAAGCCTCGCGTTCCAGATGATCGATGCGCGGCCAGAACCAGGCCGCGCTGCCTACGGCGACGACCAGCGCGGCCGCGCCGACCCATGCCGCCGACACGCCGGCACGCCGCTCGACGATGCGCGGCGGCGGCACTTCGATCGGGGAGGAGGCGGCTGTTTCGCCGGCCGCGGGAATGACCTTGTCTGGTTCCGACACGCTCGATGACTGCTCAGTGGCTCAGCCGGATTCTATCGCGGCCGCCAGGGCCTGTTGCCCGGGCTGCAGCAGCCGTACGTCGCGCCAGCCGGCCGCCTGTAGCGCCTGGACGATCCGCGGGTGGATCGTCAGCACCGGCGCGCCGTGCGCGGCGGTCAGCCGGTCGCCCTCGCCGTCGCCCTCGCCGTCGCCCTCGCCCTTGCCCTCGGCATCGCCGTCGCCCTCGCCTTCTGCGTCAACCCCGGCCTCGCCGCCGAAGGCCCGCTGCAGGCATCGCTCCAGCCGCTGCACCGAATCGACCAGTGTCACGACGACGAACGGCGCCGCCAAACGATCCGCGAGCGACAGCGCCGGGGGCGCGGGCTCGGCGACCGCCGGCTCCGCAACAACGCGATCGCCGGCAGAGCCATCTTGTCGCGGCGCAGACAGCCAGTCCGCCAGCCGCGCCAGCAGCGCCGGCGGCGGATCCACCGGCTCGCGCCGGTACAGCGCACAGACCTCGACGCTCGCCCCCCGCCGCCGCAGCTGCTCGATCCAGCCGTCGTTGCCGCGCTCACCGCGCAGCACCAGTACGCGCAGCCCTTGCGCCGCGCGCAGCTCCGGTCGTTCGATCAATGCCTCGGCGTCGAAGCGCGGGCCGTCCGGCGCGATGATGCGTGCCCCGGCGGGCAGCAGATCAAGTGCCGCGCGGCTGCCCGGGCCCACCACCGCGATGCCAGTGCCCGCCGGCCAGGCCGGCGGCAATCGCCGCGCCGCAGCGCCGATCGCAGTAGGGCTGACGAACACCGCCCAGTCGAAGGCACCGGCAGCCAGACGCTGCAGCGCCGACGCGCCGGCCGCATCGTCCGGTCCATGCGCCACGATGCGCGACAGCGGCAGCGGCAGCACCGAGTGCCCGCGCCGGCGCAGCGCCTCGGCCAGCGCGTCGACGCGCGGCAGCGGCTGCGTCAGGATGACCCGAGCCACTGCGCCGCTCCCTGGTCGCGCAGCGCCTCGGCAGCGCGCAGACCCAGTGCCTCGGCGGCGGCCGGGTCGGCCTGCGCGGACTCGACGACGGACTCGACCATGCCGCTGCCGTCCTCGGCGGCCACTCGGGCCGTCAGCTTCAGACCGCCGGCTGCGGTACTGACACAGTAGGCCGCAAGCGGCACGCGACAGCTGCCGCCCAGCAGACGCGACACCGCGCGCTCGGCTGTAACCTCGGCCGTGGTGCGCGCATGGGCGAGCGGTGCCAGCCAGCCGCGCAGGTCGTCCCGGCCGGCCGGCGTCTCGATGCCGAGCGCGCCCTGGCCCGGCGACGGCAGCGACTGCGACGGCGGCATGA
>JBFWXS010000005.1:145327-155541 GCA_050187175.1 Burkholderiaceae bacterium
ACCTCGGCCGTGGTGCGCGCATGGGCGAGCGGTGCCAGCCAGCCGCGCAGGTCGTCCCGGCCGGCCGGCGTCTCGATGCCGAGCGCGCCCTGGCCCGGCGACGGCAGCGACTGCGACGGCGGCATGATCATGCGGATGCGCTCGGCCATGCCGAGCCGCTTCAGACCCGCCGCCGCCAGCAGGATCGCGTCGTACTGGCCGCTGTCGAGCTTGGCCAGCCGCGTATTGACGTTGCCGCGGCAAGGCAGCACCTGCAGCGACGGAAAGCCATGGCGCAGCTGCGCCGCGCGCCGCAGGCTGGACGTGCCGACGCGCGCGCCGGCCGGCAGCTCCTCGGGCGCGCCGTAGCGGCTCGACACGAAGGCGTCGCGCGGATCCTCGCGCTGCAGGATGACGCCCAGCTCGAACTGGGGCGCCAGCTCCATGGGCACGTCCTTCAGCGAATGCACGGCCAGATCGGCGCGGCCGTCGAGCAGCGCCAGCTCCAGCTCCTTGATGAACAAGCCCTTGCCGCCGATCTCATTCAGCGCGCGGTCGAGCACGCGGTCACCCTCGGTGGTGATGCCCAGGATCTCCACCACGCACTGCGGATACAGCTCGCGCAGGCGCGCCTGTACGTGCTCGGCCTGCCACATCGCCAGCCTGCTTTCGCGCGACGCGATCACCAGCCGCTGCGGCGCGGCCTGCGTCATCGACGATGCCGCCACCTAGCTCACCAGATTCTTGACCGTCGACCACTGGCGGCGGCTGACCGGCAGCCGTTCGGTGACGTCGCGCAGCACCACCTGCCAGTACGGATCGCCGCCGTCGGCCTCGCCTTGCGGCATGACGCGCTCGAAGCCGGCGATCGACGGCCGCGCCACCAGCGCGTTGCGATGGATGCGCACGAAGCGGTCGATGAACTCGTCTTCCAGCGAAGTCAGCGACTCCTCGATCAGGTACTCGCGTTCCTTGGTGCGCACAGTGATGTATTTCAGCTCCGCCTTCAGGTAGATGACCTGCTCCAGCGGCACCAGAATGACGCGCCCGCGCTCGTGCACCGACAAGTGGCGGCGGCGCGTGTTCGTGGCCCGCGCCAGCTGGTCGATCGCCTGCGCGTGCTCCTGCGGCATACGCGTCATCGCGCGCTGCAGCGCCTGCTTCAGCCGCTCGGCGCGGACCGGCTTGAGCAGGTAGTCGATGGCGCGGACCTCGAACGCCTCGACGGCGAACTCGTCGAAGGCGGTGACGAAGATGATCAGCGGCATCACCTTCGGCGCTTCGCCGGCCTGCGCCCGCGCCGAGATGTGCCGCGCCAGCTCGATGCCGGTCATGCCGGGCATCTGGATGTCGAGCAGGACCAGCTGCGGCTGCGCGACCTCGATCTGCGACAGCGCCTCGGGGGCGTTCGGCGCCTCGCCGACGATTCGGTGCGGGAACTCGGGCGACAGATCGGCCAGCAGCTCGCGCAGCCTCGACCGTGCGACCGGTTCGTCATCAACGATCAGGATCGATGGTGCGTCTGACATCTCGGCGTCTTCTCTCTTTACGGTAAGGGAACTGGACGATCACGCGGAACTGTCCGTCGACCGCGACCGTATCGAGCTGGCCTTCGACGTCGAAGGTCAGGTCGAGGCGCTCGCGGACATTGGACAGGGCCATGTGATTGCCAGGACGGACAGGAGGTGCTTCCGGCAGCGGATTGGCGATCTCGACGCGCACGCGGTCGCCGGACTTGGCGATCGACACGCGGATCTCGCCCGGCTGCGTGCTCGGCTCTATGCCATGATGAACCGCATTCTCGACCAGCGGCTGCAGCAGCAGCGACGGCAGCAGCGCGTCGCCGGGCATGCCGTCGAGCTCCCAGCGGACCGACAGCCTGTCGGTGAGCCTCAGTTTCTCGATGGTCAGGTATTCCTTGCACAGCAGGACCTCGTCGTCGAGCGGCACCAGTTCGCGGCTGTCCTTCATGAAGACGCGGAACAGGTCGGCGAGATTCTCCAGCGTGCGTTCGGCCTGGCGCGGGTCGGAACGCATCAGCCCGAGCACCGTGTTGAGGCTGTTGAACAGGAAGTGCGGCCGGATCCGCGCCTGCAGCGCCTGCAGCCGCCCTTCGGCCTGCGACGGCTGCAGCGTCAGCTGCCGCAGCCGCAGGAACTCGATCAGCGTCCACGACAGGACCGCCGCCAGCAGCAGCCGCGGCAGCAGCCAGAACAGCAGCAGCGGTCCTTCCATAGGCGTCGACGCCGAGCCGGCCGTGAACAGGCCGACGACGATCGTCAGCAGGACGGGCACGCCGATGCCGGCAGCCCATTGCACTGCGCGCGAATAGCCGTTGACGATACGGCGCAGCGGGCACAGGACGAGCAGCGAACCGGCAGCCACGACGTCGATCTGCAGCGCGGTCTCGATCAGCGGCCATGCCTCGTCGTGGTCGGCCGGCATCAGCCAGAACAGCAGCAGCACGCCCAGGTTCAGCGGCACGAGCACGCGAACGATGGTGCCCAGATTGCAGCAATCGGGCAGGACGGGCAGGTCGGCCCCATCGGTCAGCCGGCGGCGGCGCGCCGCCGCGGCATCGGCGCCGGCATCGCCGCTGCCGGGCGTGGCGCCGACCGGCACCGCCATCCCTGGCGACGCCGGTGTGTGCGGCATCGACGGCCCCGGTTCATTCATCGATTCGTTCTCGCTGGCTGGTGCTCGCCGGGCTCGGCAGTCGCCGACGGGGCGGCCCGTATAATTCCGCTGCGCATCGCACCGGCCGGCGCGGCGGATTCTGGATCCTTCCTGCGCGGCCCTCCGCAGCCCTCTCTCTATACAGTCCCCGACGATTATGACAGATCAGCTTGCAAAGAAATCCGAGGCATGGTCGGCTCGCTTCTCCGAACCGGTCAGCGAGTTGGTCAAACGCTACACCGCCTCGGTTTCGTTCGACCAGCGGCTGGCGCAGGCGGACATCGAAGGCTCGCTGGCGCACGCCGAGATGCTGAACGCCGTAGGACTGCTGTCGGCCGCCGACCTGCAGGCGATCCGGACGGGGATGGCCACCATCAGGGCCGAGATCGACCGGGGCGACTTCAGCTGGTCGATCGATCTCGAAGACGTGCATCTGAACATCGAGAAGCGCCTCACCGAGCTCGCCGGCGATGCCGGCAAGCGGCTGCACACGGCCCGCTCGCGCAACGACCAGGTGGCGACCGACATTCGGCTCTGGATGCGCGCCAACATCGATGCCACGCTGGCCGTGCTGCGCGCACTGCAAGGCGCGCTGATCGAGCTGGCTGAGCAGCAGGCGGAAACCATCATGCCGGGCTTCACGCACCTGCAGGTCGCGCAGCCGGTCACGTTCGGCCACCATCTGCTCGCCTACGTCGAGATGTTCGCGCGCGACGAGGAACGGCTGGCCGACTGCCGGCGCCGCGTCAACCGGCTGCCGCTGGGCGCGGCCGCGCTGGCCGGCACCAGCTATCCGATCGACCGCGAGCGCGTCGCGCGCACGCTCGGCTTCGACGCCGTCTGCGGCAATTCGCTCGATGCCGTCTCCGACCGCGATTTCGCGATCGAGTTCTGCGCCGCCGCCAGCATCGCCATGGTGCACGTGTCGCGCTTGTCGGAAGAACTGATCCTGTGGATGTCGCCGCGCGTCGGCTTCATCGACCTGGCCGACCGCTTCTGCACCGGCTCGTCGATCATGCCGCAGAAGAAGAATCCTGACGTGCCCGAGCTGGCGCGCGGCAAGAGCGGCCGCGTGTTCGGCCATCTGATGGCGCTGCTGACGCTCATGAAGGGCCAGCCGCTGGCCTACAACAAGGACAACCAGGAAGACAAGGAACCGCTGTTCGACACGGCCGACACGCTGCTGCAGACACTGCGCATCTTCGTCGACCTGATCGGCGGCATCCGCGTGCGCCCCGAGCGCATGCGGCAGGCGGCGGCCGAAGGCTTCTCGACCGCCACGGACCTCGCCGACTACCTGGTCCGCAAGGGCCTGCCGTTCCGCGATGCGCACGAAGCCGTGGCTCATGCCGTCCGCGCGGCCGCCGACCGCGGCGTGGACTTGGCCGATCTCAGCCTGCAAGAGCTGCAGACCTTCTCGCCGCTGATCGAGGCCGACGTGTCGGCCTCATTGACGCTGGAAGGCTCGGTGAACGCCCGCGACCACGTCGGCGGCACCGCGCCGGCGCAGGTGCGGGCGGCGGCCGCGCGCCACCGGACGCGGCTGGCGGCGGCCGGAGCAGCCTGAGCCGGGCCAGCAATCGCCGCCGGCCAGCCTCGTCCGCCTCCGCGAACGGCTCCCACAGCTTGCGGCCGGCGACAGCCCGCCCCCGGGCTTACCCGAGCGCGCGGCCCGCTTCCGGCTCGCAGCCGCCCCCGCCGGGTATAATCGCCCGCTCCGAGACCGATCCGGGTTGACCGCAAGGCGCGCTGCGCCCGCGCCGACTCGAGCGAATGCACGAATCCGAGCCTCGATGGCGCCGTCCGGGCGCCCGTCTTTCTTCCTCTGACCGAACCGGGACGCCGTTCCCCGGTATTCGACCCCTCGATCGCCGCCGGCCCGCGCCGCGCGCGTCGTTCTGCCCTGCCCAACACCCGCGCGCAATCGGGCGCGCCGAGTCATGGAAATCGCCCTTCTGCTCGCGCTGATCGTCGTGAACGGTCTGTTCGCGATGTCCGAGATCGCTCTGGTCACCGCGCGCAAGGCGCGCCTGCAGAAGCTGGTCGATGAAGGCGACAGGTCGGCTGCCGCCGCGCTCGCGCTCGGCGCCGAGCCCACGCGCTTCCTGTCGACCATCCAGATCGGCATCACGTCGATCGGCATCCTGAACGGGATCGTCGGCGAGGCGGCGCTGGCCGCGCCCTTCGCCGACTGGCTCGAAACCATGGGCATGGCCCAGCCCTATTCCGACTACGCCGCGACCGCGCTGGTCGTCATCGTGGTCACCTACGTCTCCATCGTCATCGGCGAGCTGGTGCCGAAGCGGCTCGGCCAGATCAGCCCCGAGGGCATCGCGCGGCTGGTCGCGCGGCCGATGCAGTGGCTGTCGATCGCATCGAAGCCCTTCGTCCGCCTGCTGTCGGCATCGACCGAGCTGCTGCTGCGCGCGCTCGGCGCCAATGGCACACCCGGCCCGTCGGTGACCGAAGAAGAGATCCACGCGATGCTCGCCGAAGGCTCCGAGTCGGGCGTCATCGAGCACAGCGAACATGCGATGGTGCGCAACGTGTTCCGCCTCGACGACCGGCAGATCTCGTCGCTGATGATTCCGCGCGCCGACATCGTCTATCTCGACGTCACCGACCCGCTGCCCGTGAACCTCGAGAAAGTGGCGCAGACCGATCACTCGCGCTTCCCCGTCTGCCGCGGCGGCCTCGACGAAGTGCTCGGCTTCGTCCATACCAAGCAGCTGCTGGCGCAATCGCTGCGCGGCGAGCCGATCGAGCTCGGGCAATCGCTGTCGGAAATGCTGTACGTTCCCGAGACGCTGACCGGCATGGAGCTGCTCGAGAACTTCCGTTCGTCGAACACGCAGATCGCGCTGGTCATCGACGAGTACGGCGAAGTCCAGGGCATGATCACGCTGCAGGATCTGATGGAAGCCATCACCGGCGAGTTCGGCAGCCCCGGCGACGAGAACGCCTGGGCGCTGCAGCGCGAGGATGGCTCATGGCTGCTCGACGGCCTGATCCCCATCCCCGAACTGAAGGACCGGCTCGAGCTGCGCGCCGTACCCGAAGAGGAGCGCGCCCGCTACCAGGCCCTCAGCGGCATGCTGATGCTGATGCTGGGGCGCATGCCGCAGACGGGGGATACGATCGTCTGGGAGAATTGGCGCTTCGAGGTCGTCGACATGGACGGCAAGCGCGTCGACAAGGTCCTGGCCTCGCCGGTACCGATCGCACCGAGCGACGATGAGGTTTCGTCACAATCCGATCCGCAATAGGAGGAGCCGGCCATGGGTGACTATCTGCGTGGCATGCTGCAGCGCGCAGCAGCGGTGGCCCTGATCATCGCCGGCGCGATATTCGCCATCGTCATGGCGGTGATCACCGTCACGGTGGCCCTGTTCATCGGCATCGCCGCCTGGATCGCGACCCGCTTCGGCCTGCGCCGGCAAGCGCCGGCAGCGCCCCCGCAACGCCCGCCGTCCGAGGTCATCGACATCGAGATGCGCGAGATTCCTGAACGCCGCGAGCACGAACGCTGATACAGCGTTGCACGGACGCCGCACGGCCCGCGCTGTCACGGCCACGGCGCGCAATCCCCAATTGGCGCGCTTGCGGGCGAACTCTTAGAATCTGACGCTGTCACTTCATTTTCCCTATCAAGGAGACTTCATGGAACGCCGTTCCTTCCTGCACAAGGCATCGGTCGGTGCCGCCGCCGCAGGTGCCCTGGCCGCGCCCGCCGTCGTCAGCGCCCAGCCGGCCGTGCGCTGGCGTCTGCAGTCGAGCTTCCCCAAGAGCCTCGACTCGCTGTTCGGCGCAGCCGAGCTGATTTCACGGCGCGTCTCGGAAATGACGGGCGGCAAGTTCCAGATCAGCGCGCACCCGGCCGGCGAAATCGTGCCGGGCCTCCAGGCGCTCGATGCAGTGCAGGCCGGTACGCTGGAAATGGGTCACACCGCGCTGTACTACTACGTCGGCAAGGAGCCGACCTGGGCCTTCGCCACCGCAGTCCCCTTCGGCCTGAACTGCCGCCAGTACAACGCCTGGTGGCATCAGGGCGGCGGCAACAAGCTGTTCAATGAATTCGCCAACAAGTCGGGCGTTCAAGCCTTCCTGGCCGGCAACACGGGCGGCCAGATGGGCGGCTGGTTCCGCAAGGAGATCAAGAGCCTGGCCGACATGAAGGGCCTGAAGTTCCGCATCGCCGGACTGGCCGGCGAAGTGCTGTCGCGCCTGGGCGTGGTCACGCAGCAGTTGGCGGCCGGCGACGTCTACGCAGCGCTGGAAAAAGGCTCGCTGGACGCGACCGAATTCACCGTGCCGTACGACGACGAGAAGCTCGGCTTCCAGAAGGTCGCGAAGTACTACTACTATCCCGGCTTCTGGGAGGGCGGCGCCGCGGTCCATGCGATCGCCAACCAGAAGGCGCTGGCCGCGCTTCCGGCCGAGTACCGCGCCATCCTCGAAGCGGCCTGCGAAGAGGCCAATGCCTTCGTGACGGCGCGCTACGACGCAGGCAACCCCGCCGCGTTGAAGCGCCTGATCGCCGGCGGCGCCGTGCTGCGCGCGTTCCCGAAATCGATGCTCGACGCCGCGTACAAGGCCACGCAGGACGTCTACGGCGAGCTCAATGCCAAGAGCGCCGACTTCAAGAAGCTGCACGACCACTACTTCGCGTTCCAGCGCGATCAGATCCAGTGGTTCCGCGTCAACGAGAACACGTTCGACGACTTCATGGCTTCGGCCGTCACGCCCGCGCGGGCTGCGCCGGCCAAGAAGTAAGCGGTCCTCCTCGGGAGCACGCCTCGATTGAGGCGTGCGGCGCCGAGCAGCGCAGTCTTGGGGCGGCGCGCGCAGCACGCATCGTCTTCTGTATCGCGGCGTCTGTTTGAGCGCAGCGCCCAAAGGGCGCGGAGCGAGTTACGCCGCGCCAGCCCCAAGACGAGCAGCACAGGGGAGTCGGCCCACAGGCCGACCGCCGCATCCATCCCAGCCGCCGACCCGCGCCTGCCGCTCCCCCGCCCGTCATCCCCCGGCGCAGGAAAAATCCATCAGCGCTCTGCCCCCGGCGAACCTTGACGGTCCTGCCTGCCCTGCTCGTCCGCCCCCGCTTGCTCGCCGCCTTCCGCTTCCTCTTGCTCCTGCTCCTGCTCCCGCTCCTGCTCCTCCTCCTCAGCGGCCGGCTCCTCTCCACCCAGCGACTCGACCTCGATCTGGATCGTGTTCAGATCATAGGTCTTCGGCTTCTCCAGGAACGAAGTCACCATGCCGGGCCAGAAGATCAGGATGGCGACCAGCAGCAGCTGCAGCATCACCCATGGAATCGAGCCGAGATAGATGTCGCGGCTCTTGACTTCCTTCGGTGCAATACCGCGCAGATAGAACAGCGCGAAACCGAACGGCGGATGCATGAACGAGGTCTGCATGTTCACGCACAGCAGCACGCCGAACCAGACGAGGTCGATGCCCATCTTGTCCGCCACCGGCACCAGCAGCGGAATGATGATGAACGCGATCTCGAAGAAATCGAGGAAGAAGGCCAGGAAGAATACGAACAGGTTCACCAGGATCAGGAACACCACCGGGCTGCCCCCGGTGACGTGCATGATCATGTGCTCGATCCAGATGCCGCCATCGACCCCCTGGAACACCAGCGAGAAGACGGTCGCCCCGATCAGGATGAAGATCACCATCGCGGTGAGCCGCGCCGTCGAATCCATGCCCTGGCGCAGCAGCGTCCAGGTCAGCCGCTTATGCAGCGCCGCGAGCAGGATCGCGCCGACCGCGCCCATCGCGCCCGCCTCGGTCGGCGTGGCCCAGCCCATGAAGATCGTGCCCAGCACCAGGAAGATCAGCGCCACTGACGGCACCATGCCCCACAGCACCTTGCGCCACAGTGCCGCGCCGCTGAGCGTGCGCGCTTCCGGCGGCAAGGGCGGCATATAGTGCGGGCGCAGCCGTGACAGGACGAAGATGTACGCCAGGAAGATCAGCGTCTGCGCGATCGACGGACCGATCGCACCCAGATACATGTCGCCGACCGAGCGGCCCAGCTGGTCGGCGAGCACGATCAGCACCAGCGACGGCGGAATCACCTGCGTGATCGTTCCCGATGCCGCGATCACCCCGGTGGCCAGCCGCATGTTGTAGCCGTACCGCATCATGATGGGCAGCGAGATCACGCCCATCGCGATCACCGACGCCGCCACCGTGCCGGTGATCGCACCGAGGATCGCACCGACGATGACCACCGCATAGGCCAGCCCCCCAGGCACCGAGCCGAACAGCTGGCCCGTCCCTTCGAGCAGATCCTCCGCCAGACCGCAGCGTTCGAGGATCGCCCCCATGAAGGTGAAGAATGGAACGGCCAGCAGCAGCTCGTTCGACAGGATGCCGAACACGCGCAGCGGCAGATTGGCCATGTACTGCGGGGGAAAGAATCCAAGCTCGATCGAAACGAAGCCGGCTACCAGTCCCAGAGCCGCCAGCGAGAATGCGACCGGGAACCCGATCAGCATCACGATCACCAGGCCCGCGAACATCAGCGGCGCCATGTTCTCCATCGTTATCATCGTGTCGGCTTTCGGCTTATTGAAGCGGCCGCTCGTATTGGGTGCTCATCTCGTACTCACCGCGCAGGAACGCGATGCGCTTGATGATCTCCGCCAGCCCCTGCAGCGACAGCATCAGGAAGCCCAGCGGAAGCATCAGCTTCACCGGCCAGCGGATCAGCCCGCCGGCATTGCCGGAGATCTCCCCGGTGTGCCAGGCATCCAGGAACCAGGGCCACGACATCCAGACCATCAGCACTGCCGCCGGCATCAGGAAGACGATCAGGCCGAACAGATCGATCTTGGCCTTGGTCGGGCCGGTGCGCCCGCCGTAGATAACGTCGACCCGCACATGCTCGTTAAGCTTCAGCACCCAGGCGGCGCCCAGCATCACCGTGGCCGCGAACAGGTACCACTGCACCTCGAGCCAGGCGTTGGAGCTGTAATCCAGCAGATAGCGCGTCGTCGCATTGACGGCCGAGACCATGCACGAAATGAAGACCGCCCAGACGGCGATCCGTCCCAGCCATTCATTGACGCGGTCGATGCCGTGCGCCAGAGAGAGGAAACGCTTCATCGAACGGAAACCGGTTGCCGCGCGCCAGGCACCGGGCGGCTGACAGCCCTCGGTCGGCACGATCGACCGGTACTGTAATGCCTTTCACCAGGTGGCGGAAATCGGTGATGCCCCGCGTTGACGAGGCATCCCGGCCGGCGATGCAGTTGGGCTCCGCGCCGGAGCCCACACTCTGACTTTTTTCGTCAGCGTTTGCGCGACGGCGGCAGATCCGTGCAGACGCCCTCGTACACCTCGGCTGCCATGCCGATCGACTCGTTCAGCGTCGGATGGGCGTGGATCGTCTTGCCGATGTCGACCGCATCGGCGCCCATCTCGATCGCCAGCGCGATCTCGCCGATCATGTCGCCGGCATGCGTGCCGACGATGGCCCCGCCCAGCAGCCGGTGGGTCTGCTCGTCGAACAGCAGCTTGGTGAAGCCTTCGTCGCGCCCATTGGC
>JBFWXS010000006.1:0-9713 GCA_050187175.1 Burkholderiaceae bacterium
TGGTCCCTGAGCAAGAGAATGCCGCTGCCTGGACATCTGCGCGACATCGATGCTTCGGGGCCGGTGTGCCCGCATTGCGGTGGTAAGGTCTCAGGTGGAGGACGTGCTAGCTGATAGGCGGCAGGGCTCAGCAGACGTCGCTATGGTGGCCGCCGCCGCCGAGAGTGCGCTGTTCCCTCGCCGTGAGCGCGGCGTCTATAATGGTCATTCCGGCGTGCAGAGCTCCTGGGGCAGGAGCACGCGCCGGCGCCAGCTATCCGATCTCCGGTGCCAGCGAGAAACGATTCGCCTGTCGTTGACAGGGCGGATATTCCGTCGGCGCCGCTTCTGCGTTCCTTCCGGCGATACCGCCCTCGTTATCGGTTCCCGTGCCGCATGAAGCCGTGCGGCGGGGGCTGTTACAGCCAGCCGACTGCATGTCGGGAAGGAGTTCAAAAATGATTCAGTTTCGTTCCGTGGCACGGGCCTTGATGGCCGGCGCCTTCGCGGTGTATGTCACATCGTTCACCGTATCGGCGCAAGCCGCCACCGTGGTGGTCGAGTTCGAAGGGGTGCTGCTGTCGCAGAGCGGCGGCGGTGCCGCCGCGTTAGACCTGGACTCGACCATTATCGGTGTCCTGACCTACGATACCGATACGCCTGCGATCAATCCGGGCAGCACGACCAGCCGGGTCTATAACGACGTCTTCGAGCCGTTCTCCAGCTTCAGCGTCTACGGTGCCGACGGCACCCTGCTGACGCAGGGCGCCTCGCTGGCGGGCGCGAGTGCGCAGACGACGGTGACCTACGGCGCGGCGAACGGCGTCGATGTCTTCAACTTGAACAATAGCTGGGCCACCGGCGACAGCTTCATCGTACCCGCCGGCGGCCAGAACGCGAGCCCTTACCAGATCAATTTCAGGTTGTCTGACGCCACCGGTACTACGTTCGATAACGGCGGCCTGCCGACGGTGCTGAACCTGAACAGCTTCGACGTGGCGCGGGTAGGTCTCCAGTACCGGGTCGGGGAACCGGGCGCTTACACCTATGCAACCCAGACCTTCACGCTGACCTCTTTGGTGGTCTCGCCGGTGCCCGAGCCCCAGGCCTATGCGCTGATGGCGGCAGGCCTGGGCCTGGTAGGTGCGGCCGTGCGGCGGCGCTCGCGCAAGCAGGCGCAGTAATCGCGTAGACGCGCGGGCGCTGCCGGCGGCGCGGCGCAGATTCAGGGCGCCTGCGACGGGTCAGTGCGCGTGCGACGGGTCAGTGCGCGCAGCGGCGAGCGCTTCGCGCAGGACGGCCGCCGAGCCGACATGATTGGCCAGCAGCAGCACCAGGCGCGCGTTCAGCGCATGGCTGCCTGCGCCGTCCAGTCCGGCATGCGCGTCGATCAAGGCCTCATAGAAGTCGTCGGCGGCCTCGAGGTTCGGCGCCGTGATCAGCTGCGCCTGCGGCCGTTCACTGTCGCTGGGCGCTGCGGCGGACGCTGCGGCGTGCGTAGCAGGCGTGGCGGCAGGCAGGCCGCCGGACTGCCCGTCGGGTAGCGCATCGTGGCCGGACGCACGCCGCCAGGCGACCGCGATCGCGTCCGCTCGCGGCGTGCGCCAGCGCGCGCAGACATGCTGGTCGGGCCGCAGCAGATAGACCGTTCCCGGCTGCGCGTCGTAGCGCTGCCAGGCCGTCGCATGCATCGGATCGACATCGATGCGGACCACGCGCAGCGGCGCGCCCGATGCCTCGATCGCCTGCAGGCTCGCCGCGGCCGCGCGTTCATCGCCGAAGACCAGCGCTGCGAAGCCGTCGCCCGCGAGGGCCCGCAGCAGCCATCCGTGGCCGCCATCGGTACGGCGCAGCGGCGCGTCGGCTGCGCAGGCGCCTGGCGGCACGCCGCCTGCGAAGAGGTCGCCGTCCGGCGTGGACAAGGCCGAGCCGTGCAGCACGGCCGGCACTGACAGTCGCCCGCTGTTGACCAGCGTGCGCGCGAAGCGATGGTCGCGCGCCAGGCCCAGCACCGCGTCGCGGAACATCCGGCTGACCGGAGTCTTGGGCGTGATGAAATCGGTCGAGCGCGTCGAGTTCAGGATGTTCTCGTCGGCGGCGAACTCGCGTTCGCGGGCGTAGCTGTCGAGCAGCCGCGCCGTCGCCTGTCCGCTGATGACGTCGGCGAGCTTCCAACCGAGGTTGTCGACGTCCTGCACACCCGAATTGGCGCCGCGCGCACCGAACGGCGACACGCCGTGCGCGGCATCGCCGGCGAACAGTACGCGGCCATGGCGGAATGAATCCATGCGCAGGCAGGCGAAGGTGTAGACGCTGGCCCAGACCAGCTCGAACTTCGCGTCCGCGCCGAGCAGCGCCTGCACGCGCGGACGGATGCGTTCGGGCTGCTTCTCCTGTTCGGGATCGGCATCCCAGCCGAGCTGGAAGTCGATGCGCCAGACGCTGTCGGCCTGCCGATGCAGCAGCACGTTGCCGCCGCGATGGAAGGGCGGATCGAACCAGAACCAGCGCTCGGCCGGAAACTCGGCCTGCATGCGCACGTCGGCGATCAGGAAGCGGTCGCGGAACACCTGGCCGCGGCTCTCTTGTCCCAGCAGTTCGCGCAGCGTCGAGCGCGAACCGTCGCAGGCCACTACGTAGTCGGCGTGCAGCGTATAGCGGCCGGCCGGCGTGTCGACGTCGAGCTCGACTTGAGCCTCGTTCTGGCGCAGTGCGCTGACGCGGTTGTGCCAGCGTATCTGCAGACCCGGCAGCTGTGCCGCCCGAAGCGCGAGCTGGCCTTCGACGTAGTACTGCTGCAGATTGATGAATGCCGGCCGCTCATGGTCCGGCTCCGGCAGCAGATCGAAGCGGTAGACCTCGTCCTTGCCGAAGAAGACGCGGCCGGTGTGCCAGGACACGCCCTTGTCGACCATGGGCTGGCCGCAGCCGAGCCGGTCGAAGATCTCCAGCGTGCGCTTCGAGAAGCACAGCGCGCGCGATCCCGTCGACAGCCGGTCGCCGCGTTCGAGCACCAGCACCGGCAGGCCGCGCTGCGCCAGGTCGATCGCCATCGACAGGCCGACCGGGCCGGCACCTACCACCACGACCGGATGATGCGCCGGCGTGGCGCGACGCTCGTCGGCCGACGGCGCGTAATCGAAGCGCAGCGCTTCGAAATCGATGCCGCCCTTCTGCGCGGGCAGTTCGTGCAGCAGCATGGCGGCGCGGCGCCGATCAGCCTTCCAGCTCGGCCCACATCTCCAGGTCGCGCTCGGCTGTCCAGATGCGCGGATCCACGATGCCGCGTGCCTCGTCATAGGCGCGGCTGACGTCGAACGGCATGCAGTGGTCGAAGATCGCGGTCTGGCCGTAGCGCGGCTGCAGCGCCGCGTACGCTTCCTTGTAGATCGCCTTGAGCGTCTTGCCCTCGGCCACGCCGCGATGCACGATCGTGTACAGCTCGCAGATGAAGGCGCGCGTGTAGGCGATCGCCTCGGCCACCTTGTCCTTGCTCTGCAGCGCGGGGCCGCGTCCCGGCACCAGCTTCTCGAAGCCGAACTCGGACAGTCGGTCCAGCGTCGTCGGCCACTCCTTGTAGTAGCAATCGCCGGCGTAGGCCGTGCTCTGATACTCCACCAGGTCGCCGGAGAAGCAGACCTTCTGGTCCTCGAGATAGGCGATCGTGTCGCCCTTGGTGTGGCCTCGGCCGATCTGCGCGATCTTCACCTCGAGCTTGCCCAGCCAAAGGCTCATCCTGCCCTCGAAGGTCAGCGTCGGCCAGGTCAGCCCTGGCGGGATCGACTCGACCGCGCGGAACAGCCGCGGGAAGCGGCCGATCTCGCTGGCCTTGTCCTGCTCGCCGCGCTCGACGATCAGATCGTAGGTGTCGCGGCTGGCGATGATCTGCTGCGCGCCTTCGCTGAAGTACGCGGACGCGCCCAGCACGCGCACCGCGTGATAGTGGCTCAGCAGCACGTACTTGATCGGCTTGTCGGTCAGTTCGCGGATACGCCGGATCACGTCCTGCGCCATGACGGGCGTCGCCTGCGTGTCGACCACCATCACCGCGTCGTCGCCGATGAACACGCCGGTGTTCGGGTCGCCTTCGGCCGTATAGGCCCATGCGTTCTCGCTGAGCTGGACGAAGCTGATCTGCTTGTCCGCGGTATCGGCATGCGATGCGAAAGCCTTGCTCATGATCGGTCTCCGGGGCGTCGAACTTTTGTTTAGACGAACACGTTCAACATTGATGAATTTGTGAGATGCTAGCCCACAAGTTTGCCAATGTCTAACGGATTCGATACTGACGGCTGTCGGAGGCGGTTATGAACCATGGTGAAGGCAGTACGGCCGACGACGCCGTCGGGCGCGGCCGGCGCGGCATCCAGAGCGTCGAAGTCGGCGGCCAGCTGCTGCGCGCGCTCGCGCTGCACGGGACTTCGATGGCGCTGAAGGACCTCGCGCGCGAAGCCGGCATGTCGGCGGCCAAGGCGCACCCCTACCTGGTCAGCTTCGGGCGCATCGGCCTGGTCCGGCAGGACGAAGACAGCGGCCGCTACGCGCTCGGGCCGCTGGCGCTGCAGCTGGGCCTGATCAGCCTGCAGCAGGCGACCCCGCTGCAGGTAGCGACGCCGCTGCTGGCGCCGCTGGCGCGGCAATTGGGCCAGACGGCCGCGCTGGCGGTCTGGGAAAGCCAGGGGCCGACGATAGTGCGCATCGAAGAGCCGCCGACCATCGTCTACGCCAGCATGCGGCACGGAACGGTCTTCTCGCTGGCCGGTACCGCTACCGGCCGCGTGTTCGGCGCCTATCTCGACGCGTCAGTTGCGCGCGCCGCGCTGCAGGCCGAGCAGCGCCGGCGCCGCGACCACGGCGAGCAGGATGCAGGACCGGGCATGCCGGGGCACGATCCGGTGCCGGCCTGGCCGCGGTTCCGGCAGCAGCTCGACGATGTGCGCCGGCGCGGCCTCAGCCGGTCCGAGGGTGAAACGGTGCGCGGCATCAATGCCTTGTCCGCGCCGGTGTTCGACGCGGCCGGCGCCATCGTGCTGGCCGTGACCGCCATCGGTCCGATGGGCACCTTCGACGCGTCATGGGATGGTCCGGTCGCGCGCGGGCTGAAGGCCTGGTCCGACGACGTGTCGCGCCGGCTGGGCGCCAACGGCGCCCAGCACCCGCTCAGGCGCCTTTGACGAGCGCCATGACCTGCGCTGCATCGAGGCCGGTGGCGCGTTGCTCGATCTGCGGCAGATACTGCTGCTGCAACTGCTTGGCCGGGCCGAGCAGTTCCTCGAACGTGCGCTGCAGCGTCTGCGAATTCATCTGGCGGCCGCCGGCGTAGTAGCGGTTGGCGATCTGTCCGAGGGCATAGGTGGTCGCGAACGAGAACGCCGCCCCGGTAGCGACGCGGCCGAGCCCGCCGGCGCCGCGTCCCGCCATCTTGCCGAGCAATCCGCCCAGCAGCTTGCGGCCGAACTGCTCCAGATACTGCGAGGTCAGCCCGACGCCGACCGTCGCCAGGAATTCCTTGATGTGTCCCTGGTCGAGCTCGTAGCCGTGCGCGCGGCCGACGCGATAGACCAGCCGGATCTGCAGCGGGATGATTGCCATCGAGGCCCACGACTGCGGCAGCAGCTCGAGCGCGCCGTTGAGGATGGACGCGTTCAGGATCGTCTTGTCGAGTTCGGCGGCGTTCGGGCTCGGCGGTGCGAGGTTCGGGGGCGTGGCGCTCGGCAATGTGGCACTCGGGCCCCGTTCGGCCGGTGCCGGGCCCGTCCGCACGGCCGGCGGCAGCGGCTCGACCCGGGCCAGCTCGTCGGCCTGCCGTTCGACCCGTTCGCTGTATTCGTCCCCGGCAAGCTGCAGCAGCTGCTTCAGCTCGGCGAGGAAGCGGCGTTCGGCCTCGCTCTGGCTGCCGTCGACGTCGCAGGTGCAGACGGCCATCTCGTAGGCGAGCTGGCGCTGGCCGAGCTCGCCGAGCGCGGCGGCGGCCTGCGCCAGCGAAACGCGCTTGAGCAGCACATCCTGGTACAGGCGCGGCAGCTCGGGCAGCTGCGTGCCCAGGCTTTCGGAGAAGCGGCGGATCTGCTCGCGTTCGCGATCGTCCTTCCGGCCGTCGGCGAAGGCGGCATACAGGCAGATGACGAGCAGGGCGTGTTCAGCGGACATGGGGGACGGCTCCAGGAGACGCTAGGGCGTCGTTGCGAAGCTATGGTAGCCGTGCGGCGGCGCAACCTCGGGCGGTGGGGGAATGGGGGCTGGCGTCGTCCCCGCGCTCAGAGCCGCCCCAGCTGCGCGGTCATCTCATCCCAGCTGCCCGCGACGTGCGCGGCGCTCGCCGCCCCGAGTTCGGTTACGCTCTCCGCCAGGATGGCATTGGCCAGCGTCTCGCTGTCGGCAATGGCGCCGTCGAAGTCGAAGATGATTCCCTTGATGTTCAACCGGTGTTCCCGGCGGTGAGGCCTGTATGACCGAGAAGGTGGGTATTCTGCATCCGGGCGCGATGGGCGTGTCCGTGGCGGCCGCGGCGCGCAACAGCGGCTGCGAGGTCTTCTGGGTTGCCGATGGACGCGGGCCCCAGACGCGCGAGCGCGCGCAGGCGCAGTCGCTGCGTGACGCCGGCTCGCTCGAAGCGCTGTGCGCGACCTGCTCGATCATCATCGGCGTATGTCCGCCGCATGCCGCCGAAGCGATGGCGGCGCAGATCGCGGCGCAGTCGTTCAAGGGCATCTATGCGGATGTGAATGCGATTTCGCCGCAGCGCACGCAGCAGATCGCCGCGGCGATGGGCGAGCACGGCATCGCGTTCGTCGATGGCGGCATCATCGGTCCGCCGGCCTGGAAGCCGGGCACCACGTGGCTCAGCCTGTGCGGGCCCGACGCGCAGCGGGTGGCCGACTGCTTCACCGCCGGGCCGCTGCAGGCCGAGGTGATCGGCGACGAGATCGGCGCCGCGTCGGCGCTGAAGATGTGCTACGCCGCCTACACCAAGGGCTCGACCGCGCTGCTCTGCGCCAGCCTGGCGACGGCGGCGCGGCTCGGTGTCCGCGAGCGGCTGCAGCAACAGTGGGCGCGCGACGGTTCCGGCCTCGATGCGCGAGCGCCGCGGCTGATCAGCGAGGCGAGCGTCAAGGGCTGGCGCTTCGTCGGTGAAATGGACGAGATCGCGGCGACCTTCGCGCAGGCCGGCTTGCCGGCGGGCTTTCACCAGGCTGCTGCCGATCTGTATCGGCAGCTGTCGGCGTTCCGCGGCCGCGCACAGCCGCCGACGCTCGACGAGGTGCTGGACGCACTCGACGCGCAGCGCCGGCCCGACGGCGGCGCCTGAAGAGATGCCTGAAGAGACGCGTGGAGGAGCGCCTTCAGACCGTCCAGAAGGGGGCGCCGCGGCCGCTCAGCGCGGCGGGTGAGCGCCCGCGAAGCAGCCGATGTCGGCCAGCTTGCGCTCGACTGCCTCGGCCCAGCCTCGATTGGCCGCCGGGCTGGCCGGGCTCGGATGCAGGATCTGGTCGATGCGCACGTCCGTCCGGTCGCCGAGGGCCGCCTGGATGCGCTTCATCGCATAGCCGCCGACGCCGATCGCCCACTGCGGCTGCAGGATGTCGATGGCCTTGCGCAGATGCGCGTCGCAGGCCTCCTGCAGCGGACGCAGTTCGGCGGCCGGCAGCTTCTCCGGCACGAAGTTGCGGCCCGATTCCTCGAGGAAGACGAGCGGACAGTAGTTCAGCACGAAGGCCTGCTCGAAGAACGCATCGGCGCCGCCGAAGCGCTGCGCGGCCCAGCCCCACAGGCGGCGGCCGCTGACCTCGGAGCGCGGGCAGGCGAAACCCTCGATCGGCCGCTTCGGATGCTGCTGCGCCGGCCCTGCGATCGATGCCTGCACACCCATCCAGTCGCGCACGGCGGCGACTTCGCCGAACGGCACGCCGGTCTGCATCATGCCGAACGGACCTGGATTCATGCCGACGAAGACGACGCATTTGCGGCCGTCGCCGAAGCGGCGCAGGTATTGCTCGTGACCTGCCCACGCGTAGTCCAGCGGGTTGTAGACGTGCGCGACCGGCGGGGAGAACGAAAGCCGGCGAACGCGGCGGTCGAGTTCGCGGGCGGCGTCGATCAGGGCGGAGGCGGACATGGGAGCGAATGATACGCGGGCCAGGCCGGCTGGCCAGGCCGCGGGCGAGGCCGGCGTGGCATCGGGCGGGGGCCTGCCGGACGCGCAAATGGAAAGGGGGCGCGGATGCTCACCGCGCCCCCATGAGCCGCGAGTGGCGGCTGCTTTCCCTCGAGTCGCGTCGTCGACCTGACGCCTGCCGCTTCGGCATGCGCGCGATCCAGCTCGAGCGACTGTCGGAGAAGACGGAGCTAACTGATGTCCATAGATTAGCGGGACTGCATTCGGGGGTCAATACTCGGATACCGGCGATCCATCCCCCTTGATCCGGCTCAATCGATGACGAGCTCAATCGATGACGAGTTCGCGCCTGACGCAGCGGACATCGACCTCGAACTCCAGCCCCTCGACCGGCGGACGGCAAACGTGCCAGTCGATGCCGAGCCGCACCAGACCGCGCGGCACGAAGTGCGGTTCGATCAGCGCGCCGATCTCGTGCGCCGTATAGACCTGTACGGCCGTCGCGGCGCGCCAGTCCGCGCCCAGCGCCGCCGTGCGCTGCTGCAGCACGTCGAGCACGAAGCCGACCTTGCGCGACAGGCCCTGCGGCGTCGTGTCGCCATGCGCGACGATGCCGTCCGGATACGGCGTGCCGTCGGGCCATTCAGCCATGCCGGCCAGCGCGTAGTTGCGCGGCCCCGGCGCGTCGGCCGCATGGTCCGAGGTAGTCAGGAAGCCGGCATGCGCGGCGCCGGTCGGCACCGTATAGCTGAATGCATGGAATGACGGCCGCGGCGGCCCGTCATAGACCGGGCACACGTTGCTGCGCGTGACCGGGTTGATGTCGCTGCGGTACAGCCCCCAGCGCCGCAGCACCGCAACGTAGCCGGCATTGAAGTCGCTGAAGCCGCCGACCGTGAAGGGAGCCGGCGAGCGAAGCTCGGCAGCGCACAGCGCGGTCAGCGGCCGGTGGCGTTCGCGCAGATGAGCTGCGATCGCCTCGAAGCCTTCATCGATCGGCAGCGGCCGCGCGAAGCGGGCGCGCACGATCTCGAAGCCCGGCAGGGCCACGATACCGCACGAAAACGGCTGCCCGCCCGGCAGGAACGCATAGTCGTTGCCGGGGGCGTGCAGCAGCGTAGAGGGGCGGTCGGCGGCGATCGGATGCGTCATGCGAAGCTCCAGGCTGGGCAGGCGGCGTGGTTCGACTATGCGCGCAGGCGCAGGGGGACGCAACCCGAGGCGTCAGAATCCGACTCGAATGGTCGGGACCGGCCCGGACTCGGATGGTCGGACCAGTAGGGTTGGGATGCTCGGCCCGCGTGCGCGGCCAGGATGCGCGGGCAAGGTGCGCGGGCTGGGTGCGCGGGCTGGGTGCGCGGGCTGGGTGCGCGGGCTGGGTGCGCGGGCTGGGTGCGCGGGCTGGGTGCGCGGCCCGGGTGCTCGACCCTGCCTCGGCTTGCCAGCGGCTGCTCAGCCGCGCGACTCGCCGAGCAGCAAGCGGCGCAGCGCCGCGCGCAGCGTCGCATCGCCGCGCAGCGACTCGTCCGGCGTGTCGCTCAGCGCCTGGCGCGCCAGCTCGCGGCTTTCGGCTCGATGCAGATCGATCTCGCGGACCACCTGGCCGCTGTCGTAGACG
>JBFWXS010000006.1:9813-13025 GCA_050187175.1 Burkholderiaceae bacterium
CGCGCGCAGCGTCGCATCGCCGCGCAGCGACTCGTCCGGCGTGTCGCTCAGCGCCTGGCGCGCCAGCTCGCGGCTTTCGGCTCGATGCAGATCGATCTCGCGGACCACCTGGCCGCTGTCGTAGACGAAGGCCACGTCGGCCAGCTCAATCACGTCTTCCACGTCGTGCGTGATCATCAGCACCGGAATGTTCCATTGCCGGCGCACCTGCGCCAGCTCGCTGCGCAGCGAATGGCGCAGCATCGGGTTCAGCGACGCGAAGGGTTCATCGAGCAGCAGCAGCTGCGGTTCGCAGGCCAGCGCGCGAGCCAGCGCGACGCGCTGCTGCTGACCGCCGGACAGCGTCGACGGCCGGCTGTCGGCCAGCGCGCTCAGATGAAAGCTGTCCAGCAGTGCCGCCACGCGCTCGCGCGCCGCCGCCGACGCGCGCCGCCGATACCAGCTGGTCAGGCCGAATGCGATGTTCTCGCGCACGCTCAGGTGCGGAAACAGCGCGTAGTGCTGGAACAGGTAGCCGACGCGCCGTGCGGGCGCGGGCAGGTTGATGCCCTGCGCTGAGTCGTACAGCGTGCGGCCGTCGATTCGAACGTGTCCCGACGCCGGGCGCAGCAGGCCTGCGATGGCCTGCAGCGTCAGCGTCTTGCCGGAGCCGGATGGCCCGTACATCGCGGCGAACGGCGCGTCGGTGGCGAAGCGCACCGCCAGATCGAAGCGTCGGCGTGCATCGGCCACCGACAGCTTCAGATCGACATCGATCATGGCTTGCCGAAGCCGTAGCGCGCGAGAATCTCCTGCGCCGGCGCGCTGCCGAGGAACTGGACGAATTCTGCGGCCAGCGCCTTCTGCTTGCTTTCGGCAACCACTGCGACCGGATACGAGACCGGCGCATGGCCGCTCGGCGTCAACACGACCTTGACCTTGTCAAGCATGATCGCCGCGTCGGTGCTGTAGACGAAGCCGGCTTCGGCCTCGCCGCGGCTCACGTAGTCGAGCACTTGACGCACGCTGTCGGCCTGGACGAACTTGGGCTCCAACGTGTTCCACAGATTGGCTGCGTCGAGCACCTGCTTCGTGTACCGGCCGACCGGCACGGTTGCCGTCTTGCCGACGGCGATGCGTTTGACCGCCGGGCCGGTGAGATCCTGCAGCGACTTCACGCCGACGCCTTCCTTGATCGGCTCGATCAGGACCAGGCTGTTCGTGACGAAGTTGCGGCGCGTGCCGGTGTCGATCAGCTTCTGCGCGACGGCCCGGTCCATCGTCTCCTGGTCGGCGCTGGCGAAGACGTCGACCGGCGCGCCCTGCGAGATCTGCTGCAGAAGCACGCCCGAGGCGGCGAAGTTGAAGCGCAGTGTGGTGCCCGGCTTGCTCGCCTCGAACCTGGCTCCGACTTCCTTGAACGCATTGGTGAGGCTGGCGGCGGCCGAAACGGTCAGCTGCTGCGCCTGGGCGCTCCAGGGCAGCGTGAGGGCGATAAGCAAAGGCAACAGCCGGGTCAGGCGCATGATGGACTCCTGGTGAGGTCAACGAAGCGAAAAGAAGCGGTTCGACAGGACGAGGACCACGATCGACAGGACCGACGTGATGATGACCAGCATCAGCGCGAGGTCGTCCTCACCGGCCTGCACGGCGTCGTAGATGGCCATGGACAGCGTCTGCGTCTGCTTCGGGATCGATCCGGCGACCATCAGCGATGCGCCGAATTCACCCATCGCGCGCGCGTAGGCCAGCAGCGTGCCGGCCAGGATGCCGGGCCACGCGAGCGGCAGCGTGACGCGCAGGAAGACCGACAAGCGCGACTGCCGCAGCGTGCTGGCAGCGGCTTCAAGCGAGCGGTCGACGCCGGCGAAAGCGGCGCTGGCCGACTTCAGCACCAGCGGCAGCGCCACCACGGCCGACGCGACGACCGCGCCGTGCCAGCTGAAGATGATCGAGTAGTCGAAGTTCTCGCGCAGCCAGTTGCCGAGCGGGCTGCGCCGCCCGGCCAGCACCAGGATGCCGTAGCCGATCACCGTCGGCGGCAGCACGAGCGGCAGCATGAACAGGGATTCGAGCACGCTGCTCCCCGGGAAGCGCTTGCGCCCGAACACCCAGCCCAGCGCCACGCCGATGACCAGCGCCACCAGCGTCGCCAGCAGCGCCACCTTCAGCGAAAGCACGAGCGGGGACCAGTCCATCGTTGCCGGCATGCGTCACGTCGTATTCAATCGGATATGACGACATTGTGGCACATCGCGCCGCTGCTTCGGCCGCCGCGGCAGCGGCGGGGGAGCCGCCTTCAGCCCATGCGGTCGTCGGAACGCGTCCGGGTGACGGCGTCGACGCGCGCCGCGAACCAGCCGATGCGGTCGGTCTGGCGCACGTCGAAGCGCGGCACATACGGCTTGATGTCGAGCACCGGCGTCCGGTCGAGCATGTCGTTGCCGGTGAAGTGCAGGACGCGCCCCTGCACGGACTGCAGCTGCACGATGGACAGCCCGATGCGGTTGGGACGGGCCGGCGCGCGCGTGGCGAACACGCCGTGGCTGCGATCGTCGAGGAAGGGGACGACTTCCAGCTTCTCCTGCGCGCGATGCAGGTGCGTGAGCAGGATCAGATACTCGAAGCCCTCTATGTCCCTGAGGCCGGCGGCGAACTCGGCGAAGACCTCGAGCCGGCCGCTTTCCTGCGGCGCGCCGGCGGTCTGGATCGGCATGCCGGCGGGATCCGTGAAGCGGCTGTGGACGATGCCGATGGGGCGGCAGACGATCCCGGCGGCGGTGTGGGCGTCGGCGTCGGCGTCGGCGTCGTCGGGCGAAGCAGGGTGGGACGTCATGCGGGCCGGCCCGCGGCGCACGGCGCCAGCAAGGGCTGCATAGCCTTCAAGGCGCCAGCAGCCGCGTCAAGGCGCTGATGTCGGCCGCCGCCGCCAGCCGGGCCGTGCTCTCGATGGCCCGATAGCGCCGGACCAGCTCCTCGCCGACCGGCGTCAGCGCCGTGCCGCCGCCGTGCGCTCCACCGGTGGCGGTATTCACGGCGGGCGACTGCAGCGCCCGGTTCATCTCGTCGACCAGCACCCAGGCGCGCCGGTACGACATGCCCATCTGCCGCGCGGCGGCCGAGATCGAGCCGGTCTCGGCGACCGCTTCGAGCAGCGCGATCTTGCCCGGACCGATCGCGATGCTGTCGTCGCGATACACGCGCATGCGGAACTGCACTTTGGGTTTCATCGG
>JBFWXS010000006.1:13125-117034 GCA_050187175.1 Burkholderiaceae bacterium
GGTGCGATTGCCCGACGGCGACGGCCCGCTGCGCGTCACGGCGCCGGGCGACGTGCGCGGCGGCCGCTACGTATCCATGCTGAACCGGCTCGACGTGCGCGCTTCCGGTTCGACGCTGGCCGGCATCGGCGGCGGCAGCTCGCCCGGCTTCACCGTTTCCGGGGCGGTGCTGCGGCAACTCAGTTTCGACCTGGGCTCACTGCAGGCGCTGCCGGCGGTGACGCAGGACGTCAACGGCAGCGTCTATACCGGCGTCAGCCTGTGGAACCTGCTGAACACCGAGGCCGGCATCCGCACCGACTCCGCGGCCGCGCACAACCCGCTGCTGTCCATGTACGTGGTGGCGACCGGCAGCGACGGCTACAAGGCGATCGTATCGCTGGGCGAAATCCATCCGAACTTCGGCAACCGGCCGGCGATGATCGCCTACAGCGTCAACGGCGAGCTGCTCGATCGCAACGGCATGGCCAGACTGGTGGTTCCGGGCGATGTCCGGGCCGGTCGTTTCGTGTCGAACCTGGTGGGCATCGAGGTGTTCCAGGCGCCGCCGCCGGCTCCCTGAGGATAGCGCCGCATCTCACGGCGCGGCCCTGGGCCCCCCCGGGTCATGCTTCCGGGTCATGCTCCCGGATCATGTCCCCGGATCATGTCCCCGGATCATGTCCCCGGTCATGCCGCCGGTCATGCCGCCGGTTCGTGCCGCCGGCTCAAGCCCCGGGCCCGCTCGCGCGACCGCGACCGGCACGTTCGTCATTCGCGGTTGCCCGGTGAAGGGATCGAAGATCTCGTCGGTCGCGATCAGCCGATTGGGGCAGGATCCGAATATCGCCGGATCGGCCGACGGATCCTCGGCAGACCCGTGGCCGAAGGCGATCGAGACCGTCCGGCGCCGAAGGTGCGTATCGGGCGCAGCAATTGCGCGTATCGCGCCGAGCGGCGACGAGATCGAAACCTCGTCGTGTTCGGCGACGCCCAGCTCGCGCATGTCGTCGGGATGAAGATAGGCCGGGTTGTACGATAAGCCCTTGTTGGTCCTCGCCTTGCGCGTCGAATTGTTGAAATGATTCGCGCGGCGGCACAGCATCCGATAGGGGTAGCGGGTGTCCTCCGGCTCCACCGGGCCGGCGGCCGCATCGTGCAGCATGGCCATCATCTGAGGATGCCCGATGTCCAGCCGATCGGTACTGGCAGGATCTCCCGGCTCGACGACGATCAAGTCGGTGTCGAAGACATACCCGCCCGGATAGCGCTTGACCGTTTCGAGCGGGATGCGGCTTCCGGCGGTGAACTGCTTCAGCAGTTCCTCGGTAGTGGGCTTGGCATCGAAATGGATCCTGGGTGAGGAGGGCGGATGCCCCCATGGGCGCACATCGACCGGATGGCCCATCCGCACCAGCAATTCATAGAAGATCTCCCATTCTTCGACCAGATCCGAGCCGGGTGGGCGCGGCACGACCGCATCGGCATATTGGGAGTGCGCCATCGCCTGGCCGTAGCCCGCGCGCAGCGACAGATATTCGGTACCGATCGAAGACGCCGCCACCTCGAGCGGCATGGGAGGCGGCAGCACATAGTGCGCAAGCTTCGCGGACTGCGAGTACCAGGGGTCGATCTGAACGAAGAGATCCAGCGCACGCAGCGCCTCGACCGTGCGGCGCTGGTCGGGAAAGGCCACCGCGGGATTGCCGCCCCAGCTGATCAGCGCCCGCACCTGTCCCTCGCCCGGCGTGAGAATCTCTTCCGTCAGCGCCGCCACGGGCATGCCTGCGCGCGACTGTTTCAGCCCCCGTACGCGCATGCGGCCGCCGAGCGCCCAGTCCGCGTCGGGCGCGCGCGCCTGGGCGCGGGCGCGCACCGGCGGCAGCAGCGAGGGCGAGGCCTTGATGGTGTCACCAGCGCGCATCCACCGTCCGCAGAGGGTTTCGAGCACCTGCACGAAATACTCGACCAGCGTGCCCGCGCCGGTCATGTGCGGGCCGGTGCCGGCCATTGCATATCCGCGGCGCGCGCGGGCATAGAGGCGCGCCGCTTCGGCGACGTCACCGGCGCGCAAGCCGGCGGCGTTGGCCACGTCCTGCACGTCGATCGCTTCCAGCGCCTGCGATAGAGACGCCATGCCGGTGACATGCTGCGCGACGAAATCGCGGTCGAACAGATCCTCTGCCAGGATGATCTGGATCATCGCTGCCAGGATAGGAACGTCGTGGCCCGGCGCTGCCTGAAGATGGAGCGAGGCACGCTCGGCAACTTCCGTCCGGCGCGGATCGATGACGATCAGCTTGCAGCCGGCAGCGAGCCGATCCACGAGCCAGCGCCGCGGCGATCCGGCGGGAAAGCCCGTATAGGTGTTCCAAGGATTGATGCCAATCAGCAGGATTGCATCGGGCGCGTCGAATCCCTGCAGCGGCGCTCCCCACGAGCCTAGAAACGATTGCGCGACATGCTTGCCGCCCTTGTCTATCGTGTTCGGATCGAACCGCATATTCGTACCGATGGCATCGAGCAAGGCATCGAAGAAGGGTGCGGTGACGGGTCGGCTGCCTACGGCTGCCTGCGTCCCCCAATAGCCGGCAACGGCACGGGGGCCATGTTCGGCGACGATACGGCCGATCTTCGTGGCGATCTCGTCGAGCGCGACGTCGCTGCTTACGGCTTCGTGCGCCCCGCCGGGGAGCCGGCGCAGCGGATGCAGCAATCGATCCGGGTCCGTGAGAGACGCGCCCTGCGAGCGACCCTTGACGCAGGTGTAGCCCTTGTATTGCGGATTGTCCGGATTGCCTTCCACCGCGCGTACTTTGCCGTCTTCGACGAGTACGTTGATCGAGCACTGGTTGATGCAGCACCGGCAGATCGACGTCTTGACTGTCCTCATCGCAGCGCTTCCTTGCCGCCTATCCTCGCCATGTCGCTTCGATGCACCAGCTTCACGCGAGGGCGGCGAGCCAGCCGACCCTGCGCGCGCTCGTGACCATCGATCGCACGCCAGTGCGCGAGCCCGCTGCCTTGCGCGATTGCTTCGGTGAGCCTGTACGACGCAGCTCCGCCCCGAATCAGCTTGCCGGCCCGATGATCGTCGAGCAGCGCCGCGACCGCCTCGCGCGCGCAGGTCCGGTTGCTGCCCATCGATCCCGAAGGCCCGCGCCTGATCCATCCCGTGACGTAGAGGCCGGGCAGAGCGTCATGGGTCGCCGGGTCGATCACCCGCCCGCCGATATTCGGAACGACACCTCGACGCTCGTCGAACGGCAGCCCGTCGATCGCCGAGCCGGCATAGCCTACCGAGCGCAGGACGAAGCCGGTATCGAGAATGTCCTGCTGATCGGACGCCATGGCGACGAGGCGCCCGTCCGGTTTGCGCTCGAGCCGGTTGTGGACGAGGCGAATTGCCGAGACGCGGTCGTCGCCGAGGATCTCGATCGGCGAGCGCTGGAACAGCAGCCGCAGCGTCCGGCCCGCTGTCGGCGCTCGTCCCGCAAGCCGCTGCAGGATATCGAGCTTGGTCGCGCCGATCCAGTCGTCGCTTGCCGTGCAATCGTCGGGCAGTTCGACCTGAAGCGAGAAGTCGCGGGACGCGGCAAGGCCCAGGAGTTCGGGCGTGGTGAATGCCGCCTGGGCAGGGCCTCGGCGGCCGATGACGACGACCTCGCGCACGCGGCTTGCGGCCAGCGCGTCGAGCGCATGGTCGGCGATGTCGGTTCGCCGCAGGACGTCGATATCCGAGGCCAGCACGCGTGCAACGTCGAGCGCCACATTGCCGTTGCCGACGACGACGATTCGCTCGGTGTCGAGATTGAAAGACCGGTCAGCGAAATCGGGATGCCCGTTGTACCAGCTCGCGAATTCGGTGGCTGAACAGCTGCCCGGCAGCCCCTCTCCGGGTATTTCGAGCTTGCGGTCGGAAAGCGCGCCGGTCGCGAAGATCACTGCGTCATAGACGCCCGTCAGGTCGCTCAGACCCACGTCGCGGCCGATCTCGGTGTCCAGCACGAGCCGGAAGCGCGGGTCGTCGGCGATGCGCTCGAACAGGTCCGCGATCTGCTTGGTCCTGGGATGGTCCGGTGCCACGCCGAAGCGCACCAGCCCCCAGGGCACCGGCAGGCGCTCGAACATGTCGATCGCGACGTCGGTGCCCGCGCCTAGCACATCGACGCCTGCGTCGGGCACATCGACGCCCGCGTCGAGTAAATACTGCGCGGCGAACGCGCCGGCCGGCCCGGACCCGACGATCGCCACCCGCAGCTTTCCCGGGCCGCCGGGATCGTTCGACAAGCGCTGGTCCGGCCGCCGCGCGACGTAGCGCGGTGCTTCGGCACTTTGGAAGAAGCGGGCGTTGAGCTCGCGAAACGCTTCGTCCTTCTCGGTGAGGTCGTAGTCGGCGACGACCGCACCGACGGGACAGACGTCGAGGCATGCGCCGCAGTCGATGCAGGCATCGGGATCGATGAACAGCATCTCGGCCGCCGCGAATCCGGATTCCGACGGCGTCGGATGGATGCAGTTCACGGGGCAAGCAGCCACGCAGGAGGCGTCGTTGCAGCAGGATTGGGTGATGACGTGGGCCATGCCGGGAACCGAAGACTTGGAGCATTGACTGCCCGCATGGTAGGCGGCGTTCCCATATCAGCGTAGTATTTACATATGAGTACGAATGCTCGTCCAAACGCACTCCCGAACACTTCCCGCTACCGTACCGGCCATCCAGTGGAAGTCCGCGAACCGCCGCGTGCGCCGGCGCGCGTCATGCAGTTGATGGAGCTCATCGCGGCCGATCCCGGGGTCCCCACGCTGGCGCAGCTGGCCAGCCGACTGGATGTCCCGAAGACCTCGCTGATGCATCTGCTGCGCGCGCTGGAGCAGGCCGGCTACGTCTCGCGTGCTGCGCAGGGCTTCGTGCTCGGCAGCGCCGCTTTCCGCATGGCGGCTGCCATCGGCGCCCGCAACGATTTCGCCGGGGCGGTGCGACGGGCGCTGCAGGAGCTGGCTGCCGCCACGAGGGAAACCATCCTGGTCGGCCGCCTGACGGACGACGGCCAGGCCGCCGTCTATCTGGATCGCATTTCCAGTCCCCAGGCGGTGCGGTTCACGCCGGAGCTCGACGAGCCTCGCCCCCTTCATTGCACCGCGGTGGGCAAGGTGATGCTCGCATGGCTGGCCCCGCCGCTGCTGCGCGCCCGTTTGCGCGGCTTGCGGCTGCAGCGGTTCACTCACCGCACCATCGCGACCAAGGCGGCCATGGGGGCCGAGCTGGAGAAAGTGCGGATCGCCGGCTTCGCGCGCTCGCTGGACGAGATGGTGGAAGGCGGCGGCGCGCTGGCTGTACCCGTCAGGGCGGCCGACGGACTCATCCCGTATGCCCTGGTGCTCGCGGCGCCGACGCACCGCATCCTGCCGAACGAGGCGAAATGGGTGCCGCTGCTGGAGCGCGGCGCGGCGAGCCTGGCGATTGCCTGCTGAAGCAGGCCCCGATCCCATGTCGTCCGTCGACCCGCGTCGGCGCCGAATTGTGTATGGTTCACGTCGACATCCCGCCCACCCCTTATTGCGATGAATACCCCGATGGCCATTCCTCAGTCGATGAAATACTGTGCCCACGGCGCCGGCGGCGCGCCTTCGGTGATCATCTTGGCCGATGGGCCGGTGCCGGCCCCGGCTGCCGGCGAAGTGCTGATCCGCGTGGCCTACGCGGGCGTCAATCGGCCTGACGTGGCGCAGCGGCAGGGCACTTATCCGCCGCCGCGCGGCGCCTCGCCCATCCTCGGGCTGGAGGTAGCCGGCGAAGTGGTTGCGCTCGGCGACGGCGTCAGCCAATGGCAGATCGGCGACGCGGTGTGTGCGCTGACTAACGGAGGCGGCTACGCCGAGTACGTCGCTGTCGCCGCGGGTCAGGTGCTGCCGGTGCCGCGAGGCCTGTCGCTGCTGCAGGCCGCGGCATTGCCGGAGAATTTCTTCACCGTCTGGACCAATGTCTTCGAGCGCGCCCGCCTGGTCGAAGGCGAGAGCTTCCTGGTGCATGGCGGCTCGTCAGGCATCGGGCTCACCGCGATCCAGCTCGCCCACGCCCGTGGCGCCACTGTCTATACGACGGTGGGCAATCGCGACAAGGCGGAGGTCTGCGAGCGGCTCGGCGCGAAAGCGGCGATCGACTACAGGCAGGAGGACTTCGTCGAGCGGATCCTCGCGCTGACCGACAAGCGCGGCGTCGACGTGATCCTCGACATGGTCGGCGGCGACTACGTCGCGCGCAACCTGAAGCTGCTGGCCACCGAAGGGCGCCTGGTGCAGATTGCCTTCCTGAACGGTCCGCGCGTCGAGCTCGACCTGACGCCGGTGATGGTCAAGCGGCTGACCATGACCGGCTCGACGCTGCGGCCGCGCTCGCCGGCCGACAAGGCGCACATAGCGGCACAGCTGGCGCAGCAGGTTTGGCCGCTGCTCGAAGCCGGCCGCGTGCTGCCTGTGATTCATGAGACCTTCGAGCTGGCCGACGCATCGCGCGCGCACGAGCTGATGGAGTCGTCGCGTCATATCGGCAAGATCATGCTGAAGGTCGCGGGCGGCTGATCAGCCGCCCGCCGCCCCGCGCGCGCTCAGGCGCGCGCTTCGTCCGCTTCTTCGTCGTTGCGCTTGCGCGAGCCGTTCAGCGCGCGCCAGCCGACGTAGAACATGACGACGAAGGCCAGGACCTGCAGGATGCGATCGTAGGTCACGTTGTTGAACACGTAAGTGTCGAACAGCGGATCCTTGACGATCATGCCGACGCCGGTGACGGCGAGCACGCCGGCGCCCAGCGCGATGATCAGCGGCCAGCGCTCGATCGCGCGCGCTACCCAGGTGCTGCCCCAGACGATGAGCGGGATCGTGAACAGCAGGCCGAGAATGACCAGATCCCAGCGGCCGTGCGCGGCGCCGCCGATGGCCAGCACGTTGTCGACGCCCATCAGCGCGTCGGCGATGACGATGGTCTTCATCGCGCCCCAGAACGAGGTGGCGGCCTGGCCGTCGTCGTGATCGGAGTCGTGGCCGCCGCTCGGCCGCGCCAGCTTCCAGGCGATGGGCAGCAGCAACAGGCCGCCCGCGAGCTGCAGGCCAGGGATCTTCAGCAGCCAGACGACGATCAGCGCCATTGCGCCGCGCACGACGATGGCCCCGAGCGCGCCGAAAACGATCGCCTTGCGACGCAGGTCGGGCCGCAGCTTGCTCGCGGCCATGCCGATCACCAGCGCATTGTCGCCGGCCAGAACCAGGTCCATCAGGATGATCGCGCCGAGCGCAGACCACCAGGGAATACTGAAAAGTTCCATTCTTGCTCCAGAGAATCGGTGAATGCACGATTCGCCTGAAAAATGGACGCACCGTGCCTGCATGCACGGTCTCGCCCGCGGAACGCTGGCGTTCCGCCGGACCGGCCGGGTGCCGTGGCAGACACCGTACTGACGACCGATCCGATGCGGCCTTGCGGCCGCGGGGGGCTACTCCCCGAAGGGCGCGATTCTACTTCGCGGTTTCCGTGGATGGCAATGCTTGCGAGGCCGCTCTACGGGTTGTCACCTAGTCGCTCAGGTCTGCACCAGCTTGCGCTGCCGGCTGATGCTCATGAGCAGGCCCGCGCCCAGCCCCAGCGTCACCATGGCAGTGCCGCCGTACGACATCAGCGGCAGCGGCACGCCGACCACGGGCAGGATGCCGGACACCATGCCGATGTTGACGAAGGCATACGTGAAGAAGATCAGCGTGATCGCGCCGGCCACCAGCCGGGCGAAGGTATTGGCGCCATTGGCCGCGATCACCAGCCCGCGGCCGATCAGCAGCAGGTAGACCAGCAGCAGCGCGCAACTGCCGATCAGGCCGAATTCCTCCGAGAACACGGCGAAGACGAAGTCGGTGGTGCGCTCGGGAATGAATTCCAGGTGGGCCTGCGTCCCGTCCATCCAGCCCTTGCCCCAGATGCCGCCGGAGCCGACTGCGATGGTCGACTGAATGACGTGAAAGCCCTTGCCCAGCGGGTCCGACGACGGGTCGATCATCATCAGCACGCGGTGCCGCTGGTAGTCGTGCATGACTAGCCACAGCAGCGGCAGCGCAGCAATCGCCGCGGCGACCGCGCCCACGATCACCTTCCAGTTCAGCCCCGCGAAGAAGATCGTGTAGGCGCCTGCGGCGAACACCAGGATCGCCGTGCCCAGGTCCGGCTGGCGCGCGATCAGCAGCACCGGGATCGCCAGCAGCAGCCCGGCGACGACGAAGTCGCCCCATTCGCGAGCGCCTTCGCGGCGCTGGAAGTACCAGGCCAGCATCAGCGGCATGGCGATCTTCAGCAGCTCGGACGGCTGCAGCCGCACCACGCCGAGGTCGAGCCAGCGGCGCGCGCCCTTGGCGATGTCGCCGAACAGCGCCACGCCGATCAGCAGCACCAGACCCAGCAGATACAGCGGCAGTGCCGAGCGCTGCAGCCACTGCAGCGGCAGGCTGGCGGCGATCCACATCAGGCCGAACGCGATCAGCAGGTTGCGCGAATGGTCCTGCAGCCGGCCGTCGTAGTCGTGCGCGGCCGAGGCCATGGTGATCAGGCTGATCGTCGCCAGCAGCAGCAGCGCCACCAGCAGCGGCGCATCGAACACCATGATGTGCGGCTTGATCCGCTGCAGCAGCGACGGCTTCTCGTGGATGATCATTGCCGAGGCTCCGTCGCTGGAATCGGTTCCGGATCGACGCTTTCGGGGATGTCGCGCAGGTCGGGATCGTCGGCGATCCGCGGCAGCGACTCGTCGTCGAAATCCTTGGGCAGCTTGCCCAGCAGGTGGTAGTCGATCAGCTTGCGCGCGATCGGCGCCGCGGCTTGTGCGCCGAAGCCGCCGTTCTCGACGATCAGCGCGACGGCGATCTTGGGATCGTTGACCGGCGCGAAGGCGATGAACAGTGAATGGTCGCGATGCCGCTCTGCGATGCGGCGCGCATCGTAGCGCTCGTTCTGCCGGATGCCGACCACCTGCGCGGTGCCGGTCTTGCCGGCGGCGACGTACTCGGTATTGGCGAACGCGATGCGGCCGGTGCCGAAGCGGTTGACGTCGACCATCGCCGACTTGACGAGCTCCAGATGCTCGCGCCGCAGCGGGATCCGGTAGCTCTCGGACGGCACCGTGCGCTTGCGCTCGCGCGTGACCGGATTCTCGACCAGCTGCACCACGTGCGGCTTCATCACGACGCCGTCATTGGCCAGCGTCGCCGTCGCATGCGCGAGCTGCAGGATGGTGAACGAGTTGTAGCCCTGTCCGATCCCCACCGACGGCGTCTCGCCGGGCAGCCAGCGCTGCTTGTAGCGGCGCAGCTTCCATTGCGTCGACGGCAGGATGCCGGTGGTCTCGTGCTCGATGTCTATGTTCGTCAGCTGGCCGAAGCCCCACGGCTTCATGAAGTCGTGGATCGCGTCGACGCCGGATTCATAGGCGAGCTTGTAGTAGTAGGTGTCGCTGGAGACGACGATGGACTTGCGCAGATCGACCGTCCCTTGGCCGCCCGGCTTGGAGTCGCGGAAGCGGTGATTGCCGAGCTGGAAATAGCCGGGATCGAAGATCGTGTCGTGCGGTGCGCGTGCGCCGGTGGTCAGCGCGAACAGCGCCATGAACGGCTTGTACGTGGACCCCGGCGGATAGGTGCCGCGCAGCGGCCGGTTCAGCATCGGCTTGTCGGGGTCTTCGTTCAGCGCCTGCCAGCTCTGCGGATCGATGCCGTCGATGAACAGGTTGGGGTCGAAGCCGGGTTTGGACACCATCGCCAGCACGTCGCCGGTCTTCGGCTCGATCGCGACCAGCGCGCCGCGGCGATTGCCGTACAAGTCCTCGGCCAGCTTCTGCAAGCGGATGTCGATCGACAGGATCAGATTGGAGCCGCCCACCGGCGGCGTGCGCGACAGCGTGCGGACGACGCGGCCGCCCGCCGACACCTCGACCTCCTCGGCGCCGGCCTGTCCGTGCAGCAGCGTTTCATATGACAGCTCGATGCCGACCTTGCCGATGTGCGTCGAGCCGGCGTAGTTCGAGCCTATTCCCTGATCGTCGAGCCGCCGCTTGTCATCCGGCGAGATGCGGCCGATGTGGCCGAGCACGTGGCCGGCGGTCTCGCCCAGCGGATAGTTGCGGAACAGCCGCGCCTTGATCTCGACGCCGGGGAAGCGGTAGCGCTGCACCGCCAGCTTGGCCACCTCCTCGTCCGACAGCCGCACTTTCAGCGGCACCGTGTCCGAGTTGCGCGAGTCTTCGAGCAGCCGGCGGAAGCGCCGCCGGTCGCGCGGCGTGATGTCGATGATCTCGGCCAGCGCCTCTATGGTCTCGTCCAGCTTCGCGACGCGCTTGGGCGAGATCTCCAGCGTATAGGCCGACACGTTCTCGGCCAGCAGCACGCCGTTGCGGTCGAAGATCAGGCCGCGTGACGGCGGCGCCGGCACCAGGGCGATCCGGTTCTCTTCGGCCTGCGCATGGAAGGCGGCGTAGCGGTAGACCTGCAGGTACGACAGCCGGGCCACCAGCAGGCCGAAGCACAGCAGCACGAACAGCATCGCGGCCACCAGCCGGATGCGCAGCTGGTGCAGATCGCGTTCGGTATCGCGGACTTCGACCATGACGCCGTCAAGTATGAACCGGGTGCGCGGCCAGGGACACTAGATCGGCCGATTCTCGTCGCGATCGACGGCACGTCGCTGCGGCGCCAGCAGCAGCCAGTCGGCCAGCGGCCACAGCAGCGTGCAGCTGAAGCTCTGCAGGAACCACGTCCAGCCAGGGAATGCGCCGCCGACCGCCAGCCGTACCAGCAGCAGCACGATCTGCGCGCCCAGGAACAGCGGCAGCACATGCAGCATCTGGCCCGGCACGTGGAACCACGGTACGCGCCGATGCAGGCTGAGCGCGCCGTACGACAGCAGCGAGTAGGCCAGGGCGTGCTCGCCGAGCAGCCCGGCTTCGTGCACGTCCATCAGCAGTCCGAACAGGAACGCGATGCCCATGCCGACCATCCGCGGCTGGTGGATGTTCCAGAACACGAGCACCAATGCGAGGAAGTCGGGCACGCCGACGGTGTGTCCCCACGGCAGCACGTTGAGCAGGAACGCGCAGACGATGCTGAACGTGATGAAGCCGCGGCTGGCCGGCAGCAGCAGGTAGTGGGGGCGGATGGGGCCGTACATGGCGGTGGCTCGTCCTTGGGCGGATGGTCGCTGGGCAGGACGCTAGCCGCCGCGGCCGCGCTTGGCGCGCGCGTCGCGCGGCGGTTCCGGGGGCAGGGCGCCGGCGGCCGCGGCAGCCGATGCGGCCGGATCGACCAGCAGCACGAGCAGCAGCCGCGTCCGTTCGGCGCGCGCCGCCGGCTCGACGCGCACGGTAACGAAGGCCGACGAGCCGGTCTCCACCGTCTGCACGGTACCGACCGGCAGGCCGGCAGGAAACAGCCCGTCCAGCCCCGAGGTGACCAGCAGGTCGCCTTCGCGCACGTCGGCATTGGTCCGCAGATAGCGCAGGTCGATGGTGCCCGGCTGCGAGCCGCCGTATGCGACCGAGCGTTCGCCGGAGCGCTTGACCTCGACCGGCAGCGTCGCGTTGCGATCGGTGACCAGCGTCACTTCGCTGGACAGCGGATAGACGCGCGTGATCTGTCCGACCACGCCGCTGGCGTCTATGACCGGCTGGCCGGCCGCGACGCCGTGCTGCTGGCCCTTGTCGAGCACCAGCCGCCGCGAGAACGCGTCGCGCGCGTCGTACAGCACCTCGGCCACGGTGGAGCGGATGACGGTGCGTTCGCGCATGGCCAGCAGCTGCCGCAGCTGCTGGTTCTCGGCGGCCAGCCGCTCGGTCTGCAGCAGCGTGTTCGCATTGGCGGCCTCGATGCGGCGCAGCTCGGCGTTCTCGGCGCGCAGCCGCTGGATGTCGGCCAGATAGCCCAGGCCGGCCTGGCCCGCATCGCGCGGCACCAGCAGCACGCGCTGCACCGGATAGAGCACGGTCGCGATGCCTTGCCGCAGCCGGCTCAGCACGTCGAGCCGCGAGTCGATAACCAGCAGGCTGATCGCGAGCAGCGAAAAGAACAGCAGGCGGGCGTTGGCGGACGGACCTTGCTTGAAGAACGGCGGTGGGCTGCGGTCCACTCCTGCAAGCCTCGCTCAGGGCACTATTCGTTGGTGAAGATGGTGCCCAGTTTTTCCATGCGCTCGAGAGCCATGCCGCAACCGCGCACGACGCAGGTCAGCGGATCATCGGCGACCAGCACCGGCAGGCCCGTTTCCTCGATCAGCAGCCGGTCGAGGTCGCGCAGCAGCGCGCCGCCGCCGGTCAGCATGATGCCGCGCTCGGTGATGTCGGCGCCCAGTTCCGGCGGCGTCTGCTCGAGCGCGATCTTCACCGACGAGACGATCTGGTTCAGCGGATCGGTGAGCGCTTCCAGGATTTCGTTCGACGAGATCGTGAAGCTGCGCGGAATGCCTTCCGACAGATTGCGGCCCTTGACTTCCATCTCGCGGATCTCGGAGCCGGGGAAGGCCGAACCGATCTGCTTCTTGATCGCTTCGGCAGTGGGCTCGCCGATCAGCATGCCGTAGTTGCGGCGGATGTAGTTGATGACGGCTTCGTCGAACTTGTCGCCGCCGACGCGCACCGAGCCCTTGTAGACCATGCCGCCCAGCGAGATCACGCCGACCTCGGTGGTGCCGCCGCCGATGTCGACGACCATGGAGCCGCTTGCTTCCGACACCGGCAGGCCCGCGCCGATGGCCGCGGCCATCGGCTCCTCGATCAGGAACACCTGCGACGCGCCGGCGCCGAGCGCCGATTCGCGGATCGCCCGGCGCTCGACCTGCGTCGAGCCGCAGGGCACGCAGATGATGATCCGCGGACTCGGCGAGAACAGCCGCGACTCGTGGACCATCTTGATGAACTGCTTGAGCATCTGCTCGGTGACGGTGAAGTCGGCGATGACGCCGTCCTTCATCGGCCGGATGGCCTCGATGTTGCCCGGGACCTTGCCCAGCATCTGCTTGGCTTCGGAGCCGACGGCAGCGATCGTTTTCTTGCCGTTCGGGCCGCCTTCCTGGCGGATCGCGACCACCGACGGTTCGTTCAGGACGATGCCCTTGCCGCGCACGTAGATCAGGGTGTTCGCGGTGCCAAGGTCGATGGCGAGGTCGTTCGAAAAATACTTGCGCAAGAACCCGAGCATTTCGCTTCCGTGCAAAGTCGAAGGGTGTCGCTCGTACGCAGCGAACCAGGTCGCCGGGCGCGAAGCGGAGGCACTGCCCGGCCCAGGATGTTGCGGCGCAAAAGACTTCTTAAATTTGAGTCGAATGATACCGTATAATTCCTTGCTAACCCGGTGGTTTTGGCCTTCGCAGACACCGCCGCAGCCGCGCGCGGCAGGCCGCGCCGGCCGCTCGCGCAGCGCGGTCCACGGTGCCGGTTCATCCCTGGTTCAACCTTTCTCGTCGATGCGGCGCCAGTCGATCTGAACGCTGCGGCCGCGTCGCTATCCGGGTCGCGCATGTCCCTATCCCTCTCCGACGTCCAGCGCATCGCGATGCTGGCACGCCTCGAGCTCGACGGCGATGAAGCCGCGCGCACGCTCGAGCAGTTGAATGCCGTGTTCGGTCTCATCGAGCGGCTGCAGGCCGTCGATACCACCGGCGTCGAGCCGATGACGCATCCGCAGGCGACGGCGCTGCGGCTGCGCGACGACGCGGTCACCGAAGCCGATCGCCGCGCTGACTACCAGGCCGTGGCGCCCAGCGTCGAGCGCGGGCTGTACCTGGTGCCGAAGGTGCTCGAATGAGCGCCGAACGCCGCACGCTGCGGCAGATCGCCGCCGATCTCGACGCCGGCCGCGCGTCCGCGCTCGAGCTGGCGCAGGACTATCTGGCCCGCATCGCCGGCAGCGACCTGAACGCGTTCATCGACGTGCAGCCGGAGCTCACGCTGGCGCAGGCGCGCGAGGCCGATGCGCGGCGCGGCCGCGGCGAGCGCGGCCCGCTGCTGGGCGTGCCGCTCGCGCACAAGGACATCTTCGTCACCCGCGGCTGGCGCTCGACCGCCGGCTCGCGCATGCTCGAGCACTACGTCAGCCCGTTCGACGCCGCGGTGGTCGAGCGGCTGACCGCCGCCGGCGCGGTATGCCTCGGCAAGACGAACTGCGACGAGTTCGCGATGGGCGGCTCGAACGAGAATTCGTACTTCGGTCCGGTGCGCAATCCGTGGGACCGCGCCGCCATCTCCGGCGGTTCGTCGGGCGGATCGGCCGCTGCCGTGGCGGCCGGGCTCGCGCCGGTGGCCAGCGGCACCGACACCGGCGGTTCGGTGCGGCAGCCGGCCGCGATGTGCGGCGTCACGGGCCTGAAGCCGACCTACGGACGCGTGTCGCGCTACGGCATGATTGCCTATGCGTCCAGCCTCGATCAGGGCGGCGTGTTCGCGGTCACGGCCGACGATTGCGCGCAGGTGCTGAGCGCCATGGCCGGCTTCGACGCGCGCGACTCCACCAGCGCCGAGCGGCCCGACGAGGATTTCAGCCGCGATCTGCAGCGTCCGCTGAACGGCCTGCGCATCGGCGTGCCGCGCGAGTTCTTCGGCGAGGGGCTGGCCGACGGCGTGCGCAGCGCCGTGCAGGCCGCGCTCGACGAGCTGCGCGGCGCCGGCGCCGTGCTGGTCGACGTCTCGCTGCCCAAGACCGAGCTGGCGATTCCCGCCTACTACGTCATCGCGCCCGCCGAGGCCTCGAGCAACCTGAGCCGCTTCGACGGCGTGCGCTACGGCCACCGCGCCGAGCACTACGACGGTTTGGGCGACATGTACGCGCGCACCCGCGCCGAAGGCTTCGGCGCCGAGGTCAAGCGGCGCATCCTGGTGGGCACCTACGTGCTGTCGCACGGCTACTACGACGCCTACTACCTGCAGGCGCAGAAGCTGCGCCGGCTGATCGCCGACGACTTCCGCCGCGCCTTCGAATCGGTCGACGTCATAGCCGGCCCGGTTTCGCCGACGGTGGCGTGGGATATCGGCACGATCACCGACGATCCGGTCAGCAACTATCTGGCCGACATCTACACGCTGCCGGCGTCGCTGGCTGGCCTGCCCGGCATGTCGGTGCCCGCGGGCTTCGGCGAAGGCAACCGGCCGGTGGGACTGCAGCTGATCGGTTCGTGGTTCGATGAAGCGCGGCTGCTGAACGTCGCGCATGCGTTCCAGCAGTCGACCGACTGGCATCTGCAGAGGCCGGCATGAGCGGCGTCGGTCTCGCCGATCTGCATAGGCCCCTCATGAGCCGCGTCCGCCTTGTCCTCATGAGCCGCATCCGCCTCGCCATACTCGGCTCGGTGCTGCTGACCCTGGCGGCCTGCGGCGTGCTGCCCGGCGGGCCGTCGCGGCCCACGCCTATCGCCGATCGCCCGATCAACCTCGACGGCCATTGCGCGCAGACCGAGGACGATGGCTTCCGCGAGAACGCGCGGCTGCTGGTGCGCGCCAGCGAAGTGCAGGCACTGTCATGGCAGCTGCAGGTCGGCCGTCGCGGCAGCTGCCGCTTCGAGCAGGCCGACTTCCAGCAGACGCAGCGCCGGCCGCACATCGAGATGCGCGCCCGCGACGGCAGCGGCTGCCGGCTGCTGATCTGGCAGGAGCCGCGCCGAATCACGCTGGCGCACAACGGCTGCGAAAGCCGCTGTACCGCCGGTATCTACGACCAGGCCTGGCCGGTGATGTTCGATCCCGGCAGCGGCCGCTGCGCCCGTACGCAGTGAGCGACAGGAACGGGATCTCGACTATGCAGTGGGAAATCGTCATCGGTCTCGAGACGCATGCGCAGCTGGCGACGCGCTCGAAGATCTTCTCCGGCGCCTCGACCGCGTTCGGCGCCGAGCCGAACACGCAGGCCAGCGCCGTCGATCTGGCGCTGCCCGGCGTGTTGCCGGTAGCCAACCGCGCGGCGGTCGACTGCGCGATCCGCTTCGGGCTGGCGGTCGGCGCGCAGATCGCGCCGCGCTCGATCTTCGCGCGCAAGAACTACTTCTATCCGGACCTGCCCAAGGGCTATCAGATCAGCCAGTATGAAATCCCGGTGGTCGCCGGCGGCGGGCTGGCCATCGCGTGGCGCAGCGACGACAAGACACCGCCTCATGAGCGCTATATCCGGCTGACTCGGGCCCATTTGGAAGAAGATGCCGGCAAATCGCTGCATGAGGACTTCCATGGCATGTCCGGTATAGACCTCAACCGGGCCGGCACTCCGCTGCTGGAGATCGTCACCGAGCCCGATATGCGCTCGGCCAAGGAGGCGGTGGCCTATGCGCGCGCGCTGCACGGGCTGGTCGTCTGGCTCGGCATCTGCGACGGCAACATGCAGGAAGGGTCGTTCCGCTGCGACGCCAACGTCTCGGTGCGGCCGCTGGGCCAGCAGGAGTTCGGCACGCGCTGCGAGATCAAGAACCTGAATTCGTTCCGCTTCCTCGAGCGCGCGATCGACTTCGAAGTGCGGCGGCAGATCGAGTTGATCGAAGATGGCGGCAAGGTCGTGCAGGAAACGCGGCTTTACGATCCTGATCGCGACGAGACGCGGTCCATGCGCAGCAAGGAAGACGCCCACGACTACCGCTACTTTCCCGACCCCGACCTGCCGCCGCTGGTGATCGGCGACGACTGGGTCGAGCGCGTCCGCGGCGCGCTGCCCGAGCTGCCGGCCGCGCGCCGCGAGCGCTTCGCGGCCGAATTCGGACTGCCCAGCTACGACGCGCTGACGCTGACGGCCAGCCGCGATACCGCCGACTTCTTCGAGGCGGTGGTCAAGGCTCTGGGGGCCGGGGCGGGGAGCGCCTCGCCGGCGGGCGCGGGGGCCGGCACGGCAGGGCCGGCATTCGCCGATCCCGCGGCTGATCCCGCGGCACGCGCGACGCTGGCCAAGCTGGCGTCGAACTGGATGATGACCGACGTTGCCGGTGCTTTGAATCGCGATGGCGTGGCGATCGCCGAAAGTCGCGTCACGCCGGCGCAGCTGGCCGGCCTGCTGCGGCGGCTTCAGGACGGTACGATCTCCGGCAAGATCGCCAAGGACGTGTTCGCCGCCATGTGGTCCGAGCCGGCCGCCGGCGAGGATCTGGCCGACCGCATCATCGATGCGCGCGGGCTGCGCCAGATCAGCGACAGCGGCGCGCTGGAAGGGATCATCGACGAGGTGCTGGCCGCCAACCCGAAGTCGGTCGAAGAGTTCCGCGCGGGCAAAGACAAGGCCTTCAACGCGCTGGTCGGCCAGGTGATGAAGGCCTCGCGCGGCAAGGCCAACCCTCAGCAGGTCAACGAACTGCTGCGCCGGAAACTGGGGTGAGCAGCGAGCGGTCGCCGAGCAGCTGCCGCAGCCGCGCCGCATCGTCGTCGAACTGCGCAGCCGCTTGCTGGCGCTCGGCGCTGCGGCGCGCGACGAAGGCCTCCTCGGCCACGATCGCGTTCGTCAGGTCGGACAGCCGCTGACGCTGCGGCGGCGGCAGCGATTCGAGCTTTCCACCGGCCTGCGCATGCAGCGGCTTGTGCGCCTCCTGCAGATCGCCCAGCCGTTTGCGGGCGGCGATGATTTCGTCGTCGATCGCCGCCAGCCGGCGCTGGCGGGCCGCGTCCAGCGCGTCCATGTCAGCGTAGGCCTGCAGCAGCGCATGGTCGCGCGCACGCGCCTGGCGCTGCTCGCGCGTGGCGATCTGGCGCGCACGTTCCTCGGCTTCGCGGCGCCGCAACTCCTCGGCGGTCGGCGGCGGCGGTACTTCGCGCTGCACGATGCCGTCGGGGCGCAGCTCGCGCACGGTCCGGGCCGCGCATTCTGGAATAGGACGATCGCTGGCCAGCGTCCGGCCGTTCGCGTCCTGGCAGCTGTACAGCGCACGCGGCGCCCGCTGCTCGCCGGCGGCGTATGCGGCCGGGGCGCAGATCCACAGCAGGCCGGCGCTGAGCGCCAGCGCCGCGAATCGGCGCGGCCGCGACGGCAATCGGACGATGGTCTTCATGCCGCAGATGCTAGGTCAGTCCTTGCCTTTCACTCCATACCGGCTGCGATAGGCGGCGACGCGCTCGCGATGGGCGGCGACGTCTTTGTTGTCGGCGGTGTTATCAAGGAAAACCAACAAATCGGTCAGGTTTGCGATCGACAGCACGGGGATGCCGTACAGCCGCGTCACGTCCTGTGCCGCGGAGTGCTCGCCGACCCGTTCGGCGTCGCCGCTGCGCTCCTGCCGGTCCAGCGCGATCAGCACGGCGGCCGGCTCTGCTCCGTGCGCGCGGATCAGCTCGACCGATTCGCGCACCGAGGTGCCGGCGCTGATCACGTCGTCGACGATGACGATGCGGCCGGCCAGCGGCGCCCCTATCACCGAACCGCCTTCGCCATGGTCCTTGGCTTCCTTCCGGTTGAAGGCGAACGGCAGGTTCAGCCCTTGCTGCGCCAGCGCCACCGCGGTGCTCGACGCGAGCGCGATGCCCTTGTAGGCCGGGCCGAACAGCATGTCGAAGCGCAGGCCGCCGGCGCGTGCCGCCAGCAGCGTGCCGGCGTAGAACTCGGCCAGCCGGCCCAGCGACGCGCCGTCGTGGAACAGGCCGGCATTGAAGAAATACGGCGACAGGCGTCCCGCCTTGGTGCGGAACTCGCCGAAGCGCAGCACGCCGCTCTGCACCGAGAAGCGGATAAACTGCGCGCGCAAATCGTCTGTCAAGGGCGCCTCGCCGAGCTGGAAGGAAGGCTCAATGATACGGGGTCGCCGCGCTGGATCTGAATGGCGTCCGCCGCGGGAGAAAAGAAACATGCTTAGAGTGGTCACCGCAAACCTCAACGGCATCCGTTCCGCCGCCACCAAGGGATTCTTCGACTGGGCCTGCCTGCAGCAGGCCGGCGTCATCGGCGTGCAGGAGGTGAAAGCTCAGCATGACCAGGTCCTCGGAAACTTCTGTCACATCGGCAGCATGGCCGGTCACTTCCACTACGCGCAGAAGCGCGGCTACTCGGGCGTGGGCATCTATCTCGAGCAGGAGCCGACCGACGTCCTCACCGGCCTGGGCGATGCCGAGTTCGACGGCGAAGGGCGCTGGGTCGAGGCGCGCTACGACCGGCCGGGCCGGAAGCTGAGCCTGATCAGCTGCTACTTCCCGAGCGGATCCTCCGGCGAGGAGCGTCAATTGGCCAAGTTCCGCTTCCTCGAGCTGATCTATCCCAGGCTGATGACGCTGCGAGCCGACCGGGAGTTCATCCTGATGGGCGACGTGAACATCGCTCATCAGAACATCGACTTGAGGAACTGGCGCAGCAATCAGAAGAACAGCGGCTTCCTGCCCGAGGAGCGGTCATGGATGACCAAGCTGCTGGGTGAAGGCGGTTTGATGGACGTGTACCGCTGCCTGCACCCGGACACGACCGACACCTGCTATACGTGGTGGAGCAATCGCGGCCAGGCATACGCCAAGAACGTCGGATGGCGGCTGGACTATCAGATCGCGACTCCCGCCACGGCCGCGCTGGCTCGAAGCGCCGCCATCTACAAGGATCAGCGGTTCAGCGACCATGCTCCGTTGCTGATCGACTACGACTTCGATCTCTGAGCGGGCGATCGTCGAGCCGCCCGGCGCCCGTTACCGCGCGGGTCTGGCCTTCAAGGCGCGCACCGCCGCCAGCGTATTGGGAACGTGATCGTCGGGGCTGCCCGACGCGAACGCATAGCTGACCCGCCGATCAGTCCCGATCACGTACGAGATGCGCCGTGCATGAGTCAGCACGTTAGGCATCGTTGCCTTGTACGCCTGCATGACCTTGCCGCCGGCGTCAGCCGCCACGGCGAACTTGTCCCGGCACTCGCTGATCGAGAAGCTGCGCAGCGTCTCGATGCTGTCGCCCGACATGCCGATGACGGTGGCGCCGAGCGACGCGTATTCGTCGTGCGCTTCGGCGAAGCGGTTGGCCTCGATGGTGCAGCCCTTTGTGAAGGCCTTGGGGAAGAAATAGAGCACCACCGGCCCCTGCTTGAGCGCCTCGGTCAGCGTGAAGCGGAACGGCTTGCCGCCGAGTGCGGCCTCGGCGGTGAAATCGGGTGCCTCGTCGCCGACGCTGAGCTGGGCACTCGCCTGGGGCGCCATCAGCGACAGCCAGCACGCGGCCAAGGTCGCGAACATCGATCGGATCATGGCCTTCTCCGGGGCAACGGTGGCTGCGCGGATGCGCAGGATCGATGTTAGCCGGATTAGCTGCCGGTCGTCGATGCACGGCCGGCCTCGCGGCCGGCTATTGATTGATCTCCGGCTCCACCAGCTTCGCAAGCTTGTGCAGCGAGTCCTGCCATCCGAGATAGCAGGCCTCGGGCGGGATCACGTCCGGCACGCCTTCCTGCTCGATGCTGATTTCGGTACCTACCGAAACCGCCTTCAGCATCACGGTGACGCGCATCTCGCCCGGCCAGTTCGGGTCGTCGAATTTGTCCGTATAGACGAGCCGCTGCTCCGGTACGAGCTCGACATAGGTGCCGCCGAAGGAGTGGCTGTTGCCGGTCGTGAAATTCCGGAAGGACATCCGGTGGCTGCCGCCCACTCGCGCATCCAGTTCATGGACGGTACAGAGGAAGCCGTAGGGCGGAAGCCAGCTGGCCACGGCATCGCTCTCCAGGAAGGCGCGGTACACCTTGTCCGGCTTGGTCGCGATCACGCGGTGGAGTCGGATCGTACTGGGCATGCTTTTCTCCTACAGGTCTGTACGGGTGAATGTCAGATGCGTGACGCCGGACGGAGAAGAGCAGGCCTCGACCTTGTAGTTCTTCTCGAGTCCCTCCAGCCCTTCCCACAGCCGCACGCCTCGGCCGAGCAGGATCGGAACCACCACGATGTGCATGTGATCGACGAGCCCGGCGGCAAGGAAGTCTCGGATCACGGTGGGGCCGCCGCCGATGCGCACATCCTGGCCGCCGGCAGCCTCACGAGCCGCCTGCAGCGCCTCGGCGGGCGACGCGTCGATGAAGTGGAAGGTCGTGCCGCCCTCCATCTCGAGCGACGCGCGTGGATGATGGGTCAGGACGAAGACCGGTGTGTGGAACGGCGGATTGGCACCCCACCAGCCCTGCCACTGCGGGTCCTCGTGCCAGCCAGGGTAGCCGAACTTTCCCGCGCCCATGATCTCGGCGCCTATCCCCGGAGCGAACAGCCGCAGGAAGGCGTCGTCGATTCCCCTCGTGCCGCCGGCCTGGCCCGTTCTCTCGCGCCACCAGCGGGTCTGGAACACCCATTCGTGAAGCCGTTCGCCGGCGTGGCCGAACGGGGCTTCGAGACTCTGCCCTTCGCCGGTGGCAAAGCCGTCGAGCGAGATAGAGAGCTGCTGGACGCGGACTAGTGACATGGCGGTTGTTCCTCTGCTATTGCTCGTCGCGCATAACCGGATCATCGATGCATTACTGCCTCGGATACTCCAGTTGCATGGCGACGACGTGGGTAGTCCGCTCGCCGTAGCGAGCCGTGATAGTGTCAAGCGTCAAATCGAGCGCGTCAGCGGGCTTGCGGTCCGGAAACAGCGAGGCCTGCCGGGCAGGCTGCCAGTCAGTGTCCACCCTGTCGGGAAGGATGCGAACGCCGTTGCGGCTCTTCACCGCGCCTGCCGAGGCCGCATAGGACGCGACACTCGATCGATAAGTCCGCGACCACGCATCGGCCACCAGCGCCAGCGACACTTCGTCCACGCCGGCTTCGAGGCCGACGCCGAGCTGCTCGCGCTTCCAGAAGGACATCCGGTTGCCGAGCACTGTCATCGCGAACGGGCGGGTGAGCCTGAATGCGCCGCTCGCATGGCGCGCGTCCCATCCGGCGAGCCCCAGATCGCGGGCGACCTCCTCGGCCTTGCTCCGGCCCGCGATCGCCTCGATCAGAGTCAGCATCGTCGGCATGGAGGCGCTGATGCCCGTCGTCGTCAGCACGCCTTGGTCGGAAACCATACGACGGTCCGCGACATATTCGATGCCCGGGCTGTGCTTCAGCATCTCGTTCAGATAGTACCAATGGGTCGTCGCGCGGCGGCCGTCGAGCAGACCGGCCGCCGCAACGACTTTGGCGCCGGCGCAGATGCCCATGATCGTCGCTCCCTTTTCGGCCTGGCTCCTGAGCCACGCGAGCACTGCGGGATCATCGTCGCGGCTCATGGCGGGAACGATCACATAGTCCGCGCCTTCGGGATGCGCGGCGTCGAACTGCTCAATCGTCGCGTCGGGCTCGACCTTGAGTGCCGGATAAAGATGCACCGGGCCCGGGCCGGTTGCCAGCATCATCACGTCGGCGACGTCGGCGCGCCGCAGGATGCCGGTGGGCATCAGATAGTCGGTCGTCTCGGTGGCGTCGTTGAGGCCTATGACGGCCACCCGTGGGCGTTCGCGCTCAGGCTTGAGCGACGCGAGCATGGCTTCCGCTTCTTCCTGCGGCACGGGCGGCGCCTGTGCCGATTCTGTCGCGGCCGGCAGGCTGAATATCCAGCCGCCGAAGCCAAGCAGGGCGAAGACGATCATGGCGGCACCGCCGCGTATGAACCAGGATTTCGACATGGCTGCGTTCTCCGGCTGTTCTTCCGAACCTCCATCGATCGGCCTGAATGTAGCAGGGGACGTTCGAGCTGCTCGACGTCGCCGGGCCGGCATCGGTCTTCAACGGCGCCAATCGCGCCTTGGGCCAGCAGCGAAAGACGGCGTTCTACAAGGTGGCAATCGCATCGGCCGAGGGGGGCGCCGTCGAGAGCAGCAGCGGCATCGTGCTCGAGACCCGGCCGCTGGCCGGGCTTCGGGCTGCAGAAGCCCGGACCTTGCTGATCGCCGGGGCCGAGCGCGAGCCTCTGCTGCGTGCGCTGGGAGATCCGGTCCTGCGGGCGCAAGTTCCGCGGCTGGCCGCGAAGGCCATGCGCTTCGGCTCGGTCTGCTCCGGCGGCTTCGTCCTCGCAGCGCTCGGACTGCTGGACGGCCGTCGCGTCGCGACCCACTGGGATTCCTGCAAGCCGCTCGTGCAGACCTTTCCCAAGGTCGAGGTCGATCCCGACGCGCTCTACGTCGTCGACGGCCGCCTGTGGACCTCGGCCGGCGTGACCACAGGCATCGACATGGCGCTGGCGATGATCACGCGCGACCTCGATGCCTCGATCGCCGGTGAAGTGGCCAAGCGGCTGATCCTCTATGCGCGGCGTCCCGGCTACCAGTCCCAGTTCAGCCCGGTCCTCAATGCGCAGGTGAAAGCCGACAGTCCGTTCGCCGATCTGATCGGCTGGATGCAGTCGAACCTCGACGCACCGCTGGATGTTTCCTCATTGGCTGCCCGAACCGGGCACAGCGAACGAAGCTTCCATCGCAAGTTCCTGGCAGCTACCGGCCAGACGCCGGCCCGCTTCGTGGAAACCGCCCGGCTCGACGCCGCGCGCATGCTTCTGGCGCGCGGGCTGTCGCTGAAATCAGTCGCGGTTCAGGTGGGGCTCTTTCCGCCGGCGCGCTTTGCGGAGGCTTTCGAGCGTCGGTTTGGCATTACGCCGCGCTTGTTTCGGGATATGCATGCTGAGTTGTAGGTGGTGAACGAATTTGCGTAATTGTCTGGCACGGCTTGTAACGTCGAGGCTCAGCGGCCGTCGAAGGCTGTCCATCGGCACAACCAGTTAGACGCAGTACTACCAGTGCGGCATCTACGCCGCACGCGGCTCGACGCGTCTGCGAATTTCATCCCGCGTCGGGAGTGTCTTCAAATCGTACGCAGCCTGCAGGCTCATCCAGGATTCGGCATCCCCCCCGAAATAGCGAGCGAGACGCTCGGCTGTATCGGCTGTAATCGATCGCCGCTCCTTAACGATTTCGTGGATCCGCGTCGCAGGTACTCCCAAGGCCATTGCGAGGGCGTTGACACTCATCCCCAGCGGAACCAGAAAATCCTCGCGCAAGATCTCTCCCGGGTGTACCGGGCGCATGCGATTGATCGGTCGGCTCATCGTGGCTTCCCTAGTGACAATCGATGATTTCGACCTCCGCCGGTCCGGCATCGGTCCATACAAAGCAAAGCCGAAACTGATCGTTGACCCGAACGCTGTATTGTCCCTTCCTATCGCCGCGCAAGGCTTCAAGTTGATTGCCGGGTGGCGAGCGCAGGAATTCCAAACTCTTCGCGGAGTCCAATTGAGTCAGCTTCCGTACTGCGACGTCCTTGAACCCGCGGAAGCGACGCGGTGACTCCCCTTCAAAGAGGGCCTGCGTATGCTTGCACCGGAAGGACAAGATCATAGTAAAGAATATTACGCGATGCGTAATACGTCAAGGATAATGAATCGCGAGCAGCTGGCATAGAGCGCGGGCGATTCCATCGGGCTCAAAGAGACGCCCTGCGCCGAATAGAGTCGAGCTTCTCTTCGGACAGACCTTGCAAGTCGTCCTCGCTGATGCGCCCCTCGCCGAGCAACTGGCCAAAGACGAAAAGAAGCTGCGAGTAGCGGTAGTCGTACTTCGAGTCGATGTTCGTGCGCGCGCGCTTCAAGAACTGCTCGACCGACCACATGTCGCCCGGTTCCGTTGCACTGGAAGCCCGTTGCTTGAACTCGGCCATGACTTCCGCAAGCTCGCGCTGCAACGCAGCCTCGAATACCTGGCGCGCGATTCGCTTCTCCGATTCTGACCACTTCATTAGCGACATGCGAGCAATCCAACGTTGAAGTTGAGCAGCGTCCGAGGCCGCCGTCCGGCCGCGGCGGCGGCAGGGTCGCGGGGTTAAGCGGCCGTTCCGGCCGGAAATCGTAGCAGTCCTCCGCCTGCGGGGCGAAGCGGGCCACGAAGCCGGCCATCCGCGGCGGCTCACCCAACTGGGCGATGTACGGCTCCGCGTCGCCCCCTTCAGAATCAGGCGGACCACGCTGACAGCCGGAATCAGACTGCGTCGCCGCAGCAGGCGCCGTCGGCAGGGCCATGCCAAATCAATGATCAGGGGAGCTGCGATGTCGACCACGCGTTATGCATCGGCCATGCTGCTGGCCATCACGCTCACGGCGGGCCTCACCGCCTGCGGTGGTGGCGATGGCGGCAGCGGGCCGGCCGAGCCGCCGCCCACCACGACCAGCGTGCCGGTCACGGTGCTCGCCGGTGCCGTCGACAAGGCCGGCGTCTGTCTCGACAGCAATGCGAACAATGCCTGCGATGCCGCCGAACCGTCGGGCAGCACCGATGCGAGCGGCAGGACGACGCTGACGGTGCCCAACGGCGACGTCGGCAAATGGCCGGTGATCGCGATTCTGCCGGCGCCGGCAGCGGGCGGGGCCGCGGCAGTGCCGCTGGTGCTGAAGGCGCCGGCTGATCGTACGGCGCTGGTGACGCCGCTGACGACGCTGGTGCAGGCGCAGGTCGAAGCAACGGGTGCCGGCACCGACGCCGCGGCCGAGCACGTTCGCGAGCGTACCGGCCTGGCGGTCTCGCCGCTGGCCGACTACCGCGGCGGCGGCAGTGCCGGTGCGGGCTACGCTGCGCTGCTGGCGCAGACGGTCGAGGCGGTCGCGCGTCAGCAGACCGCCGTGCTGGCGCCCAGCCTGGGCCGGCCCGACGTCAGCGGCACGAACATCTCGGCCGGCGACATCGCGCACGCGGTGCAGACGGCGGTGCTCAGCGCGGCGCAGGCGATCGCGGCCAATGCGGCCGCAGCAGCGGCACAGCCGGAAGCGGAGCGCGAGGCAGCGATTGCGGCCGGTGCCGAGCAGGTGGTCGCGCAAAGCGGGCTCGACGCCGACACGGCAGCCGGCCAGATCGGTTCGTCGCGGCTGGCCGACGAGCAGCCGGCTGCCGTGCCGACCGGCGCGGGCGGCACGCTGCGCGCGTTCACCTACGATGGACCGGACAACTGGTTCTACCGCGCGATCCTGGTCGCGGCGGCCGACGCCGTGCCCGACGCCGCCGGCTACACGCGCTACTACGACGAGCGCGCCAGCAACTCGGGCGGCACGGTCACGACCTGGGGCTATGGCGGTACGCCGGCGCGCGGCGGCGATCTGCACTGGAACGGCAGCGCCTGGGTCGACTGCCCGATCGGCTTTCGCAGCAAGCAGCGGACGATCGGCGACGGACTCGTCGAGTACGACTATTGCGACGGCGTGGAGCGCGGCACCACCAGGATCGGAGCGGTCGACGTCGCCGGCCGCACGATGAGCAGCGTGATCGACGACGTTCGCGCGCTGCCCGGCAGCGATTCCGGCTTGCCGCTCGCTTCGTTCGGTCCGTCGGACCTCAGCCTGCTCGGCACGGCAGCGATGCCGGCGGGTGCCCAGCTGAGCTACCGGGTCACGACGCCCATCCATAACGCGCAAGCCTACGATCCTCGGCCTGGCAGTATCGCGCGCGCATTCCATGCCGACGTCGCCGAAGGCGGCGACGCCCGCACCGACGCGACGGTGCCCTGCCGCGTCAAGACCACCGGCGCGCCGCTGGACAACTACAGCGATCCGGCGGTGACGCTGGAGCAGATGATTGCGGGCGCTCGCGGCAAGCCCTGCATCTATCCGCAGGCGGCCGGTCCGGGCGGCAGCATGTCGCTGCCGATGAATGAAGGCTGGGGGACGTCGACGGTGAGCCTCGGCAGCGTGCCGGACGCCGCGACGCGCCCGGCCGGCACCGGCAGCTTCTATTCGACGACGCTGGGTCTGCGCGCGGCCTTCACTGGACCCGGCAACGAAGTCACCTATTACGGTTGTCTGCTGCGTGCCTCCGACGGCGTCACGCGCAACTGCACGCCCATCGGTTCGGGTAGCTACGACATCGAGACGCTCGGCGACGCAAGGGTGCTCAGCTTCAGGCAGAGTCCCACGCTGACGATGCCCACCACGTCGCACACCATCTACGTCGAGCGCGGCGGCAACGTCTACGTCGGTTTCGTGCTGAAGTCTCCCGCTGCGACCAGCGTACGCTTGAACCTCGTGGCGGCGAACGCGCTGTTCGCGCAACTGGGCATGCCGGCGCTCGCGCCGCGGTAGAGGAGAGAGGGGCGGCGCCCCCGTCCCGCCTGCTGCCATGCTGGTGGTCTGCCCGCCGCCCGGCGCGGCGATGCGCGGTCAGGAACCCGGCGCCGCTTCGTCCGCGCCGTCGTCGAGCACCAGTCCGATCCGGTTCGCCGCGACGATCGCCTGCGTGCGCGTGGTCACCGACAGCGCGCGCAGCACGGCGCTGACGTGCGTCTTCGCGGTGTTCGGGCTGAGGCCCAGATCGCGGGCGATCAGCTTCATCGGCTTGCCTTCCAGGATCAGGCGCAGCACCTGTGTCTGGCGCCGCGTGAGGCCGAGCTCCGCCGGTGTCGAGCGCGGGCGCAGCGGGGCCGGATGCGGCACGGCGGCGATGCTCAAGGACGGGACGTAGATGCCGCGGCCCAGCACGCGGCGCAGGGCCTCGAACATCTGCTGCGATGACGCGGACTTCGGGATGAAGCCCATTGCGCCGGCGTCTATCGACTGCAGGACGGTCTGCGGATCCTCCTGCGACGACATCACGACCACGGGCACGCCGGGGCAGCGCGTGCGCAGCGCTTCCAGCGCCTGCAGACCGCGCGTGCCCGGCAGGATGAAGTCGAGCAGGATCAGGTCGACCTGCGGGTCGGCATCGAGCGCGGCGGCGGCCTCGTCGAGGCTGCCCGCATGCAGCATCTGCAGCGTGGAGTCGAGCTCGCGCAGCAACAAAGCGACGCCGTCGCGGAACAGCGCATGATCATCGACCAGCAGTATCTTCATGGCCGGAATCGGCAAAGTCGTCCAAGTCTGAACCGATTTCGGTATCGCCGCCTCCCCCGGATGGGTGAGCCCGCAGCTGCGCCTCGATGGCCGCCAGCAGGCGTTCGGGGCCCACCGGTTTGTGCCGCAGCGGCAGCCCGGCGCGAACGACACGCCGCAGGTCGGCGGCCGCGATGTCTCCGGTGATCACGATCGCCGGCACCGGCTGAGCGATGTGCGCGCGTACCTGCTCGATCGCGGCCAGACCGTCCTGGCGCTCGCGCAGCCGGTAGTCGCACAGGATCAGGTCGGGATTGCGCAGATGCTCGTCGAGACGCGCGATGCACTCCTGTGCCGATGCCGCGGTCAGCGCATGCGCGCCCCAGCTGCTGCACAAGGCGTGCATCGCCTGGCGCGTGCCCGCTTCGTCGTCGATGACGGCGATGAAGGCGCCGGCGATGCTCGGCTCGACGGACCGTGCCGCCGACGGGGTCTGCCAGCTCCGCGCGGCGACGACCGGCAGCCGGATCGAGAAGCAGGTGCCGCGGCCGGGCGCCGAGTGCAGCGAGAAGCCGTGATCGAGCAGTTCGAGCGTGCGCTTGACGATGGACAGGCCCAGGCCGAGCCCCTTGGTGCGATCTCGTTCCGGGTTGTCGACCTGATAGAACTCGTCGAAGACGTGCTGCTGCTGGCCGGCATCGATGCCGATGCCGGTGTCGCGGACCTGCAGCTCGACGCAGTCCCGCCGGCGTCGTACGCCGACCAGCACGGTGCCGCGTTCGGTGTAGCGGATCGCATTGGACACCAGATTGTTCATCACACGTTCCAGCAGCGCCGGGTCGGTGCGCACGACGGCGCGCGATGCGACGACGGCCAGGCGCAGCCGCTTGCGCTCGGCTTCCGGCGCATGATTGACTTCGATCACGCGCAGCAGTTCGGCCAGCGCGCATTCGCTCAGCTGCGGCTGCGCCATCCCGGCATCGAGCTTGGAGATGTCGAGCAGGCTTGCGAACAAGCCCTCCATCGCCGATACCGACACATCGATATTGCCGATCAGCCGATCGACCTCGGGCGCGAAACGCTGGCGCCGCAGCACGCCGACCAGCAGGCTGATCGTATGCAGCGGCTGTCGCAGATCATGGCTGGCGGAAGCGAGGAAGCGCGTCTTGGCCTGGCTCGCCTGCTCCGCTTCCTCGCGCTTGAGCTGCAGCGCGGCATTGGCCTGCACCAGCTCGGCGGTGCGCTGCGCGATGCGGGTCTCGAGCAGTGCATGCGACTGGCGCAGCCGCTGCGCCATCTGGTTGAAGCCTTCGGCCAGCAGACCCAGTTCGTCGTCACGCGCCAGCTCGATCCGATGATCGAGCTGGCCGTCGCCGATCCGGCGTGCGCCGTCGGCGAGCTGCCCTATCGGTTTGACGACTCGGCGCGCCAGCAGCAGGCCGACGTAGCAACCCGCCAAGGTGGTCAGCAGCACGATCGCGGCAGCGATCGCCAGCGCGCTGCGCATCAGCGCATAGGCCTCGTCGCGCGGCTGCTCGGTGATCAGCCGCCACTGCGGAATGCTCAGCGCGGCCGCGCGGGCGACGATCGGCTGACCCGCCGGCGAACGGAACTCGATCAGCGGGCTGCCGTCCGACGTGTCGGCGCGGACGGGTGGCCGGTCGCTCCAGTCCGCGCGCGCCAGCACCTGATGGATGTCGGGGTGGGCCAGCAGCATGCCGCGCGGGTCCACGACGTAGGCGTAGCCGCCGATGCCGAAGCGGATGTCGCCGACGATGTGCCGCAGCTGCGTGAGATCGACCTGCGCCGCGATCACGCCGCTGCGCCGGCCGGCGCCGCGCAGCGACATGGGCAAGCGAGGGTGGTTCCCGACGAACGACACATCGCCGAACCATGGCTGGTTCGGCTGCGCCTGCGTGAAGAGGGCGTCGCGGCTGCGGTCCTGCTGCGTTCCGACGCCGTCGCTGGACATCCGTCCGATCTGGACCCGCGCGCGGCCCTGCCCGTCGATCCAGGTCAGGCTGTCGATCGCCTTCGACTGCTTGAGCAGCCGATAGAACTCGATCTCGACACCGGTGTCGTCATGCAGATGACCGGAATCGAGCAGCATCAGTGTGGAGCGAAGCAGCGCCTCCACGTCGCCGATGAAGCGATCGATGCGGCTCGTGGCCTTGGCCGCTTCCAGCGCCTGCAGAGCCTCGACGGTGAGGCGGGTCTCGCGCTGCAGCAGCCACAACTGCGCGAGGCCGCTGCCGACCACGGCCAGCGTAATCGACGAAGCGATCCAGATCGCGTACGTGCGCCACAGCTGGCGGCGGCGCCGGCGCATTCAGCGGATCAGATGGTCGGCACGCGACATCACGGTCTTCGGCAGCTCTGCACCGAGCTTGGCCGCCGTGGCCAGGTTGATCGTGAGGCCTGCCTCGAACAGCTCTTCGACGGGCAGTTCGCCGATCGGCCGGCCGCGCAGCAACTGGTCTGCGTAGTGCGCGCCGCGCGGGCACATCGCGGTACGGCCCACCACGCCGTAGGCCAGCAGGCCGCCGGATCGCGTGAACAGCGAGTGATGCGAAACCGCCGGCAGCTTCACCCGCAGCGACTGGCGCGCGTGCTCGGGCAGATGCGCCGGCGAATCGGGCCGGACCGCCACCACGTCGACGTCCTGCTGCTTGAGCTCGTCCCACGCGGCGGCGATGCCGGCCGTGCCCGCGAAATGCGCGCGGATCAGCGTCACGCCGGCTCGTTCGGCCACCGCTGCCATGGACGCAGCCGGCCGCTTGTGCAGCGGGTTGCCGTGGTTCTCGATGATGCCGATCCGGCGCGCGGCGGGGAAGGCCTGCAGCAGAACCTCCAGCGGTTTGGCAGTGTGCTGGCCCGACAGGCTAAGCGTCACGCCGGTGGCATTGGCCAGCGGCCGCCCCGCCTCGTCGACGGCGCCGGAACTGAGCAGATTGCTGGCGCCGATGGCGACGATCGGGATCTCGCGCGTCGCCTTCAGCAGCGCCGCCAGCGGTGCCACTTCGGTGGCGATCAGCAGCGCCGGCTGGCGCGCGACCAGCGTCTCCGCGAGGCCGGCCAGTCGCGTCTCGTCGCTGTCCGCATGATGCGGCTCGAGCTTCAGCTGTTCGTCGAACGACCAGCCGAGCTTCTCGAGGGTGGCGCGCAGTTCATGCACGCATCCGCGCTCCGATGCGCTCGGCCCGTTGCTGAGGAACAGCAGCAGCCTGGGATCCGCGGCGGCGGGCGGCGGGGCGAGCAGGGCGGCAAGCAGCAGGGAGGCGGCCAGCGTCGCGAACGACGAGCGGCGGCGAGTCGGGCCAGCGGAAGGGAGGGGCATCGGGTTCGGGATCCTTCGTCGTCCATGCGGCGTCGATCCCGAGGAGTTTAAATGCGCCGGGACCTCAGCGCACCGGTGGCTTCGACCGATACGGCGGCAGCTGCGCCACCGTCGTGCCGCGCGTCGCGGCGTAAAGCGGCAGCGTCGCGTCCAGATGCCGCTGGATCTCGACGATGCGCGTGTCGTGCGACGGATGCGTGGACAGCCATTGCGGCGGCTGCCCCTTGGACGCTGCGGACATCTTCCGCCACAGCTCGATGCCGGCTCGCGGGTCGAAACCGGCTCGCGCCGCCAGATCCATGCCGACGATGTCGGCCTCGGTCTCGTCGTCGCGGCTGTATTTCAGCATCGTGAGCTGGGCGGCGCCCGAGGCCAGGTGGCCGCCGAGATCGCCGAAACCGAACAGTTGCGACAGCACCGAGGCGCCCAGCGTGAGTCCCTGAGCCAGCCGCGCCTTGCCGACGCGCGCGCGGCCGTGCTCGCGCAGCGCGTGCGCGATCTCGTGACCCATGACGATGGCGACCTCGTCGTCGCTCAATTGCAGCGTGTCCAGGATGCCGCTGAAGAACGCGATCTTGCCGCCGGGCAAGCAGAACGCGTTGATCTGTTTGGAACCGATCAGGTTGACTTCCCATTGCCATTGGCGCGCACGTTCGTTGAAGCGGGGCGCGAACGGGATGATCTGCGCTGCGATGCGGCGCAGCCGCTGCAGTTGCGGGTGGTCGGCGGGCGCCAGCGCGCGCTGGCTCGCAGCTTCCCGTTTCAGCTGCTCGTACTGAGCGATGGCTTCCCGTTCGACCTCTTCGGCGGAGGCCAGCGCCAGCGCGCGGCTGGTGCGGCCGACGTCGACGCCATGCGGGTCGTCGGCCTCGCGTTGCGCCGCGGTGCCGGGTGCGGCAGTCGTGCTACCCAGCGCGGTCGTCGCGGCCTGCGGCAGCGCCGGCGCCGGCAGCGCGAACCAGATCGCCGCCGTCAGCGACAGGGCGGCGGCGCGGCGCAGCGCAGGACCTCGGCAGCGGTGGCGGCTGCCGGAAGGTTCGAACGAAGTCAGCGAATGCGAGTCGGGCATCATGCGACAGGGCGGCACGCAACGGAGCGCGAGCCGATCGGAGCAAACAGCACGCCCGCTATCATGCCTCAGCGGCCGCCATCCGTGCGTTCGTGCCTACCATCGCGCCTCAGGCCGCCAGCCAGAGCATCGCTTGCGGCGGTACGGTGACGACCGCCTCGGCGCCTGGCTCCAGCGGCGGCCGGCCGTCGCCGCCGAACGGCGCGTCGACGAGGATCTCGGCGCTGCCAAGCGCGAGCGCGTAGCGCACGCTGGCGCCGAGAAACTCGCGATGCACGACGCGCGCCGGCAGACCGGGACCGGCACCGGCACCCGAGTGGGCGTCGGCTCCCGTTTGTCCGCTGGATTCGAGCAGGCTCGCCGCCTGCGGCCGGAACACGAGCCGCGCGCCGTCAGGGATCTTCGCATCGTCGGGAATGGGCAGCGCTGCGCCGTCGGCGATGACGAACTCGCGGCGTCCCGCCCGGGTGCCGACCCGGCCTTCCAGCATGTTCGCGGAGCCCAGGAAGCCGGCCACGAACAGGTTGGCGGGCGACTGGTACAGCGACATCGGCGTACCGACCTGCTGAACGCGCCCTTCGTTCATCACGGCGATGCGGTCGCAGACGCTATTGGCTTCTTCCTGGTCGTGCGTGACGAAGATCGTCGTCAGGCCGAGCCGCTGCTGCAGCTCGCGCAGCTCGCGGCGCACACGCACGCGCAGCGCCGCGTCGAGGTTGGACAGCGGTTCGTCGAGCAGCAGCACCTTCGGTTCGATGACCAGCGTGCGCGCCAGCGCGACCCGCTGCTGCTGCCCGCCCGACAGCTGCGCCGGCCGGCGCTCGGCGAGATGCGCGAGTCCGACCAGATCGAGCGCGCGCTGCACGCGCCGGCCGATCTCGGCGCGCGGTACGCGGCGTTCTTCCAGGCCGAACGCCACGTTCTTCGCGACCGTCATGTGCGGCCACAGCGCATACGACTGGAACACCATGCCGACGTCGCGCTTCCACGGCGGCAGCCGGCTGACGTCGACGTCGCCGAGCCGGATGCGGCCCTGCTGCGCCTCGACGAAACCGGCGATCAGCCGCAGCAGCGTCGTCTTGCCGCAGCCGGACGGGCCGAGGAAGGCGAAGAATTCGCCGGGCTCTATCCTCAGATCGATGCCCTTGAGCACGTGCGTGCTGCCGTACGAAAGATCGACGCCCTCGATGGCCACGCTCACCGGTGGCCTATGCGTCTCGCTGGCCGGGGCCCGGCGCGGCGCGACCTCGTTCATCGTTGCTCTCCGTGGTTCGTTCGTGCCCGCTCGACGACGCGGTGCGACAGCCAAGTGGCCAGCGCCACCAGCAGCACCGCGATGACGCCGAGCGCGGCGCCCGGCCCGCGGCCGGCGGCGGACTGCATGAAGACGTACAGGCCGTAGGCCAGCGGCGCGTCGGACTCGGTCTGCACCAGCATCAGCGTGGCGGACAGTTCCACCGCCGCGGTCGCGAAGCTGGTGATGAAGCCAGCCAGAATCCCGCCGGCCATCAGCGGCACGACGATGCGCCGCACCGTCCCCCATTTGGTCGCGCCCAGGTTCTCAGCCGCCTCCTCCAGCGAGACCGAGATCTGCTGCAGCGCTGCCATGCAGGCGCGCAGCGCATACGGCAGCCGCCGTATCGCCAGCGCCACCACGATGATGATCCACAGCGAGGCCAGCGACGAGCCGTCGGGCAGCTGGATGCCGTAGTAGGTGCGCAGGTAGCCGATGCCGAGCACGACGCCGGGCACGGCCAGCGCAGCAGTGGCGGCGTAGTCGAGCAGACGCCGGCCGGTCAGCTTGGTTCGCAGCACCACATAGGCGATCGCGGTGCCCAGCACGACGTCGATCAAGCCGGCCAGCGTGGCATACAGCATCGTGTTCTTGATGTAGACGAAGCTGTCGCCAAAGACGCGGCTGTAGTGGGCGGTGGTGTAGCCGTCGGGCAGCGGCGAGAACGACCAGACCGTGGCTAACGACAGCAGCGCCAGGCCCAGGTGCGGCGCCAGCACGAGCGTCAGGATCAGCACCACGACGGCGTATGCGCCGATCGCTTCGAGGCGGCCGAGCCGCCGCCTGGCCAGCCCGCCGCCGCCGCGCTGCGTGGTCGCGTAGTCGCGGCCGCGGATGGCCAGCGTGGACAGCCACATTGCCGTCACTGACGCGAGAATCAGCACCACTGCAATGACGTAGCCCATCGGATCGGCGATGCCGATCGACGTGACCCGCAGATAGGCTTGCGGCGCCAGCATGTCCTTGACGTTCAGCAGCAGCGGCGTAGCCAGGTCGTCGAACACCTTGACGAACACCAGGCTGGCGCCGGCGACGTAGCCGGGCATGGCCAGCGGGAACACGATGCGGCGGAACAGCCGCATGCCGGAGGCGCCCAGGTTCTGCGCCGCTTCCTCCATCGCGCGATCGATATTGGCGAGCGCGGCGATCAGGTTGACCAGGATGAACGGGAAGTAGTGCACCGACTGCACGAAGATGACGCCGTTCAGCCCCTCCATGAACGGCAGCTTGAAGCCGAACCAGTCGTCGAGCAGCAGGTTCACCGTGCCGTTGCGGCCGAACAGCAGCTGCATCGCGATCGCACCCACGAACGGCGGCATGATCAGCGGCAGGAAGCCCAGCGTCTGCACCAGCAGCGCGCCGCGGAACTCGAAGCGCGTGGTCAGATAGGCGAGCGGTACCGCGAATATCGTGGCCCAGACCACCGCCATCGCCGATACGTAGACCGAATTCCAGAACGAGCGGACGAACAGCTCGGTGGCGATGAAGTCCTGGAAGTTGACCAGCGTGAACGCGCCGGTGCCTTTCTCGGTGAACGCGACGTAGACCACCGTCGCGACCGGCAGCAGCAGGAAGAAGATCAGAAACAGCGCGACCAGCGCGGCGACGACGGCGGGTCCCAGCGGCATCCGCTGGCTCGCGGCCGGCGCGCCTGCGGGCAGCGGCAGGGCAGTCGAGGGAGGCGTGTTCGTCATCGGCCGGGTCAGGCGCAGGCTGGCGGCGCCCGCCGCGCATGCGGGCCGGTGCCGCTGTCAGACGCGTTGCCGCAGGCGCTCAGCGCGCCAGCTTGGCGGCCTCGTCGGCCTTGGCCTGGGCCTGCGCGTAGCGTTCCTTGGCGAAGGCTGCCCACTGGCTTTCGAGCTCGGCCTGCCGCGCACCCTTCTGCTTGCCGCCGGTGAACGCGCCGCGGATCTCGGGCGACGAAGCCTGCGTCGCGTTGATCGGCATCGCGGCGATCAGCTGGCGCGCCTCGCCGATCAGCGCGCGGGCGCGCGGATTGTCCTTCTTGGCCAGCGCCGCCTCGGCGGCATGGATGGAACGCGTCACGCCCTTCAGCGCGTCGAGCTGGAACGTGATCAGCTGATCGAACAAGGTGTCGACGACGGCGCTGCGGCTCTCGGACAGGTCGGCATCGAACGGCAGCAGCTTGCCCAGCCGCTCGTCCTTGAACGGATTCGGGTAGTCGGGCGGTGCCTTGGCATAGGTGACCGGATTGACCGGCAGCCGCCGGATGGTCGGCTCCAGCAGCACTTCCTGGCCGGCCGGCGACAGCAGATACTCGATGAAGGCCTCGGCGCCGGCCTTGTTCGGCGCGTTCGCCACGATGCCGACGTTGGCCGGCACTATGGTCGTGACGCTGGGATAGATGAACTTGACCGGGAAGCCCGACGCCTGCGACGAGAACGCGAAGAAGTCGATGACGATGCCGTAGCCGGCCTGCCCGGAATTGACCGCGTCCGGAACGCCGAACGAGCGCTCGGTGATCTGCCGGAAGTTGCCGGCCATGGCCTTGATCGTGCCCCAGCCTTTGTCCCAGCCGTCGCCCTGCAGGATCGCCTCTATCGTCAGGTGCGTCGTGCCCGAGCGCGACGGCGCGGCAATGGAGACATGGTCGAAGTACGGCGCCTTGGCCAGATCGGTCCACTCCTTGGGTTCGGGCAGCTTGTTCGCCTTCACGTAGCGATCGTTCCACATGATGCCGTAGCCCGACGCCGCGAAGCCCGAGTAGTAGCCGTCGCGGTCATTGATCGGATAGGCCCCGACCTTCTCGGGAATGCCGGCCGCCTTGGGCTTGTACTGCTGCAGCAGCTTCTTGCCCTTCAGGACCTCGAACGCATCGGGCGCCGACGCCCAGAACAGATCGGTCTGGTTGCCGCCGCGGGTTTCCTCGAGAAACTTGACGCCCGCATTGGTATTGCGGTTCTGCACTTCCAGCGTGAAGCGCGGATTGCTTTTCTCGAACGCGCGCTTGATCGGGTCGGTGACGTCCTTGGAGAACGAAGTCACCACCACCACCTTCGCGGGCGCCTGCGCGAAAACCGCGCCGCTCACCGCCAGCAGCGCGGCGGCTGCCCATGCATGAAGCCCTTGCATCATCTGATCTCCTCCAATCGTTCTTTCGTCGTCGCCGTACCCATTGTCAGCAAGCGGGCAGCCGATTGCAACTGGCGGCTTACCCTGCCGCGGCGGTGACGGGTACACTGCCGCCCCAGTGACCGCGCGATCCATCCACCCCGTCGTCCAGGCCTTCGCCAACCGGCGTATCGCCGCCATGCTGCTGCTCGGCTTCGCCAGCGGGCTGCCGCTGGCGCTGTCCGCCGGCACGCTGCAAGCCTGGCTCACGGTCGAGGGCCTGGATATCAAGACGATAGGCTTCTTCGCGCTGGCTGGCCTGCCGTACACCTTCAAGTTCGTCTGGGCGCCGCTGGCCGACCGCTTCGAGCCGCCCGTGCTCGGACGGCGGCGCAGCTGGCTGCTGCTGACGCAGCTCGGGCTCGCGCTGCTGTGCTTCACCATGGGCACGCTTGACCCGCGCAGCTCCGTCCTGGCAGTCGGCGCCTGCGCAGTGGCGATCGCCTTCCTGTCGGCCTCGCAGGACATCGTCTTCGACGCCTACCGGACCGATCTGCTGACCGAGCACGAGCGCGGTGCCGGCGCGGCGGTGTCGGTGCTCGGCTACCGGCTGGCGATGCTGGTCTCCGGCGGCCTGGCGCTGATCCTGGCCGATCGCTGGCTGGGCTGGGTCGGCATGTACCGGCTGATGGGCGTGCTGTTTCTGGTGATGGCCGCGATCACGGTCTGGGCGCCGAAGCCGCCGCAGACGCCGGCGCCCACCAGCGATGTGCGCCGCGAGCTGGTCGGCTTCTTCGCCATGGTCGGCACCGGTGCGCTGGTGTTCGTGCTGCTGCGGCAGCTGCCATGGCACTGGCTGGGCGGCGGCCGTTTCGTCGCGCTCGCGGCGGACACGTTCATGCTGCTGGCGGCCTTCATAGCGGCCCTGTATGCCGCGCGCCGCGCCGGCTTTCCGTCCTTCGTCGCGCCGTGGGACGCATTCTTCCAGCGCGAACGGGCCGCGGCGCTGCTGGCGCTGATCGTCTTCTACAAGCTCGGCGACGCGTTCGCGGGCAGCCTGTCGACGACCTTCCTGCTGCGCGGCGCCGGCTTTTCGGTCACCGACGTGGGCACCGTCAACAAGATCCTCGGCCTGCTGGCTACCATCGTGGGCGCGCTGGCCGGCGGAGCGTGGCTGGCCAAGCGGCCGCTGTATGGATCGCTGATGCTGTTCGGCATCCTGCAGGCGGTCTCCAACCTCGGCTACTGGCTGATCTCGGTGCTGCCCAAGAGCTATGCGCTGATGGCCGCGGCGATCGGCCTGGAGAACCTGTGCGGCGGCATGGGAACGACCGCCTTCGTCGCGTTCCTGATGGCGCTGACCGATCGCCGCTTCTCGGCGGCGCAGTACGCGCTGCTGTCGGCGCTGGCGGCTGTCGGCCGCGTCTATGTGGGCCCGGCTTCGGGTGTGATGGTCGAGGGCTTGGGCTGGCCCGTCTTCTTCCTGTTCACCGTCGTCGCGGCGCTACCCGGCCTGCTGCTGCTGCGCTGGTTGAAGCCGCAGATCAGCGCGCTCGATCGCGGCTGAAGTCCTCGAGGCGCCGCTGCCGCGGCGCGACTGATGGACCACGATCGATGCGCCCCGACCGGTGCGCCCCGACCGGTGCGCTCGACGGGCGCGCTCGGTCTGCGCGCTCGGTCTGCGCGCTCGACCGGTGCGACCGATGCACTACGGCCAGTCCAGCGACAGTGTCACGCCGGCGTACGACGACGGCGGCACCCGCGGCAGCCCCGGCACCTGGAACTCGCGGCTGCGTCGCGATGCCGTGTAGATGATCGACCACGAGCGGCCGCCGATCGCCGCGCCCACGCGGACGTCGCCGACCGCATGGACCGCTTCGACGTGCGAGCTGCCGCGCCGCGGCGCGCCGTCGATCAGCCGGTTCCAGCCGACGGCGCGCAGGTCGACGCCGACGAAGCCGTAGTAGCGCAGCCGCGTCGAGTCGGCCGCGCAGGCGTCGCCGCCGTTCGTCCAGGGCCGGCCGCTGATGCGCAGCACGTGAGGAACGACGCCGGGCGAGGCCAGCTCGCAGCCCAGCCTGCCGTAGCGCACCGTGGCGCCGGCGTTTGCATAGCCCATCGCCGACGCGAGCACGCCGCCGTAATGCACGATGAGGTCGCGTCTGTCGTCGCCCCAGCGCTGCCGTGCCAGATAGCGCAGCGCGACGGCGAACTGGTTGCGCAGCTGGTTGTCCCAGCCGCGCGGCGTGCGCGTGTCGAGCAGCCGGTGGACGGCGCGCTGCGTCTCGCGCGCGAGCGATGCATCGCCGATCACGCCGGCCGCGACTTCGATGCGGCGCATCAGCAGCCGGCCGTCGCGCCAGCCGACCGCTTCCCAGCTTCGGCCGGCGTACAGCGCACCGGCCCACGGCCTGTCGTTCGGCTGCGGCGCGGCGACGCGGATCTCGCGCGGCGTATAGATCTCCTGCGCCGCATACCAGGAACGCAGGCCGCCGCCCGCGTGGTCCTGCGGCGTGCAGCGTTCGTCCAGGCCATCGCCGGCCAGCCGTTCGACCCAGTCGTCCAGCGGCGTGCCCGGCGAGTCGGGGCCGGCGAAGCGCTCCAGCCGCACGCCGCTGGTATAGCTCGAATCCGATCCCGTGCCGGTGAAGACGTCATTGTCGATGCTGATCAGTTGCCGCGGCGTGTCGACGCGGCAGCGGGCCGCCGCCGGGACGGCCGGCAGCAGGCAGGCGGGGAGGACGGCGAGCAGGGCGGTGGCGAACGACGAAGCGGCGCGCATGGCAGGCGGAAGGAGAACGCACGCCGCGGCGCGCGCAGCGTGCTTGCCAAATGATAGCGGCGCCGCATCACCCGCGCAGGCCGTGGGGTCAGCCCGTCCGCCTCTCAGGCCGGCCGCGCGCCGAGCGAGGCCGAGATGCGCTGCGCGGTTTCCTTCAGCGGCGGCAGGATCTGCCGGCGCAGATCGTCGATGGTGCGGCGCGACGCCTGTACGCCTATGTTCAGCGCCGCGACCACACGCCCGTCGGGGCCGCGCAGCGGCACGGCGATCGAGCGCAGCCCCAGCTCGAGCTCCTGATCGACGATCGAATAGCCGAGCCGACGGACATCGGCGATACGGCGCTTCAATTCACCGGCGTCGGTCACCGAATGCGGGGTGTAGCGGGGCAAGGGAACGAGCGTCGCAATGAACGCGTCGAGCCGCGCTTCGTCGAGACCGGCGAGCAGCGCCCGGCCCAGCGAGGTGGCGTGCGCCGGCAGCCGCGAGCCGATGTCCAGGCTGATCGACATGATGCGCGTCTGCGTCGGCACGCGCGCGACGTAGACGATGTCGCGGCCGTCCAGCACCGCCGCCGAACAGCTCTCGTGGATCTGCTCCACCAGTTCCGCCATGTAGGGCTGCGCCAGGCTCCAGGTCCCCTCTGCCTGCAGGAAGGCGAAGCCCAGGTTCAGCACCTTGGGCCGCAGCCGGAACAGCCGGCCGTCGGTTTCGGCGTAGTCGAGCCGGCACAGCGTCAGCAGCAGCCGCCGCGCGGCGGCCCGCGACAGGCCGGTGCGCCGCGCGGCCTCGGACAGCGTCATCGCGGGGCTGTCGGCGCCGAAGGCCTCGATCACCGCCAGCCCCTTGGCCAGCGACTGGACGAAATCGGCGCGCTCGCCGTCGGCAAGCGTTTCGGGAAGAAGACTCATCGGAATCCATCGGCGCTGCGGTGAGCGGCGCTCCAGTGAAGACGGCCGACCCTGCCGGCGCAGGTTGACATCGGGGGCGCCGGCGGTTGTAATGCCGGCGCGTACGGTATTAGAACAATTGTTCGCATTTCGCACAACCACGGCGGAATGCCATGCCGGAATGCGCTCGTCCCGTCCCGTCGGCCCGCTGCGACGGACCCGATCAATCATGCCGTCCCGGACGGGCCGGCTTTCAGGTGAATCGAGATGATCGACAAGACCGTCGCCACCCTCGCCGAGGCGGTGGCCGACATCCCCGACGGCGCCACCATCCTGGTGGGAGGCTTCGGCGGCGCCGGCATGCCCACCGAGCTGGTAGAGGCGCTGATCGAGCAGGGCGCGCGCGAGCTCTGCATAGTCAACAACAATGCCGGCAACGGCGACACCGGCCTGGCCGCGCTGCTGAAGGCGGGCCGTGTGCGCAAGATCGTCTGCTCGTTCCCGCGCTCGACCGACTCGTACGTGTTCGAAGAGCTGTTCCGCGCTGGCCGCATCGAGCTCGAGCTGGTGCCGCAAGGCAATCTGGCCGAGCGCATCCGCGCGGCGGGCGCCGGCATAGGCGCGTTCTTCACGCCGACCGGTGCCGGTACGCTGCTCGCCGAGAACAAGGAGACCCGCCGGATCGGCGATCGCGACTATGTGCTCGAGTATCCGATCCACGGCGACTACGCCTTCATCAAGGCGCTGCGTGGCGATCGCTGGGGCAACCTGACCTACCGGATGACGGCGCGCAACTTCGGCCCGGTGATGGCCAGCGCGGCGCGCTGCTCGATCGCGCAGGTCGACGAGATCGTCGAGCTCGGCACGCTCGACCCGGAATCGGTGGTGACGCCGGGCATCTTCGTCAAGCGCGTGGTGCAGCTTGGCGGCGGACAGCGCAAGGCATGAACGGCAGGCAGGAAGACGACGATGAAAAAATTCACACGTGATCAGATGGCGGCGCGCGTCGCACGCGACATTCCCGAAGGCGCCTACGTGAATCTGGGTATCGGACTGCCGACGCTGGTGGCCAACCACCTGCCGGCCGATCGCGAGATCGTGCTGCACAGCGAGAACGGCATTCTCGGCATGGGGCCGGCGCCCGACAAGGAGCACGAGGACTACGACCTGATCAATGCCGGCAAGCAGCCGGTCACCATGCTGCCGGGCGCATCGTTTTTTCATCACGCCGATTCGTTCGCGATGATGCGCGGCGGCCATCTCGACTTCTGCGTGCTCGGCGCGTTCCAGGTCGCTGCCAATGGCGATCTGGCGAACTGGCACACCGGGGCGCCCGACGCGATTCCCGCTGTCGGCGGCGCTATGGATCTGGCGATCGGCGCGAAGCAGCTGTTCGTGATGATGGAGCACCAGACCAAGTCGGGCGAGAGCAAGATCGTCGAACGCTGCAGCTATCCGCTCACCGGCCTGCGCTGCGTTTCCCGCATCTACACCGACCTGGCCGTCATCGACATCACGCCGGCCGGCCTGGTCGCGCGCGAGTGGATCGACGGCCTGTCGTTCGACGAGCTGTGCCGCCTGACCGGGGCACCGCTGTCGCGCGCACAATAGCCGCACAATTGCGGAACCCGGATACTTCACCGGAATCACAGGAACCGAACATGCAAGAAGTCTTCATCTGCGATGCCGTGCGTACGCCGATCGGCCGCTATGGCGGCGCGCTCGCCACCGTGCGCACCGACGATCTCGCGGCCATTCCGCTGCGCGCGCTGCTCGAGCGCAATCCCAAGCTCGATCCGGCGGCGATCGAAGAGGTGATCTTCGGCTGCGCCAACCAGGCCGGCGAGGACAACCGCAACGTGGCGCGTATGGGACTGCTGCTGGCCGGCTATCCGGTCGAGGTACCGGCGGCGACGATCAACCGGCTGTGCGGTTCCGGCATGGATGCCACCGGCACGGTGGCGCGCGCGATTCGCGCCGGCGAGCTGGATCTGGCCATTGCCGGCGGCGTCGAGAGCATGTCGCGTGCGCCCTTCGTGATGCCCAAGGCCGACAGCGCTTTCGCGCGCAACAATGCGGTTTATGACACGACCATAGGCTGGCGCTTCGTCAACCCGAAGATGAAGGCGCAGTACGGCATCGATTCGATGCCCGAGACGGCCGAGAACGTCGCGGTCGAGTTCGGCATCTCACGTGCGGATCAGGACGCGATGGCGTTCCGCAGCCAGCAGCGCGCCGCCGCTGCGCAGAAGTCGGGCTTCTTCGACGCCGAGATCGTGCCGGTATCGATTCCGCAGAAGAAGGGCGATCCGGTGGTGGTCGGCAAGGACGAGCATCCGCGCGAGACCACGCTCGAAGCGCTGGCGAAGCTCAAGCCGGTGGTCCGGCCCGACGGCAGCGTCACCGCAGGTAACGCATCCGGCGTCAACGACGGCGCCGCGGCGATCATCCTGGCCTCGGAGGCCGCGGTCAAGCGTCATGGACTCACGCCGCGCGCCCGCTTCGTCGCCATGGCGACGGCCGGCGTGGCGCCGCGCATCATGGGCATCGGCCCGGCGCCGGCGACGCAGAAGCTGCTCGCCAAGACCGGCAAGAAGATCGGCGACATCGATCTCATCGAGCTGAACGAGGCCTTCGCGGCGCAGGGGGTGGCCGTGCTGCGGCAGCTCGGCGTTCCCGACGACGCGGCGCACGTCAATCCGAACGGCGGTGCCATCGCGCTGGGTCACCCGCTGGGCATGTCCGGCGCGCGGCTGGTGCTGACTGCGGTCAATCAGCTGCAACGCAGCGGCGGCAAGCTGGCGGTCGCCACGATGTGCATAGGCGTGGGGCAGGGGATCGCGGCGCTGATCGAGCGGGTCTGAACCGGCGCGTTGCGCAGGGCCGGTCGGCGCAGCGCGCCTCAGCTGCGCCGCAGCATCGCCGTCGACGTGGCGCGCGCCAGGACGTCGCGCGGGATGTCTGCTTCGCCGTCGCTGGTGGCGCCGAACAGCTCCGCTTCGAGGAACGCGACGCGCCCGCCCCAGCGCAGCACGCGGGCCCGTGCCACCACCGGCCCCTGGCCGACGCCTTGCAGGAACGAGACGTTCACGTCGAGCGAAGCGAGCCCGGCCTGCGCGTCGCGAGCACGCGCGGCGAAGGCCATTGCACTGTCGAGCCAGGCCGTGACGAAGCCGCCCTGCACGATGCGGCCGTGGCTGTGCGTATGCTCGGCGCGGGCAATGTAGCGTACCTCGACAGAACCGGCAGACGGGTCGAATCGGAGCACGGCATCGAAGCCGATCGCGCGCAGCAGCGGCGCCTGGACGCCCTCCGGAAACAGCCAGGCATCGGTCATGGCAGGTATGTCGTTCTATACGGATTCATGCGTTCGCGCCGGATTCGAGTCTGATGCAGACGTTGGTCAGCTCCGAGTAGAAGTTTAGCGAATGCAGCCCGCCCTCGCGCCCGATGCCGGACAGGCCGGTACCGCCGAACGGTGTGCGCAGATCCCGGAGGAACCACGAGTTGACCCAGCTCAGCCCGACGCGCATGGCCTGTCCGACGCGGTGCGCGCGGTTCAGGTCGCGGGTCCAGATGGTCGCGGCCAGGCCGTAGCGGGTGGCATTGGCGCGGCGTATCACCTCGCGCTCGTCATCGAACGGCGCGACATGGCAGACCGGGCCGAAGATCTCCTCGGTGACGCAGCGCGCGCCGTCCGGTAGTCCGGCCAGTACGGTAGGTTCGACCCAAAAGCCGCCGTCGCGCCGATCGCCGAAGCGCGGGACGCCGCCGCCGGCCAGGACCTGCGCGCCTTCGTCGCGAGCCAGCGCGAAATAGCCGAGCACCTTGTCGCGATGCTCGGCCGAGATCAGCGGACCCATGGTGGTCGACGGGTCTTCGGGCAGACCGAGCTTCAGTCCCTTGACGCGTTCCACCAGCGCGTCGCAGAAGCGCTGATAGAGCGGCCGCTCGACGTAGACGCGTTCCGAGCACAGGCAGACCTGCCCCGCGTTCAGGAAGACGGCCCGCATCATGCCGTCCATCATCGCGTCGAAATCGCAGTCGGCGAAGATGATGGCCGCGTTCTTGCCGCCCAGCTCGAACGAGATCGGCTTCACGCCGTCCGCCGCGGCGCGCATGATCGCGGCGCCCGTCCGCGATTCGCCGGTGAAGGTGATCGCATCGATGTCCGTATGCGTGGTGATGAACTCGCCCGCGGCACCGGGGCCGTAGCCGTGGACCAGGTTGAAGGCGCCGGCCGGCACACCTGCGCTGTCCATCACCTCGGCCAGCAGCGTCGCGGTGCCCGGTGTTTCCTCCGAAGGCTTGGCCACTACCGCGTTGCCGCAGGCCAGCGCCGGCGCCACCTTCCAGGTCAGCAGCAGCAGCGGCAGATTCCACGGCGAGATGATGCCCACCACGCCCAGCGGCTTGCGCACCGCGTAGTTCAAGGCCTGCGCGCCGCCGGGCAAGTCGGTCTGGAAGGTCTCCAGCGGCGCGGTCTTGATCAGGTCCGCGAAGGCGCGGAAGTTGGCGGCGCCGCGGGGGATGTCTATGGTCGAGGCCATGGACGCGGGCTTGCCGGTGTCGGCGATCTCGGCGGCGAGGAAATCCTCGCGCCGCCGGTCGATCTCGTCCGCGATACGGTTCAGCAGCGCGGCGCGTTCGCTGACCGAGGTGCGGCCCCACGGGCCCTCCAGCGCGGCGTGTCCGGCGCGCACGGCGCGATCGACCATGTCGCGATCGGCCGCATGGACCTGCGCGACGCGCGAACCGTCGATCGGATTCAGATCGTCGAAGCGCTGCGCCGATTCCTGCCATCGGCCGTCGATGTAGTTGCGGTATTGATGCATGCCGTCTCCAGGGAGGGCCAATCTCAAAGCAGCCGCACGACGGCTGCGCCGCTGCCGTACTGCGGACCGTACGCGTAGACCTGCGCCGCGCCGAGCCGGCCGCCGAGCGCGCCGAGCAGGAAGGCCAGATGCTTGAATCCCATGTCGGCGCGCGCCTGCGCGATGAAGTCGGGCAGCTGCCGCAGCAGCTCGTCGATGTCGCGCCGCTCGATCAGCTTCAGCACGCGCCGGTTCCAGTCGTCCTCGATAGGGCTCGCGATGCCGTCTTCGCTGAACGCACGCTGATCGCGGAACTCGCTGCCCGACAGGCCGCCCAGCGCGATGACCGCGACGCGCTTGCCTTGCAGCGCCGCCTGTGCGGCGGCGAGCTCGCCCAGCGCCCGAGTGCGGTCGAAATCGTGATACAGGTTATTGGCGACCACCAGCGTAGGCAGCTCGCCGTCGGGGTTCACCAGCGCATTGGCCGCGAGCGTCGCCGAGTCCAGCGGAAAGCCTGCGTAGTCGACCAGCTTCGAGGCGATGCCGGCGCGCTGCGCGGCACGCACGCAGGCGCGCGCCAGCGACACGTCGGTGGTCAGGTCGTAGCGCATCTCGCCGAGCTCGTGCCAGTTCTCGTCGACGTGCAGGCCGGCCATCCGTGCGCGGCCCTGCCATAGCTGGTCCAGGACCGCGTACCAGCGCGTCGAGTAGATCAGCAAGGTGTCCGGCTTCAGATCGTCGAGGTCTTCGGCGACGCGCTTCATCGCCGCGACCAGCTCGCCGTAGCGCGCCTCGTCGCTGCGCAACAGCAGCAGCGGACTGGCCGGCAGCAGATAAGCGGCCACCACGCCGGGCTGGTCCGCCAGCGCAGCGCGGTCATCGTCGGCGCTGTCGCCGAGCAGCCAGCGGCGCCAGCGGCGCAGCGGCGAGTTGCCGCGCCGCCGATGACGGGGCAGCCGCAGGTCGCGAACGATGCCCATCAGACCGCGCGGCAGCAGCAGCATCAGGACGATGGACAGCACGCCGAGCATCAGCTGACCTTGTCCCGCTGCCGCACCGAGGATCCGGTCGATGAAAATGTAGATGACCGCGCCTATCAGCGGCCCGGCGATCGTGCCCATGCCGCCGGCCACGACGATGAAGACGATGATCGCCGCCCACGAGATCGAGAAGGCCGACGGCGGCGTGATGATGACCACGTCCATGAAATACAGGCCCGACGCGAGGCCGGTGAGCGTCGCGCTGGTCAGGAACACGGCCGCCTTGACCTTGCCGACGTCGACGCCGCTCGACCGGGCCGCTTCCTCGTCGTCGCGGACCGCGGTCAGCGCCAGTCCGTACGGCGAGCGCATCCAGCGCCAGATCAGCGCGGAGCTGACCAGCAGCAGCGCCAGCGCGACGTAGTACAGCTCGGCCGCGGTGACGTCCGACTTCAGCTGCATGCCGCCGCCGGCCCCGACGACGCGCCATTCGTTGAACACGGTGGCCACCGATTCGGCGATCAGCCAGGTGGCGATCGCGAAGTACGCACCTTGCAGCTTCAGCAGCGGCAGCGCGCCCAGGAAGATCAGCAGCAGGATGGCGACGCGGCGCACATAGTCGCTGCCGAATACGTCGGCGGCCGGTGCATAGGCGATCAGCGCTTCGTAGACGATCCACAGCAGCACTGCTATCGCCACGGACCAGCGCGCGCGCTGCCTCGCGCCGCGCTCGCGCAGCGGCAGGCACAGCAGCCATGCGAACAGCAGCGAGGCCAGGCCTGCGATCGGCCATGAGGTCCAGATCGACGCTGGCGTGTAGTAGAAGACGATGGCCTGCGCGAAGCCGCCTATGCCGATGAACACCTGCTGGCCGAACGTGAGCAGCCCCGCGTAGCCGGCCATCAGGTTCCATGCATGGCCCAGCGTGGCGAACACGAATACCGAGAACAGCAGGTGCAGCAGATAGCTGTTCTCCGGCAGCACGGCCGGCGTGAGCAGCAGCAGCACGACGATGACCAGCACCCAGATCGCTCCGCGGCGCCCGTAGAACGAATCCGTCAGGGTCTTGAGGATCATCGGCGCTTCACCGTTTCGCCAGCAGGCCCTGCGGGCGGACCGCGAGCACGAACAGGATCAGCAGATAGCCGGCGACCTGCTGCGCCGCCGGCCCGAAGTAGGTGCCGGCCAGCACCTGGACGATGCCGAGCACGATGCCGCCGACGAAACTGCCCAGCAGCGAGCCCAGCCCACCCAGGATGACTACGCCGAAGGCCATCAGCAGGAACGGCGGCCCGTCGAACGGCTGGAACGATCGCGACATGCCTATCATGAAGCCGGCGATCGACGCCGACGCGAGCGCGACGCCGCTGGCCACGGCGTAGACGTGCGAGGTGCGCATGCCCATCAGCTCGGCGATCTCCGGATCGTCGCTGGCGGCGCGGATGGCGCGCCCGATGTGCGTGCTGCGCATCCACAGCGCCAGCACGGCGAGCAGGACGGCGGCGGCGATGAAGAAGCCGAAGCGCAGCGTCGAGATGCTCAGGTCCTCGCTGAGCCGGATCGCCGAATACGACAGTTCATTGCGAATGGTTGCGGCGTCGGCGCTGAAGACCAGCAGCATGCCCTGGCTGAGCACGATGGACAGTCCGAAGGTGACCAGCAGCGGCAGCATCAGCCCGAACACCGGCGACATGTTGCGCCGCTCGGCGGCCTGCACCGACACGTGATTGAGCAGCCCGCGCTGGACGAAGTAGCCGATCGCATACATGATCGGCACGACGATGGGCAGCGTCCAGAACGGCGATATGTCGATGAAGCTCAGCAGCGTGACGCACAGATAGGCGGCGACGATCAGCCAGTCGCCGTGCGACAGGTTGACCAGCCGCATGACGCCGAAGTTCAGTGCCAGCCCGACGCTGATCAGCGCATAGTAGCCGCCCAGCATGGCGCCCGACAGCACGCCGTTGGCCAGATCCACGAACAGCCAGTACAGGTCTTCATTGGACATGATGCGTCCCGATGCCGGCGCCGAAGTAGGCGGCGGTGATCGCCTCCTCGGCGACTTCGCCGGGCCGGCCTTCGAGCACGATGCTGCCTTCCAGCATCACGCAGAAGCGCGTGCAGGCCGCCAGCGCGCGCTTCAGGTCCTGCTCGACGATGATCGCCGCCGTGCCACCTTCGATGATGCGGCCGAGGTTCTTGTAGATCTCGTCGACCATGGCCGGCGACAGTCCCAGCGACAGTTCGTCGAAGGCGAGGAGCCGCGGCGACGACATCAGCGCCCGCCCGATCGCCACCATCTGCTGCTCGCCGCCCGACATCTGCGAGACCAGCTGGTCACGTCGTTCGCGCAGGCGCGGAAACAGCGCGTAGATCTGCTCCAGCCGGGCCGGAATGCCCGGGCGGCAGCGCGGCAGATAGGCGCCGGCCAGCAGGTTGTCCTGCACCGACATCCGTGCGAACAGCCGGCGCCCCTCGGGCACGAGCGCGATGCCGGCATCGACGATGCGGTCGGGCCCGAGCTGGTCGATCCGCTTGCCGTCGAACTCGATGCGTCCGCGTATGTGCGAGCGCGCGCCGTGGTTCATCAGGCCCACTAGCGAACGCAGCAGCGTGGACTTGCCGGCGCCGTTCGCGCCGATGACCGCCAGCACTTCGCCGGCACGCAGCTCCAGCGAGACGTCGTAGATGGCGCGCAGCTCGCCGTAGTAGGCCGCAAGGCTGCTGACGCGCAGCAGCGGCGTGCCGGACGCGTTTCGGTTCGGCTCAGCTGCCGAGGTAGACACGCTTGACCTCCGGCGACTGGATCACTTCGCGGGGGATGCCCAGCGCGAGCACCTGTCCGCCGGCCAGCGCCATTAGCCGGTCGGTGGCGGTGACCATGGTGCGGATGACGTGCTCGATCCACACGACGGTCGTGCCCATGTTGCGGATGCGCTGGACCAGTTCGATGAACTCGCCCACTTCCTGCTCGGTGAGCCCGGCGGCGACTTCGTCGATCAGCAGCAGCTTGGGCCGCATCGCGAGTGCACGCGCCAGCTCGTGGCGCTTGCGCACCAGCAGCGGCAGCCGGCCGGCCAGCGTGTCGGCGAAGCGCGTCAGGCCGGTGGCGGCGAGCGTGCGCTCGACCCAGCCGGTGGCCTCGGCGCCGCTCAGGCCGCCGGCGAAGGTGGCTGCCACGCGCAGGTTGTCGAAGACGCTCATCTGCCCGAACGGCCGCGGCACCTGATAGGTGCGCGCGATGCCGCGGCGCGCGCGGTCGTGCGGCGGCAATGCCGTGATGTCCTCGTTGCGGAACTCGATGCGGCCCGCCGACGGTGCTACGTGGCCCGACAGCATGCCGAACAGCGTCGTCTTGCCGGCGCCGTTCGGTCCGATGACGCCGAGGATCTCGCCTTCCTCGACGTCGAAGCTCACGTCGCTCGCGACGTGGATCGCGCCGAACGACTTCGACAGGCCGCTGACCTGCAGGATCGCGCTCATGGCCGCTTCACGCCGAGTGCCAGCGCGATCCACTGGCACAGCATGCTCTTGGGATCCTCGAAGCCGTAGATGGCGTCGAAATGGTTCGCGTCGGGCTGCGGCGCGCGCTTGGAGCGGTTGCCCGCGGCTGCCCAGGCGGCGATGAAGTCCTCCGACTGGCGGCGGAACTCGTCGGGCTCGCGCCCGCCCCAGGTGACCAGCGCCGGCGTCCTGCACGGGCGCACGCTGAACATAGGCGAATTGCGCCGTATCACGCCGTCGTCGAGCTGGATCATGGGCTGCATCAGCGAGTAGCGCAGCGGCTGCAGATCGTACAGGCCGCTCACCAGCACCGCGCCGGCCAGCGGATCCTCCGGCAGGCCATATTCTTCCTGCCACGGCGTCTGCAGGCACATGGCGGTGAGATGGGCGCCGGCCGAATGGCCGCCCAGCACGACGCGTCCGGGGTCGCCGCCGTGGCGGTCGATACGCCGCAGCACCCAGGCCAGCGCCGCGCGCGATTGGCGAGTGATCTCGTCGATGCTCACCTTGGGCGTCAGCGAGTAGTTGACGACGACCGTGGTGATGCCCAGCGCGTGCAGGCCGAGCGCGACGCAGCTGAACTCCTTGGACGACAGCATGCGCCAGTAGCCGCCGTGGATGAAGACGAAGACCGGCGCGCCGGTCTGCGCGGCCGGGAAGATGTCCAGCGTTTCGTCGCGCGTCGGGCCGTAGTGGACATCGAGCTCGCAGCGCAAGCGGTGCCGGGCCAGACGGCTTTCTTCGATGTAGTGCCTGGCGTACACCGTGAAGTCGGGGACCGACTGCTCGACGTCGTACTGCGCGTCGATCTGTGCCTGCGTGCTGAACTCTCGGTAGAGGGCTGGCATCTGAAGGGGGATCCGTGCCGCCGCGCCCGGAAGCGCGGCGGCGAGCACGGCGATCGGGGCAGCGGCTTACTGCTGGTACAGCCGCATCTCGGCCGTCTTCTTCACGCTCGGGTAGACGGCGTTATAGACGTTCTCCTTGACCAGCTTCTTGCGCTTCTCGTCGTAGCGCCACTGCGCCCCGCCCAGCGGCTGCACCGAATAGTGCTGTGCATTGAACTTGACCGTGCCGGTGACGGTTTCGAGATTGGTCGCATCGAGCGCCTTGACCACCGCCTCGCGGTCGGTCGTGCCGGCGCGCTGGATGGCGTCGAACAGCACGTCGTAGGCCGCATCGTCGTAGCCCAGCGGAGGAATGTACTGCTTGCCGGGATTGGCTTTCTCGAATGCGTCGACCAGCCCCTGTCCGTCGTAGCCGCCGTACTTCGACTTGCCCGGATACGCCGGCGACCAGAAGTTGACGCTGAGCACGCCGTAGCCGGCCTTGCCGACCGCGTTCATCGGCTCCGGATAGCCAGTGGCCTTGTCGATCACGTACATCTTGGGCTTGAAGCCGGCTTGTGCCGCCTGCTGCAGGAAGTTCTGCATGTCGGGCGGCGCGAGCACACCGGTGACCACTTCGACGCGGTTGCGCTTGAACTGGTTGATGACCGACGTGAAGTCGGGCAGGCCCTGCGCGAAGCGGCCCGGATCGGTCGGCTTCCAGCCCTCCTTCTTGAAGGCGGGGTCGAACAGCGACGCGAACACGGTGCCGTCCGGGTCGTTCGGATACAAGTAGCCGATGCTGCCGTTGAAGCCGCCCGGCAGCGCCTTGATCATGCCGATGTGGTTGTTGACCAGATCCGGCACCGAGAAGAAGAAGTGATACGTGTAGCGATAGGTCTTCGGCTTGCCGTCCGGACCGAACAGCCAGGCTTCGACCGGCGTGTTCACGGTGACGCACGGCACCTTGTAGCGTTCGCACAGATCCGACGGCGCGTTCGTGGTATCGGGCGTGCCCTGCGCCATCAGGAAATCGACCTTGTCCTGCAGGATCGCGCGCGTCGCCGCTTCGGCCGAGCCGGCCACCGTGCTCTTGCTGTCGTAGATCTTGTACTCGACGCGGCAGCTCTGGTTGCCGACCTTCAGGCCGCCGGCCTTGTTGATCGGGCCGATCTTGTTGTCGTCGACCCAGGGCGTGTCCTTGCCGACGTCGGCCAGCGGGCCGGTGACCGGCACGACACGCCCGATCTTGATGGTGCAGCTCTGCGCGAACGCCGCGCCGGACGCGCCGGCGAGCAGGCCGCCGACCAGGCAGGCGGCGGGGGTGACGCGTAACTTCATGACGGCTCCTTGGTGCGAACGTGGCTCAAAGCGTGAATTCGACCACCGCGGCGCCACTGCCGTAGACGGGGCCGTAGGCGTGCACGCGGGCGCCGACGAAACGGCCCTTCAGCGCGCCCAGAATCCAGTGGAAGTGCTTGAAACCCATGTCGGCGCGGGCGGCGCCCGCGAACTCGGGGACGACGCGCCGCAGCTCGCCGACGTCGCCCGATTCGATCAGCCGCAGCACGCGCTGATTCCACTTGTCGTCGTCGGACGACGCGAGCCGGTCGTTGCGCAGATCGATCTCGGTGCGGAACAGCGAACCGGACAGGCCGCCGATGCCGACGACCGCCACCCGCTTGCCCTGCTCGTCGGCGCAGGCCGCGGCCAGCGCGCCGAGGCGCTCGGTGGTCTGCGCGTCGTGATACAGATTGTTCGAGCCGACCACCAGCGGGCGCTCGGCGCCGCCGATGCCCAGCAGCGAGCTGGCGGCGATGGTGCCGCTGTCTATCGGAAAGCCCTCGTAATTGACGCCACGCGCATGCACGCCGATGCGCGGGCACGCAGCCACGCAGGCATGGGCCAGCTCCGTGTCGGCGTGCAGGTCGTAGGGAAGGTCGCCGAACTCGTACCAGTTCTCATCGACGTGCACGCCGGCGCTGCGGCGCCGCGTCAGCCATTGCTGGTCGAGTACCGCGAACCATTGCGTCGAGTAGACGAGCACGGCTTCGGGCCGGGCCGCCTCGAGTGAGCGGCCGACGCGCTGCATCGCCGCGGCGAGGCGTCCCCAGCTCGAGACCTCGGGCTTGAGCTTGGGCAGCGGACTGCCCGGAACGAGCAAAGCGGCGACGACCGGCATGGCGCGCCTCAGTCGACCAGGCTTTCGCGTTTCGCGTCGAACGCGCTGCCGTTCGCCGCGCTGCCGGCACTCAGCTGCGACAGGCCGGCGCGGCGAAGATTCCATTCCATCACGGCGTTGCCGGTGCCGATGACGGTGCCGTAGCCGTACAGTTCGGCGGCCAGCTCGGGATAGTTCATCGCCGAATGCATCCACGTGAAGGCCCCTGACTTCAGTTCGGCGAAGGCCTCTTCGATGAACTGCGGCAGCAGCTTGAACACCTCGCGCATCCGGCCCTTGCGCATCAGCTCGATCATGCGCATGTCCCACTGGTAGCCGGCCATCGTCTGAGGGTGCTCCTTGGACATGTCCTCCGGGATCGCCGGCTCCTCATGGAAATGCCAGTGCGACAAAGTGTTCGACGCGAGCAGCACGGCCCGGCGGCCCGTCTTGCGGAGGGCCTCGCGCGTGGCCTTGCCGAGTAGATCCATCTCGGCCAAACCTTCCTTCGTGTTCAGGTAGTACGGCGTATTGTTCGCCGACAGGCCGACGACCGGAATGTCCCACTGCGGCCGGATCATGTGCAGCGTGGTGATGGTGCCATAGTCGACCCGGAAGTTCGGGTTGCGCATCATCTTCGTCACCAGCCCGGCCTTGCGGCCTTCCTCGCAGCACGCTTCGGCGAGCTCGACGTCGACCTCCAGCGAGAAGTCGTAGCGGAACAGGTTCGGAAAGATGGGATCGACCGACTTGCCGGACAGCTGGCGCACGCCCAGGAAATGATGGCCGACCGACGTGATCCAGTGTGGAGAGTGCACGAGGAGCACGTCGGGTTTCATCTCGTCCAGGCTGGCTCGGGCGCGCTCATAGGCCCAGCGCAGCGGCTCCCAGCCGCCCTGCGAGCGTGGCTCGTTCTGCGGCGGGTTCTCGCCATAGACCAGATGGGGCGGGTGGGGGGCCAGGAAGCCGGCGATGATTTCGCCTTGTGCCATGTTCGACTCGCTCTGACGCGGCGCCGCATGGCGCCGACGATGATGGAATCACGACGAAAACGACAAGAACGCGACGACGACGACGAGGGTCCGGCCGTCTCCTTCACTTGACGGTACTCGCACTTTAGTACGTATACGTCTTATATGAAGCGACGTGTACCCGCAAACGACGAACTCAGTCTAGAGATGCGATCAACGAGTGTCAATAGGTGGTAGTGCGCGAGTTTCGCGCTCATGTCCAAGATTGGCGCGGTGAAAGAGGATGAAGGAGAGCGCAAGACGTGAAGCTTGACGGCGCATGCGAGGAGCGACTATAAATCCGTGAGCGCGCCTTTCGGCCGCGACGAATAGTACGTGTACTGGCAATCATCGGCGTGCGCGCTATCGGCAGGCGGGCGCAACGCGGTGCACATGCGGTTCATTCAATCGCCTCATTCGACGATCGATCCATGTCAGTGCCCTCCGCGCAATTGCGGCCCAAGCCAGAACGGCCCAAACCACAGAGACCCAAACGCAGCAGGGCGGCTGCCAGGCCTGCCTCGGAAGCCGATGCGGCCGGGCAGATCACTGCACCCGTCAGGCGCATCCTCGACGAGTTCAAGCTCGAGGAGGTGGTTTCTCATCTGCTGCGGCGTGCCCATTTCATGGCCGAGGACCTGTTCGCGCACGAGTTCGCCGATGAGTCGCTGACGCCGCGGCAGAAGGCCGCGCTGGTCACCGTCTATCAACAGCCCGGCCTGAGCCAGAATGCGCTGGCCGACCGGCTGTTCATGGACCGCAACACGGTCGCCGAGATGGTGCGCCGCCTCGTCGCTGCCGGTTTGTTGCGACGCACCAGCGCCCCCGGGGATCAACGCGCTTACGAGCTGTTCCTGGCGCCCAAGGGCGCGGCGCTGCTGAACCGGGTGATGCCGCGCGACCTGCAGGTCGAACGGCGCGTGCTCGAGCGTCTGCCCGAGGAATACCGCCCGCTGTTCGTCAAGTGTCTTCGCCTGCTCGTCGAGCCGCCCGGCAGCGACGGCGGCACCGATTGACCCGCATCCGTTTTCGGGAGCCTCGCAGTCATGCAGATCAATTTTGGATTGGTTGTACTGACGATAGTCGCGATCATCGTGATCATCGCGGTGCTCTGGTGGATCCTGTCCAAGCTGTACCAGCGCTCGACCACCGAGCTGTCGTTCGTGCGCACCGGCTTTCTCGGCGAGCGTGTGGCGATCTCAGGCGGTGCCCTGGTGATTCCGGTGCTGCACGAGGTCACGCGCGTCAATATGAACACGCTGCGGATCAGCGTCGCGCACCAGGATCAGGACGCGCTGATCACGCAGGATCGCCTGCGCATCAACGTCGAGGCCGATTTCTATGTGCGCGTACGGCCGGTGCGTGAATCGGTGGCCGCTGCCGCGCGTGCGCTGGGCAGTCGAACGATGTCGATCGACGGCATGCGGCAACTGCTCGAAGCGCGCTTCAGCGATGCGCTGCGCACCGCTGCCGCCGAGCAGCCGATGGAGACGTTGCATGAGAACCGCAGCGCCTATTCGCGCCGCGTGCGCGAGCTGGCCTCGACCGGACTCGACGCCAGCGGCCTGGAGATCGACAGCGTGTCGATCTCCAAGCTCGACCAGGCGGCGCGCGAGTTCTTCAATCCGAACAACGCGTTCGACGCTGCCGGTCTGACCAAGCTCACCGCCGAGATCGAGGAGCGGCGCAGGAAGCGCAACGAGATCGAGCGCGATGCGCAGGTCGCCATCCAGCGCAAGAACCTGGCAGCCGAGCAGCAGATGCTCGAACTGCAGCGCGAAGAGGAGTACGCCCGGCTGCAGCAGGAACGGGAGATCGCCATCCGCCGGGCGCAGCAGCAGAGCCAGATCACTGTCGAATCAGCCGAGATGCGGCGCGGCTCGCAGATCGCCGAAGTGAATGCGAACGAAGCGGTGGAAAAGGCTCGCCTCGTGTCGGATCGGACGATCCGCGAGGAGAAGGTGCGCCTGGAGCAGCAGATCAAGGAGATCGAGATCGATCGCACCCGCGTCGTCGAGATCGCCGAGACCGAGCGGCGCAAGGCGCTCGAGATCGCCCAGCAGGCGACCGAGATCGAGATCGCCGAGTTCTCGAAGCGGCGCAATGCCGCGCTTGCCGAGGCCGAGCTGTCGCGCGCGGCGGCCGTGAAGGCCGAGGAATCGGTCATCTCGGCACGCGAGCTCGAACGTGCCGAACGCGAGAAGGCGCTCGCCTTGGTCGCGGCTGCTCGCGACATAGAGGCGAAGGGCCTGGCCCTGGTCCAGCAGGCCGATGCCGAGCGCCAGGCGGCGGAGCGCCGCGCTGAGGTGACGCGCACGCTGGCGCGCGCCGATGCGGACGCCGACGCACTGCGCCGTGAGAGCGAGGACCGGCGCTTCGAGGTCGAAGCCCGCGGCCGGCGCGCGCTGAACGAGGCCGAGAACGTGATGACGCCGGAAGCGATGCAGCTGCGTGCAAGACTGGCCGCGATCGGCCAGATCGAAGCCGTGGTCCGCGAAAGCGCGAAGCCGCTGGAGCACATCAGCGAGATCAAGATCGTCCATGTCGACGGCCTCGGCGGCGCCGCCGCGCCGGCCGGCGATGGCAGTGCTCCTTCTTCCGCCGGCGGCAGCATCTCGGATCAGGTGATGAACAGCGCCTTGAAGTACAAGCTGCAGGCGCCGCTGGTCAATGCGCTGCTCGACTCGGCAGGGATTCGGCCGGATGACGTGGGAAGCGCACTGAAGCCCTGAAGCCATGCCGGGCGCGCTCCGGCCCGTCGCAGTACACTCGGGCCTCCGTCGCGCGCAGATACACGGACATGGGGCATGAGCAGTGTTCTTGCCAGGCTGGCGATCACGCAATCGGAGCTGTTCGCCGACTGGCCCGGCGACGCCGTCGACCGACTGATCGAGGCTGCCGGTGTTCTCAATCTGGATGCGGGTTCGCATGTGCATCGATCGGGCGAGAGCGCCGACTACTTGTATCTGCTGGTTTCCGGCTCGCTGCGCCTGACTCGCCGTTCGTCCGGCCGCGACTTCACGGCCTGGCTCTACTTCGCGGGCGACTGTCACGGGATCGGCCCGGCAATCGCTGGGTCCCGCTTCGTCCATACGGCGACATGCAAGGAAGCCACCACGCTGGTCCGGATCTCCGGTGCGCTCATTCGCGAAATGATCCGGGCCGACGGCAATCTCGCGATTTCCTTGTTTGCCGCCCTGGACCGCAGGTATCGCAATGCGCTGGCCCTGTATGAAAGCGCCGCGACCTTCTCTACGAGCGAAAGAATCGCGGGCCTGATCCAGTCGCTCGTGGCCAGGGCCGGCCGTTCCGGGAAGGCCAGCGAAGTCAGCCTGTCTCAGGACGAGATAGCAGCCATGCTTGGAACCCGTCGCCAGGTCGTCAATCGCGCGCTACGCGAAATGGAGGCGGCCGGCATCGTACAGGTCCGGTACGGAGGCATCGCGGTGACCGACCAGGAAAAGCTCGTCTCGCTGGCTCGCACAGGCGGCTGATCTCGTTCGCCCGTGATCCTCCACACGCGATCGACTGAAACAAACAATACATTCATCGCTCCCGGGCCGTCGCCGGCCAGCGTTCCCTCGACGACAATCTGTCGCCTCAGGAATCGGCAGTTGGCGGCGGAGGAAGCGATGGAAAACGTGATGAGAGTGGGTCGATTCAAGCGTGGCGATCAGGTTTTCGTCGGGCGTATCGATCAGGAGGGAATCGCGCTGCTGCGGGAAGGCGACGTGCTGTCCGCGGTGCTTGCGTCCGATTACTTTTCGTTGCCGGTCAGGGAGCGCATCTCTGCGCAGGAGGCGGTGATATTGCCGCCCGTAGATCCTGCCGCGCGAGTGTTCGCGGTTGCGATCAACTACCAGGCGCATGGGGTCGAATCCAGTGCGAAGCCGCCTGAGCGTCCGCTGATTTTCTACAAGGCGCCATCGAATTTTGTCGCCCACGGCGAACTGCTGGATCCGAATCGCGCGGTCACCTCCGAACTGGACTACGAGGGCGAGATTGCCGTCGTCATCGGCCGGCGCTGCAAGGCGGTTGGCCCGGAGGCGGCGCTGGATCACGTGGCCGGCGTCTGTGCACTGAACGACGGCTCCGCGCGAGATCTGCTGAAGCTTGCAGCCGGCTCGGGATTCTGGCCCGATTGGACCGCGGCGAAGGGGCTCGATGCCGCATCGGCGCTCGGCCCCGCGATTTCCTGTGGCCCGGCGGTGATCGACGCGCTGCGCGAGCGGACGCTGTCTCTCACCACCCGCTTGAACGGAGAGGTGGTCCAGCAGGGAAGCATGTCGGAAATGATCTTCTCGACAGAGCAGATCATCGCTACTCTTTCATCGTATATGACGCTGTTGCCTGGCGACGTCATTGCCACCGGCACTCCTGCCGGCGTGGGCGCGGCGCGCAAGCGCTTCCTGACAAGGGGCGACGAGCTCGAGATCGAGATTGGGGGATTCGACCCCTTGTGCGTGAAGGTGGGCTGAACGTGGCCAAGACGAACAGCAGGCTGTCGCAGCAGCAGATCGAGCGGCTGAAGGACTTGACCGAAGTCGATGCCGGGACGCCGATGGGCGATCTGCTGCGGAGATTCTGGCATCCGATCGCCGTGGCGCGGGACGTTCCGCGAGGGAAGGCCAGGGCTGTGCGACTGCTGGGAGAGGATCTGACCCTGTACCGCGGCCATGGCGGAAAGATTCACCTCGTGGCAGGTCGCTGCGCTCATCGGCTGACGCTGCTGCATACGGGGTGGATCGAGGGCGACGACATCCGCTGCATGTATCACGGCTGGAGGTTCGATCCATCAGGGAAATGCGTCGAGCGTCCCGCCGAACGCAGCGGCCGGGAGTCGAACATTGGCATACAAGCCTATCCGGTGCGCGAATACAGCGGCTTGGTGTTCTGCTATCTGGGCGAGGATACGCCGCCGGAGTTCGATCTGCCGCGCAAGGCGGTGTTCGAGACGTCGGGCATGCTGCTGTTCCAGCGCCAGGAGATATGGCCGTGCCACTGGCTTCAGAACGTTGAGAACTCGCTGGATGCCGTACACGTGAGCTTCGCGCATCAGATGGGCAGGGTGGGCGCCTTCGGCGAGGCTATCACCGCCGATGTGCCGGAAGTCAGCTACCGGGAAACGGACGCCGGCGTCTGCCAGGTGGCGGTGAGGTCGGGCTCCGAGCGCGTCAGCGACTGGACCTTCCCCTATGGGAACCACGTAGTCATTCCCGGTGTCAGTCCTACCGACCCGTGGACCGAGGTTTCCCACTGGATGGTGCCGATCGATCAGCATCACACCTTGAGAATCGCGCTGTTCGCGACCCCGTCCACCACGCCGGAAGCCGACCGGAGCCGCGTCGAGTACTTCGCGGCTTGCGAGGACTACAACTCCGCGGATCATCATGCCGATCTGTTCGCGGGCCGTTATCCGTCCGATCCGCTGATCCGGTTGACGAGCGCGCAGGATTACGTCGCCCTGATCGGGCAGGGGGCGGTCGCCGACCGCGCCGGCGAGTGCCTCGGTGCTTCGGATGTCGGCATCGCTCTGTTGAGGCGGATTCTATGGCGCGAGATGGAAGCCGTTCGCTCGGGGGCGCCGACCAAGCAATGGCAGCGGCTCGAACGAGGCTCGGAGCTGTTCAAGCGCGTAAGCGCCTGAGACCGATAGACGAAAGGGAGACGATATCGTGGAAAGACGCGCAGCTTTGCGCGCTGCCGGCACGTTGTTGCTTGCCTGTGGCGCTGGATGGCACGGGATGGCTCGCTCGCAGTCCTATCCGGCCAGGCCGATCACTCTGGTGGTTCCAGTGGGCGTCGGGAGCAGCGCGGACATCGTCGCGCGCCTGGTCGCCCAGCAGATGGCTGCTCAGCTCGGTCAATCGATCGTCATTGAGAACAGGCCGGGCGCGGGAGGAGCAGGGGCGCTCAAGCACGTCGCGAACGGCGCACGGGATGGATACACCCTCCTCCTCATCGGCAGCGGCAATGCGCTCAGCCAATCGCTGTTCAAGTCGCCGCCTTACGATGTTCAGAGAGATCTGGCGCCGATCTCGGACATCATCAGAACCGACATTGTCGTTCTGGCTGGCAAACGTTCGAAGCTCAGATCGGTCGAGGAGTTCATCGCGAATGCGCAGAACCGGCCTGGCCGGCTCACCGTCGGCACGACGATTCTCGGTACCACGCAACACATGGCTGCTGAACTCCTGAAGGCGTCCGCGAAGGCGGATTTCGCGATAGTTCCGTTCAAGACCTCCGCGAATCTCTATGCCGGCGTCCAGAGCGGCGACGTCGAGCTGGCATTCGATCTCGTCCCAGCCGTGCAAACCCAGTTGCGCGCCGGAGAGCTGCGGGCACTTGCGACGGCCGGCGACGAACGCTCGAAGCTGCTGCCACAGGTGCCGACGCTGAAGGAGCTCGGCCTGGTGAGCCATGAGGTCACGTCCGCGATGATCATCGCGGCGCCTTCGGGAACGCCGAACACCATCGTCGAGCTGCTCGGCCAGGAGATTCAGCGTGCCCTCAAGCAGCGCGAGCTTCAGCTGAAGCTGCAGGATGTGGGTTTTACGGGCACGGGGAGCACCCCGGCGCAAGCCCGGGAACTGCTGGCGAGCGAGCTGACGAAGTGGCGGGAAGTTGTTCGCTCGACCGGGGTCGAACTTCAGTAGGGTGGCGGGGAGCGGCAGGCGCGGGCTGGCGGGCGGGGGTGGATGCGGCGGTCGATAGCCTACTTCTTCGCCGCGCCGTAAGCCGCCGCCACCAGCTCCAGGTAGCCGAGATACAACTCCTCCATCCGCTTGAACGACGACGTATCCCGAGTCGTAGGATCCGAGCTGTTGATGATGGCTATCAGCATCAGCGCAAGCGTTCTGGCAGGAGTGTGCAGCATCAGCTCGCCGCGCTTGATGGCCAGCTTGACGCTGATCTCGATGTTCTTCTCCAGCGACGAACGGAATGCGGCCAGTTCGCGCCGAACGGGCTCGGTCAGCTCGTGCTGCTCCAATCGCATCCTGGAAATCAGCGCCCAGGGATTGGATGTCTTGCCCGTCGGGTTGTAGTGCAGATAGCGTGAGCGGTTCATTTCCATGATCCTGCGGATGCGCTCATGGAATGCTTCTTCGCCGTCGATCAGCATCGACTGATAGAGCCTGCTCGATTGAGCCACGGCTTCGACGATGGTCTCCTCGCACAGCCGCTGCTTGCTGACGAAGTGATAGTGGATCGATGCCCGGGTGACGCCTAGCTGCTCCGCCAGGTCGTGGAAGCGGAAGCCGGCGTAGCCGTCTCTGATCAGCAGGTCCCTCGTCAAACGCTTGATCTCCTCGCGCATCGGCGAGGCTTGCGAAGTCGCGTCCTGCTGTGACGAGCCGACGGCTCGGCGCGTAGGGCGGGGCATGGCGGACGAGTCCCCCGAGATTCTGGATCGCTATGGAAGACTCGTTAGTGTACAGAAGTAGAGTGAGCGGTCTTCGGGGATCCGCCTGTTCGCGAAAGAGGCAGGCACGCCGAAGATGGTTGACATCGCTCCATGCATTAATTAACCTACATGTAAGTTAATAAAAAATTAGCCCAGGAGACACCCCATGATCCGTGCGCTTCTTGCCCTCTGCTTTGCTGCGGTGACTTCGGTCGCTCACCAAGCGTTTGCCGAGACGGCATTCCCGACACGACCGATCCGCTTCGTTCTTCCGTACGCGCCCGGCGGCCCCACCGATGCGATCGCCCGCGCAGTGGGCCGCAATATGGAGCAGGCGCTCAAGGTGCCCGTCGTGGTCGAGAACAGGCCCGGAGGGCAGGGCGTGATCGCGATGCAGGCGGTGAGCTCAAGCAAGCCCGATGGCTACACGATCGGCCTGGCGCCCGGCAACGCGTTCACAACCAACCGGATCCTGATGAAGGACCTGCCGTACCGGCTGGATGATTTCAAGCTGATCACCACGCTGTATCGCGGCGGCGTCGTGCTCGCGGTTCCCAAGAGTTCGCCGGCGTCGACGCTGAAGGAGTTCGTCGAGCTGGCAAGAAAGGATGCTCGTCCTCAGATCTTCGGCACCGGCGGACCCGGCGGTGCGTCGCACCTGACCATGGAGCAGTTCGCCTCCATCACCGGCATGCGTGTGCAGATGGTGGCATACAAGGGAGACGCGCCCATGGTGCTGGATGTGCTCGGCGGCACCCTCCCGGCGGCGATGGTGACCGTCAGCGTCACCGGAGAGCATCACAAGAGAGGAGCGCTCCGTATCCTGGCGATCACCTCGGCCGAGCAGATGGAAGCCTACCCCGACGTTCCGACCTTCAGGCAGGCGGGATATCCGGAGATCGAGACCTATTTCTGGGCCGGGACGGTTGCGCCGGCCGGCACCCCCGATGCCGTCGTCGGCATTCTTCAGAAGGCCATCGCCAATGCGATGCACGGACCCGAGGTCAAGTCGGTGCTGACGCCGGACATCGTGCCGTTCACCGGAGGCGAGAAGGAATTTCGGGACTTCGTCACGCAGGACTTCAACAAGTGGAACGACCTGGTGCGTGACAGAAACATCGTGATCCGCTGAATCCCAGCATTGAGTTCCAGGAGCGCATACAGAATGATCGACTTCTCCCTCTCCGATGAAGAACGGATGGTTCAGGACTCCGTTCGCCAGTTCATGAAACGCGAGGTGCTGCCGCTGGAGACGGAGCTGCTGCATCGGGCTCTCAAGGGCGGGCCTGCCGAGCTGACCTACGATGAACTGACCGAGCTTCAAGGCAGAGCCAAGGCGGCCGGCTTCTGGGGTATCGATACTCCACAGGAGCTGGGGGGGGCCGATCTCAGCTCGGTGATGCAGGCGATCATCTACGAGGAAACCGGCAAGTCGTTCGTGAACTTCAAGTTCGGCGGCTCGGCGATGAACGTGCTGCATCTGCTGAACGACGAGCAGAAGAAGGAGTACCTGGTTCCGACGATAGAGGGGCGGCGCCGAACCGGATTCGCCCTCAGTGAACCGGGCGTCGGATCGGACGCGCGCGGCATCCGGACGGCGGCCGTGCGCAGCGGCAATGAATGGGTGATCAACGGCGAGAAGACCTGGATCACGGGCGGCAACGAAGCCGACTTTCTGCTGGTCTTCTGCCGCACCCCGGGCGAGCAGCGCAACGACGGCGTCACCGCCTTCCTGGTTGACCGCGAAATGGGCTGGAAGTCCTCGCCGATCAGAATGATGGGAGCGCACGACCCGGCCTCCATCGTCTTCGAGAATGTCCGCGTGCCGGATCGGAACCGCGTCGGCGATGTGAATGACGGCTTCCGCATCGCCATGCAGTTCATCTACAAGAACAGAGGATGGGTGCTGGGCGGAAAGAACGTCGGCGCCGCGGAGCGGCTGCTCGGAATGGCGCTGGAACATGCCGAGAATCGGGTCACGTTCGGCAAGAAGATCGCCGAGCGGGAGAACATTCAATGGATGATTGCCGAATCGGAGTGCGAGATCCGGGCGGCGAAGATGATGGTGCTCAACTGCGCCTGGCAGTCTGACAAAGGCATCGACTATCGCCACGCCTCGTGCGTTTCCAAGTTCTACGTCGCGCAGATGGCTAATCGCGTCGTGGACCGCGTGCTTCAGATCCATGGCGGCATGGGGTATGCGAAGGAGATGCCCATCGAGAAGTGGTATCGCGACCTCCGGATCCAGCGGATCTGGGAAGGAAGCGATGAGATGAATCTGGCCTGGATCTTCCGCAGCCTTCGACAGGGGCGGCAGGAAATCGGCCAGCTCGGCTGAAGGGCACTTTTGTGAGCTATCGTAGCGCGGGCGAGCTGCGCCGGCTGATCGCGCCTCGCAGCGTCGCGCTGGTCGGCGTCAGCGATCGAAGCAACATGTCGCTGTGCGTCCACGGCAATCTGGTGCGCCATGGCTTTCCGGGCGAGATCCATCTGATCAACCCGAATCAAGCTGTCGTGCATGGATGCCCGACGCTCCCGTCGCTGTCGGACATCGGTCGTCCCGTGGATCTGGTGTTCGCGCTGGTCGGCGCGGCAAGAGTCCCCGGATTGATGGAAGAGGCGGCCGGCCAGGGCGTCGGCAACCTGGTCGTACTGTCCGGAGGATTCGCCGAGGAGAGCGAATCGGGGGTCAGGCTGCAGCAAGCCGTCGTGGAGACCGCTCGCCGGCATTCGCAGCAGGTGCTCGGGCCGAACACGATCGGCTTCCTCAATCTGCATGCCCGGACCGTGCTCTATGGCTCCCCGCTCACCCCGCCTGCATATCCGGACTGCCCGGTCCAGGCAGGTTCGATCGGCGTCGTGGTGCAGAGCGGAATCATGGTCCACGCCATGCTGCGAGGCCTGCTCGGTCGGCGCGCGGGCGTGAGCATTGCCGCTGCGGTCGGCAATGAAGCGATGATACAGGTTCATCATCTGATCGATCATCTCGTCGACGATGCTCGGACCAACGTCATTGCGCTGTTCATCGAAACCATCCGCGATCGCGAGGGCTTCCGGTCCGCCTGCCTGCGTGCTGCCGCGGCCGGAAAGCCGGTGGTGGCGCTGAAGGCCGGACGCTCGGCCGCCGGCGCGGCCACGGCGATCTCGCATACCGGTGCCTTGGCGGGTGATGACAGAATCAATCGCGCGGCGTTCCGGCAGCTCGGGATCATTACCGTCGAGTCGCTCGAGGAGCTCGTGATCACGTCGGCGCATCTCGCGCAGCATGGTCCGGGCAGGGGCCTGCGCGCCGCGTTCGTGGCATTGTCCGGCGGATTCTGCGAGATATTCGCCGATCGCGCCGAAGAGGTCGGACTGCGGCTGCCGCCGCCGTCCGCGTCCTCGCTGCAGCGCTTGCGCGACGTCCTGCCGCCGCCGGCGTCGATCTCGAATCCGCTCGATACCACGGGCATCGCCCAGTCCGATCCGTCGATCATTCCGCGTGCGATCGAAGTGCTCGCTGAGGATCCCGCCTACGACGTCGTGTTCGTGGGACGCAATCCATGGCGGGCGGAGCCGCTCGACGCCGAACCCGTCCTGCGCCGTTTCGAGCGCTGGACCCAGGCGATGGCAAACGCCGCGGCGACCGTTCTGACGGTCTCCGACACGCTCTGCGACATCACCGACTTCGAATGGCGCTTCTGCCGTACGCTGGGCTTGCCCGCGGAGATCGGCGGCATCACCCATGGTCTGCGGGCCTTCGCCCACGGGGCGATCTGGCGGCAGCGGCTGCCGGCCGTGCTGTCTGCCGCGGCGCAGCGGCGCGGCACCGCGGGGGCCGTGAGAAGACGGGAGCCGATGCCGCGGCGGCTGTCCGAGTATCAGGTTCTGGAGTTGCTCGGTGATGCGGGAGTGCCGGTCGTTCCCTGGCGGCTTGCGCGCACGGCCGACGAGGCGGTGTCGGCTGCCGCCGAGCTGGGCTATCCGGTCGCGATCAAGATCTCGTCGCCGGAGATCGCGCATAAGAGCGCGATCGGCGCCGTGGCGCTCGACGTCGCCGATGCGGAGGCCGTGGCGGCGGCATGGCAGCGCGTCATGCGAGCCGCGCGCGGGCTGCCTGACCGGCCCGCTGTCGACGGCGTCCTGGTGATGCCGATGCGAAAGCAAGGCATCGAGCTCATCGTGGGCGTCAAGCACGACAGCAACTGGGGTCTCGCGTTCGTCCTGGGTCTGGGAGGCGTATGGACGGAAATGCTGGCCGACACCGCGGTGATGCCGCTGCCGGTCACCGAGGCCGAGGTCCGGGAGATGCTGCTGTCTCTGCGCGGCGCGCGCCTGCTGCGCGGCGGTCATGGCATTCGTGCCGTCGATCCCGATGCCGTCGTCCGCGTCGTCATGCGGCTTGCGGAGCTGTCCTGCGAACTGGGTGATCGCCTGGAATCGATCGAGCTGAACCCGGTCAAGGTGAACGGCGAACGGATCGAGGCGCTCGACGGCCTGATCGTCTGGCGCGATTGCCGGGGGTGATGCGTTCCCGCTGCAGCTCCGTGGCGATCGCCAGGAACGCCGCCACCAGCCGCGCGCTGCGCCGCTCCTTCAGGCAGACGACGTGCGCATGCGTATAGATCTCGGCGTCGCGCACGCGCAGCACGCGCAGCGAAGGGTCCGGGATGTACTCGACTTCCGACACGGCGCCTATGCCCACTCCCTTGATCACCGCCTCGCGCACGGCCTCGCGGCTGCCGATCTCCATCGCGATCCGCGGTGTGACGCCGGCCCGTGCCAGCGCGTCGTCGAGCGCCTTACGGGTGGTCGATCCCTCTTCACGCAGGATCATCCGCTCGCCTTCGAGGTCGCGGATGCCGATAGCCGCACGGCCGGCGAAGCGATGATCGTGCCGCACGAAGATGACCACCGGATGCCGGCTGTACGGCATCGAGTGCAGAGCCGGGTCGTCGGTGACCTGAGCCAGTACGGCTACATCGGTCCGATAGTCGAAAAGAGCCGCCAGCGCGTCCGCTGAGTTGCCGACCCTCACCGAAACCCCGACGCCGGGAAAGCGCCGGTTGAACTCGGCCAGCATCTCGGTGACGTGGAAGGGCCCGACCGCGCCGACGCGCAGATGGCCCGATTTCAGCTCGCCGGAGTCCTTCAGCAGGTGCGTCGCATCGGTCTCGAGCATGAAGATGCGCTGCGCGATCGCGAGCAGCTGTTCGCCCAGGGGTGTCAGCTTCACTGTATGGCCGCGGCGGTAGAACAGCTCGACGCCGTACAGATCCTCGAGCAGCCGGACCTGCGTCGTCACCGTGGGCTGGCTGATGTGCAGCAGCTTGGCTGCCCCGGTGAAGCCGCCGGCGCGCGCTACGGCGTGGAAGGAGCGAAGCTGGGTCAGTCTCATAGCTTTTTTGAATGGATAGGTGTAAATAAAAGAATTTGATCGCACCTCAACGCTACGGCAGGCTGTCGTACCGGTCAATCGAATCGGATCGAGGAGCCCGTGGCGACACCCATTTCCTATCGTTATCAGAACCCCGTCGCCATCCGGTACGGCGCCGGCGCGGTGGGCGAACTGCCGGCGCTGCTGGCCGGCCGCCGGGCGGTTCTGGTGACCTTTCCCGAGGCCGAGGCGATCGGACTGACGGCGCGGCTGCGCGGCGTGCTCGGCGCCTCGCTGGCCGGCGTCGTCGACCGCATCGAGCCGAATCCGGACGTGGCCGAGCTGCGGCCGATGTACGAGCGCTTCTGGCGCGAGTACGGCGACTGCGAGGCGATCGTCGCGGTCGGCGGTGGCAGCGCGATCGACACCGCGAAGACCTTGATGGTCGGGACCCGCAGCGGCTTCGACGAACTGGTCGCGCTGCTGGCTCGCGGCGCGCCGTTCCGTCCGCATCGCGTCAAGGCGCTGATCGCCGTGCCGACGACGGCCGGTACCGGCAGCGAGGTCACGCCGTGGGCTACGGTCTGGGACCGCGATGCCGGCAGAAAATATTCGCTGCACCTGGACGAGACCTGGCCGGAAGCGGCGGTGGTCGACCCCGAGCTGATGCTGACGCTGCCGGCTTCGGTCACCTTGCAGAGCGGGCTGGATGCGCTGTCGCACGCGCTCGAGTCGATCTGGAATCTGAACGCCAATCCGATCTCCGACACCTTCGCCGTGGCCGCAGCCCGCGAGGTCATGGCGAGCCTGCCGCCGCTGCTGGCCGATCCGGCCGACCGCGAGCTGCGCGGCCGCATGGCGCTGGCGGCGTTGAAGGCGGGCATGGCCTTTTCGAACACGCGCACGGCGCTGGCGCATTCCATCTCCTATGAGATGACGCTGCGCTTCGGGCTGCCGCACGGCATCGCCTGCTCGTTCACGCTGCCCATGGTGCTGCGCCGCGCGCTCGGCGTCGATGCGGGCCGCGACGCGGTGCTGTCCGAGATCTTCGGCGGCGATCTGGCCGGCGCGCCTGAGCGGCTGGCGGCGTTCATCGAATCGCTGGGCGTAGCTACCGATTTCGGTGCGTATGGAGTGGGAGAAGGCGAGTCGCTGCGCATGGTCGACGATGCGATGGGCGGCGCCCGCGGCAGGAACTTCATCGGAGGGGCGAGTCGCAACGCCGCATGAGCAGTATCTTTAAAGGTACTGAAACAAAACGCGGTCATCATCTCAGGCAGGCAGCGCCTGCGAATGAGAGGAGTGAACCGTCAATGGAGGAGCACATCGATGAAAGCTGAATCCGGTACTTCCGGGGCCGAACGCCGAGGCGAGGACGGGGAAAGTCCCCGGCACGCGCATGGCGCCAGGCGCCGTACGCTGCTGGCGGGCGCCGGCGCCACGCTCGCCGGCACCGCGCTGAGTGAGCTGCTATGGCCCGACGCGGCTCATGCGCAGTCCAGGCCGCCGGCGTCCGCGTCCGCCGCGCCCAAGCGCGGCGGCAGGTTCGTCTACACGAACACCTACCCGAACAACCGGATGGGCGACGCCCGCAACGGCAAGCATCCGTACTACCTGCTCGACATCAATACGCGCAGCGCCTTCAACGGGCTCGCATATGTCAACCAGAACATGGAAGTCGAGCCCGAGCTGGCCACGTCGTGGGAGCCGGATGCCGACATGAAGGTATGGGAGATCGCGCTGCGCGAGGGCGTGAAGTTCCACGACGGCAGCGACATGGACGCCGACGACGTGGTCGCTTCGTTCCTGTTCCATCAGCAGAAGACCTCGTTCGCCAAGCAGATCGTCAAGATCGAGAAGATCGGCTCGCACAAGGTGCGCATGCACCTGAACGAGCCGAACAGCGAGTTCCCGTACATCCTCGGCGAGTACCAGCTGATGGTGATGCCCGAGGCGCCGCTTGAGCAGATCGGCTTGTCGGGGATCGGTACCGGTCCGTTCAAGATCGTCGAGCTCGATCCGAAGCGGCGGCTGATCATGGAGCGCCACGGCGACTATTGGCGCAAGGGCTTTCCGTACCTGGACCGCTTCGAGGTCGCCAGCTCGCCGGGCCGCATGGAGGGCGCGCTGAACGGCTTCCGCGGCGGCCTGTTCGATGCGGTGCTCGGAGTCGATCCCGGACTGCTACCCGATCTGGCGAGCATTCCGGACGCGAAGGTCGACTTCTCGGAGGCGGGCGATCAGGCGCTGATGATCCTGCCGAAATACGAAGGCTCGCCGTTCAATGACAAGCGCATCCGCCAGGCGCTGGCGCTGGCCATCGATCGCAACAAGGTCATGCGCATCGTCTACGGCACGAAGACCGGATGGATCGGCAACGATTCGCATCTGACGCCAGCCAATACGGCCTCCTTCCTGCCGCGTCCGGTCAAGCGCGATGTCGCGAAGGCGAAGCGGCTGCTGGCCGAGGCCGGTTATCCGAACGGCATCACGCTGCCCACTTTCTACTTCACCGCCTCGTGGCCGGAGATCCCGCGCGTGTTCCAGGTCGTCGCGCAGACCGTGAAGGACGCCGGCATCACCATGCCGATCGAGCAGCGGCCCGGCGACGGTTACCGCGACTGGCGCGTCGAGGACGCCGCCAAGACGCGCAAGCACCGGTTCGCCTACGGTCCTTCCGGGGTGCGCAATCCGGGCGTGAGCCTGTTCCGTATGCGGCCCGACAACAATGAGAGCGGCTACTGGAGCGGGCCGGGCTGTGACCGCTATCAATCGCTGTACAGCCAGGCGATCGGCGAGCGCGATCCTGCGCGGCGCAACGCGCTGTACAAGCAGATGCAGGAGATCCTGTTCGACGAAGTGCCGGCCATCCATCCGGTGGGCCGCAAGAACATGCTGATCCACAAGCCGGACGTGCGCGGCTTGAAGAATCATTCGCAGTTCTGGTCCATCCGCTTCGACGACGTCTGGAAGGCGTAGCCGCGCATGGGGTTCGCGATACTGCGGCGTCTGCTGCTGTCCATGCTGGTGCTGTGGCTGGTCACGATCCTGGTGTTCGTCTCGACCGAGGTACTGCCGGGCGACGCCCTGCAGGTGTCGCTGACCAATGACGAGGCGTCGATGATGAGCGCCGACGAGCTGGCGCGGCGGCGGGCCGAACTCGGGCTGGACCGGCCGGCCGCGGTGCGCTATGCCGAATGGCTTGCCGGTGCGGTGCGCGGCGACTTCGGCCGCACGATCATAGGCGGTGCCGAGGTCGCCGACGTGATCGCCTATCCGCTGCGCAACTCGCTGCTGCTGGGCTTGGTCACGGCTGCGATCGCGATTCCGACCGCTTTGCTGATCGGCATCGCCGCGGCGTACTGGCGCGGGCGCGGCCCTGATCTCGCGGCGTCGACCGGTGCGATGATCGGCTATTCGATCCCCGAGTTCGCTTCGGGCAACTTCCTGATCCTGTGCTTCGCGATCTGGATTCCGGTGTTTCCGGCGATGATCACCGCCTTCACCCAGGATCCGCCCGGCGTACTGCTGGCGGCCTCCTTCCTGCCGGTACTGGCCATCGTGATCGGATCGATCGCCCATCTGGTGCGCCTGATCCGCGCCGGCTTCATCGAATCGCTGAACAGCGACTACGTCGAACGCGCGCGGCTGGCGGGCGCCTCCGACATGCGGCTGATCCTGCGCCATGCGCTGCCGGCGTCGGTGATGCCGGCGCTGAACTCGGCGGCTCTGTATGTCGCCGGCCTGCTCAGCGGCATTATCGTGATCGAGAAGGTGTTCGCGTACCCCGGGCTCGGCATGGTGCTGATCCAGGCGGTGGAGAAGCGCGAAGTGGCCGTCGTGCAGGCGATCAGCCTGGTGGCGGCGCTGATCGTGGTGACCATGAATCTGCTGGCCGACGCCGCGGTCATGGCCATCGACCCGCGGGCCCGGGAGCGCTGAGATGATGCTCCGTATCGATACGTTCGCGCTGCGCAAGCCGGCGGCGATCCTCGGACTGGCGCTAGTGGCGCTGCACCTGACGCTGGCGCTGCTGGCGCCGTGGATTGCGCCGTACGACCCGACGGAGCTGGTCGGGGGCCGCGTCGAGGGCCCCAGCCTGGAGTTCCTGCTCGGCACCGACGTGCTCGGCCGCGACTACCTGTCGCGGCTGCTGTACGGCGGCCGCATGGCCCTGCTGGTGACTTTCACCGGCGTGGCCGTGGCGGTGCTGACAGGCAGCCTCTGCGGCGTGGCGGCGGCCTACTTCGGCGGCGTCGCCGACGACGTGATGATGCGCATCTGCGACATCAAGCTGGCGCTGCCCGGCATCCTGTTCGTGTCGCTGTTCATCACCGGTTTCGGCGAGTCGCTGGGTGTGCTGATCGCGCTGGTCGGTCTGGTCTACTTCCCCGGCGTGATCCGCATCGTCCGCGCGCAGGCGCTGACGCAGGTCAAGCTCGGCTATGTGAAGGCGGCCCAGCTGCGCGGCGAGAACGCCTTGTCGGTGATCGTTCGCGAGGTGCTGCCTAACACGCTGGACGTGGTGTACGTGGAATTCGCGATCCGCATGTCGCACGCCGTGCTGCTGCTGAGCACGATGTCGTATCTGGGCCTCGGCCTGTCGCCGCCCACGCCCGACTGGGGGCTGATGGTTTCCGAAGGCGTCGGGCAGCTGTCGTTCGCGCCGTGGCTGGTGCTGTTCCCGGCCATCTTCATCAGTACGCTGGTGATCGGCCTGAACTTCGGCGCCGAGGCGCTGGCCAATGCGCTGGGCATGGACGCCGCGCGCGGCTACGCGGGGGGCGTATGAACGCGGCGGTGCCATTGTCCGTCGATGTCTCTTCGGTCGAGCGATTGTCGGTCCGGCATCTCGATATTGCCTACCGTCGTTCCGACGGCGGGCTGAGGCCGGCGGTGATAGATGCCAGCTTCTCGCTCACCGAGGGGCAGAGCCTGGGCATTGTCGGCGAAAGCGGTTCCGGCAAGTCGACGCTGGCCCGCGCGCTGCTCGGCTACACGCGTCCCGGAGGAACGATCACCGGCGGCTCGGTGCGCATCGACGGACAGGAGGTGCGCGGGCTGTCGCGCGACGGCCTGCGCGTGCTGCGCGGCGGCCGCGTGGCCTTCGTGCCGCAGAACCCGCTGAGCTCGCTGACGCCGCATCTGCGCGTCGGCGCCCAGGTCGCCGAGGCGGTCCGTCTGCATCGCGGCTGCGACGCCGCCAGCGCGCGCGAAACCACGCTGGCGCTGTTCGAGGCCACTCATCTGCCCGATCCGGTCGCCTTGTACGATCGCTATCCGCACCAGCTGTCGGGCGGGCAGCGGCAGCGAGTGGTGATCGCGGCGGCGCTGGCCGGCAACCCCGGGCTGGTGGTGCTAGACGAGCCGACCACGGCGCTGGACAAGACCACCGAGATCCAGGTGCTGGAGCTGGTCCAGCAGCTGAGACGGCGGCTGAACGCGACGCTGGTCTACGTCAGCCACGACCTGAACGTCATATCCGAGATGTGCGACCGCGTGCTGGTGATGCTCGACGGCCGGATCGTCGAAGAGGGTCCGACGCGCCACGTCTATCGCACGCCCGCGCACGATTACACGCGCCGGCTGATCGCCGCCATCCCGCGGCTGGACCGGCCGGCGTCCGCCGTGCAGGAGGCCGCGGCGGCCCCTGCCGCGCACAGCGCGCCGCTGCTTCGCGTCGAGCGGCTGGGATTCAGCTATGCGCCGCGCCGCGGATGGCTGCGCCGCAGCGCGAGCACCGCGCCGCCGGCGCTGCGCGAACTCAGCTTCGACATCGCGGCCGGCGAAACGCTGGGCCTGGTCGGCGAATCGGGCAGCGGCAAGAGCACCGCGGCGGCGATCGTGGCCGGGCTGCTGGCGCCGGGCAGCGGCCGCCTGAGCTTCGACGGTCGGCCGCTGGCCGGGCTGGCCGCGCAGCGCAGCGCCGACGAACGCCGCCGCATCCAGATCATTTTCCAGGATCCGCTGTCGTCGCTGAATCCGCGCCAGCGGGTAGCGCAGATCCTGGCGCGGCCGCTGGCCTTGTTCCGCGGCCTGGACGGCGCCGGCGCGCGCGCCGAGGCCGAAGCGTTGATGCAAAGACTGCAGCTGGATCCGGCGCTGCTCGACTGCTATCCGCGGCAGCTTTCCGGCGGCCAGCAGCAGCGCGTCGCGATCGCGCGCGCGTTCGCGGCCGAGCCCGACCTGATCATCTGCGATGAGGTGACTTCGGCGCTCGACGTCTCGGTGCAGGCGCAGGTGCTGAAGCTGCTCGCCGGCCTGCAGCGCGAATCGGGCGTCGCCTGTCTGTTCATCAGCCATGACCTCGGAGTCATCCGGCAGATCGCCGGCCGCGTCGTGGTCCTGCACGGCGGCGAAGTGCGCGAGGCCGGGCAGACGGCGGCCGTCTTTGAGCGGCCGGCTGATCGCTACACGCGCGAGCTGATAGCCGCCGCCACGCGCGGCTACCGCAATCTGCCGGACGCCGCCGCGGGGCCGGCGCTCGCGGCGAACACGGCATGAGGCGGCCCATGAAGATCGTCCACGTCACGGATACGCATCTGATCACGCCGGGCATGTCGCTGTACGGGTTGGATCCGTACGAACGGCTCAGCGCCTGCTTCGCCGATATTCGCGAGCATCATGCCGACGCCGCCTTCTGCGTGATCACCGGCGATCTGGCGCACAAGGGGGAGCTCGCGGCCTATCAAGGCCTGCGCCGGCAGATCGAGACCCTGCCGATGCCGTGCTATCCGATGGTCGGCAACCACGACCTGCGCGAACCGTTCCGCAGCGTCTTTCCGGAAGCGCCGCGCGACGCGGCCGGCTTCGTGCAGCATGCGCTGCGGCTGCCCGAAGGGGACTTCCTGTTCCTGGACACGCTGGACGAAGGCGTCAACGGCGGTCGCTACTGCGATGCACGGCTGGTCTGGCTGCGCGCGCGGCTCGACGAGGCCGGCGAGCGGCCGGTCTACCTGTTCATGCATCACCCGCCGTTCGACATCGGTATTCCGTGCCTGGACGTGATTTCGCTGGCCGAGCCGGAGCGCTTCGCCGCCGTGGTCGATGGCAGGCGCAACATCCGCCACCTGTTCTACGGTCACGTGCACCGGCCGGTCTGCGGCAACTGGCGCGGCATCTCGACGTCGACGATGCGCGGCCTGAACCATCAGGTGCCGTTCGACCTGACGACGGTGAGGCCGGTGCCCAAGAGCCATGAGCCGCCGGCGTATGCGGTCGCCTTCATCGCGCCGGACCAGGTGGTCGTGCACTTCCATGACTTCCTCGATCGCCGCACGCTGGTCAAGCGCGGCGATCACTACGAGTATCAAGGCTGAGCGCCGTGCCGAGGTCCGCGCCACAAGTGGTTCTGATCGTCTGCGACAGCCTGCGTCCGGATCTGGTGGATGCGCGAACGGCGCCGACGCTGGCGCAGCTGCGCGAGGCGGCGGCCTTCTATCTGTTCTTCCGCGGCGTGTTCCCGTCCACGACGCGCACCAGCGCGGCCAGCATCGCAACCGGCTGCCTGCCGGCGCGGCACGGGCTGCTCGGCAACACGATGGTGCTCGATGAGGGCGCCGGGTTGCGCTGCGTCTCGGCGGGGCGGCCGGACTTCTTCGACCTGCTGCGGCGTGCCACCGGACAGGCGCTGGGCCGGCCCACGCTCAGCCAGCGCGTGGCAGAGCTCGGACCCGCGGTCGTCATGTCGAACGTGTCGCCCGGTGCGGCGTATGCGCACGATCCCGAAGGCGCCGGCTACGTCTATCACCGCGCGGGATCGTTCGGCCCGCGGCGCAGCGCCGTTGCCGACGGTCTGCCGATCGAAGTCGGCGCAAGCGGCGACGCCGCCATGACCGAGCGCTTCTGCGCGGAGCTGGAGCAGCGTGCGCCGCCGCTGGCCGTGCTGTGGCTGTCCGAGCCCGACCACACGGGCCATCATTCGCCGCTAGGCTCGCCCGAGCATCGGGCGGCGATCGCGGCTGCCGACCGCTGCGTGGCGCGCGTGCTGGACACGATTGCCAGGCTCGATCCGTCGGGCCGCCGCGTGCTGTGCGCCGTCTGCTCGGACCACGGCATGGAGACCGTGCGCCGCCGGATCGACATCGCCGAGCGTCTGGTGCAGGGCGGCTGGAAGGCGTCGGCGGACTCGGCGGACGTGGTGGTGGCGCCGCAGGGGACCTCGGCGATCGTGCATTTCGCGCTGCAGGCGGCCGACCGCGTCGAGCGCGTCGCCGGCTGGCTGCGGCAGCAGGACTTCGTCGGCGACGTGTTCATGGACGCCGAACTGATCGCGCTGGGTATGCCGGCCGGCGGTTCGCTGAGGATCGCCGTGACGCTGGCCGGCGACGATCAGCCCAACCCGTTCGGCGTGCCGGGACGGCGCGACGTGGCGGAGAACGCGCTGGGCGGCGAATCCAAACCGGGACACGGCCAGCACGGCGGGCTGGGCCGTCATGAGCAGCGGCCCTTCCTGGCGCTGCGCGGCGGCGGCTTCGAGCCGGGGCACCGCGTCGAGCCGGCCAGCTTGATCGATCTGGCACCCACCTTCCTGCGGCACCTGGGTCTGCCCCATGACGGGCTCGACGGCAAGGCACTCGCAATGGCCCGCCCGGCGCGCCGCGATTGAACCGGGCTGCGTGGAATCTTTCAGCAAGGAGCATCGATGACTGAAATCGAAGTCAATGGCCGCCGCTATCGGCCGATCACGGAGCCATTGGCCGTGGTCTGCGTCGACGGCTGCGAATACGACTACCTGACGCAGGCAGCGGCCGCCGGAGCGACGCCATACCTGGCGAAGCTGCTCGCCGGCGACGCGGCATTCAAGGCCGACTGCGTCGTGCCTTCGTTCACCAATCCGAACAACCTGTCCATCGTCACCGGCCGTCCGCCGGCCGTGCACGGCATCTGCGGCAACTACTTCTATGACCGCGAGGCCGGTGCCGAGGTCATGATGAACGACCCCAAGTACCTGCGCGCGCCGACCATTCTGGCTGCTTTCGCCGATGCCGGCGCGAGCGTCGCGGTGGTCACCGCGAAGGACAAGCTGCGCAAGCTGCTGGGCAAGGGCATGCGCGGCGGCATCTGCTTTTCGTCGGAGAAGGCGGCCGAGGTGACGTTGCAGGAGAACGGCATAGCCGACGTGCTCGGACTGGTCGGCATGCCGGTGCCGTCGGTCTACAGCGCCGAGCTGTCGGAGTTCGTGTTCGCCGCCGGCGTGCGGCTGGCCGAAACCCGGCGTCCCGACCTGATGTATCTGTCCACGACTGACTACATCCAGCACAAGTTTCCGCCCGGCTCGGCCGGCGCGAATGCCTTCTACGCGATGATGGACCGCTATCTGGCGCGGCTCGACGCGCTGGGCTACGTGCTGGCGATCACCGCCGATCACGGCATGAACGCGAAGACGCGGCCGGACGGCTCACCCAACGTCATCTATCTGCAGGACCTGATCGACGGATGGATAGGCGCCGAGCGCGCGCGAGTGATTCTGCCGATCACCGATCCGTACGTGGTCCACCATGGCGCGCTCGGTTCGTTCGCCACCATCTACGTCGCGGACGAGCAGCGCGAGCGCATCGCATCGCGGCTGCGCGAACTCGACGGTATCGAGCTGGTACTCGGCAACGCGGAGGCCAGCGCGCGCTTCGAGCTGCCGCCCGAGCGGGTCGGTGATCTCGTGGTGGTGTCGAGCCGGCAAGTCGTGCTGGGCACCAGCGTCGCGCGCCACGATCTGTCGGGCCTCGACGCCCCGCTGCGTTCGCATGGCGGGATTTCCGAGCAGACCGTGCCGCTGCTGTTCAATCGCAGCCCGGTCGGCCTGCCTGAGCGGCGGCTGCGCAACTTCGATGTCATTGACATCGCACTCAACCACCTCGTTCCGCGGCCGGCTCAGCCGCGCCCCAGCAAATGACGGCCATGACCTCCCCCCGCAGCAAGGATTTCCGCGAAGAAGCGCTGCGCATCGGCGGCGAACGCGTGGTGCGCGAGCGGCGCATCGACGTCGTCAACCCGTTCACCCGGCAGGCCGTCGGCAGCGTATCCAAGGCCGGCGTCGACGACGTGCGCCGTGCGTTCGCGATCGCCAAGGCCTACCGCTGCACGCTGACCCGCTATGAGCGTGCGCGCATCATGCAGCAGGCGGCGCAGCTGCTGCGCGGCCGGCTGCAGCAGGCGTCGGACCTGATCACGGCCGAGTCGGGCCTGTGCAAGAAGGACTCGGTCTACGAGATCGGCCGCGTCTGCGACGTGCTGAGCTTCGCGGCCGCCGAAACGCTGAAGGACGACGGGCAGGCGTTCTGGTGCGATCTGACGCCGCACGGCAAGAAGCGGCGCGTCTTCACTCAGCGCGACCCGCTGCTCGGCGTCATCTCGGCGATCACGCCGTTCAATCATCCGATGAACCAGGTGGCGCACAAGGTGGCGCCGGCGATCGCGACCGGCAACCGGATGGTGCTCAAGCCGTCGGAGAAGACGCCGCTGTCGGCCTATCTGCTCGCGGATCTGCTGTACGAGGCCGGCTTGCCGCCGGAGATGCTGCAGGTCCTCAACGGCGATCCCGCCGAGATCGCCGACGAGCTGATCACCCATCCGGACGTCGACCTGGTCACCTTCACCGGCGGCGTGGCGGTGGGCAAGTACATTGCGTCGAAGGCCGGCTATCGCCGACAGGTGCTGGAGCTGGGCGGCAACGATCCCATCATCGTGATGGAGGATGCCGATCTGGACGAAGCCAGCACGCTCGCGGTGCAGGGCTCGTACAAGAACAGCGGCCAGCGCTGCACGGCGGTCAAGCGGATGCTGGTGCATGAGAGCGTTGCCGATCGCTTCGTCGAGCTGCTGGCGGAGAAGACGCGCGCATGGCGCCACGGCGACCCGTCCGATCCGCAGGTCGACATGGGCACGGTCATCGACGAGGCGGCCGCGCGGCTGTTCGAGGCCCGCGTCGACGAGGCGGTGGCGCAGGGTGCGCGGCTGCTGGTCGGCAACCGGCGCGACGGTGCGCTCTATTCGCCGACGGTCATAGACCGGGTGCGGCCGGAGATGACGGTGGTGCGCGAGGAGACTTTCGGCCCCGTCTCGCCGGTGCTGCGCTTCGGCAGCATCGACGAAGCGATCGCGATGTCGAACGGCACCGCCTTCGGCCTGTCGTCGTCGGTCTGCACGAATCGTCTGGACTACATCACGCGCTTTATCGCCGAACTGCACGTGGGCAGCGTCAACGTCCGCGAAGTGCCCGGCTACCGGCTCGAGCTGACGCCGTTCGGCGGCATCAAGGATTCGGGCTTGGGCTACAAGGAAGGCGTGCAGGAGGCGATCAAGAGCTTCACCAACGTCAAGACCTTCAGCCTGCCCTGGTGAGGGTCGGACCGCTGTGCAGACGCTGCTGAATCTGCTCGCCAGCGTGGCCCTGCTGATCTGGGGCACGCACATCGTCCGTACCGGCATCCTGCGCGTGTTCGGGCCCGGCCTGCGGCGGTTGCTGGCGCGCAGCGTAGGCAGTCGCGGCGCGGCCTTCTTCAGCGGGCTGGGCGTGACGGCGCTGATGCAGTCGTCCAGCGCGACCGCGCTGATCGTCAGCGGCTTCGTCAGCCAGGGGCTGATCGCGCTGGGGCCGGCGCTGGTGGTGATGCTGGGTGCCGACGTCGGCACGGCGCTGATGGCGATGGTGTTCTCGCTGGATCTGCGCTGGCTGTCGCCGCTGCTGATCCTGATCGGCGTCGTCGTCTATCTTCCGCGCAAGAGCTCGCGCGCGGGGCAGATCGGCCGCGTGCTGCTGGGCCTCGGCCTGATCATCCTGGCGCTTCAGCTGGTCGTGCTGGCCACCGAGCCGATCAAGCAGGCGAACGGCGTGAAGGTGATCTTCGCGTCGCTGTCGGGCGACATCGTGCTGGACATGCTGATCGGCGCGCTGTTCACGCTGCTGTCGTGGTCCAGCCTGTCGGTGGTGCTGCTGGCCTCGGCCTTCGTTGCCGCGGGATTGATTCCGGTGACGGTAGCGCTGTGCCTGGTGCTGGGCGCCAACCTCGGCAGCGGTCTGCTGGCCCTGCTCGTCAATCTGCGCGCGCCCGGCGCCGGACGGCACGTGGCCTTCGGCAACCTGCTGTTCAAGCTGGCCGGCTGCGCGGTGTTCGCGTTCAGCCTGCCGTGGGTGGCCGGGCTGATCGCGCGCTTCGATCCGGTGCCGGCGCGGCAGGTCGTCGAGTTCCACGTGCTGTTCAATCTTTCGCTCGGCCTGGTGTTCATCCTGCTCACCGACCGCGTCGCGCGGCTGTGCCTGCGCTGCGTGCCGCCGGCCGCGGCCGCTCCGACGCAGCTCGAGCCGCGCCATCTCGATCCGGCCGCGCTGAAGACGCCGGCGCTGGCGCTGGCCAATGCGGCGCGTGAAACGCTGCGGATCGGCGATACGGTGGAGCAGATGCTGAGCGGGCTGCTGTCGGTGATCCGCAGCAACGACGCGCGCGTCGTCGATCAGCTGGTGCAGCTGGAGGACGACATCGACTGCCTGTACACGGCGGTCAAGCGCTATCTGACGCAGATCAGCCGGGAAGCGCTCGACGAGCGGGACAGCCGGCGCTGGTCGGAGATCGTGCAGCTCACGATCAACCTCGAGCACGTCGGCGACATTCTCGAGAACATGCTGCAGGATCTGCGCGACCGCAAGATCGCGCACCATTTGTCGTTCTCCAGCGCCGGCATGCAGGAGATCGAGGAGCTGCACGCGCGGCTGATCACCAATCTGCGCCTCGGCCTGTCGGTGTTCCTGAACGGTGACGTCGGCAGCGCGAAGATGCTGCTGGCGGAGAAGGAGCATTTCCGCGACCTGGAGCGAGCCTACTCGGCCAGCCACTTGGACCGGCTGCAGGGACAGACGACGCAGTCGATCGAAACCAGTTCGCTGCACCTGGACATCATCAGCGACATGCGGCGCATCAACTCGTTCTTCTGCGCCACCGCCTATCCGGTGCTCGAACGCGCCGGCCAGCTGCGCGGCAGCCGCTGGCGCGGCGAAGCGGGCGGGCTCGGCGACGATGCCCTGGTGGCAGGCCCCGCGGGCCTACTGAGTCCGTCAGATCCTGCGGGCCAAGCAGCCAGCGCACGTCCGGAAAGCCCGGCAGGCTCGCCGGGCAGGACGGGACTCAGCGCTGCGAGCGGCGACGCGTGACGACGCCGGCACCGATCAGCCCCGCGCTAAGCAGCAGCAGCGTGGCAGGCGCCGGGACTTCGGCGAGCACTTCGCTGGTCAGCGCGACGCGGCCGAGGATGTAGGCGCTGTTCGCGAGATTCTCGGTGGTCCAGAAGCCGTAGACCTTGCTGCCGTTCATCAGCTCGAAGCCGCGGATGTCGAGCGTGTACAGATCGCCGCCGATCGTGAAGCTGTCGGACAGCGAGTTGTAGTTCATTGTGACGCGGTCCGCGCACCCGTTCACATTGACGCCGACTCCGTGCGTTCCGCCGTCCGCGCACGGGTTATTGCCGTTCGGCGTTTCCCAGTGAGCGAAGTCATAGACGAAGCTGTACGAACCCTGCAGCACGCCGTCGACCTTGACACTCGCGGAGATGGTCAGCTGCACGGCCGAGATGCCGGAACCGCTGTTGATCGGGAAGTTGAAGTGCGTGAAGGTGCCGAGCACGAGATCGTTCGAGGGGCTCGGCGGCAGCGTCGCCGTCGGCACGGTGGGGCTGGTCACGGCCGCGAAGCTGTAGCCGCTCTGCTGCGGCTGGCCTGACGGTATGCCCCATGTGATCTGCGAGGTGGCCGTGCCGTTGCCCGAGTAGTTGACGTTGGTGCCGCCCGTCGCTGCCGACCAGGTGCCTGCGAGATTCTCGAAGGTCACTGTCGCCGAGTAGGCAGGACCGGCGGCGAGCAGGGCTGAAGTGCTGAAGGCGGCGGCTAGCAGCGTGCGGCGCAGGCTCATGTTCGTTCTCCCCGGAAGTTGTTCCTCGATTCAAGCGAGAAACGTGCCGGCTGCCCGCGCGAAGCATCGCTGGACACCTTCTGTAAAGCCGATCGACGGCATTCGATGCGGTGCACATCCCTTGCTGTCGAGGTTTGAACTGCTTGTTGCAACAGGGGCGCATCATCACTGTGTCGTTTCGCTCTGAAACGGCCGCTGCATACGGAACGCGTCACCGCGGCGTGAGTGCGAACCGATGGCTGACGAGGTGTGAAGCGCAGACATGATTCATTTGAATCATGTGCAACCGGGTTTCGGTGCCGCGGGCGGCTATCATCGCTGCTATCTGCTTCGCCCACGCGTCGACACTCCCCCGACAACGCTTCGATATCGATTGCCCACCCAGATGAGCTCGACTCCCGCTCTTGCCGCGCTGCCGCCCGGCGTCGTCACGCTGGCCGACCACGAGGGGCATGCCCGTGCGCGGCTCGATGCCAATGCGCTGGCCTACTTCAGCGGCGGCGCCGGCGACGAGTCGACGCTGGCGGACAACCGGCTGGCCTGGGACCGGCTGCGGCTGCAGCCTCGCGTGCTGCGCCGGCTCGCCGGCGGCCACACCCGCGTCGAGCTGCTCGGGCGCACGCTGGCCCATCCGATCCTGCTCGCGCCCGTGGCCTATCAGAAGATGGCGCATGCCGACGGTGAGCTGGCCAGTGCATGGGCCGCGGCGGCGCAAGGGGCGGGGCTGGTGCTCAGTACCCAAGCGAGCTGCATGCTCGAGGACGTGGCCGCGGCCATGAACGCCGACGCGGGTCGCGGCCCGCTATGGTTCCAGCTCTACCTCCAGGACGACCGGGCGTTCACGCTCGACCTGGTCCGGCGCGCCGAGCATGCCGGCTTCGAGGCGCTGGTGCTGACGGTAGACGCGCCGGTCAGCGGCGCGCGCGACCGTGAGCGGCGCGCCGGTTTCAGCCTGCCGGCAGGCGTGTCGGCGGTGAACCTGGCCGGCTTGCGCCATGCGCCGCCTCCGGCTCTGCCGCCTGGCGGCAGCGCGCTGTTCGACGCACTGCTGGTTCGGGCGCCCGGCTGGGACGACCTGAGCTGGCTGATCGGCGCGACGCGGCTGCCGGTGCTGGTCAAGGGCGTGCTGCATGAGGACGACGCGCGGCAGGCCGTGGCGCTGGGCGCGGCGGGTGTCATCGTGTCGAATCATGGCGGCCGTACGCTGGATACCAGCGTGGCGACGGCCGAGGTGCTGCCGCGGATTGCCGATGCCGTCGCGGCGCAGGTGCCGGTGCTGGTCGACGGCGGCATTCGCCGCGGCACCGACGTATTGAAAGCGGTGGCGCTCGGCGCGCGGGCCGTGCTGATCGGCCGTCCGTACGTCTACGGCCTTGCCAATGCCGGCGCGCTCGGCGTGGCGCATGTGCTGCGCCTGCTGCGCGACGAGCTCGAAATCGCCATGGCCTTGAGCGGTGTCGCGACGCTGCCGGAGGCCTCGGCGTCGCTGCTGTTCGCGCCTGGCCGCGGTCCCGGGCGCTGACGCAGGCGCGTACGCCCCTGCTTCCCCGGGGCGGCGGCGGAGCGCGCCCACCATAGATCGCGTGTTGCGCGCGCGGCAAGCGGTGTCCGACGAAGGGCACGGAGCGATTCGCCAACGTCGCAGCAGGTCGCCGAGTCCGGCGCTCAGCTCGCCTGTGCCGACCAGCGCGCCGCGATCTTTTCCGCCTCCGCGGCGAGGATGCCGATCAGCTTGCCGCAGCGGCGTTCGTTGAGCCGCTGCGAGATGCCGGCCAGCGTGAGGGCGGCCACCGGCCGGCCGTCCCGATCGCCGATCGGCACGGCAATCGCGGTGATGCCCGGAATGATGTGATCGCGGTTCACCGCATAGCCAGCCGCCTCGGACTCGCGCAGCATGCGGCCGATGCCGGCGCGGTGCGCCGCATCGGCACGGCGCAGATGCGCCAGACTGGATTGCGTCAGCACCCGGCGTTCCGCCGCGGGCAGCGCCATCAAAATCGCCACACCGGCTGCACTGGCCACCAGCGAACGGCGGGCGCCGATCTCGACGGCCAGCGCCTTTAGCGTCTGCGGCCCGTCGCTGCGGTCCACGCAAACCGTGTCGCGACCGCTGCGCAGGTTCAGGAAGGCTGTTTCGCCGCTGCGCTCGACCAGCAGGCGCAGGCTGGGGCCGCAGGCCGTGCGCGGATCGAAGCGGGCCGACGCCGCCAGGCCCAGCTCGAACGCCAGCGGGCCCAGCAGATAGCCGCGATTGAGCGGCTGGCGGATCACCAGTCCTTCACGGATCAGGCAGTCGAGCATTCGATGGGCGGTACCCCGGTCGAGTCCGCATTGCGTGGCCAGCTCGGTGAGCGTCCAGCCGCCAGTGAGCCTTGTCGACAGTTCGCGCAGCAGGCCGATGGCGCGCTCCAGGCTTTGCGTGCCGCGGCGGGTTGCAGGCGCTGCGCCGAGGTTAGGAGGAGGCATGGCAATCGATACAAACGGTCACATTGTGAAAACATGATACCCCGCCGCCTCGGAATGCGCCGCGCCGGTGATTCGCATCCCATTCAACGGCGGCAACATCGGGACATCGATCGGCGATGCCGATGCAAGGAGAGGATTTCCGATGGGGCAGGAGACAGATGGGCGCAGCCGCGCCGGCCTGAGCACGCGCGAGCACGACGTCGTGGTGCTGGGAGGCGGCGCTGCCGGCCTCGCCGCTGCGATCGCGGCGGCGCGCAGCGGCGCGCGCACGCTGCTGGTCGAGGCCGGTTCGATCGTGGGCGGCGAGCTGCTCACCGGCATGGCGGTCGACGGCGCGCTGAACGGGCGCGGCGAGTGGATAGTCGGCGGCGTGGCGCGCGAGCTGTTCGACGAGTGCCGGCAGCTCGGCGGCTATGTGGGGCCTCTGTGCGACTGGCGGCTGATCTGGTACGTCTGCGTCGATCCCGAGGTCATGAAGCTGGCTGTCTTCCGGCTGCTGGCGCGCCACGGCGTCGATCTGCTGCTGCACACCTTCGTCACCGGCGTGTCGGTCAGCGACGGCCGCGTCAGCGAGCTGCAGGCAGTGAACAAGCGCGGCGCGCTGCGGCTGCGCGCACCGGTGTTCATCGACTGCTCCGGTGACGGCGATCTGGCGTTGATGGCGGGTGCAGCCGTGCTGCCCGAGGAAAGCGCGCATCCGGGGCTGCAGCCGGTGTCGATGATGTTCCGCATGGCCGGCGTCGACACGACGCCTTTGCTCGACTTCGTGCGGCAGCATCCGGAACACTGCGCGCTCGGCGAAAGCGAGGCGATCCGCGGCGGACGCACCGATCAGCAGTGCGCCGACGAGATTCACAGGCAGGGCCAGCCGACAGTGTTCTTCAAGGCGGATGGCCCTCTGCTGGGCGATGCGATCCGGCGCGGCGACATGTATCCGACTGCGTTGATCATGATTCAGCCGACCTCGCCGAATCGACGCGAGGTCTGCCTGAACACGACGCGCGTCGGCGGCGTCGATGCCACCGATACCGGATCGCTCAGCGCCGCCATGGGTCAGCTGATGGAGCAGGTCTGGACCTGCACCCGCTTCATGCAGCACCACGTCCCCGGCTTCGGCGATGCGCATTTCAGCGGCGTGGCCAATCGCGTCGGCGTGCGCGAAACGCGCCGTATCGCCTGCGACGGCGTGCTGACCGAGCGCGACGTGCGCCATGGCCGCAAGCGCGACGACGGCATCGGCAAGGGCTCGCATCACATCGACATCCATCAGTCAGGCCTGGGGCAGATCCGCATCCCGGTCGAGGACGGCGGCTCGTATGACATTCCATGGTCGTGCCTGCTGCCGACGGGCCTGCGGAACGTGCTGATCGCCGGGCGCTGCGTGTCAGCCGATCGTCCGGCGCACGGCTCGGTCCGCGTCATGGGGCCATGCCTGGCGATGGGACAGGCCAGCGGCACCGCGGCGGCGTGGATGAGCGCCCGGCGCATCGGCGATACGCGCGGCGTCGACGTCGCGCAGCTGCGCGAGCAGTTGCGCCGCGATGGTGCGATCCTCGATGGAACCCGCTGACAGATCAATCAATTGAGCCCGGCGCATCCGGGCCGAGACAAGGAAGGGGACAGCAATGGACAGGTACTCGATCAGTCGCAGCCGCGGCGGCGCTCGCCGCCGCATGCTCGGACAGGCACTGGGCGCGGCAATGGCATTCGCGGCGGCGGGCTTGGGCGCAGGCGCAGCCGCGCAGAGCTATCCGTCGCAGCCGGTTCGCATCATTGTGCCGTTCCAGGCCGGCGGCCTCACCGATATCGTGGCGCGCGAGATCGGCTCGCGTCTCGGCGAACGACTGGGCACGGCCGTCGTGGTCGAGAACCGTCCCGGCGCGGGCGGCAACATAGGCGCGGATCTGGTCGCCAAGGCGCCGCCCGACGGCCACACGCTGCTGATGGGATCGATCGGGACCAATGCGGTCAATGCGCTGATCTACCGAAAGATGCCGTACGACAGCGCGACCGCATTCGCGCCGATCTCGCTGGTCGCTTCCGGCACGCTGATGCTGGTCGTCAATCCTGCTGTCCCGGCCAAGGATCTCAAGCAGCTGCTGTCGCTGGCGCGTGCCGAGCCCGGTCGCCTCAGCTATGCGTCCGGTGGCAACGGCGCCTCGCAGCATCTGGCCGGCGAGCTGCTCAAGACGATGGCCGGCGTCGACATCGTGCATGTGCCGTACAAGGGGATCGCGCACGGCGTGACCGACCTCGTCGCCGGGCAGGTGTCGATGACCTTCGATATGGCCACCGTGCTGCCGTACGTGAAGAGCGGCAAGCTGCGGCCTATCGCGGTGGCCAACGGACAGCGCAGCTCGAGCCTGCCCGACGTGCCGACGATCGCCGAGGCCGGCCTGCCCGGCTACGAGGCCAGCGCCTGGTACGGCCTGTTCGCGCCGGCGGGAACTCCCGCCGAGATCGTGCGCCGGCTCAACAGCGAAGTGGTGGGCATTCTGAAGCGCCCTGAAGTGCGCGAGAAGTTCATCAGCCTCGGCGCGGAGCCGGTCGGCAACTCGAGCGAGGCCTTCGCCGCCTTCATCGCCGCCGAGGTCGACAAATGGCGGCCGATCGTGAAGCAGGCGAAGATGCAGATGGACTGAGGCGGCTGTCGCGTCGTCAGTCGACGACCGTCCGCGAGCGTTCACGCAGATACTGCGGCAGATACCAGAACGACCCGATCGCCTTGCCCGTGGAGCCGCTTGCCTTCCAGCCGCCGAACGGCTGATAACCGGGCCAGGCGCCGGTGGTCGCGCCCTGCGGCCGGTTGGCATAGAGGACGCCGGCCTCCAGCCGGTCGAGCACCGGTTCCACCTCGGCCATTGCGCCGTAGAAGCCCGCCGTGAGGCCGTAGTCGGAACGGTTGGCCTCGTGTATCGCCTGGTCGACCGAATCGACCTCCGCGATCAGCAGCAGCGGCACAAAGTGCTCATCGCGCCAGAGCGGATCGTCGAACGGCGCGCTGCCGACCGTAGGCGCCGCGAACCAGCCGCGCTCGCGGCCGGCATCGTCGAGTGCGCGCCCGCCGGTATCGATGCGTCCCACCTTGCCGAGGCGCTGCACGCACTGCAGATAGCGCTCATGGGCACGCTGATTGATCAGCGGCCCCATCCAGTGGCGAACATCGGTGGGATCGCCCACCGCGATCGCCTCGGTCAGCGCCACCAGGCGGTCGCGCAGCGCCGCTGCCACCGGGCGTTCGACCAGCACGCGCGAGCAGGCCGAGCACTTCTGTCCCTGCAGACCGAAGGCCGATCGCACGATGCCGGTGGCCGCGCGCTCGAGATCGGCGTGGCGGCTGACGATTGCCGCGTTCTTCCCGCCCATCTCGGCGATGCACGGCCGCGGCCAGCGGCCCGACGCCATGCGGCGCACGATCTGCATGCCCACTTCGTAGGAGCCGGTGAAGGTGACGCCGGCCACGTCCGGGTGTCCGACCAGCGTGTCGCCGACTTCGCCGCCGGCGCCGGTGACGAAGTTCAGCACGCCATCCGGCAGGCCGGCTTCGTGGAACGCTTCCATCAGCAGCCAGCCCGACAGCGAGGTGTCGCTGGCCACCTTGAAGACCGCGGTGTTGCCGGCCGCCAGGGCAGCAGCGATCGGACCGCCGGCCAGCGCGAACGGGAAATTGAACGGCGCGACCACCGCCCAGACGCCATAGGGCCGGAGCTGCGTGCGGTTGCGGCTCACGAAGCCGGGCAGCGGATCGTTCGGCAAGGCGCGCTCGAAGCCGTCGTTCGATTCCATCTGGTCGCAATACCAGCTGATCAGGTCGGCGGTCTCCTGTACCTCGCCGAGTGCCTCCATGCGGTTCTTGCCGATCTCGATCGCCATCGCGGCGGCGATGTCGTAGACGCGCTCCTCGATCAGCGCCGCCGCGCGCCGCAGCGGCGCCAGGCGCTGCGGCCATGGGGTATCCGACCAGGCCTTGTACGCGGCGCGCGCCGCTGCCACGGCGGCGTCGACGTCGGGGGCCGTGCCGCGCTGGAAGCGGCCGATCAGCCAGTCGCGGTCGATCGGCGAGCGCAGCTCGAACTGAGCCGCGGCCGGATGCGGCCGGCCGGCGATCAGCATGGGATGACTGCGGCCGAGCCGCGAGCGCGCGCCGGCCAGCGCCGCGTCGAAGCGGGCATGCAGCTCGGGGGGCGGCGCGAACATGGTCGAGTAGGTGAGCTTGAACGGGGCGGCTTGCGACATGGCGTGGCTCCTCGATGGCGGCCGGGTGGCGTCCGTACGGCGTCCGTACGGCGGTCAGCTCAGCCGCAGGCGGGCGCGCGGACCGCTTGGGGTTCGACCGGACTGACACCCGGGGCGCGGCTCAATACAATCGCTGACCGTCTATCATGACTGATCGGTCCGCCGCCCGCGGGCCATTCCGAGGAGAAAGCTCAATGCAACGACGTCAATTCGTGCGCCTCGCCCCTGCGGCGGCTGCGGCCGGCCTGGGCTTGGCCGCCACGGCGCGCGCCCAGGGCGCGTATCCCGCGCGGCCGATCCGGTTGATCGTTCCCTTCGCGCCGGGCGGCACGACCGACATCGTCGCGCGCGTGCTGGCCGACCGCATCGCCGCGGCGCTGGGACAATCGATGGTGGTCGAGAACAAGGGCGGCGGCGGCGGCATCATCGGTGCCACCGAGATCGCGCGGGCGGCGCCGGACGGCTACATCATCGGCATGGCGACCGTCTCGACGACGGCATCCAACCCGGCGATCAACCCGAAGACGCCGTACAACCCGCTGACCGACTTCACGTCGATCACCAATGTCGCCGCGACGCCGAACGTGATCGCCGTGCACCCGTCGTTCCCGGCGCGCGACTACAAGACCTTCCTGGCGGAGGTCAAGCGCAATCCCGGCAAATTCTCGTTCGCCAGCTCGGGCACCGGCGGCATCGGCCATCTGCAGATGGAGCTGTTCAAGTCGCTGTCGGGCACCTTCATCACGCACATTCCGTACCGCGGCGCAGGGCCGGCGCTGGTCGACACCGCCGGCGGCCAGGTGCCGATGATCTTCGACAATCTGCCGTCGGCGCTGCCGTACATCAAGGACGGCCGTCTGATTCCCATCGTCGTGGCGGCGCCTCAACGGCTGGCCGTTCTGCCGAATATCCCGACCTTCAAGGAAGTGGGGCTCGACCAGGTCAACCGCATGGCGTACTACGGCCTGCACGGCCCGAAGGCGCTGCCGGCCGACGTGGTCAACAAGCTGCACGCGGCGGTGAAGAAGACGCTGGAAATCCCGGACGTGCGCAAGCGCATCGAGGACACCGGCTCGCTGATCATCGGCAACAGCCCGGCCGAATTCGCCGCGCAGACGAAGGCGGAGTTCGAGGTCTACAAGAAGGTGGTCGAGCAGCAGAAGCTGAAGCTCGACGCCTGAGCGGCAGCGAACTCAGCCCGCACGCAGTCGGCGGGCCCAGTAGTCGAACGTGGCCTCGACGATCGCCGGCTGCAGCAGGAAGTCGTGCGCTTCCTGCGCGGCGGCCGCGTCGATCGGCTGCAGCGGGCCGGCCGCCAGAGCGTCCAGGCACTGGCGCGCCGTGCGTTCGGCGAACACCGCCAGATAGATCGCTTCCTCGAAGCTGCTGCCGGTGCAGACGCAGCCGTGATTGGCCAGCAGCGCCCTGCGGCAGCGGCCGAGCGTCTCCGTGATCAGCCGCCCTTCGTCGTCGCCGGTCGGCACGCCGGGCCAGTGCGGCAGGTAGGCGCAGTCGTCGTGGAACACACAGGCGTCCATGTGCGCTACCGGCAGCGGCATGCCGAGCATCGAGAAGGCCGACGTCGCCGGAGGATGCGTATGCACGATCGCCTTCACGTCGGGCCGATGCCGGTAGATCCACGCGTGAAAGCGCGCTCCCGGATTGGGATTGCCGCCGCCGTCTAGCGGGCGCAGCGTATCGTCGACCCGCACGATGGCCGAGGCCTCGGCTTCGTCGAGTCCGACGCCTAGCCGCAGCGTGAACATCCGGTTGCTGTCGCCGTCGCGCAGGCTGACCTGGCCGGCGAGGCCGACTGCATGGCCTTCGGCGGCCAGGATGCGGCAGCCCTGCACGAACAGTTCCTTGTCGTCGATGGCGCGGCGCTGCTCGCCTGTCTTGATCGTCAGTGTCTTGCTCATGGCGCGATCCTATCAGCGGCGCCGCTAGCCGCGCTGCGGCCGTGCCGCGCGCGCCGACGCGTGCGCAGCTTCAGTGAACAGCTCGGCCAGCGCGGCAGCGGCCGGCGTCGGTTGCGCGTCAGCCCAGCGGATCAGCGCGATCGACGGCGACTGCAGCGTTTCGTCGAGCCGGAGCTCATCGAGCGCGTTCGCCGGCCAGCGCAGACCGAACAGTTCGCGCGGGAAGGTGCCGATCAGGTCAGTGCTGCGGACGATCGCTTCCAGTCCCGACAGCGTTTCGCAGTGCACCGGACAGTCGGGCTCGCTCAGTCCGGCCGCGGCGTAGGCGCGCCGCAGCGCGCGCGATGAACTGCTGAAGGCGCTGGGCGTGGCCCACTGCGCGCCGGCGAGTTCCTTCAGTGAGCGTGCGCCGGCCAGAGGGTGCCCTTTGCGCGTCGCCGCCACCATGGTCGAGGCGCCGTACAGAGGGTGGACGCTGTACTCCGCGCCCAACTGCTCGGCGGGGGACGCGACAACGGCAAAGTCCAGCGTGCCTTCGCGCAGGTACGTGAGCAGCAGCGGAAACGCCGGCGCCATGATGCGCAGCGAGACCAATGGCCAGCGCGCGCGGAACGGGCCGATGATGCGCGGCAGCCAGATCAGCGTCGGTTGATGGGACAGGGCCAGCACTACCTGGCCCTCGCGCTCGCCGCGCATCTGCCGCAGCGTTTCGCCCGCGCGGCGCGCCTCCTCGCGGATCGCGCGTGCGCGCGGCACCAGCGCCTGGCCGTATTCGGTGAGCCGTACGCCGCGCACGCCGCGCGTGAACAGCGGTACGCCATTGTCGGCCTCGATCTTCAGCAGCTGCTTGGTCAGCGCGGATTGCGAGACGCCGAGCTGGCGCGCTGCCATGGTCAGGCTGCCGGCGTCGGCAATGGTGGCGATCAGCACGAGCGCGTCCGCATTCATGCTTCCAATCATAACCTCCTGGAATGTCCATGAGAATTTTTGGGCTTGTGGGCATGGATGGCGAGCAATAAGGTGTGTCATCAAGTCACCCGTCGCACGTCGCACGCAATGCCTGCCTCTCCCGCTTCATCCGTCTGCTTCACCGTTGCGGCGCTGTGCGAGGGCACGGTCGACGCGGCGGTCGGCCATCTCAGTTCCGCGGCCGGCTTTTCGCAATGGAGCCTGGGCATGCAGTCCTGCTGCGAGCATGCACCCGGCTTGCTGTGCGGCCGCTCGATGTTCGACGGCGGCAGCGGCTGGGTGCGGCCGGTGGTCGAGCGCTGGGCAGGCGCGAATGCGGCAGCCGGCGAAGCCGGCGCGCGCATCGACTACCTGTGCGGCGCGCATCCCGATCAGCTGGCACTCCGCATCGCGGCGACGTTGATGCCCGGCAGCTGGCTCGGCTACCCCGCCGGCGTGATGGTCAGCCTGCTCGCGTGGCGTACGGCGGGCATGAGCGATCAGCGCTGGCAGCAGCTGATCGCGGCGCACGAAGCCGAGATCGAACTGATCCGCGCGCAGCTCGCGGGCCTCGCTGCCGGGAGAAACGCATGAACGAAGTCCAGCTCAGGCGCGAGGCCGCCGGTCCGCTGCCGGTCAGCCCCAAGCTCAGTCCCTACTATGTCGAACTGCGGCCGCGGCAGACCGTGCTGTGGTGCAGCTGCGGCCTCAGCGCCCGGCAGCCGTACTGTGACGGCAGCCACCGCGGCACCGGCTTCGAGCCTCTGCGCCACACGGCGGGACCGGAGGGTGAGGAAGTGCTCCTGTGCGCATGCAAGCGCACCTGTACGCCGCCGCATTGCGACGGCACGCACAATGCGCTGGTCGGCGTCTATGGCGTCGACGATCCGGACAGCGAGGCCAACCGCCGGGTCGTCTGGTCGCCTGCCGCGGCCGACGGCCGCGCGCGCGTCGACGGCGGCTGCTTCGTCTGCTCGGTCGACCGCCAGCCGTTCCAGCAGGTGGGTACGCTGTCCTGGGCGCGCGTGATCACCGCCGACGACGGCGCGCTGCATCAGAGCCAGTTCTGTCTCGATTTCGCGCCGGGCGAGTCGCCGGTGGTCGCGTTCGGCGACTGCGAGGTCGCGCTGATGGCCGTCAGCGAAGGCGGCACTGTCGACATCGCGGGCCGGCGCTTCGACTTCGAGGGACCGCTCGGCATCCACGTCCGTCCCGGCGAAGCGTTCCGCATCCACAACCGCGGCACTGCGACGATGCGCGTGTTCGCTTCGGCAGGAGCGTCGCTGACCGAGCCGCTGTGGCCGCAGCGGATGGACGCCAACTTCGACGACAGCGCGCCGCTGCGGCTGGCGCCGGTAGAGGCCGCGCAGCGCGTGTCGATGGCGGAACGCTATTTCCAGATGCTGGTCGACAAGCGGCACGGCTCGCAGCGGCTGACGCAGTTCATAGGCGAGATCCCGCGCAGCAAGGCCTTGCCGCACCGGCACTTGTACGAAGAGTCGCTGATCGTGCTGAGCGGGCAGGGCGTCATGTGGACCGAAACGCTGAAGGCGCCGGTCAACGCGGGCGACGTCATCTTCCTGCCGCGCAAGCAGCAGCATTCGCTGGAATGCACCAGCGAATCGCCGATGCTGGTCGTCGGCGTGATCTACCCGGGTGACAACCCGGCCATCAATTACTACGACTGAACGGGATCATCATGCCGATCACCCTGGCCTCATGCCAAGCGCTCGATCGCGAGGATCCGCTTCGCGCGCTGCGCGAACGGTTCGAGCCGCCGCTGGCCGGCGCGATCCATCTCGATGCGAACTCGCTGGGCCCGATGCCCGTCGGCGTCGCCGACGAGATCGCGCGCCGCATGCGCGACGAATGGGCCGGCTTGCGCCGCCGCGCGTGGAGCCAGGCCGACTGGCTCGGTTCGCCGCAGCGCATAGGCGCGGCGCTGGCGCCCATCCTCGGCGCCGAGCCCGACGATCTGATCGCCGCCGACAATACGACGATCGATCTGTACAAGCTGCTCACTTATGCGCTGTCGCTGGCCGACGGCGATGCGGGCAAGCGGATCATCGTGCTCGAGCGCGAAGGCTTTCCCACGGATTGCCACGTCGCGCAGGGCGTGGCCCGTGGGTCCAAGGGACGCTGGGAGCTGCGCACCGTCGACGGCGAAGCCGATCTGGCCGAGGCGCTGCGCGACGACGTCGCCGTGCTGATGCTGTCGCACGCCGACTATCGCAGCGGCTGGCGCTGGGATATGGCCGACGTGAACCGGCAGGCGCATGCCGTCGGCGCGCGAGTGCTGTGGGACCTGTCGCACACCGCCGGCGCGCTGCCCATCCAGCTGCGCGAAACGGGCGCCGACTTCGCCGTCGCCTGCGGCTACAAGTACCTGTGCGGCGGTCCCGGCGCGCCCGCGGTCGCCTACATCCATCCGGCGCTGCGCGACCGCGGCTGGCCGACGATTCCCGGCTGGCTCGGGCACGCCGATCCGATGACTTTTCCGTGCGCGTACGAACCGGGCCGCGGGATGGCGTCGCTGATCAACGGGACGCCGCCCATCCTGCAGAACCTGATCCTCGAAGCGGCCGCGCGCATCTGGCGCGAAGTGTCGCCGCAGGCGCTGGCATGGAAGCACCGCTCGCTGTCGGAAACGCTGGTCGCGCTGCTGGAGCAGGAGTGCGCCAGCTTCGGCCTGCACGTCACCGCGCCCGCCGACTACGCGCAGCGCGGCGGTCACATCACGTTCACGCACGAAGGCGGGGGTGCCTTGTGCGAAGCGATGCTCGAAGCGGGCGTCGTCGGTTCGTTCCGCCATCCCGATGTCATCCGGCTCGGGCTGTCGCCGCTGGCGCTGTCGCACGTCGACTTGTGGGAAGCGGTGGCGCGGCTGCGCCGGCTGCTGTCCGAGCAAGGCTGGCGCGCCGAGCGTTTTCGCAATTTCACCCTGTAAACCGATACGCCTCTGAGCAAGGGAGGGATGTCATGAACATGAAGCTGAGTCTCGTCACGACGATCGTCGCCGCCGCATGCGCCTGGGCCGCGCCGGCCAGCGCGCAGCGCAACACGCTGACCGTTCTGGTCGGCTTTCCGCCGGGCGGTGCCACCGACGTGGTGGCGCGCACGCTGGCCGACAAACTGAAGGACGCGCTGGGACAGACGGTGATCGTCGAGAACCGCGCCGGCGCCGGCGGCCAGATCGCCACGCAGCAGCTGAAGGCTGCACCCGCCGACGGCTCGGTGGTGATGCTGACCATCGACCATTCGCACGTGATCATTCCGCTGACCTTCAAGACGGCCGGCTATGATCCGATCAAGGACTTCACGCCGCTGGCCGGCGTCGCCATGTACCGCAACGCGCTCGCCGTGAACACCTCGCTCGGCGCGACGACCATGGCCGATTTCGGCAAGTGGCTGAAGGCGAACCCGAGCAATGCGAACTACGGCATACCGGCAGTGGGCAGCGTGCCGCAGTTCGCCGGCTACATCCTGGGCCAGTCGCTGGGCACGCCGATGACCTCGGTCCCGTACAAGGGCGGCGCGCCGCTGGTGCAGGACGTGCTTGGCCAGCAAGTGCCGGCCGGCATCGGTTCGCTGACCGAGTTCATCGATCATCACCGCGCCGGCAAGCTGCGCGTGCTCGCCGTTTCGGGTGACACGCGCAGCAAGATCGCGCCCGACATCCCGACCTTCCAGGAGCTGGGACTGAAGGGCATAGACAAGAATCCGTGGCTGGCCTTCTTCGGTCCCAGGGGCCTGCCGCCGGCATTCGTCGAGCGTTTCAACGCAGCGGTGCGCACGGCTCTGTCGCAGCCCGACATCGTCGAGCGGCTGACCAAGATGGGCAACGAAGTCGCCTACACCAGCCCGGCCGAACTGCAGGAATGGGTCGTCTCAGCGACGCAGCACTGGGGCGCGGTGATCAAGGCCTCCGGCTTCCAGCCGCAATGAGCTCGAACCCGACGCCGGTGATGAAGGTCCTGCCGCAAGGCGACGGCTCGCTGCGCATCCAGTCGGATTCGCCGTGGGAGGCGATGGCCGGCTATGCGCGCGCCGTCGTCGACGGCGACTGGGTGCTGGTCTCGGGCACGGTCGGCGTCGAAGCCGACGGCAGCTTCGCGGCCACGGCGGAGCGCCAGACCGAACGCGCGCTCGACATCATCGCCGCGGCGCTCGCTGTCGCGGGCTGCGGCCTGCCGCAGGTGCGCCGCGTGCGTGCCTACGTGCCGGATTTCGCCGACGTGGCGGCTGTCTCGCAGGTGCTGAAGAATCGTCTGGGGGCGGTGCGGCCGGCCAATACGACCGTGTGTTCGCCACTGGCGGTGCCTATGGCTAAGGTCGAGATCGAGGTTACTGCGCGGCGCTAGGTGTCGCGGGTTGGCGCGGGAAGCGCTCCGCCGGCCGGCAGCTATGCCGCGGCGCGCTGAACGCCCAGATAGCGCTGCTGAAGGTCGCGGTCGCGCGCGAGGTCGGCGGCGGGGAGCGTGGCTTCGATCCGGCCGTTCACCATCACCGCGACAGTGGAGGCGACGCTCAGCGCGACGCTGAGGTTTTGTTCGACGAGCAGGACGGCCAGTTGCGATTCGGCTGCGAGGCGTTGCAGCAGTGTGACGACGTGCTCGACCATCTTCGGAGCCAGGCCTTCGGTCGGCTCGTCCATGACGATGACGCGTGGATTGGCCAGCAGCGCGCGGGCGATCGCCAGCATCTGCTGTTCGCCGCCCGATAGCGCGCCGCCGCCGTGGCGGCGGCGTTCGGCCAGCCGCGGGAACGTGTCGAAGATGCGTTCGCGGGTCCAGCCGTCGGCGACGCGGCGTTCCGCCAGCCGCAGGTGTTCATCGACGGTCAGCGACGCGAACAGCCGGCGGCCCTGCGGTACCAGTGCCACGCCGGCGCGGGCGATCTCGTATGAGCGGCGGCCGGCGAGCTCGGCATCGTCGAGGCGCACGCTGCCGTTGCCGATCGGGATGAGACCGCACAGTGCATGGCACAGCGTGGTCTTGCCCATGCCGTTGCGGCCGACCACCGCCAGCGGCGTCCGGTCGAGCGTCAGGCTCACGCCGTGCAGGATGCGGCTCTTGCCGTAAGAGACTTCGAGATCAGTGATGCGCAGCATCTTCGCGCCCCAGCGTGCCGAGGTACAGCGATTGCACCAGCGGGCTGGCCGAGGTTTCCCCCGGCGAACCCTCGAAGATCAATGCGCCTTCGTTCATGACGCTGACGCGGTCGGCGACCGACAGCGCCACGTCCATATCGTGCTCGATCAGCACGATCGTCATCTGCGCGGGCAGCCGTCGCAGCAGCTGCGTCAGTGCGGGCCGCTCGGTGGGCGACAGGCCGGCGGCCGGTTCGTCGAGCAGCATGACGCGCGGTTCTCCGGCCAGCGCCATGCCGATCTCCAGCTGGCGCTGCTCGCCGTGCGACAGTTCGCCGGCCGCGGTGTCGAATCGTGCCGTCAGCCCCACTTGCTCGGCAAGCTGCTCGGCACGCTGTCTGTGCTTGTCGTTGGCGCGCGGCCGGGACAGGCTGAAGCGATGCGGCTGGACGCCGCGGACGGCGAGGAACAGGTTGTCGCGGACCGGCAGCCCGCGCAGCACGCGCGAGGCCTGGTAGGTGCGCGAGATGCCGAGCCGCGCGCGCTGGAACGCCGGCAGCGTCGAGACGTCCCGGTCGAACAGGCGGATCGTGCCGCTGGTCGGCGGCAGATCGCCCGCGATCAGGTTGAACAAGGTGGTCTTGCCGGCGCCGTTCGTGCCGAGGATGGCGCGGCGTTCGCCCGGCGCGATCTGCAGCGACACATCGCTGACCGCGCGCAGTGCGCCGAACGACCGGGTGACCTTGCTGACCTGCAGCGCCGCGCTCATGCCGGTCTCCCGAGCAGTCCGTACGGACGCACCGACAGCACCAGGACCATGATCGCGAACGAGATGATCAGCGAGTAGGTGGGGAAGTAGGCCAGGCCGAGCTGCTCCGCCAGGCCGATCAGCACGGCGCCGATCGCCGCGCCGGGCAGGCTGCCCATGCCGCCGACGATCACCACGACCAGCGACGACAGCAGGTAGCGGGCGTCCTCGCCTGGTGCGATCGACAGCGCGGAGCCGCCGATGACGCCGGCGAAGCCGACCAGTCCCGCGCCCAGCGCGAACACCAGCGTCGACACCAGCGGCACGTTGACGCCCATCGCGCCCAGCATCTGCCGGTCGTCGACGCCGGCGCGGATCATGATGCCGAAGCGCGTGCGCTGGATCAGCAGCCACAGCGCGAGATAGACCAGCGCGGCGAAGCCGAGCAGCGCCAGGCGGAAGATCGGATAGCCGCCGACGATGGGCAGCGGCAGGCCGCCGTACAGGATCTCGGGCACCTCGAACTGGTAGGACAGGCCGCCGTAGCGGGCCAGCAGCAGATCGGCGGCCACGATGGACAGGCCTATCGTGATCAAAGCCTGGCGCAGGTCCTGGCCCTGGTAGCGATCGAGAAACAGATACTGCATCAGCGCGCCGGCGACAGCCGCGCCGAACGCGCCTCCCAGCAGAGCCAGCCACCATTGGCCGGAAGCTGCCGCGACGTCGAAGCCGATGTAGGCTCCCAGCAGATACAGCGAACCATGCGCAAGATTGACCACGCGCATCATGCCGAAGATCAGCGTGAAGCCGCTCGCCACGATGAAGTACAGCGCGGCGAGCGTCAGCCCGTTCAAGGTCGCGAGCAGCAGCAGCTTCATGGGCAGGACGGATTGTCCCGGCTGGGCACGCCCTTGGCGGTGAACGCGTCGCGCGGCTGGCCGAGCGTCTGGTTGACGTTGCTCACCTTCTTGACCGCCTTGTTATACAGCGTGCCGTCGGCGCGCCGCGCCACTTCGGTGACGTAGATGTTGGCGATCGCCTGCCGGTTCTCGTCGAGGCTGACCGGTCCGACCGCGGTGTCGAGCTTGACCTGTGACAGCGCGGCGCGCAGCTTGGACTGGTCGCCCGATACGTCGCCGCCCGCCTGATCGAGCGCGCGCAGCACCGCCTTGGTGGCGACGTAGTAGCCGTAGAACGGCGCCGATGGCGCGCCGAGGCCGTCCGGGAAGCGCTTGCGGTACTGCTCGACGAAGGCGCGATAGCCGGGCTCGTCGATGTCGGCGATCATGTGCGCCGACGGGATGCCGACCAGACGGCGCTGGAACGCGCCCTTGGTGCTCAGCACCGTCTGGTCGACGGTGTTCGAGCCCGCGATCAGCGGGATCTTCGAGCCCGACTGGTCGTACTGCGTCAGGAAGTTGACCGCGTCCGCGCCGCCCAGCATGACGTAGACCGCATCCACCTTGTCGGGAATGCGCGCGATCGTCGAGCTGAAGTCCTTGGTGCCGTTCGGCACCCAGATCTTTTCGGGCACCTTGCCGCCGCGCGCGCAGAATTCGGTCATGAAGCCGAGCACCTGCGTATAGCCGAACGAGTAGTCGCCGGACACCACCGCGACGCGCTTGTAGCCCTTCACGTCGTGCACGTAGCTGCCGAGTCCGGCCTGCCACTGCGCGCCGTCGGCGCTGAAGCGGAAGAAGTTGGGAGACGGCGAGACCAGCGTCGCTTCCTGCGCGGCCGAGAAGCCGTTGACGAAGGTGCGGTTCGGCACCGACTTGGCGTATTCCTTGATCGCCAGCCCTTCGCCGCCGGACATGGGCCCGATCAGGATGTCGACCTTGTCCTGCTCGATCAGCTTGCGGGCCTTGGTCAGCGCGACGTCGGGCCGGCCGTCGGACGACTCCTTGACCCAATCGATCTTCTTGCCGCCGGCCGTGTACTTGGCCTCCTCGAATGCCAGCTCCATGGCGCGGAAAGCCTCCTGGCCGAGGACCACGAAGGGTCCGTCGAGCGTCGCCAGGCCGCCGATGCGGATGTTCTGCGCGGCGGCGGGGAGCGCCGCGAAGGCTGCGGCGACGATGGCCGTCGTGCCGAGCTGTCGGAATCTGCGAGACATGCTGTCACCTCCTGTGAAATCGTTCGGTCGGAATCAATGCAATTGGGGCGGGGCGCTGCGATTGGGCTCGGGGCCGTAGCGGACCCTTCGCCACAGGCCGATCAGGCCGTCGGGCGAGGCCATGACGATGACCAGGAAGACCAGTCCGATCAGCGTGTTGAAACGATCGCTGCCGACCAGGTCGACCGAGAAGTTCTGGATCAGCACGTAGGCCAGCGCGCCGATGAAGGCGCCGCGCGGATCGCCGAGGCCGCCGATGACGGCCGCGATCAGCACGCCGACGGTCGCCGTCATGCCGATCGAACCGGGCGAGATGCCGCCGTGGTACCAGAGGCTCAGCACGCCGCCGACCGAGGCGATGAAGCCGGCCAGGCCGAAGGCGGCGATCTGATGCAGGCCGACGCGGTAGCCGAGCGAGGACATGCGGCGCGAGTCGTCGCGGATGCCCTGCAGCGCCAGTCCGAACGGCGTGCGCACGAGGTGGCGCGTGAACGCGTACAGCGCGCCGCCGCAGGCCAGGCACAGGTAGTAATAGGGCAGCGGATCGCGCAGCGCGACGCCCCCCGCGCTCGGCACCGACACGCCGCGGAAGCCGTCGAAGCCGTGCAGCAGGTCGGTATTCTGCTGCGCGAAGTAGAACAGGATCATCGCGATCGCCAGCGTGCTCATCAGCATGTAGATGCCCTGGCTGCGAACGGCGACGAAGCCGATGATCAGGCCGGCCAGCGTGCCCGCGATCAGCGCGGCCGCCACGGCGAGCGGCCACGAGACGGCCGCGACGCCGGCATTGGCCGAGTGCGCGCTCAGCAGCGCCAGCGTGTAGCCGGCGACGCCGGCGGTGGCCAGCTGCGCCATCGAGATCATGCCGCCGTACGCCGCGAGGAAGGTCAGGCTGAGCGCGATGATGCCGAGCACGATCGAGTACGCACCGATGCTGACCACCCAGAAGTCGGGCACCAGCAGCGGATAGACCAGCAGCGCCAGTCCGGCGAGCGCCATGGAGGCGAATGCGCCGGGGCGCCGGCCGGCGACGGAGCGGGGGCCGGGGCTGGATGCGGGGTTGGCGGCCGTGCTCATGGCGCGTCAGCGGCGCGCCGCGCCGGCGGCCAGCTCGCGCAGATGCTGCGCGACGATGGCCGCGAAGCGCGGGTCGTTGATGTGCAGCGGCAGCCGGATCAGCTGATGCAGCTCGCTGCGGACGAAGTGCCGTTCCAGCGTCTCGATGAAGGCTGCGTCGGCGGCCGGATCGTGGAACGGCTGGCCGGGCGCGTCCAGCGCGGAGAAGCCGCCCTCGGGAATCAGCCAGCGCACCGGGCCCGGCGACCGGTTGCTCTTGTCGGCAAGCCAGCGCGCCGTCTGGCGCATCTCGTCGGCCGTCGTCCGCATCAGCGTGACGTTCGCATTGTGGGCATGGAACTTCCTGCCCGCGTAGCGCGGCGGCACCGTGGCAGGCGCCCAGAAGTTGATCATGTCGAGCGCGCCGCACGAGCCTATCCACGGAACGCCGCGGCGAGCCATCGCATCGAAGCGCTCCGCGCCGGCCGAGCAGACGCCGCCGAACAGGTGATCGACCGCCTCGGTGGTGGTCAGGTCGGCCACGGCCTGCAGCATGCCGGCGTCTATCAGCGCTTCCATCGCGCGGCCGCCCGGGCCATTGGCATGGAACACCAGGCATTCGTAGTCGTTCGACAGCTCGTCGCGCAGCGACTCGACGCACGGAGTCGTGACGCCGAACATCGAGATGCCGACATGCGTCCGTTCGTCGCGGTCGGCCGCTATCCGCCGCGACACCATGCCGGCCATCGCATTGGCGGCATTGCCCAGCACCACGCGCGACAGCCGGTTGAGCCCGGCGATGTCGGTCACGGGAAACAGCATGGCGATATCGCTGACCCCGACGTACGGCGAGGTGTCGCCGGATGCCAGCGTCGACACCATCAGCTTGGGCAGCCCCACCGGCAGCTGGCGCATGGCCGGCGTGATGATCGCGGTGCCGCCCGATCCGCCCAGGCCGATGATGCCGTCGATGTCGTCGCGCTGCGCCAGGCAGCGGGCCAGCGCCTGCGTCATCGCGGTGACGGCGCGCCCGCGGTCGCCGGCCTGCAGCACCGCGGCCGCGCCGTCCGGGTAGTGGCCGGCCACCGTATGTGCATCGAGCTCGACGTCGGCTTCCTTGCTGAGCGTGCCCACGTCGACCCGCACCGTGCGCAGCCCGGCCTCGCGGATCAGCCGGGCCACGTACTGCAGCTCTTCGGCCTTGGTGTCGAAGGTGCCGACGACGTAGACTGCGCCGCTCATGTCAGTCGCGGAGCTGCTTGAAGCTGCGCACGTGCTCGGTCATCGCGATCTCGGTCGGCAGGCGCTCCATGCTGCTGGCGCCGTAGAAGCCGTTGCAGTGCTGGCTGCGGCTGAGCACGTAGCGCACGTCTTCGGGGGTGGCGATGGGCCCGCCGTGCGCGATGACGATGACGTCCTTGCGGATCCGTCGCGCCGCCTCGGCCCATTCGTCGATCAGCGCGACGCTGTCGTCGAGCGTCTTGGCGGTCTTCGCGCCGATCGCGCCGCCAACCGTGACGCCCATGTGCGGCACGATGAAGTCGGCGCCGGCGCGCGTCATCTCGACCGCTTCGTCGGCGCTGAACACGTACGGCGTCGTCAGCAGGTCGAGCTCGTGCGCCTGCCGGATCATGTCGATCTCGCTGGCGAAGTTGATGCCGGTCTCCTCCAGGCTGACGCGGAACGTGCCGTCGATGATGCCCACCGTGGGGAAGTTCTGCACGCCGGAGAAGCCCATGTCCTTGAGCTGGCGCAGCAGCACCGGCATCAGCGCGAACGGATCCGTGCCGTTGACGCCGGCTATCACCGGCGTGCGCTTGACCACCGGCAGCACTTCACCGGCCATCTCCTTGACGATCTCGTTCGCATTGCCGTACGCCAGCAGGCCGGCCGACGACGCGCGCCCGGCCATCCGGTAGCGCCCGGAGTTGTAGACGATGATGAGATCGATGCCGGCCGCCTCCTCGCACTTGGCCGAGATCCCGGTGCCCGCGCCGCCGCCGATGATCGGAACGCGCCGCTGCACCATGTCCTGGAAGCGGGCGACGAGGTCCTTGCGTTCGAATCGGGCCATGAGAGGCGGTCTCCTTGAGTTGGTCAGTCGATGATAGGCTTGGCACGGGGGCTGAGCCATGGCTTCAAGACACAAGGAACTACTCGAAACACACATTCTGGGCGACGACACGCTGCAGTTCGTCGTACGCGCCGAGGACTGCCCGCCATTGGAGCGGCGCTTCATCAAGCACGTCGGAATCGGCGACGGTGCCACGCCGCTGCATATCGTGCGTACACACCTGAGCGGCGCCTACCTGCACGGCACCATCGGCGGCGAGGGCCGCGTGCTGCTGGACGGCCGCTGGCAGACGCAGCGTCCGGGCATGACCTCGCTGGCACCGGCGCATGTGCTGCACGCGTTCCGGGCGATCGCGTCGCGCCGCTGGAAGTATTGCTGGGTCCGCTATACGCCCGCATCGCCGCGGTCCAATCCCAAGGCGATGGCGCCTGTCATGGCCTGGTTCGACGCGGCGCCGCTGGCGCAGGCGGTGATGGGGCTGTACTGCGAGATGCAGCGCGGCGCCGATCTGGCCAGCTGCGAGCTATGGGTGGAGCTGATCGAGCGCTACGTGGACCGCTTCGTCGGGCCCTGGCGCCAGGAGCCCCGGCTGGTCGCGCTGTGGAGCGCGGTGGAGGCGGACCTGGGCGGCAACTGGACGCTGGCCAGGTTCGCGTCGATCATGAAGACCAGCCACGAGCACACGCGCCGGCTGTGCCAGCGCAGCCTCGGCCGCAGCCCGATGCAGCAGCTCGCCTATCTGCGCGTCCAGCATGCCGCGCATCTGCTCGCCACCACGCCGGAGAAGATCGACGTGATCGCGCGCCGGGTCGGCTATCAGAATCCGTTCGCGTTCTCGAACACGTTCAAGCGGATGACGGGCGTGCGGCCGTCGACGTTCAGGGCCCGGCGGGCGGCCGTCGAAAGCGTCAGTTCGGGCTGATGCGGGCGACCTCTATCATCCGGCGCGCCAGCGCGACGTCGGCACGGATGGTCTGCGCGAAGCGCTTCGGATCCTGCAGGTCGGGCGTGATGCCGGCGCGCGTCATCAGCTCCTCGACGCGCGGGTCGGCGCTCGCCTTGACGATCTCGGCGTACAGCCGTTCGACACGGTCCGCCGGCGTGTCGGCAGGCACCAGGAAGCCGTACCAGACGCTGGCCTCGAATCCGGGCTGGCCGATCAGTTCCGCCAAGGTCGGGACGTCCGGCATGCTCGGCAGCCGCTTGAGCGAACCGACGGCGAGTGGCCGCAGGCTGCCGGCCTTGATGTGCGCGGTGGCGGCGGCGAGCGAGACCAGGCTGAACTGCACCTGGCCGGACAGGGTATCGGTCATCGCCTGTGCCGTGCTCTTGTACGAGATCTCCTGCAGCGGCAGCTTCGTATGCAGCTTGATCAGCTGCGTGAACAGCTGGCCCGGCGAGCCCACGCCGGAAGCGGCGTAGTTCGCCTTGTCCGGGTTGGCCCTGAAGTACTCCGACATCTCCTGCCAGTTCTTGAACGGCATCGACGAGGCCGCGACAGCCACCAGCGGGACCGCGCCCACCTTGGCGACCGGCGTGAAGCTGCTGACCGCGTCGTACGACGGATCCTTCTGCAGCAGCGTGGCGATCGCGAACGGCGGATGGGCGGCGATCATCACCGTGTGGGCATCGGCCGTCGACCTGGCGACATGGGTGCCGCCTATGATGCCGCCCGCGCCTTCCCGGTTCTCCACCACGATGGGCTGATTGAGCTGCGTGCGCAGCACTTCGGCGTAGCGGCGTCCCAGCTGATCGATTCCATTGCCGGTGGCGAACGGCACCACTAGCTGGATCCGCTTCGACGGATAGGCCTCCTGTGCCTGCGCGGTCATCGACAGCGGAGCGGTGAGCAGAAGAGCAGCGGTCAACAGGGCTTTCATCATGGTCTCCTTGTGTTTGCAGTGCCGGTTGCTTCGCGGGCATCCGTGCCCGTCAAGAGTGATCGGCCTGCAGGCGCGGCGAACGCGCGGGTTTGTCGAAGGCTTCGGGTACCAGCGCGCCGACGGCGATCTGCTCGCGCAGCGCGTACTTCTGGATCTTTCCCGAGCTGGTCATCGGAAACTGTTCGGCATAGAACCAGCGCACCGGCGCCTTGTAGGCAGCCAGGCACGCGCGGCAATGCTGGAACAGTTCGGCGGCCGCCGGCCGGGGCCGGTCCGGCGCGAGGCGGACGACGGCGGCGACGATCTCGCCCCATTGCGGGTCAGCGACGCCGACCACGCTGACCTCCTGCACCGAGGGATGCTGCAGCAGCACGTCCTCGATCTCGCGCGGGTAGATGTTCTCGCCACCGCGGATGATGCAGTCCTTGAGCCGGCCGGTGATGCGCAGGTAGCCGGCCGCATCCATGGACGCGACGTCGCCGGTCCTGAGCCAGCCGTCGGCCGTGATCGCGGGGTCGTCGGTCTCGCGCAGCTTGTAGTAGCCATGCATCACCTGGTAGCCGCGCGCCCAGATCTCGCCGGTCTGGCCGAGCGGGAGCACCGATCCGGTCGCGGGATCGGCGATCTTGACCTCCATGCGCGGCGCGGGCTGGCCGATGGTGCTGCTTTGCCTTTCCACCGTGTCGTCGGGGTAGGTCTGGCAGACCACGCCGTTGAGCTCGGTCTGGCCGAAGGTGATCGTGAAGCGGCAGCCCAGCTCCTCGCGCGCCCGGCGCACCAGCGACTGAGGCACCGGCGAGCCGCCGCTCATCAGCGTGCGCAGCGAGCGCAGATCCCGCCGGCCGCGCTCGGGGTGGTCGAGGATCCTGACCACCATCGTCGGCACCGCATGAAGATGATTGACGCGCTCCTGCTCGATGATGCGCAGCATGTCATCCGCGTCGAAAGCCGGCTGCAGCACGAAGGTGCCGCGGGACGTCATCGCGCCCAGCTCGCTGCCGGCGCAGCCGCCGACATGGAACAGCGGCATGGCCGTTGCCCAGACGCCGCCATCGGGGAATCCGGCGCGGCGCGCCGCGAACAGCGAAGCGTTGATGATGCCGCGGTGGTGCAGGCGAGCGCCCTTGGGCTTGCCGGTGGTGCCGGAGGTGAACTGGATCTGGACGACATCGTCGGGCGACACGCCAGGCAGCGCGATGGCCGGGTCCGCGCCGGCCACGAAGCCGGACCAGTCGGCCAGGCTGGTGCTGTGCCGCAGCGCCGGCAGCGC
>JBFWXS010000006.1:117134-147927 GCA_050187175.1 Burkholderiaceae bacterium
CGGAGGTGAACTGGATCTGGACGACATCGTCGGGCGACACGCCAGGCAGCGCGATGGCCGGGTCCGCGCCGGCCACGAAGCCGGACCAGTCGGCCAGGCTGGTGCTGTGCCGCAGCGCCGGCAGCGCGTCGCGCAGCTGACGAACGATAGCCGTCATGTCGGTGCCGCGATAGTCAGGGGCGTGGAAGATGCCGGCGGCGCCCGAGGCTTCGAGCACGTGCCGGACCTCCTGCGCCAGATAGGCGGGGTTGACGGTCACCAGAACCAATCCGGCCAGCGCGGCGCCATGCTGCAGCAGGACCCATTCGGCGCAGTTGGGAGCCCAGACGGCCACTCGCTCGCCCGGCCTGAAGTGCCGCAGCAATGCGCGCGCGCTGCGTTCGGCCGAATCGAGCAGCTCGCGATAGCTCCATCGCCGCGTGATCTGCGGCGGCGGCAGCGATTCGACGAAGCCGATGCGCTCCGGCACCTCGTGCGCAAGCTGGCGCAGCAGGTCGCCCAGCGTGATGTCCTGCAGCGGCGTCGAGAAGTCGCCGCTCCAGTACGATTCGGTCAGCTCCATGTCCAGCGGCAATCACACATCAAGACTCAGGGCAGGCAGGCATGAACGACGACAACGCGCTGATCGTCGAGAACGACGGTCCCGTCGCACGGCTGATACTCAACAGACCGGACAAGCACAATGCGCTGCGCTTCGCCGATCTGGACCGGCTGGTCGCTGCTCTGCGCGAGGCCGAGGAGAACGACGAGGTCAAGGTGATCGTGCTCAAGGGCAACGGCCCGTCCTTCTGCGCCGGCCATGACTACAACGATGCGATGCGTTCGTACGGGCTCGAGTCGGATGCGCCCGCCGGCAAGCGTCGTCGCCCCAGCGTGCGTTCGCGGCTGCTGCGCGACCGCAAGCTCGGCATGAACTACATGGCGTTTCAGAATTCGCTCAAACCCATCATTGCGCAGGTGCATGGGCATTGCACCGGCGTCGGCATGTATCTGGTCGAGCTGGTGGATCTGGCCGTGGCCTCGCACGACGCGAGCTTCAGTCATGCCGAGCAGCGGCTGGGGCTGGCCGGCAATACCTGGCACATGAATAGCCAGATCCTTATGTACGGCGCGAAGAAGGCCCGCGAGCTAATGCTGCTCGGCGAGAGCTTCGGCGGCCAAGCCGCGGAGCGGCTCGGGCTGGTGAACCTGTCAGTGCCGTCCGAAGAGCTGCAGCCGACCGTCGAGCAGTGGGCGCAGAAGATCTCGAAGCATGCACGCGATGCCCTGGTCACGGGCAAGGCCATGCATCAGATGGCGCTGGAGAGCCTGGGCGCTGCCGAGCAGTTCGCGCGAGGCTTCGTGGGGCATACGCTGGGCACGCAGCTGCGCTTCGAGGACGATGAATTCAACTTCGTGCGCGAGCGCGCGCGCGTGGGCACCACGGCCGCGTTCAAGCAGCGCGACGAACGCTTCGACGATTGAGGGAGCGATCAGATGGAACTGCATGTCACCGAGTCGAAGATCGAACAGGGCGTGGGGCTGCTGCGCCTGAACCGGCCCGAGCGAGGCAATTCGTGGACCCATCGGATGAACGCCGAGTACCGATGGTTGATGGAGGGCTTCGAGCGCGACCCGGACGTACGAGTGATCGTGGTGACGGGGGCCGGCCGGCAGTTCTGCGTCGGCGCCGATTTCCGCGCGCTGGAGCATCACCAGAAATCGGACAAGGACTACGTCGAGGCCTCGCGCCACCCGGAGATGGCGCAGCCCGGCTATGGTGTGAACGAGGCGTTCGATCACGAGTTCGTCTGGCACTGGGGGCTGTCCAAGCCGGTCATCGCGGCCGTCAATGGCGCCTGCGCCGGGATCGCCATGGCGCTGGCCGCCTTCTGCGACCTGCGCTATGCCGCGGCCGGCGCGAAGTTCACCACCTCGACGGCACGTCTCGGATTGCCGGCCGAGTACGGGCTGTCATGGGTCCTGCCGCGGCTGGTCGGTCTGGCACCCGCGGTCGACATCCTGTTCACCGGCCGCGTGCTGCTCACCGAAGAGATGCAGCGCCTCGGCTTTCTGCACGACACCCTGCCGGCCGAGGATTTCGAGGCCCAGGTGCTGGCGCGAGCGCGCGACATGGCGGCCAGCGTATCGCCGGTGGCCGTGCGCGCCGCCAAGCGGCAGATCTATGCCGAGCAGCTGCATCTGAACCCGGGTGCTTCGATCGAGCATGCGAAAGCGCTCACCGGCGAATTGCTGAAGCACCCCGATTGCCGGGAGGGCGTCTCGGCGATGCAGCAGAAACGGCCGCCGGCCTTCGCGCCGCTCACGCGCGAATCCGGTTGAGCTGATCGAAGTTCCGGGTTGAGAGGCCCTGCCGGCAGGCGTGCCTTTCCGATGCGCAGCAGCGGGGTAGAGACCGATTCCTGCCGGCGGATGCCCCACCGGTCGGGGGTGTGCCGCCGCCTGGCGGCCGCGGGCCAAGCGGCCGGCTCGTCTGACCATTTCACGTGATGGGGTGCGATGGCTTGCGCGTAGATTGAGCGTTCGATCATTCCTGCGCGAAGCGAACATGCTTTTCCGTCTCACCGCTGCCAGCGGGCTGCTGCTGGGCCGCGCCGCTGCCTTTGCCTTCCTCGCGACAGCCCTAGGCTCCGCGTCGGCGGCGCCGATCGACCTCGGCATCGCCGGCGGCTTCAATCTGTTCGCGCTCGGCGACGTGGCGATCCGCAATACCGAAGTTCGCGGCGCCGTCGCGGCCGGCGGGGCGCTGCAGGCGCAGAACTTCAATATCAACGGCGCGGCTGCGGCCGGTGCCGCTCGACAATCGCTGGTGGTAGGCGGCGATGCGACGCTGCGCAGCGGACAGCTCGGCGCGGGCGATGCCTACGTCGGCGGGCAGCGCAGCGTGTCCGGCATCGGGTTCGCGGGCGCCTTCACGAGCGGGGCGGCGCCGTTCTCGTTCGAGCAGGCCGGCACCGAGCTATTGAGCCTGTCGGCGCTGTTGAGCGCCATCGAGCCCAATGCCGCGGTGCGCTTCGATCCCTGGGGCGGAGCGGTGTTCGCCGGCGGGTCCGGCGGCGCCGGCGGTCCCGCGGCGCTCGTCTTCGGTGTCAGCGGCGACCAGCTGCTGCGGCTCAATCGCATCGACTTCGAAGGCCTGACGGCCGGCCAGACGCTGATCATCAACGTCAGCGGCGCCACGGCGGGCCTGCGCAACGTCGATCTGTCGGGCTTCCAGCCGTACAACGTGCTGTTCAATTTCTTCGATGCCAAGGACCTGCTGCTGACCGGGATCGGCCTGCACGGCAGCATCCTCGCGCCGCAGGCCACGGTGAGCGGCGGCAGCGGGCGGATTGCCGGCAATGTCATCGTCGACCAATGGAACTCGAGCCTGGCGCTCGGCGACGGCGGCTACTTCCGCGCCGCGGACGTCGGACCCGCCGCGGCCGGCCCCGGAGCCGGGAGCGGGATCGGCACGGATACGGGTTCGGAGACGCGGATCGCCATTGCATCGCCGTTCGCGCTGATCCTGCTCGGCGCCGCCGCGCTGTTGCTCATGCCCCGCCTGCGGCGCAGGACGCCGCAGGCGTAGCTCTGGGGCGCACGCCCCGCCTACAATTCATGGTCAGTTGCCTGTGAGGCCGTCCATGAGCCAGTCCGCCGCCGCCGTCATTGCCGAGCCTGCCCGCCTGCTGCCGGTGTACGGCGAGTTCGACGTCGTCGTTCTGGGCGGCGGCCCGGCCGGCATCGCGGCCGCGGCGGCAGCGGCTCGCGGCGGTGTCCGCGTGCTGCTGATCGAGCGCTACGGTTTCCTCGGCGGCATGGGGACGGCCGCCGGTGTGACCAACTTCTGCGGCCTGCACGCCAATCTGCGCGGCCGCATCCGGCGCGTGGTGCACGGCGTGGCGGACGAGCTGCTGTCGCGCATGGCGGCCCTCGGCGGCTTGAACGAGCCGCATCTGATCTTCGGCAAGATCCACGCCCAGGCCTATGACACCGCCGCGTTCAAATGCGCGGCCGATGCGCTGCTCGCCGATCACGGCGTCGCGCTGCTGTTCCACGCGCTGGCCGCCGGGGTGCTGCGGGCGTCCGACGGCCGCATCGAGGCGCTGGCGATCGAGACCAGGTCGGGACGCATGGCGGTGCGGGCACGGCAGTTCATCGACTGCTCCGGCGACGGCGATCTGGCCCACTGGGCGGGCGTGCCCACCGAGAAGGGCGACGCCGACGGCCGGCTGCTCTATCCGACGCTGATGTTCCGCGTCGGCGAGGTGGATGCCGGACGCGCTCAGGATGCCTGGGCGACGATTCCGCAGCGCATGGCGGACGCCGAAGCGGCCGGCGAGTTCCGCTTTCCGCGGCGCGGCGCCATCGTGCGTCCGCAGAAGCATGCGTACGAATGGCGCGTCAACGTCACGCAGCTGAAGAACGCCGACGGTTCGGCCGTGGATGGCACCGACGCGAGCGCTCTCAGCGCTGCCGAAGTCGAGGGACGGCGGCAGGTCGTCGACTATCTGCGCTTCCTGCGCACGAAAGTGCCGGGCTTCGAGAATGCCTATGTCCTCGACGTCGCGCCGCAGCTCGGGATCCGCGAAACGAGGCGATTGCTCGGCGAATACGTGCTGTCGCAGGACGACGTGCTCGGCTGCGCCGATTTCGACGACAGCATCGGCGTCAACGGCTGGCCGCTGGAGAAGCATGTGGCGGGCGATGTGCTGTGGGAATGGCCGCCGATTCCGCAATCGCGCGGCTACAACCAGCTGCCGTACCGGATGCTGCTGCCGCGGCGGGCCACCGCCGGCGGCGTCGACAACCTGCTGGTGGCGGGCCGATGTGCATCGATGACGCATGAAGGCCAGTCGGCGGCACGGGTCAGCGGTGCATGTTTCGTCATGGGGCACGCGGCGGGAGCCGCGGCGGCGCTGGCCTGCCGCGACGGCGGATCGCCGCACGACGTCGATGTGCATGCGCTGCAGCAGGTGCTGCGCGCGCAAGGGGCGTTCCTGGGGGACGAGGGCGAACTGCCCGATTAGCAGCCGGCTGCGCGACCGGCGCTTCGCGGAGCGCCGTGATGTCGATCCGCGGCTCCTTTCTACAGCTCGATGGTGCCGGAGACGATCGGAGTCACCTGACCGCCGATCCAGATCCGCTGGTCGATGCGCTGCACATGAATCCGTCCCTGCCGATGCATCACCGTGCCTTGCGCGGCGACGTACTGCGTCGGCGCGATGCCGGCATCGATGAGCCAGATCGCGAGGCCGGCATTCAGGCTGCCGGTCACCGGGTCTTCATAGCCGCCTCGCGCGAACCCCCTGACCTCGAATGCGCAGTCGCTGCCGGCCGGATAGGCACCAGCGACGCCGACGGCCTGGCCCTGCAGGGCCGCGAGATCCGGCTTCAGGGACAGAACCGCCTGCGCGTCGCGCAGCAGCACGCCTATCCATGGAGGCCCGTTATCGATCCATCGAATCTCGACGACCTGCTCGGAACCCAGACCCAGGGCCGACACGATCCGCTCGCGCAATGGACCGTCGACGCGATCGGAGCGCCGCAGCGGCGGTGCCGCGAACGCGAGCCTCGGCCCGTCGACACGGATCTCGACGAGGCCGACGCCGCATTCCTGGATGACGAGGTCGCGTCGCTTGGGCTGGCCGCCGGCGGCGAGCCAGGCATGGCAGGAGCCGAGCGTCGGGTGCCCCGCGAAGGGCAGCTCGCCGACCGGCGTGTGGATGCGGACACGGTAGTCCGCATCGGCATGCGTCGGCGGCAGCAGGAAGGTCGTTTCCGAGAGATTGGTCCAGCGCGCGAGCCGCACCATCGCCGATTCGGACAGCGTCCCGGCATCGTGCACCACTGCCAGGGGATTGCCTAGCAGCGGCGCTTCGCTGAAGACGTCCACCTGGGAGAATCGATAAGAAGTCGGCATGGCGGTTCAGCCTCCGGTAGTCCGTACCAGCGCGCGTATGAGCCCGTCTGCGGCGCGCATCAGCTTGCGCCGGTCGCCATGGACGCGCTCCATGACGGCCAGCCCGCGCGTGAAGGTCACCACCACCATCGCGGCCTGCGCCGGTTCCAGCGCGAGCTGCGAGCGGATGTCGGGCCTGGACAAGGCCGCCTCGACGAGCGACGCCAGCTGATCCAGCAGATGACGTACGCGTTCGCGGATCTGCTCGCTCGCCAGGCTGCCGTCGCCAGCGGTCTTGGTCGTCAGGCAACCGCGCGGCGGCGAGCCGGCGGTCATGTTGTCGATGATTCGCTTCAGAAAGCGCCTGAGCATCGGGTCCGCCTGCTCCCCCTGCAGGCTGGCGCGTGCGCCGTCGAGGAAGCGTGCCGTGTAGCGATCGAACGCATGCAGGAAGACGGCTTCCTTGTCGCCGTAGGCGTGATACAGCGAACCGCGTTGCACGCCGGTCGCGACGGCGAGATCGAGCATCGACGTGGCAGCGACGCCCTGGCGCCAGAACAGCGCAAGCGCCTGCTCCAGCATCGCTTCCTCGTCGAACTGCCTGACGCCGACCAATCGTTCCTCCGCCGTGGGTGCCCGCGAGGCGTGCCTTCGATGTGCGCCTTCGATGTGCGCGTCGATGTGCGCCTCAATGCGCGCAGGCTCATTCTTGACAATAGTATCAAACATGATGAGGATGCAATCGCGCCTCCCAGGCGCGCAGGGGCATGCGACGTGACGAGCGACTCGATCTCGACGGCGGACGACGACGGACGGAGCTTCTGGCGCGACGTCGTCGTCGCGTTCGGACTGTCGCTGGGCGCCGCGGTCGCGCTGGGATTCTCGCGCTTCTCCTACGGACTGCTGCTGCCACCGATGCGTGCCGACCTGGCGTGGACCTACGTCGAAGCCGGCGCGCTGAACACGGCGAACGGCGTCGGCTACATCGCGGGCGCGCTCGTGGCCGCGTGGACGGCCAGGCGCTGGGGCCCGGCGCGGGCCTTCATCGGCGGATTCGTCGTCAGCGTCGCGGTTCTGCTGCTGACCGCCGCGAGCACCCGCCTCGCGGTTCTGTTCGCGCTGCGAACCGTGGGCGGCCTTTCGACCGCACTGACCTTCATCGTCGGTGCCGGCCTTGCCTCCGCCATCTGTCCGACGCAGCATCCGCGCCGGCGCGGCGGCCTCGTCGGCCTGTACGTTGCGGGCGTGAGCATAGGCGTGCTGCTGGCGGGCATCGCCGTGCCGCTGGTTCTGCGCGGCGGCGTGCAGCACTGGCCCGAGGGCTGGCTCGCGCTGGGCCTGATGAGCGCGCTCGCGCTGCCCGCGGCGGCATGGGCCGCGCGCCAGGTGCCGGCGCCGTCGGGCGGCGGCGCGGCCGTGCTGAGACGCGGCGAACTGCGTCAACTCGCGCCGACCTTGATCGGCTATGGGCTGTTCGGCGCCGGCTACGTTGGTTACATGACCTTCATCATGGCCTTGCTGCAGGATCAGGGCGGCAGCAGCGGTCAGCTAGCCGGGTTCTGGCTGGTGCTGGCGCTCGTGTCGGCCGTTTCCACGCTGCTGTGGGGGCGGGCGCTGGCGGGCCTTCACGACGGTCGCGGCGCCGCGATCGTGTTTGCGACGGCGATGCTGGGAACCCTGCCGGTGCTGCTGTGGTCCGGGCCGGTCGCGATGTTCGTATCCGCCGTTCTTTTCGGCGGCAGCTATCTGGCGGGGCCCACGTCGATCACCCTGGTCGCGCAGCGCCAGTTGCCGGCCGCTTCATGGACCGCGGCGATCTCGCTGCTGACCGTGGGCTTCGCCTTGGGGCAGGCGATCGGTCCGGTCCTGGCAGGTGCGATCTCGGACGCCACGGGCAGCATCGCGGCGGGCTTCTGGGTTTCTCCCCTGTTGCTCGGGGTCGCGGCCTGCGTGAATCTGCTGCAGCGGCCGCCTTCCGCCGCGTCGCAGTAACGGCGTACGCCGCTCCGGCCATTGGCGCACGCCGCTCCGGCCATCGGCGCACGCCGCTCCGGCTATTCCGGCTCAGGGCGTCAGCGCGCCGGACGCATGTCGGCAGGTGTGGTCCCCGGCGGCAGCGGCGGGCGTCGAAGCAGTTCGTGCAAGGGGACGCCTGCTTCGAAGTCGCGGATCAGAGCCTGCGGGTCGATCTTCACACCGATCGGATTGCGTGCGAACTCCTCGCTGTCGAAGAAGCGGGCCGCTTCCTCCTTGCTGGAAAAGTTGTCCACTTGCAGCTCGACGCGATTGCCGTCGGGATCCCGGTAGTAGAACGATACCGTCGGGCCGTGATTGATGGCCCACCAGGGCTCGATGCCCTCATTGCGCAATCGTGTGTAGGTGGCGAGCAGCTGGCCGAGCTCGCTGAAGGTGTATGCGACGTGGTGCACACCGGCGGCCCCGTCGTCGCGCGCGGCCAGCTCGGGCACGTGCCGGAGGGCGACGCGATGGTGCTCATCGTCGTAGGTCAGGAAGCAAAGTCCATGACCTTCGTGCACTACGTGCGCGGACAGCACCAGGCAGTACCAGTGCTTCATCTGCTCGAACCTGGCGGTCTGCAGCACCATGTGGGCGAACATCGCGGGCGCTACCGAAGCCGGGCGAACCTGGGGGCGTGGGGTCTTCGATTCATTCATGGTGGTCTCGCTTCGCTCCGCTGGAGTATCAATGAATCGCGTGAGCATCCAGAAAGCGCCGGATCGCCGCGGCCACCTCGTCGGGGCGTTCCAGCGCCAGCGAGTGGCCCGCGTCCGGGAAGGTCTCCGTCGCCACACCAGGGATGCGGCGATAGTGCTCGACCAGCGCGGGCGGAGTGGCGCGATCGTCCTCGCCCCAGAGCACCAGCGTCGGTATCGACAAGTGCTCTAAGTGTCCGGCGATGTCGCGATAGCTTCGGCTCAGACGGACAGCCTGGCTCAGCCCGCGGCGGGGGTGAGCGTCCATGCGTGCGCGTGCCTGCGCGACCAGCAGCGGCTGCGACGAGACCGTGCTCGCGCTGAACATCCGAGCGACGACGGCATCGAACAGCGCGGCCACCTGGGCATCGTCACCCGCGCGCAGGACCTGCGAGGCCTGCTCGTTGCGCTCGAGCACGGCAGGATCCGGCGCAAGAGGCGATGCATCCATTGCGACGAGGGCACGTACGACCGACGGATGCTTCAAGGCGACTCGTGTGAATACCGCGGCGCCCTGGCTGAGTCCGACCAGCACCGCCTGCCGCGCCCCCATGGCGTCGATCAGCGCGGGAACGTCGTCGACCAGATCGTCGACGGTCCAGCCTTGCTCCGGCGAGCTGCTGCTGCCGTGACCGGGCCAGTCGATGCAGACGCAGCGCCAGCTATCCGACAGCCGTTCGGCCACTGTGCGGAACATCGACGCATCGAAGTACAGCCCGTGCCCGAAGATCACCAGCGGTCCGCTGCTGCCGTGCTCGTCGAAGGCATAGCGAAACTTTCCGATTTCGATCGATTTCATCGGCTTGCTCCAGAGCTTGCCAGGTCCTGTCCGCTCAGGACGCGCTGCAAGGGGAGGGCGTCGTCCGCCGCTCCGAGTCCGCGCCAGGCGACATGCTGGTCAGGCCGGATCAGCACATGATCGGCATCGTACAGCGCGCGCAGGCCGGTGTCGGGCAGGTGCAGATGGGCCACCGGAAGACCCGACCGCTGCAGGGCCTCGGCGAATCTTGCGCCGGCGGCGGCAGACGCGCCTAGGTTCAGCAAGCTGTACTCGGGGCCCAGCAGATCGTACAGCGGAGCTCCGTCGGTGCTGCGCCACATGGGTGCCCTGTGGCCGGGTCTGGCCAGCGGCTGGTAGCGTGCGGTCTGATAGGCGGGCGGCTCGCCGCCTTCCTTCCATATGATGGGCGATGCCGTGTAGCGTTGATCGAGCACCGTGCCGTCGGAATGCCACTGCGGTTCGAGATCCCGCGCGATGGCGCTGCTCAGCTCGCTGCGGCGATCGGCCTGGGCCGGGCTGCCGGCCGCGTCCAGCTCCATCACTTCGGCCAGCCGTTCGAAGGTCGATCGAAGGCGTTCGAAGTTGCCGTATGCCTCCTGGGCTGTGCGCTTGACCATGGGCAGCCGCTCCGGCGTATAGCTTTCGAGGATGGCCTCGTCCGCCCAACCGCGCAGGACATGGGCAAGCTTCCAGCCGAGATTGACCGCGTCCCCGAAGCCCAGATTCAGGTTGTGCCCGCCGAGCGGTGGGATCAGGTGCGCGGCATCGCCGGCGATCAGTATCCGACCCTGCTGAAAGCGGGTGGCGATGGCCTCCGCGTACCAGAACGGATAGCTTCGCTCGAACGTGAACGCGATGCCGGGGCCCACCAGCTTGCGTATCACCGCTTCGCCGTCGATCGCGCTTTCATCGAAGCCCTGCTCCGGACGGTAGGTGAACTCCCAGCGGCTGCCGGCGATCAAGCGCGCCGTGCCCGCCACGGTGGGATCCGCGCAGAAGTACATCACGGCGTCGGCAATGCCCCGGCGCCGCATGTCCTGAAGAAGGTCCGGTGCGTCGAAGAACATCGAGACCTGCCGTGTCAGCCGGCCCGCTCCCTCGATCGATATGCCGGCGGCATCGCGCACCAGACTGCGGCCGCCGTCGCAGCCGATCAGATAGCGGGCGCGCACGCGGCGGCGCGTGCCGTCGACGCCGTCGATATCGACGTCGGCGCCGTCCACGTCCGGCCGCACCGCGACCGCGCGCTGGCCGAAGCGTATGGATGCGCCCTGCGCGCGTGCGGCGTCCAGAAGGACGCCCTGGACCTGGCCCTGCGCGATCCACAATGCGTCTTCGGTCGCGTCTTCGAGCTGCCGATGCCCGCCTAGTCCTTCCGCCCGCGCGCATGCGAGCTGACGGCCGCCCAGGCCGTCGATGATGGTGACGTTGCCGGGCCATCCCTTCGGGACGAAGTTGATCTCCTTCAGCCGTTCGGCAAGGCCCCAGCGGCGCATGTGCTCCATGGTCCGCTTGTTCATGTTCATGGCGCGGGTCCACCAGTGGCCGATCTGCTCCACGGCATCGACGAGCTCGCAGCGTATGTCGCGGCGGCCGAGTTCGACGGCCACCGCCAGGCCGACCGGGCCGGCGCCGATGATCAGGACGTCTACCTTTTCTGCTTCAGGCTGCATGGCGCACCTCTTGAAGGCCGCGTCCGCGCATGGCTGGCTGGTGCATGACTTCCTCATACATGACGTCGACGCGTGACTGTTCACCGTCTTGGTAGTGGAAGAGCTTCATAATAGAAATTCCTGTATGAAGGAATATATTAGCATGCTGATGGCTATAGACGAGGCACGCTATCGGCTTGTCCAAAGGCGACGGAAAAGAAGCATGACGAGGAAATCCACGAGCCCGGCGAGAAAGAGTTCCGGCGTGCGCGGCAAAGGTCGCCCGGCGATGCGAGATGGTGGGGTCGGCCGCGAACGGATCCTGGAGGTGACCGCCGAGTTCCTGAGCCGGCATTCGCTGCCGGAGCTCACGACCGCCAGCATCGCGCGCGCGGCGGGCGTGGATCCGGCCCTCGTGCGCTACTACTTCGGGTCCAAGGATGCACTGCTGACCGAGCTGGTCCTGCGGGAGACGGCCCGGCGCACCACTGAGGCGCTGCGCTTCCTGTCCGACACCGCCGAGGTCGAGGAACGTTTCACGCGCCGCGTGCGCGCGGTGCTGGAGGCCGACGCCGAAAGCCCTTTCTATCGGGAGCTGCTTGGTGCTCGCATCTTCAATCGGGATGACGCGGCAGCGCGCGCCGTGCTCGATGATCTGGCCCGTCGCGGCCGGGCGCTTGCCGACAAGCTGATCGAGGACGGCGATTTGCGCAGGGTCGATCCGGCGTTCCTGCACATGCTCGTGATCGGCGCGTGCAGCTTCTTCGTCACCGGTCGCCCGCTGGTGAGCGCGCTGCGCGGCAAGCCTGTCAGCGGCAGAACCCTCGACGAGTTCGCAGAGTTTCTCGTCGATGTGCTGCTGCACGGACTGCGTCCCCGTTGACCGAATCCGGACGCGTGCTCGTCGCTCCTCGCGGCGCGAGTCAGTGCGGCAGCGTCGATGCCGCGAGCCGGCGGCTCGCATAGTCCGAAAAGCTCGTGGCGGACCGCCGGAGCAGCCAGCGCAGCAGATTGGAGTTGCCCCGGATGCCATGGGCCGCGTAGTAGTCGAACAGCGTCCGGAACCCCGCCTCCGCGTACGGTGTCAACGGCCCGCGCCGATGCCGTACGCGTGCGAGAAACTCGTCGACCGGGATTGCTCGCGGTTCGATCGGCCTGCCGCTGGCCATGGCGATTCGCTGGCAGATGTCTTCGACCGATAGATGTTCGTCGGAAGCGATATCATACGTGGCGTGTCCGTGGCCGGGCTCGCACAGCACTTGCGCCGCCGCCTCGGCAAGGTCCCGCATGTCTACCTGGCCGAGCCTGGTGGCAACCGGGTAGGGCATCTCAACGAAACCGGCTGCCACGGCGGCGCAGGGATCGATTGCCTGCATGTAGTGCTGCGGCCGCAGAATGGTCCAGTCCAGTCCGGAATCGACGAGGCACGACTCCACCTCCAGTTTGGCTCGGTGGTTTGGCAGCGCGCGGATCCCCGGATGGATGACGGATATGTAGATGAAGCGCTTCGCCCCGTGCCGGCGAGCCGCCGCAATCATGCGTCTGCCGAAGCTGGCTTCGTCCGGATCGAACGCCGGTGCGTAATGGATGACCGCATCGACCCCCTGAACGGCGCGCGAGACGGCGGCATCGTCACGCATGTCGCAGCGATGCCATTCGAGTCCCGGGGGCGCGGGGTCCCGTTCGGTTGCTCCGCGCACCATGCCGCGTATGGCGGGGCAGTCAGGGCGCGCCAGCAAAGCCGAGATGATGCGGGACCCGGTGCGGCCCCGCGCCGCGCTGACGAGCGCCTTCACCGCACGGCTCACAACTGCTCGATTCCCGCTACCTTCATCAGTGTGCGGGTCCGTTCGATGTCGGCCTTCAAGCGCTCGATGGTCTGCTGCGGCGGCAGCCCCAGAACATACGCGAAATTGTCTCGGAACAAGGTCTTGACTTCGGTGGTATTCAAGGCCTCGCGAAACGCCTGATAGAGCGCATCCTGGACTGGCGCCGGCGTGCGGGCGGGCGCGAGGATGCACGACCACGTATCCGATTGGCGGAATGCGGGAAGGGTTTCGGTAATCGGCGGTACGCCCGGCAGGAACGGCGACGGCTTGCTGTCCAGAATGGCTAGTGCCTTCAGCTTGCCCGTGCTGATGAAGCCGTGCGTCTGAGTGACCGTCGTGAAGCCGATCGGAACGCGGCCTGCAAGCGTATCGGTGATCATCGCGCCGATGCCCTTGAACGGGACGTGCAGCAGCTTGACGTTGGCGGCGGAATTGAACAGTTCGCCGTTCAGGTGCATGACCGAGCCGTTGCCGGCGCTGCCGAACGCGATCGTCTCCGGCTGGGCGCGTGCCAGCGCGATCAGATCCGCGACCGAAGCGGCCGACAGGCGGGGATGCGCGACCAGGACTTGCGGCACTTCGTTCGTCGCGATGATGGGAGAGAAGTCGCGCAGCGTGTCGACCTTCGATTGCCGATACAGCAACGGCGAAGTCACCGACGCGCTCGAAGGGGCGAACAGCAGCGTGTATCCGTCGGGCGTCGCCCGAGCGACGCGCTCGCTGCCGATGAGCCCGCCCGCGCCGGCGACGTTCTCAATGACGACCGATTGGCCCAGCCGCTGCTGAAGAGACGGCAGCAGCAGGCGCATCAGCGTGTCGGCCCCGCCAGGAGCGAAGGGCGAGACGACGGTCACTGTGCGGGAGGGGAAGGCTTGCGCCCGCACGCCGGCAAACGGCGCCAGGCAAGTGGCAGCAAGACCGAGGCGCAGCATTTCGCGGCGGGAACGTTGAAGCTTCATCGCGGACTCCTCCTTGGTGACCGGGCACTCGCCGGTGATGTGATGGCCGGCATTAATTCATTCAACAGGGAATATATTACGATGAAAATTAGTGGAGAGCCAAGGCTTCGTCTATTCGATATGTGGAAATGACTGGGGATTTACTCGGAATTCGAGTTCTGCGACGTTCGATTTAATTCCTGTTATTTTGAATATAGGGCGTCGATATGGGCGTGCGTCGGCCTGCGCGGTCTTCGCGCGCAGCTTGAGTTGGTGGTTACGAGATAAAGCTTCGTCCGCAGGGTGCCCGTTTGGCGTGCTCCGTCAAAGACGCCTCTCTCCCGGTCATCTTGGTCGCTATGGACGAGCGTGAGGAGGGCGCGGCCTGCCGGTCGGCCGTTGCGCGTTCATCCCATCTACGAGTTCTGGTCTATCTGGCCCGCGCTGATGTGGCATGAAGGCAGGGCTGCAACCCGTTTCGCGGCAAATCGACGCCCGAGGGCTGAGATCCAGCGGCAGGCTGACCAGGCGATTCAAGTGGCCTGGATAGGCCTGCAGACCGCGATCGAGGGTCTTGCAGACAGGTGGTGCAAGGCTTTGGGGTGGCGCCATGACTGACCCTCAAGCCCCCGTCCTATCCGAGTTTGAGACCGCTACGTCGGTGCTGTCGGGCCTGGCATGGCTTGCGACGCGCAAGGAAGGCCCGCAGCGGACGCAGACGGTCGTGATGGCGGTGCAGGCCGAGCGTGTCGGCGAGCTTCTGGGCGCGGCTCAGAAGCTCGGAAACGGGCCGCCAAGGCGACAACGGGCCAGCCGGTTGCGGCTGGCGAGGCCGACCGAAAAGCCGGCTGGCGAGTAGGATACGGCCCCGCCTCGGCGGGGTTGTTTGTGGCTACGAGTTCTGCCGGCCCGTCGTGGATATTCGGTATCATCCCTTGGATGGAAGCGACGCTCGTTGGTGTTGGTCTGTATACGGTCTCCGAGGCCTCGCGCCTTGTAGGGGCTGCTCCGCGCGACATCCGTCGATGGATGTTCGGCTACGACTTCAAGGGCGCTGATCAGAGAACCCGTCGATCCGAGCCTGTTGCAGGCTCCCAGTTGCAGGTCGATGGAACGAGGGCATTGACATTTTTCGACCTTCTTGAGGTTCGTCTCGTCAAGGAGCTGCGCGGACTGGATATCAGCCTTCAAGCCATCAGAAAGGCCGTCCAGCATGCGCGTGCTCTGTTCGGTACCCAGCATCCCTTTGTCTTGCGTAGGATCTTGACGGACGGCAGGGCCATCTTTGCGCAGGCGGCCGGCGATACTGATGACGGCGAGCTCCTTGATCTTGTGCGACAGCAGTACGCGTTTCGCAAGATCATCGAGCGGTCCTTGATCAAGGGGGTGGAGTTCGATGCCGAAGATGTTGCTCGTCGATGGTATCCAGTACCGAACAGCTCATCGATCGTGATCGATCCCGCGCTCAGTTTCGGAAAGCCGATCGTGGCGAAGCAGGGCATCCCGACTTGGGTACTGCATAGCGCATATCTCGCAGAGGGGCGAGATCGTCTCAGAGTCGCCAAGCAGTACGACGTGCCGGCTAGCGCTGTCGATCAGGCGGTGCGGTTCGAAACTGCTCTTCTGCATTGAAATTCTTTCTCGACAACAATCTGCCTCCTGCCTGGGCGGAGGGTCTGAGTGGGTTGTCGAGTAGGGAAACGCCCCCAATTCTCGTTCAGAGCCTTCGTGGCAAGTTCAAGGCGAATACCCCCGACCATGAGTGGATTCGCGCCCTCGACGTCGAAGGCGGATGGTGCGTGCTCTCTCAAGATCGGTTCGGAAAGGGCAATCCCGAGCGGGAAGCCCTTCGGCGGTCGAAGCTGATTGTTTTTCGGCTGGAGGCGACGTGGTCAAAACACGGCTACTGGGACAAGACGCAGGCACTCGTCAAATGGTGGCCACGCATCCTTGAGCAAGCGCGATTGCTGGAGGGTGGGGCTGTGATCGAGGTGCCGTACCACTACCGTCAGGGGCGCTTTCGGTTTTCGACCCCGCGGTGATTTCCACTCGCCTCGATTGACTGGAGGCGATCGAGCGAGCAGACCATCGGCAGATGACCCCGCGGACACCAAGCGTCTGGCCATAATCGCTGAGTCCCTTTTTGCTTAACCAGCCCGCAGCGAGATGGCAAGTATCGGCGATACCGCTGTTACGGGTTTCTGGGCGAGGCCAGAAAAATCGGTAAGTAATTGATTCTATTGGTCGGGGTGAGAGGATTCGAACCTCCGGCCTCTACGTCCCGAACGTAATTTTAGGGCCTTTTGAATCAATCGGTTGCGGTATAACTGATTGATTTATATAATAGTGATTCACTGCGACACCTCGCGATATAATTCGATTTGCACTTACCGTGCACTTACGGAGGGTGGATGCGAGCCAAACTGTCGCAGCGGGCTGCGGAAACTGCTGTCCCCGGAGCGAAGCCTTACGAGATTCACGACTCGGATCTGCGCGGGCTGCTGCTGAGGGTCCAGCCGAGCGGGCTGAAGTCCTTCATCGTCACTTGGGGCCGGGGTAAACGCCGGACCCTGGGGCGCTTTCCGGTGATGACGGTGGCTGGCGCCCGTGCTGCTGCGCTGGCCGCCTTGTCAGAGTCAGCCGAACACGGCGCCCCGCTGGCGGTCATCGAGGCGAACAAGCCCGAGGCCAAGAAGCCGGTCACCTTCGGCGACTTCGTTGAGAAGCACTATTCCCCCTGGGCGCTGACGCACCAGAAGCAGGGCAAGGCCACAATCGACAACATCAAGGCGCAGTTCGGCTACCTGAACAGCAAGCTGCTGACTGAGCTATGCGCCTTCGATGTTGAGCGATTCAAGGCCAAGCGCTTGAAGGCCGGGATCAAGCCTGCGACCGTGAACCGGGATCTGGATCGGATTCGCGGCGCGCTGTCGCGGGCTGTCGATTGGGGCATGCTGGCGGCGCATCCGCTGAAGCCCGTTAAGCGGGCCAAGGGCGACGATAACAGCCGGGTACGGTATCTGTCCGCTGACGAGGAAAAGCGGCTTCGTGAGGCCCTGGACGAGCGAGAGCGGGTGCGCCGGGCGCATCGGGAAAGCGGCAACAAGTGGTGCAAGGAGCGCCGCGGCGAAGGGCGACCGATGTGGCCAGAAAACGGCTTCACGGACCATCTGAAACCGATTGTCCTGCTGGCGCTGAACACCGGCTTGCGGCGCGGTGAGCTGTTCGGCTTGACGTGGGAGAACGTCAACTTGCAGACAAAGCTGCTGACAGTGGCGGCTGGTACGGCGAAGTCACGCAAGGCCCGGCATGTGCCGTTGAACGTCGAGGCGCTTGACGTGCTCACGCGGTGGGGGAAGCAGGGAGCTGGAGCGGGCTTGGTATTCCCTGCTGCGGTTCGTGACGACGGAAAACCTGCCGCCAAGCTCACGCACATCAACACGGCGTGGGAGGGGTTGATCGGGGCAGCCGAGTTGGTCGACTTCCACTTCCATGACCTGCGGCACACCTTCGCGTCTCGGCTGGTGATGGCCGGGGTCGACCTGAACACGGTGCGCGAACTGCTGGGCCATGCCGACATCAAGATGACGCTACGGTATGCGCATTTGGCGCCGGACAGGCTGGCGGCGGCGGTGGCAAAGTTGGGGGCGGTATGAGGCCGGTCGCTGAAATCGCTTCGCGGCTGAAGCCGGAGCATGCGACGCCGAACTGGATCGAGACGATCCGAGGCAGCGCTGCGCTTTATCTTCAGAGTGATCCGAGTCGCCCAGGCGCTCAGCACCTTCAGCTAGCCATCGAGCAATGCCGTATCGCGATGGCCTGCATTGAGGCCGGCGAAGCGGCCGGTGCGGCCATGGCGGCGATGAGTGCCCTGCAAGCCGCTTGGCTGGCGGAACTAGCGGATGGCGATGGGCGTGCGGTAATCAGAGCCGGCATTGGGACTAGGCGCGGGGGTGCGAAGGGCGGCAAAGAGAGCAGCAAGACCCGAAGCGGGGATGCATCAAAGCGCGCGGCGATACTGGTTGAAGCGCAGAGGTATAGCGGCCCGACGAGCGCCAAGGTGCGCACCATTGCGAGTAAAACGGGCGCCACCGAGCAGTACGTACGACGCGCCCTCAAAGAAATCCGAAACTGAAGCTCATTCCGTTTCGCGGCTCCGAAGCATCCTGCGAAGCATAAAAACATCGCATGTCGCGGTGTTTCGCTTCGGAGCACTACATGGAGCCGTTGAAACTCGGAATTAAGGAAATCTGCGCGGTCACGAAGGAATCGCCGCCAGTCGTCTACGACGCGATCAACGCTGGGCATCTTGAAACTTTCCTTGTCGGCCGGCGCAGGTTCGCACGGCCCGCTGCCGTCCGCGCCTGGATTGATTTTCTGGAGGCCCAGTCGAACGCGGGCAAGCCGGTCGCGTATCGCGCGCGCAAATCGGTTGAGGAGGCGGCGTGATGCGCGAGGTCATCCAATCCTTCGGCGCGCGCATCGTCTATAGCGACCATGTTGCGCAGGCTGCTTCTGGTGGCCTCGCCGCGCAGCGCACTATCACCGACATCACCAACGGCGCCTCAACCGACTTGGCCTGGCTGCGTTTTGCTGAGCTAGCAGCCACTTTCGGCTGGAAGTCGGCGGCGACCGCGGCGTTCGTGCGCGAGCTGGCAAAGCGGGGCGCGCACCAGTGACCAAGCTCGTCAACTTTCTCCTGCGCCATGTCGCGCTGCCCTGGCATCTGATGCCGGCCGGCGTATGTGGTGCAAGGCATGATGTTGATCGTTCACGCCTGCCGTCAATCCCTGATTACTTGGCTGATAACGGTATCCGCGTCGTCGGCGGAGGCCGTCGCCGTCGGGCTGATTGCGACTTGGCCGCGCACACGCACCGGCTGTCGATGGGCGTTGATACCGAGCGCGGCTTGTGGTTCTGCCACGGGTGCGCAACCGGCGGCGATGTCATTGAGCTGCACATGCTGCGCGCTGGGCTGTCGTTCGTCGAGGCAGCGCGGGAGCTGGGCGCGCTTGCCGACGGAATGCCGCCTGTGACGCGCCAGAACCGCCTGCAACGCGCGATCGCAGTCCAGAAGTCCGACGATGCTGAGCAGGCCAGGAAGCGTGCCCTGGCGGCCCACCTGTGGCAGCAGGCGCATTTGATTGAACCGGGTTCGCCTGCGCATGAATACTTGGTCGGCCGTGCCTGCGTGCCGCCGCCTGCGGACGGCGACTTGCGGTGGCTTCCCGACCTTCGGCTGTTCGGCTTTTCTGGTCCTGCAATGGTCGGCAGGATCAGCGGCGCGACCGACGCGCGGCTTGGCCTCGGGCTGCATTGCACGTGGCTGGCGCGCGACGGTGATTGCTGGCGCCGGACCGAACGGCGTTTTCTCGGGTCGAAGGCCGGCGGTGTGATCCGGCTCTGGCCCGACGAGGCTGTCACGCAAGGCCTGGCGATCGCCGAGGGTGTTGAGACGGCCTTGGCGGCGGCTCACTTCTACCAGCCTATCTGGTCAGCCATCGACGCCGGCAATCTGAAAGAATTCCCGGTCCTGGCGGGCATCGTGTCACTGACCATCTTTGCCGACCACGACGCGAGCGGCACCGGCGAGCGTGGAGCGCTGGGATGTGCCGAGCGGTGGACCGATGCCGGCGCAGCGGTGCGCATCATCATGCCCGACGCCGTGGGCGAGGACTTGGCGGACGAGGTGGCGGCATGACCCTGGTCGCGATGTCTATCGAAGAGCTGCGCGCCAAGGTCGATGCGATGCCGGCGCAGCGCAAGAAGCGTTCGCCCGCTTCAGTGGCCGAGCCGATTCGACCGCCGGCATTCAGCGATGATGCGCTGGCGCTGGACTTCGCCGAGCGTGCCGCCGAGGTTCTGCGCTGGAGCCCTGGTCTAGGCTGGATGGCCGATGACGGCGTGGCGTGGTCACGCGATGACAAGCTGAGTCGGTACGACCTGGCCCGCCGCATCTGCCGGGAAGCTGCCGAGCGCACTGACGACGACGAAGGCAAGCGCATCACGTCGGCGCGCACTGTGAATGCAACCCTATCGTTGGCACAGAGCGATGCCCGGCTCGTCGTGGGAACGGAAGCCTGGGACCGCGACCCGATGGTGTTGAACACGCCGTCTGGCATCGTGGATCTGCGTACCGGGAAGATGCGGCCGCGCGGGCAGGAATACGTCACGCAATGCGCGCGCGTTTCGCCGGCCGATGGACCATGCCCCGTCTGGATGCGGTTCGTTCAGGACGTGTTCCAGGGGGACGGCGACCTGATCGAGTTCGTCCGGCGTTCCCTCGGATATGCCCTGACCGGCGACCGTCGCGAGCAGGTGCTGTTCTTCTGGTACGGCCTGGGGGCCAACGGGAAGTCGGTGCTGGTCGAGCTGTTCCAGTACCTGGCCGGGAGCTATGCCATCAAGCTGCCGGCTACCGCGCTGATGCAGGCCAAGGGTGAGCGGCACCCGACCGAGCTGGCGCAGCTTCGCGGCAAGCGGCTGGCGGTCTCGTCGGAGCTTGACGAGAACTCCTTCTTCAATGAGGCCCTTGTGAAAGAGCTGACCGGCGACGCGACGTTGACCGCGCGGTTCATGCGGGCAGACTTCTTTGAGTTTCAGATGACGCAGAAGCACGTCATTGTCGGGAACTTCAAACCCCGCCTGCGTGGTGGCGATCCGGCGATGGCTCGGCGAATGCTGCTCGTTCCGTTCATGGCGTCGTTCAAGGGGCCTGCACGCGACCCGCACATACTCGACAGGCTCAAGGCTGAGGCGCCCGCAATCATGGCGTGGATCGTCCAGGGTGCGGTTGCCTGGGCATCAGAGGGTTTGGCGGTGCCAGCGGCAGTGCGGGACGCGTCGGCGGACTACATGGCGGATCACGACGACTTGGCGCTGTGGGTCGAAGAGTGCTGCGAGCGCGAAGGTTCGGCCCGAGCCAGCGACCTGTACGAGTCGTTTGCCGCATGGAAGAAGGCTCGCGGTGAACACGCGCCAAGTCAGACGGTGTGGGGCTCCAGGCTGACGACGCTGCCGGGCATCACCAAGCGCAAATCGAGCGGAATTCGCTACGACGGAATCCGCCTGACGTCCGCCGAGATGGAGCGCCAGCATGCGCGCTGAGGCGAAGTTGGGAGGGTTGGGAGGGTTCTTCCATATGGACCGTATGCGCGCGCGCGTGAGACGGCTAATAAGGGAGAACTATCCCAACCCTCCCAAATCGAGTTTTAACCCTGTCTGGAGAACGTGATGAATGAGCGAATTGAAGACCGTCTCGCAGCGCTGAACCGCCGAGTTTTCGAGTTGCAAGAGATTGGTCAGGGCATGGCCGAAGAAGCGAACACGCCGGAAGAGATTTCCGAGGCGCTGCGCGGCGTGGCTGGAAGATTGAACGCGCTGGCCGATGAGGTGGCGCGATGAACGGCGGCGCCCGAGCCGTTCGCGCGATCGACCGCGACGATCGACGGCGCGCGGCGCTGGGACCGGGGGAGGCTCGTCGTCGAGTGGGTGAGAGCTAGGAAACCGACCGCCCCCGTCCGCGCGCACAAACGACATTCGATGTCAGGGGTTGACAGCTTTGGGGGGCGGGAATCGGTGATCGAAACGGCGAAGCTACGGAAACCGCGTGTCACCAGGGCGTGTTCTAAATGTCCAGAAATTTCACAATGCAAAAAACCGAAGAAGACATTGTTGCGTTGCTGTCGAAGATCGAGCGTCACCTGAGCCTGTTGGTTGATCAGTGTATGCCGCCGAGAGCGCGCATCGGTGACGAAGACGCGGCGATCCTGCGTGAGCTGTATCCGCTCATGCATGCAGAGGTTGGTGATCGAGTGTTTGCGATCGCCGACCTGGAAGATTTCGCTGCGCCCTGTCGTTTGGTCCGCCAGCATGGCGCGCGTCGCATCGGTCGGCTGTTCGCTCGCACACAAGGGTGCGAAGTGGATGGCTACGTCGTCGAGAGTGTCGGCAGTTCTCGTGATGGACTGCTGTGGCGTCTGCGAGCAGTGTGAGTTTCTGCGGTGAGCTGCGAGTTATAACTCGCACCCCTTGGTGCGTGGCGTTGATGTGACATTCAGAATGACATCGTTGCCCAAGGGAGTCACGATGTCAAAGATGATCAGCCTGCATATCAACGACAAGTTGGAATGCACAGTGTTCTCGATCTCCAGCGGGGATCAACTCACGTTCAAGCTCAACCGAATCACCGCACAGCAGATCGCCGAGGCACTTCAAGCGTTCTCGGGCGTTCCTTCTGAAAAGGGCCTTGTCTACCGCGACGAAGCAACCTTCGGCGCTTTCGAGGTTTCACCGCGTCGAGACGGGAAGAAGACCGGGCCGGTCTACTACGGTACGCCCAAGCATCGCGGCGCCATCAAGCTGTAGGCGCTGCATGCGCTTGCTTAGCCTCTTACGCCGCAAGGCCTCGCCCGTTCCGTCTGGCGGCTGGGTTCCGTTTGTCCGCGAATCCTTCACTGGCGCATGGCAACGGAACATCGAGGTCGACAAGCACGAGTCGTTGCTCGCGTTCTCGGCGGTGTATGCCTGCGTGTCGCTGGTCGCGTCGGATATCTCGAAGCTTCGAATCAGAGTGATGGCCGACAGCGGCGGCGACAACTGGAGCGAGGTGACACGAGCGACGGCGTTAGCCGAGATCCTGCGCTATCCGAATCAGTACCAGACGCGGCAGCAGTTCATTGAACAGTGGATGATCTCCAGACTGCTGTACGGCAACGCCTACATGCTGATCGAACGCGACTGGCGTCGACTTCCGACCGCGATCTATCCTTTGCATCCTAGATCGGTGACGCCGCTGGTGTCCGAGGATGGCGCGGTCTTCTATCGTCTGCAGCCCGATAACCTGTCGGGCATCAGCGCCGAGATCACCGTCCCGCAGCGCGACATCATCCACGACCGCGGTGCATGTCTCTGGCACCCGCTGGTCGGTGTCAGCCCGATTCAGGCGTGTGGTCGATCAGCGACGGTCGGCAACCGAATTCAGGCGAACAGCGGGCTCTTCTTCGAGAACATGTCGCGCCCCAGCGGCATTCTGACGGCACCTGGCGAGATCAAGAATGACACCGCTGCCCGACTGAAAGAGCACTGGGAGACAAACTTCTCGGGCAGCAATATCGGCCGCGTAGCGGTGCTGGGGGATGGACTGAAGTACGAGGCGATGACCATCCCGGCTTCGGATGCGCAGCTCATCGAGCAGTTGAAATGGACGGTCGAGGATGTCGCGCGGTGCTTCCACGTGCCGCTGCACAAGATCGGCGCCGTGCAGCCGACCTACAACAACGTTGAGGCGCTGAACACGGCGTACTACAGCGATTGCCTACAGGCGCTGATCGAATCCATCGAGGCATGTTTGGATCGTGCCCTCGGTCTGCCACCGAACATGGCCACGGCGTTCGATATCGAAGGCCTGCTGCGAATGGACACGGCGACGCAGGGCCAGGCGCTGGCCGGCCTGGTTGGCGCCGGCATCATGGCGCCGAACGAGGCGCGGGCCAAGCTCGGGCTGCCGCCCGCTGCTGGTGGCGATACGCCGTACTTGCAGCAGCAGAATTACTCACTCGCAGCGCTCGATGCCCGCGAGCGCGCACCAGAATGAACGGGCACGTTCAGAACCTCGGCCGCCGCGACGGGCAGTCCGCTGAGCGCCGGCGCGGCGGCCCCGGGGCCGTTGGTGGCCGGCTTCCGAAACCTGCCTACCCGGTGGCGAAGGCGCGTGGCATCTTGGGGTGGCCCTACCTGATCCGCCCGGGCATTGATCTGCTCGTGGCCGAGCTGCGATTTTGTGACAGTAGCCGACCTTAAGCCGGAGATGTAGATGGCTAGCTGAACAGAGCTTCGTCCCGACGCTGGGAGGAAGTTGTGTTTCGCGCGAGTCTGACAAATCCCTCAGAAACCGATCGTTTCTCACGACCGATTTCGGGTTTTCCGCACATGAAAAGTCCCTAAGAGTAGCGCCCATAGGCACACACTCGGTACCCTTCCGAGCAGGAAACTCCTACAGATTCGGCTAGACGGCTAGCTGCCGGCCCTCAGCGCTCCTTGCGGTCCCTGCGGCGCAAAAGAATTGAAGAGAGTTCCAGAGAGACTGCAGAGAGGCCGCGCTGCCGAGGACGCAGTAAACAGGGTCGAGTCAACGGGCACGATCGGCGCGACTGATATCGCGGCCCTGATCGCACGCTCGCTATCGTTCTCTGGGTGTAGACTGAATAAATAGAAGCAAGAAAAGCGCCAATGCTCTTTGGCTTGGCCCTATGCGGTGGAGAAATAGTAATTCCCCGAGAATTAACATATAGGTTAAAATCTGGCAAGATGATCCACGTTCGTGTCTTCCAGCCAACCGAGGTATTGGACCATGTCGGAATTAGATGGAAGCAGAGGCTGCCTACGGTCGCAGTTCGACCGAAAGCTTTGTGGACCCTGGCCACGCCGGTAAATGGAAAAGACATCGGGCGCTCGAGGAGTCGGTTTTTTAGATCGCTATCTGATGAGTGCGATGATGCTCGGAAGAAAAGGGGGCTGATGATCATGATGACGGCCCTTTCTGACGCCATAACAGTTACCGACTACCAGAAGGCGATCAAAGAATCAGTAGGAATTGATGTCAAAGAGGCGTGCGGGTTCACTTTCCAAGGCAGGCGCCATCGCATTTGGGAGTTGAAGTATCAGAACAAGGACCGCGTGTATTTCATAACCTTCGTCCAGTCTGTACCCCCGTTGAATTTGTTGATACCACTCTTGTTTCACCATAAGAAGGACCAAAATACTCCCGCAAGTGTCGAGAATTACTGTACTGACATCGCGAAGAGATTTTTGGCGAGCGACGCCAAGGTCCATGTTTTGGAGGCACTGCCGTGAAACGCTCGAATGAGGTGATTAGAAAAGTAATCGAGGAAGAGACGGAAATCTTCCGAGACGCTCGTCGGCTTGAAGTCGCGCTTAATGTGCGCAGAAAGTTGCGTGAAAAGGGTCTTCGAAGTTCCGACCTTGCTCAAAGAATCGGTGTGTCGGAGGCAAATGTGTCGAGATGGCTCAGAGGCAATCAGAATCTGAGCATCGACACCCTTTATCTTCTGGCAGATGCTCTCGAGGAGAAGCTTCACGTTTTCATTGGTGAAATGTCTGATGCAACGCCGAATGCAGGTGACACCAATAAAGTCTTTCGCCCGATCGTCATCTCTTCGAGTGAGTATGCGGCGAGCAATGCTGAGTTCGTTGAGGAGATCGAGCCGCCTAGGCGGGCGGCTGTGAGCAATTTCTTTAAACGGATTCCACCGCGCCACGATAAGTTTGCGCGATCTAGGAGCGGCGTAGGGATTGCTGCTGCCGATGCGGAGTGTTACGCCGGATGAATACGCAGCTCCTCCAATTGGATCGTGTTGAGTTTCTCACGGTTTCCGTGCGTGCTAATGATGGTGATTTTCAGATAGACGAGAGCTTTCCTCAGGTTGCCAATAAATCAGAACGACTGTCCGTGCTTACGCGATCCCAACTGCATTTCCCCGAAGAGCAAGTTGGGGACCCAAGGATTTTCGTGCTGGTGTATGGGCTGAAGATTGAATCTGATCGGCAGAAAGAGAAGTCCCCCACACCGTACGATATCGAAGTAGAGGTTGCTGGCTACTTTAGATACACCGGAGGCGACGAGTTCACGGGCGCGGACCGCTTCCGGGCTATCCGGCTGAGTGGGTATCAAATCCTATACGGAGCAATTCGGGAGATGGTATGCAATTTGACTGCTCGCAGCCGGTATGGTCTATGGCATCTTCCAGCCCGAAATTTTGCGACGGTTGCAAAGGAGCGGGCCGAAGAGGATGAAGCCACTCGGCAAGAAATGCTCGGTGCGCAAGTTGTCCAAACGCCGGCAAACCAAAGGGGAAAGCGCAAGAAGGTGGCCGCTAAACGATCGCCAAAGGTCAGTTAGAGGGAAGGAAGAGCCTATCCGTAGTTATGTGGGCGAGATGGTTGAACAATCGAAACACCAGTCCAGCCGCGCATAACTGCCAGGTAGACCACCTTGTTGCTGACGACGCCATCACCAAGGATCTCAACCCGCAGCGCATCGAAGAAGACGACGGGGTACGTCGCCTCAAGCGGGCGGCGATGGATCGGCGAGTGCCGGAATTCAGCGGGTCGGAAACTGGGTTCTAGGCGTGCCGCGAAAGGTAGCGCCGATAGGCGCACCCTATTCAGGATGCGGGGCGATGGATAGCTTGTCGCCCATCGGCAACAAGCGATCGCCCGCCCTTAATCTGTGTCGTCGCCTGTCTCTCCCTCGCCTTCCGGTCCTCGTACGGCTTCTTTCAGTACGGCTTGGTACTGAGCATCCAATGCCGTGACGATTGAAATATCAGAGATTGCGTACTTCTCAAATACGATCATCGCAGTAGAGAGGAGAAGGCCGGTAGCATGAACCAGATACGAGTCAAGCATTGGCTCATCTGAAACAGGAAGGCGGTTAGTTAGAGTGAAATCGTCAACACCAATCTCGGTATGGCGGTTTGTAAGTGCCGACAGGCCATTGTGTACATGCTCCGATAGGTGCGCGTAAATAGATTCGTATTCATTGATCATATCGACATTCTTGAACAGATCCCTTTTCTGTCGCGGCACCTTCACATGCGCAAGGGCTTCCCGTTGGCTGTGCCATTCAGTGGCGTCAATATCTGCCAGACTATGGCCATCGCCATTCAAATACGGGTTTCCCCCCTTCTTTGCATACTCCAACATACTGCATTGGGCACGGACAGCGCGTGCTCGCATGGCTGTAGCGTAGTCAGGAGAAACTTGGAGGTTTCGCATGTCAACGAAGCACTCCAGCATCGATCTCACTATGAGAGGCACCGAAAATACGGTGCCTCGCTGGACCAGGATGGCAATTTCTTCGGCATATCCCAGAGCAGTCAGATAGAGCGATAGATACGCACGATCAAGCTCATTGTGTCGGTCGAAGCTGAGTCGAGTTGAAGCTTCTGCTAGTTGAGTGCGGACATGGTCCAGTAAGCTAAGCATTGCTGCCCAGATTGGCTTTCGATTCTCGGTCAACATACTCCCTCCTCAAAGTCGGCTTTACCGGTGCTCCCGCCTGGCGCGTGGTCTAGATGCGATACGTGGGCTCGCAGTGCCGGCGCTACTCCGACACGAGAAAGATCCGCGTCAGCCTCATGTGCCTGGCCTTCAGGGCGGCAACGCCGTGCGCTTCCTTCGTTTAGAGAGCGGGTCGGGACTAGCGTGAGCGTTGCGCAATGGGCTCGCTGGGATCGCCGCCGCCAGAATAGCGCCCGTTGCAGCAAGTTGAGACTCAGAGAGCTGGCTGCCTTATTGACGAGCGTTGATGCGCAAGAAGGCTTCGGCCTCCTCCCGAGTAATGAAGAATGCCAAATCGTCGTGGTAGGAATAGAGGCATGGTCCGTATCGCGGGTGGCTGTTCTTGAATTTGACCTGCGCCAAAAAGAGCGTTCCCGGTGGGAATTTTTTCTTCATCTGAGAATTGCCTTCGACATTGAGGTTCTCTGAATGCACTTGGCGAGGAAGGGGCCGAACCTTGTTGTAGAACCCGTGCGAACTAACACGCCCGGTAGAATGGGATTCGACTACCGTCCATGCGCATCCAGATCGAGCGATAGGCAAGTCGTTCAATCCTCGATCGAGGGGAATGACTTCGCGGGGCACTATCCTTCCTTTTGTGATTCAAAACCTGATTGACGAGAATTGGTTTTGGATTACAATACCACTATGCTTTCGGACAAGCCTACTAGAGCTAACCCGGGCGGAAGGCCTCCCATTAGAAAGGGAGCGGAGTCCGTTGGTGTGACGCTGAGAATGACACCAGATCAACGGGCAAAGCTTGCGCGTCTGGGTGGCGCTCAGTGGGTCCGTGACCGCATCGATAAGGCAAAGGAACCAGAACCGAAGTAAGACGCCATCCCCGCGGCGCTATGCGGGGGAAAGCGGGTCGACCGAGTGCGCCAACACAAGGCCGACCCTGACCACAAACGACTACACAGGAGTCGATCATGGCTAAGAGCCATTCTACTGTCACGCCCGTACGAAGCGGCGGGCATCCGTCACAGGCCGCCAGCACGGAGCATCTATCCGAGGCCGACGTCAGGCCGCTTCTCTACGAGCACGACGACGGCCGGTATGCCGTTGCCGACAGTGCGGAGCTGGCTGATTTCTGCCACGGCGATCCGGCTTGGCATCGGATGGGGCCGGTCGATATCGTGCGCCGCAGGGGCAATCAACCGGTCGGCACCGCTGATAGCATCAATCCAGACAAGCTCCGCAGCGAACTGAGCTGCGCCGAGAGGCTGGTGTCTGAGGTAACCGAGGACATCCGAGCCGTGGCTTTCGGTGCGCTTGAAATGCTGCGCAGCGGCGATCGCATCGACTGCGTTTATACGTCCATCACCATCATGGCCCATATGGCCGACACGCTCGCGTCGCATGTGCAGTCGATCGCCGAAGACTGCGGCATCGAGGTCAAGATTGATGAAACGGCGTGGAACGACGCATCGGTGGCGCGGCGGCGCTGGGAGGCGGTTGATCATGCCGAATAACCGCAAACTAGAAGCCGCCCCGGCGCCGGTGCAAACTCAGGCAGTCGTGCCCGGCGCGCTGGGCCGCGTTCTGTTCGAGATGGGGCATGAGCTTGAGGTGGCGGCGCAGCGGATCGCAAAGCACATCCTGCACGACGAAGGCCAGGAGGAGATTAGGCCTTTCCTCGGTCGGCTTCTCGAACATGGCCGGGTGCTGCGCGGCCTTGCCACTGAATCCGGCGGCCACGAGCCGATGACGGCCGAGGAAGCCGTCCGGCGCGTACTGCTGGTGGAGGTGAGCGATGTCGAATGATCAGCTCGTTCTCACCGGCCCCGGCGCCCCGGTTGTCCTGGCCGCTACCTGGGAGATCGAAGCGATTGCCAAGCTGCTGGCGACGCTGTCCGATGTCGACACGAATGACTGCCGCGAGAACTACTGGGCTGCGTTCCGACAGATCAGCTCTGTCGCGGCGCGCCTTACGAGTGTCAACAGCGCCGTCATGTCGATCGCCGACGGCGAGGCGACGCCGGAGGACCTGCACCAATACGCGCGCGTGATCAAAAGCGGCTGCGCGGTGTACTCGCTACCGGACGGCTGGCCGGAAGCTCGGACGGTTGGAGGGCGCCATGTCTGACGCTCGCCTCAACATCCTGGTCGAGCTGGAAACCGCTACGTCGGTGCTGTCGGATCTGGCCCGGTGCGCAGCGCACCTGCAAGGCCCTGAGCGCGAGCAGACGATCAAGGTGATGCTGGTGCAGGCCGATCGCGTCGACAAGCTTCTGGCCGCGGCGCAGAGGCTCGGAAACGGGCCGCCAAGGCGACGAAGGGTCAGCCGGTGGCGGTTGGCCATGCCGGCTGACAAGCCGGCAGAGGAGTAGGAACAGGGCCCCGCTTCGGCGGGGCATTCTTTCTACCGAATACTGCCACCAACTAACTAGCAGCTTTGTTGAGCTGTATTTGTTGAACAAACGCCGTGCCTTTATGGTTCTCAATTATCTTGACGGCGCCAGTCTGAGAAAAGGTGATGGTCAACGCGTGATGAAGAGTTAAAACGATGTCCTGCAGCAAGTTGTCGTCTTCCAGTTTGACGATGTTGAGTCCTAACGATTGTGCAACATGCTGATTGATGTGGCGATTGTGGCTCTTTGAGGTCGATTGTTTGCCGAGAAGATTGGCAATGGCGCCAATCTTTGCCTCACGGACATTGGCCTCTTCATTCTCAAACATGCAATTGCTCAGGTAGCTCCGCATTAGATCGTCTGACCAGTTGATCGCATGTTGGCAAGAAGTAATCAGCGTGGGCCAGTACTTACCAATAATCGGTTGCCATAACGAAGCTCGGGTGCGATCTGCCGCGATCTCGTTTGCGGCGCGCTCAAATTCTTCCAGAATGCCCTGCGCTGGCATCCCGCCAATTTGCGGATCAACCGGGCCTAGGCTCGATTGCCGCCCCATGATGATTTCTTTGCATGAGAGCGCAATCAAGGTGCCACCGGACATCGCCATTTGAGGAACGATCGCCCGGATATCTCCGTCGTACAGCGAATGCAAATAGTCGATAATCGATTCGGTTGCAGCAACATCTCCACCAGGCGTATGGAGTATTAAATCCAGCCCCTTGCTTCGGTCGACCTTATGCGAACAGGTCATGAAGCCGGTCTTATCTCCATCACCAATTGAAAAATCTACGCCGCGCATCCCCGGCTTCTGCAGCCAACCAGAGTAGTAGACCAGGATGTTTCGCTTTGTATGAGCGTGGAGTTTTTTTAGATATTTAAGTCGGAGGAGATCATGTCGCCCTTTGCCCTGCCCGCTAACTTCCGAAAGAACTTCGTTCCAGTTCGGCATATTGATTGTCGTCAATAACGACGCCCGCGGTTCCGTTGCTTAGGAGCAACTGTGGGGGCAGGGACCCTTCATCCGATAGAAAATCGTCGGCATGGGTTAGACGGTCTTTGGCGGCCTGGATTTCGTCGACCCCCCGTTCAATGAGCGGTAGATTCATATCGACGAAAACGGTTTCAATTTCCCTGCGACTCATCGCATTTACCATGACGCTTCTTTCCATGTGCTGTGGCAGAAGGCGAGAAGCCAATGACTCGTCAAGCATACATCATCAATCGGCACTGGAGTGCGTCTGAATCCTCGCCCTAATTGTTCTTGCGCAGCATTTGGGATTCCTAGGTTGCGGACGGGCGTATGCTGCTTGACTAAGGCTAACGGCGCGGGTCAAAGCAGAGCCCCCTTGCAGCCAGTAAATAATTCAAGCTGCACTTACGGTGCACTTACGGTTAAACGAAGACGGCCGCGCAGCGCCGTAACTTCTTGATTTAATTGGTCGGGGTGAGAGGATTCGAACCTCCGGCCTCTACGTCCCGAACGTAGCGCTCTACCAGGCTAAGCTACACCCCGAATCGGGCGATCCTGAACGGTTCGCCGATGCGTCGATCTCCTGCCACG
>JBFWXS010000007.1:0-30151 GCA_050187175.1 Burkholderiaceae bacterium
AACCCACTCCCATGGTGTGACGGGCGGTGTGTACAAGACCCGGGAACGTATTCACCGCGACATGCTGATCCGCGATTACTAGCGATTCCGACTTCATGCAGTCGAGTTGCAGACTGCAATCCGGACTACGATCGGTTTTAAGGGATTGGCTCCCCCTCGCGGGTTGGCGACCCTCTGTACCGACCATTGTATGACGTGTGAAGCCCTACACATAAGGGCCATGAGGACTTGACGTCATCCCCACCTTCCTCCGGTTTGTCACCGGCAGTCTCCTTAGAGTGCCCTTGCGTAGCAACTAAGGATAAGGGTTGCGCTCGTTGCGGGACTTAACCCAACATCTCACGACACGAGCTGACGACAGCCATGCAGCACCTGTGTCCAGGTTCCCTTTCGGGCACCAATCCATCTCTGGAAAGTTCCTGGCATGTCAAGCGTAGGTAAGGTTTTTCGCGTTGCATCGAATTAATCCACATCATCCACCGCTTGTGCGGGTCCCCGTCAATTCCTTTGAGTTTTAACCTTGCGGCCGTACTCCCCAGGCGGTCAACTTCACGCGTTAGCTGCGTTACCAAGGAAATGAATCCCCGACAACTAGTTGACATCGTTTAGGGCGTGGACTACCAGGGTATCTAATCCTGTTTGCTCCCCACGCTTTCGTGCATGAGCGTCAGTGTCATCCCAGGAGGCTGCCTTCGCCATCGGTGTTCCTCCGCATCTCTACGCATTTCACTGCTACACGCGGAATTCCACCTCCCTCTGACGCACTCTAGCCTTGCAGTCACCAATGCAGTTCCCAGGTTAAGCCCGGGGATTTCACATCGGTCTTACAAAACCGCCTGCGCACGCTTTACGCCCAGTAATTCCGATTAACGCTCGCACCCTACGTATTACCGCGGCTGCTGGCACGTAGTTAGCCGGTGCTTATTCTTCCGGTACCGTCATCCCGTCCAGGTATTAGCCAGACAGATTTCTTTCCGGACAAAAGTGCTTTACAACCCGAAGGCCTTCTTCACACACGCGGCATTGCTGGATCAGGCTTTCGCCCATTGTCCAAAATTCCCCACTGCTGCCTCCCGTAGGAGTCTGGGCCGTGTCTCAGTCCCAGTGTGGCTGGTCGTCCTCTCAGACCAGCTACGGATCGTCGCCTTGGTAGGCTTTTACCCCACCAACAAGCTAATCCGCCATCGGCCGCTCTAATAGCGCGAGGCCTTGCGGTCCCCCGCTTTCCACCGTAGTGCGTATGCGGTATTAATCCGGCTTTCGCCGAGCTATCCCCCACTACTAGGTACGTTCCGATGTATTACTCACCCGTTCGCCACTCGCCACCAGGGTTGCCCCCGTGCTGCCGTTCGACTTGCATGTGTAAGGCATGCCGCCAGCGTTCAATCTGAGCCAGGATCAAACTCTTTAGTTCGATCTTTTGGTTGGTTCGTTTCCGAACCTGCTCAAAACGGAATTGACATTCATTGATTTGACTCAATGGATGTTTACCGTGTGAGCGTTTAATTTTCTGAGAATCCACCGGAATTAACCGGCAGAAACCCGCTTCGATCGATCAGGACGAACCTTTATCGATGTCGGCTTGGCGCTTTCGCCTAAACGCCCACACTTATCGGCTGTTAGTTTTTAAAGATCATTGACCGGCGATCTGGCTTGAATCGACTTGGCATTTGCCGCTGTCGTTCGCTGCGTTGTTCGCGATCAGCAGAGAAACGAGAGTATGAAGAGTTTTTTTTGCTCTGTCAACTCGGTTTTGATCTTTTTTTCAAAACCTCGTTTCTCTTCAGTTCGCCGCCGAGCGGGAAGGCTTTTGCCCGAAGGCTTCACCCCAATCCCGGCCGACTTGCCGGACCGCCTTTGCGGCCCTGCTGGCGCCCTGTTTCTGCCGCTGCGTTTGCATCAGCAGAGCCAGCGACTATAGCAAGCTTTTTCGGACCTTGCAAATGGGCCGGCGAAACCGCCGCCAGCGGCCGTCGAACCCAGCCCCGCTCCCAGGGGGCGGGCCAGCGCATGCCGGCCCCGGCACTCAGCCGTGCTTGAACTGCGGCGCCCGCTTCTCCAGGAACGCCTTCATCCCTTCCTTCTGGTCGTCGGTGGCGAACAGAGAATGGAAGACGCGGCGCTCGAACAGCAGCCCCTCTGACAGCGACGACTCGTAGGCGCGGTTCATCGCCTCCTTGGCCATGATCACCGACGGCAGCGAGAAGCCGGCGATGATGGTCGCAGCGTCCAGCGCCTCCTTCAGCAAGTCGCCCGCCGGCACGACACGCGACACCAGCCCCGCCCGTTCCGCCTCGGCCGCATCCATCATGCGCGCCGTCAGGCACAGATCCATGGCCTTGGCCTTGGACACGGCGCGCGGCAGCCGCTGCGTGCCGCCGGCACCGGGAATGACGCCCAGCTTGATCTCCGGCTGGCCGAACTTGGCGGTGTCGGCGGCGATGATGATGTCGCACATCATGGCCAGCTCGCAGCCGCCGCCAAGCGCGAAGCCGGCCACGGCCGCGATGACCGGCTTGCGGACGCGCCGCAGCGCCTCCCAGTTGCGCGTGATGAAATCGCTGCGATGAACGTCCATGTAGCTCCACTGCGACATGGCCGAGATGTCGGCGCCGGCGGCGAACGCCTTCTCGCTGCCGGTGATCACGATCGCACCCACGTCGGCGTCGGCATCGAAGGCGAGCAGCGCTTCGCCCAGCTCGTCCATCAACAGGTCGTTCAGCGCGTTCAGCTGCTTGGGGCGATTCAGCGTAATCAGGGCGACGCGGCCGTGCCGCTCGGTCAGGATCAGTTCGTAGCTCATGGAGGTCTCCTGCAGGGACGGGTAGGAATCGGTCGATTCTGCCATGCCCCCGGGCATGCGGGCCGACCCCGATCGCCCGGCAGCGCCCGCCCGGGTAACATCGCACCGATCAGAGCGCCGCGCCCGAGCGGCCCCGCATACGAGGAAGACCGCGATGAGCGAACCCAGTGTCCTGATGAGCGTAGCGGGCGGTGTCGCCCGGATCACGCTGAACCGGCCCGAGAAGCTGAACAGCTTCACCCGCGAGATGCATGCCGCGCTGCGCGACGCCTTGCGCCGCGTCGAGGACGATCCGGCCATCCGCGCCGTCGTGCTCACCGGCGCCGGCCGCGGCTTCTGCGCGGGGCAGGATCTGGCCGATCTGTCGTTCGAGCCCGGCAACGAGACCGATCTGGGTCGCTTGATCGACGAGAACTTCAATCCGCTCGTGCGGCGGCTGCGCGCTCTGCCCAAGCCGGTGATCGGCCGCGTGGCCGGCATCGCGGCCGGGGCCGGCGCGAACGTCGCGCTGGCCTGCGACCTGGTCATCGCGGCGCGTTCCGCGTCGTTCCTGCAGGCCTTCGTCAATATCGGACTGGCGCCGGACTCCGGCGGCACCTGGCTGCTGCCGCATAAGGTCGGGACGGCGCGGGCGCTCGGCCTGGCGATGCTGGGAGAAAAGCTGCCGGCGGCCCAGGCCGAGCAGTGGGGCCTGATCTGGAAATGCGTCGACGACGAGCGCCTGGATGCGGAAGTCGATGCCCTCGCCGCGCGGCTGGCCGCCATGCCGACGCGCGCGCTGGCGGCGATCAAGCGCGCCGTCGGCGCCGCCGCGACGCAGACTTTGTCGGCGCAGCTCGATCTCGAGCGCGACCTGCAGGCCGAGCTCAGCCACTCGCACGACTACCAGGAAGGCGTCTCCGCATTCGTGCAGAAGCGCGCGGCACGCTTCGAGGGCCGCTGATGCCGCGGCCTCGCTCCGATGCGGACGGCGCGGCTGCGCACGAACCCACGCCTGCGCACGAGCCTAAGCCTGCGCCTGCGCCCCCGCTCGACGCCCGCCAGCGCGCCGAGGCCGTCGGCCGCGCGATGCTCGACGACGATCGCGCCACGCGCCACCTCGGCATCGAGCTGCTCGAGATCGGGCCCGGCCAGGCGCGCATGCGGATGCGGGTGCGCCGCGAGTTCACCAATGGCCATGGCATCTGTCACGGCGGCTACATCTTCCTGCTGGCCGACTCGACGTTCGCGTTCGCCTGCAACAGCCACAACCAGCGGGCCGTGGCAGCGGGCTGCAGCATCGAGTTCATCGCGCCGGCCCAGGAAGGCGACGTGCTCACCGCCGAAGGCGTGCAGCTGCACCAGGGGAAGCGCTCGGGTCTGTACGACATGCGCGTCACCAACCAGGACGGCAAGCTGATCGCGCTGTTTCGCGGCAAGTCCGCATCGATCCCGGGACGCTTCTTCGAGGAGGCATCATGAAGACCTCGGCCGCCGGCTCGCCGGCACGATCCGCCGGCGGACTCGCGCTCGAGCCGATCGAGACCGCGAGCCTGGACGAGCTGCGCGCGCTGCAGCTGCAGCGGCTGCGTGCGACGCTGCAGCATGCGTACGACAAGGTCGCGCACTACCGTGGCAAGTTCGACGCAGCCGGCGTCCATCCCAGCGATCTGCGCACGCTCGAGGATCTGGCGCGCTTCCCGCTCACGACGAAGGCCGATCTGCGCGACACCTACCCGTTCGGCATGTTCGCGGTGCCGCGCGAACGCATTACGCGGCTGCATGCGTCCAGCGGCACCACGGGCAAGCCGACCGTGGTCGGCTACACCGCTCGCGACATCGAGACCTGGTCCGATCTCGTCGCTCGTTCAATCCGCGCCGGCGGCGCCCGCGAGGGCGACCTGGTGCACGTCAGCTACGGCTACGGGCTGTTCACCGGAGGCCTCGGCGCGCATTACGGCGCCGAACGGCTCGGCCTCACGGTGGTGCCGTTCGGCGGCGGCCAGACGGAACGGCAGGTGCAGCTGATCCAGGACTTCGGTGCCACGATCATCATGGTCACGCCGAGCTACATGCTCGCCATCGCCGACGAGTTCGAGCGCCAGGGGCTCGATCCGCGCGCCAGCAGCCTGCGTATCGGCATCTTCGGCGCCGAGCCGTGGACCAATCAGATGCGCGACGAGCTGGAGCAGCGGCTGGCGATCGACGCGGTCGACATCTACGGGCTGTCGGAGGTGATGGGCCCGGGCGTGGCCAATGAATGCATCGAGACCAAGGACGGGCCGACGATCTGGGAAGACCATTTCTATCCGGAAGTGATCGATCCCGCCACCGGGCAGGTGCTGCCGGACGGCGAGTTCGGCGAACTCGTCTTCACGTCCTTGACCAAGGAGGCGCTGCCCATCATCCGCTACCGGACGCGCGATCTGACGCGCCTGCTGCCGGGCACGGCCCGTACGATGCGGCGCATGCAGAAGATCACCGGCCGCTCCGACGACATGATGATCGTGCGCGGCGTCAACGTGTTCCCGTCGCAGATCGAGGAGCTGATCCTCAAGCAGCCCAGCCTGACGCCGCACTACGTCTGCGAGCTGTACAAGGACGGCCCACTGGATGCCCTGACCGTCCGAGTCGAGCTGCGGCCGGCCGAGCCGCTCGACGGCCCCGCGGCACGCGCTGCCGCGGCCGCGCTGACGCATGCGATCAAGGTTCATGCCGGCGTGACGGCGGAGGTGCGGCTCGAAAGCTCGGGGGCCATCGAGCGCTCGATCGGCAAGGCCAAGCGCGTGCTCGACAAGCGGCCGCGGCGCTAGCGCCCGCGAGGCGCTGGAGACCCGGCCGCGGCGGCCATGAGAAACTTGTCCGCTGACGGCACTCTGGATCTCCAATGGAACGAGCGACGACGCGACATACCGACAAGGTCGTGAAGACAGCCGGCGCCAAGGCCGGCGAATCACCGGGCAGCTCGGCCGCGTCGGCGGTCAAGGCGCGGGCGGAGGCGCAGGCGCAGGCGCCGATCAGGTATCGCATCCGGCCGATCGATCCGCATGCCCATCTGTTCGAGGTCGAGCTGCGAGTGGCGCAGCCCGACCCCGAGGGCCAGCGGCTGGCGCTGCCGGCGTGGATTCCGGGCAGCTACATGATCCGCGAGTTCGCGCGGCACGTCGTATCGATCGCCGCGGCGGAAGAGGCCAGCGCCGCCGGCAGCGGCGAACGCGCGCTGCGCCTTCGCAAGCTCGACAAGCACAGCTGGCAGGTGCAGCGCTGCACGGGCCCGCTGAGCGTACGCTACCGCGTCTATGCGTGGGATCTGTCGGTGCGCGCCGCGCATCTGGACGCCACGCATGGATTCTTCAACGGTCCCAGCGTCTTCCTGCGCGTCGTCGGCCAGGAACAGCGCCCCTGCGACGTGCTGATCGAAGCTCCCGAGGGCCCGGCCTATGCGGACTGGCAGGTGGCCACGACCTTGCCGGAAGCGGGGGCGCCGCGCCACGGCTTCGGCCGCTATCGCGCCGCGGACTACGATGAGCTGATCGATCATCCGGTCGAGATGGGCCGCTTCACGCTGGCCTCGTTCGAGGCCGGCGGGGCCTTGCACGAGATCGCCATCACCGGGCGGCACGACACCGACGCCGGACGCCTGTGCCGCGATCTCGCACCGGTGTGCCGAGAGCAGATCCGGCTGTTCGAGCCGCGCTCGCAGCGCGCGCCGATGCGCCGCTACCTGTTCCAGGTGATGGCGGTGGGCGAGGGCTACGGCGGGCTCGAGCACCGGGCCAGCACCGCGCTGATCTGCGGACGCAACGACCTGCCGCATCGCGGCATGCGTGAAGCGTCCGACGGCTATCGCACCTTCCTCGGGCTGGCCAGCCACGAGTATTTCCATACCTGGAACGTGAAGCGGATCAAGCCGCAGGCCTTCGCCGACTACGATCTGCAGCAGGAGAACTACACCGAACTGCTGTGGGTGTTCGAGGGCTTTACCTCGTACTACGACGACCTGATGCTGGTCCGCGCCGGCGTCATCACACGCGACGATTATCTGAAGACGCTGGCCTCGACCATCTCCGGCGTGCAGCGCGGGCCGGGGCGCACGCTGCAGAGCGTGGCCGAATCCAGCTTCGATGCCTGGATCAAGTACTACCGGCAGGATGAGAACTCGCCGAACGCGATCGTCAGCTACTACACCAAGGGCGCGCTGGTCGCGCTGTGCCTCGATCTGACGCTGCGCGGCCGCAGCGGCGGCGCGGTGTCGCTGGACGACGTGATGCGGCTGATGTGGCAGCGCTACGGACGCGACTTCTTCACGACGCGGCGCGGGCTGGCCGAAGACGAGTTTCCCCGGCTGCTGCAGGAGGCCACCGGCATCGCGCTCGACGCGCAGATCCGGCGCTGGGCCTATGGCAGCGGCGAGCTGCCGCTGTCGGCGCTGCTGGCCGGCGTCGGCGTGACGCTGACGCTGAAGGCGGCCGAAGCCGACACGAGCTCCTTGGGCGTGCGGCTGCAGACGCGGGACCAGCAGCTGACCATCGCCACGGCCTACCAGGGCCAGGCCGCGCAGCGCGCCGGACTGTCGGCGGGCGACGTGCTGATCGCGGTCGACGGCCTGCGCGTCGACGAACGCACGCTGAAGGCGCTGCTGGCGCGCCGCCGCGCGGGCGACCGGCTGCGCGTTCACGCGTTCCGGCGCGACGAACTGATCGAATGCGAGGTGACGCTCGACCCGCCGCCGGCGAGCGAAGCGACGCTGAAGATCGACGCGGGCGCCGACGCGCGCCGACGGCGCCTGGTCGACGGCTGGCTGGGGCCGGTGGCGGAACGCAAGCAGGCCGCGGAACGCAAGCCGGCAGCGCGCGGCAAGCGCCGAGGCTGAGCGCCGCCCGGGCGCGTATCCGTCAGCCGAACAGCCGCTGCAGCGCCTCGCCCGGCTCCGGCGCGCGCATGAACGCCTCGCCGACCAGGAAGGCATTCACGCCGGCCTGCCGCATCAGCGCCACGTCGGCGGGCTGCAGAATGCCGCTCTCGGTGACGACCAGCCGTCCGGCGGGCATCTGCGGCAGCAGCCCGAGCGTCGTCTGCAGCGACACTTCGAAGCTGCGCAGATCGCGATTGTTGACGCCGACCAAGGGCGTGTTCAGACGCAGCGCGCGCTCGAGCTCGTGCGCGTCGTGAACCTCGACCAGCACGTCCATCGACAGCGCCTGCGCGATCTGCTCGAACTCCGCCATCTGCGCGTCGCTGAGCGCCGCGGCGATCAGCAGGATGCAGTCGGCGCCGTGCACGCGCGCTTCGTAGATCTGATACGGATCGACGATGAAGTCCTTGCGCAGCACCGGCAGCGGACACGCGGCGCGCGCCGCGCGCAGATAATCGAGCGAGCCCTGGAAGAAGCGCTGATCGGTCAGCACCGACAGGCAGGCCGCCCCCGCTGCCGCGTAGCTGGCGGCGATCGCCGGCGGATCGAAGGGGTCGCGCAGCACGCCCTTGCTCGGGCTGGCCTTTTTGATCTCCGCGATCACCGCCGGCCGGCCGGCGGCGATGCGGTCGCGCAGCGCGCGCTCGAAGCCGCGCGTGTCCTGGCCCGCGCAGGCGTCCTCCGCCTCGGCGCGCATGAAGCGCAGGCTGTTGACGCGCGACGCGGCAGCCACTTCTTCGTGCTTGACGTCGATGATGCGGGCGAGAATGTCGGCAACCATGGGCAGTCCTCAGGCGCCGAGACGGCGCGTGCAGGCGATGAACGCGTCGAGCTTGGCGCGCGCCGCACCCGATGCAATGGTACGCCGCGCCAGCTCGATGCCGTCGCCGATCGAACCCGCCACGTCGGCGGCGTACAGGGCGGCGCCGGCGTTCAGCGTGACGATCTCGCGCGGCGTGCCGGGCTGATCGGACAGCGCCTCCAGCACCATCTCCTTCGATTCCACCGCGTCGGCGACTCGCAGTCCGCGGTTGCTGACCATCGACAGGCCGAAGTCCTCGGGATGGATCTCGTACTCGCTGACCTTGCCGTCGCGCAGCTCGCCGACCAGCGTGGCCGCGCCGAGCGAGACCTCGTCCATGCCGTCCTTGCCCCAGACCACCAGCGCATGCCGGGCGCCCAGGCGCTCCATCACGCGCACCTGGATGCCGACCAGATCCGGATGGAACACGCCCATCAGGATGTTCGGCGCGCCGGCCGGGTTGGTCAGCGGTCCCAGGATATTGAAGATGGTGCGTACACCGAGCTCGCGGCGGATCGGCGCCACGTTCTTCATCGCCGGATGATGGTTCGGCGCGAACATGAAGCCGACGCCGGTCTCGCGCACGCATTGCGCGACCTGATCGGGCGTCAGCATGATATTGGCCCCTAGCGCCTCCAGCACGTCGGCGCTGCCCGACTTCGACGATACGCCGCGATTGCCGTGCTTGGCCACGGTGGCGCCGGCCGCGGCGGCGACGAAGGCCGATGCGGTCGAGATGTTGAACGTATGCGACGAATCGCCGCCGGTGCCGACGACGTCGATGAAGTGCGGGCCGCCGTCGACCTCGACCTTGTGCGCGAACTCGCGCATCACCTGGGCGGCGGCGGTGATCTCGCCTATCGTCTCCTTCTTCACCCGCATGCCCATCAGGATCGCGGCGGTCATGGTCGGCGACATCTCGCCGCTCATGATCTCGCGCATGATCTTCAGCATCTCGTCGTGGAAGATCTCTCGGTGATCGATGCAGCGGGTCAGCGCTTCTTGCGCGGTGATCGGCATGTCAGGTCTCCAGGAAATTGCGCAGCAGCGCGTGGCCATGTTCGGTGAGGATGGACTCGGGGTGGAACTGCACGCCTTCGATCGGATAGTCGCGATGGCGGACGCCCATGATTTCGCCGTCGTCGGTCCAGGCGGTCACTTCCAGGCAATCGGGCAGCGTCTCGCGCTCGATCGCCAGCGAGTGGTAGCGGATCACGGTGTACGGGCTGGGCAGCTGCCTGAACACGCCGGCGCCGGTGTGGATGACCGGCGACGTCTTGCCGTGCATCACCTGCCGCGCGCGCACGACGCGGCCGCCAAAGGCGGCGCCTATCGACTGGTGGCCGAGGCAGACGCCGAGGATGGGAACCTTGCCGGCGAACCTCCCCAGCAGCGGCACCGACACGCCGGCCTCGTTCGGCGTGCACGGCCCGGGCGAAATGACGATACGCGACGGCGCCAGCGCCTCGATCTCGTCCAGTGTCATCGCGTCGTTGCGCACGGTAAGGACGTCTTCGCCGAGTTCGCCGAAATACTGGACGAGGTTGTAGGTGAAGCTGTCGTAGTTATCGACCATCAGCAGCCTTGACATTCTAGCCCCTTGATTTGCATGAATTTTTTCTGACCGACTGGCGCCCGGTGTGCGGGCGGGACGGCGCGCGGCGCAGCCATCGGCCGGCCGTCCGCCAGTCGCTCGCGGCGCAGCACGCACGGCCGCATCCGGCGTCATTGCGACGGATCAGGGGCGAATGGGAAAGGGCTGACGGCATCTGGCAATCTCCTTTGATTTGGAGCCGCCGTGCCGGGAGGTACTTGAACCGCTGTCTTGCTCATCCGGTACGACGGCAAGACGCGGGCGAACCGCGACGACGTGCCGCTTCCTAGGGGAAGCGCCACCACTGAAGCATGCTGGTCGTTGCGGAACGGTTCACGGAAAACCCGCGGGTGTGAATTTTCTGGAAAATCGATTCTACCCCGAACCGGGAAGCTCGTGGCGAGCGCTCGATTCGAGCGTCGCCATCAGCGCACAGCCGCAGCCGCGAGCTCGCCCTCGGCCGCCCGCAGGGCCGCCTCGTCCAGGCGGCCCGCCAGAGCAGTCAGACGCAGCCGGTCCATGAGCAGGCCGATGCGCCCGTGGGCCAGCGCGAGCCTAGCGGCGACCGCCTCGTTCTCGGCATTGAGCAGATCCAGCGTCGTGCGCTCGCCGACCTCGTGACCGAGCTGCGTCGCATCGCGCCGGGCCACGCTGGCCCCTAGCGACTGTTCCAGCGCGCGCACCCGCTCGGCGCCGACGCTCAGTCCCAGCCAGGCCGAACGCACCTGCTGCGCGACCTGCTCTCGACCGCGCTCCACCTCGGCCGCGGCCTTGTCGGCCAGCCGCAGCGCCTCTTCCTCGCGAGCGCTGCGGTAGCCGCCGGTGAACAGCGGCACCGACAGCTGGACACCGATCATCCCGTTCGTGCCGGTACTGCCGGCCCGGCCGAAGTCTCCGCTGCCGCTGAGCCGGTCGCGCCCGAGCTGGGCAACCAGCTCGATGGTGGCCGCCGAGCTCCTGCCGTGCTTCACCGCCTCCCGCTTCGCCAGTTCGGCCGCCAGCCCTTGCGCCCGCAGACCAGGGTGGCCTGCGCGCGCCTCGTCCAGCCAGAACTGCAGTGGCAGCGGCGGGGGGCCTGCGGTGCGGCCGGCGGGCAGATAAGCTTTCAGGGCGCCGGCCGGCAGGCCTGTCGCGTCCGCCAGCAGCTCGCGCTTGATCAGCAGCTCGCTGTCGGCCGCGAGCAGCTGCGCGCGCAGGGCCGCCAGCCGGGCGCCGGCCTCATGGGTATCCGTGATGGGCACGGCTCCCAGCTGGAAACGGTCCCGGGCTTCGGTGGCAGCGCGCTGCACGGCGTCGAGCTGCTGCCTCAGCGCACGCACGGTCTCCTCGGCCAGAGCGAGATCGAAGTAGCGCTCCGCCGTCCGCAGCATCAGCGACTGACCCGCCGCCTGCCATTGAAGGTCCGCCAGGTCGACCGAGATGGCCAGCAGCTGCTGCTCGGCACGGCGCTTGGGGTCGTACAGCGGCTGCGCCGCGCTCACCGCCCAGCGCGACGCCGAGCCCCCCGTCACCGAGGTGCCGAAGCCCACACCGCTCGACTGTCCGAACCCCGGCGCGCTGAACCGCGCGCCGCTGATTTCGGACTGGTGGGAAGCCACGCCCACCGAACCGACCAGGCCGACGGTAGGCCGCCACAGCGCAGCCGCCTGCTCGCGGCGCGGCTGCGCCGCCGCGTGCGCCGCGCGGGCGACGGCATATTCCTTGTCGCTCTGCGCCGCGGCGCGCCAGACCTCGGTCAGGGACGCGGGCCGGGCCGATTGCGGCTGCGCCCCCTGCACCGGCGCGGCCGGCTGAGGCTGGGCGCCCACCGGCCGGCAAGCGAACGACAGAAGCACCAGCGGGATCGACGCGGCCATGAGCAGGCGCTGCACCGCGAGCCGGTGCCATCCCGTGGCGGCTTGCATGCTCAGGCTCCCTGGCGCACGCCGAGCTTGCGCAGGATGGATTCCATCAGGCACCACTTGGTCAGCCCGCTCTGCAGCAGATTGGCGCCCACGAAGGCAGTGAAGGCCAGCCACCACTGGTTGACGAAGATCGGGCTGCCGGGGATGCCCAGCGCCAGCGACAGCAGGATGAAGGCGCCCGCCACGACGCGAACGAGTTGCCAGGAAGTCATGCGTTTTCTCCTTGAGGGGACGGGGGATGGACGATCGCGTCCAGCCGGTTCCGGTACGCGACGAAGTAAAGAATGGGGATCACGACCAGCGTCAGCACGGTGGAGACGAAGATGCCGAAGATCAGCGAGATCGCCAGGCCGTTGAAGATCGGGTCGTCGAGAATGAAGAAAGCGCCCAGCATGGCCGCCACGCCGGTCAGCACGATGGGCTGCGCGCGCGTGACGGCCGAGCGCACGATCGCCTGCTTGAAGTCCGCGCCCTGGCGCAGCTGCAGGTTGATGAAGTCCACCAGCAGGATGGAATTGCGCACGATGATGCCGGCCAGCGCGATCATGCCTATCATGCTGGTGGCGGTGTACTGCGCGCCCAGCAAGGCGTGGCCCGGCATCACGCCGATGATGGTCAACGGAATCGGAGCCATGATGATCAGCGGCGTCAGATATGAACCGAACTGCGCCACCACCAGCAGGTAGATCAGCACCAGTCCGACACCATAGGCGAGCCCCATGTCGCGGAAGGTCTCGTAGGTGATCTGCCACTCGCCGTCCCACTTCAGCGTGTAATCGCGATACGCATCGTCGGGCTGGCCGATGAAATGCTCCTGCAGCGTGCCGCCGCCCGGCGTGCCGATCGCGGCCAGTTCGGAACGCATGCGGAACATGCCGTAGAGCGGGCTGTCCAGCGCGCCGGCCATGTCGGCCACCACGAAGTTCACCGGCAGCAGGTCCTTGTGGTGGATCGGCTGCTCGCTCAACTGATCGCTGAGCGTGACGAGCTCCCTGATCGGCACCGGCTTTCCGTCGGCGCTGCGCACGGTGAGCTGCAACAGCGCATGCAGGTCGCCGTGCTGCTCGGGCGGCAGCTGCAGAACCGCCGCGGCCGGATACTTGCTCTCGTCATGCAGGAACGCGGTGGCCTCGCCGGCCAGTCCTGCGCGCAAGGTCGTGACGATCGCCTGCTGCGGAACGCCGAGCATGGAGGCCTTCTGGCGGTCGACCAGCAGCATCGTCTTCGGCGCCGCAGCGATGCTGCTGTCGTCCACGTCGACCACGCCCGGCGTGCGCTCGAACACCGCGCGCACGGCCTTTGCCACCTGCTGCCGGCCGGCCGCATCGGGGCCGTAGATCTCGGCCACGATGGGCGACAGCACCGGCGGTCCGGGCGGCACTTCGACCACCTTGACGTTCGCGCCGAAGCGCGCGCCTATCCTCTGCAGCTCGGGCCGCACGCGCATGGCGATGACATGGCTCTGGTCCTTGCGCGCCGACTTGTCGACCAGGTTGACCTGCAGGTCGCCGACGTTGCCGCCGGCGCGCAGATAGTACTGGCGCACCAGCCCGTTGAAGTTGATCGGCGAAGCCGTGCCCGCGTAAGCCTGGTAGTCGGTGACTTCGGGCACCGCCGCCAGATGCCCGCCCAGTTCGCGCAGCACCGCGGCCGTCTGCTCGACCGGCGTGCCGGCGGGCATGTCGACGATGACCTGGAACTCCGACTTGTTGTCGAAGGGCAGCATCTTCAGCAGCACCAGACCGGTGGCCGGCAAGGCGAGCGACACCGCGATCAGCAGCGCTACGCCCAGCCCCAGCAGGCCGCGGTTGCGAGTGCCCCGCCGTTCGTCCAGCAGCGGTCGGAAGATCCGCTCGAAGAGGGGTGCGATGCGAGCGGCCAGTCCGGAGTGGACTGCTGCGTGCGACTGGCCTTCGTCGCGCAGCTCGCCTTCGTCATGGGGCTGGCCTTTGTCATGCGGCTGGCGTTCGTCATGCGGCGCATCGTGCATCGCCCTCATCCAGAGCCGCGCTAGCCACGGCGTGATGATGAAGGCGATCGCCAGCGACAGCAGCATGCCCATGCTGGCGTTGATCGGGATCGGGCTCATGTACGGCCCCATCAGGCCCGAGACGAAGGCCATGGGCAGCAAGGCGGCGATGACCGTCAAGGTCGCCAGGATGGTCGGGCCGCCGACTTCGTCCACCGCGCCCGGAATGATGGCGGCCAGCGGCCGGCCCGGATACAGCTGCTGGTGCCGGTGTATGTTCTCGACGACGACGATGGCGTCGTCCACCAGGATGCCGATCGAAAAGATCAGCGCGAACAGCGACACGCGATTGAGCGTGAAGCCCCAGGCCCACGACGCGAACAGCGTCACCGTCAGCGTCAGGACCACCGCGCTGCCCACGATGGCCGCCTCGCGCCGGCCGAGCGCGAAGAAGACCAGCGCGACCACCGACGCGGTGGCGAACAGCAGCTTCTGCATCAGCGTCCGCGCCTTGTCGTTCGCCGAAGCGCCGTAGTTGCGCGTCTCGGCCACCTGGACTTCGCCCGGGATCACCGTGTTGCGCAGCTCGGCCACCCGCTTCATCACGGCATCGGCCACGTCGATCGCGTTCTCACCCGCCTTCTTCGTCACCGCGATCGTGACCGCCGGGTACTCGGCCGGCGCGGCGCCCTCCTTGCCGGCGACGCCATGCCAGACGTAGCGGCTCGGCGGCGGCGGACCGTCGCGCACCAGTGCCACGTCGCGCAGGAACACCGGCCTGCCGCCGCGCACGCTGACCACCAGCTCGGCCACCTCGTCGGCATGGCGCAGGAAGGGGCCGGATTCGATCGATATCGAGCGATTGCCGGCAATCAGTTCGCCGACCGGCAGCCCCAGATTGGCGGACAGCAGTGCCTGCCGCAAGTCGGAGACGGTGAGGCCGACGCTGCTCATGCGCAGCGGGTCGATCTCCACCATGACCGCGCGGCCCGGCCCGCCCACCGTGGTGACTTCACGGGTGCCGCGCACGCGCTTGAGGTCGGCCTCGATGCTGTGCGCCACGCGCTCGAGGTCGAAGGCGCCCGTCGACGGGTTCTCGCTGAACAGCGTCAGCGTGACGATAGGCACGTCGTCGATGCCCTTGGGCTTGACGATGGGATCGAGCACGCCCAGGCCCTTAGGCAGCCAATCGGCATTCGAGCTCACCGTGTCGTACAGTCGCACCAGCGCCTCAGTGCGGGTCACGCCGACCTTGAACTGGACGGTGAGCACGGCCAGGCCGGGCCGCGACACCGACATGACGTGCTCGACGTCAAGGATCTGGCTCAGCACCTGCTCGGCCGGCACGGTCACCATCTGCTCGACGTCGCGCACGGCGGCCCCCGGAAACGGGATCAGGACGTTCGCCATCGTCACGTTGATCTGCGGCTCTTCCTCGCGCGGGGTCACCCCGACGGCGAACAGTCCTAGCAGCAGCGCGACGAGCGCGAGCAGCGGCGTGATCTGCGCGCCCTGAAAGAAGGCGGCGATGCGGCCCGACATGCCCATGGCGGCCATCCCGGAACGGTCGGATCGGGTCTTCATGGCGGATCGAGTCTTCATAGCGGTCCGTCTCAGCGCATGCGCGCAGCGGCTTGAGGATCGGTCACGACCTGCTCGCCGGCCATCAGACCCGACAGCACCTCGACACGCCCCTCGGCGGCTCGCCCCAGCCGGACCTGGCGCAGCACGGGCTTGCCCTGCGGGTCGAGCACGTACAGGCCGGTCATCTCCGCGCGGCGCACGACGGCGCTTGCCGGCACCGACAGCGGGGTCGGCGGGCCGGCAGCGGAGCCGCGTGCGTGAGCCTGAGTGCCGGCGTGGGTGCCGACCTGCAAGCCGACCTGCGAGCCAGCCTGCGTGTCGCCGCGCGCCACCGGCAGCCACAGCCGCGCGAACATGCCGGGCGCGATGCCCTCGACACCGCGCGGCAGATCGGCGCGGATCTGGACCGTATGCGTCGCCGCGTCGACGGTCGGCAGCAGCTGCACCCTGGCGGGCGCCACCGATGCGCCGGACGCCGGCAGGCCAGGCAGTTCGATGCGAACCTTCGCGTCTCCCGGCAGGCGGCCGGCAAGCGACTGCGGCACCGCCGCCGTGACGCGCAGCGCCGTCGGGTCGTACAGCGTCAGCAAGGCGCGGCCGGGCATGGCCATGTCACCCAGCGACACCGGCACCTCGGACACCACGCCCGCGAACGGCGCGCGAACGAGGTGGTAGCCGCTCTGCGTGCGCGACGCGCTGGCCTGCGCGAGTAGCGCATTGGCTTGGGCCTGCGCCGACTTGTAGGCCGACTCAGCGCGCTCCATGGCCGCCTGGCTGATGTAGTTCTTCTGGAACAGCCGCTGCTGACGCTCGAAGTCCTTGGCCGCCAGCTCCAGCGCCGCGCGCGCCGCCTGCACTTGCGCATCGCTCGCGGTGGCGTTCTGCTCGGCCGCCCGTGCGTCGAGGCGCAGCAGCAGCTGGCCTGCCTTCACGCGATCGCCCACCTTGACGTCCAGCTGCACCACCGCCCCCGGCACCTGGGCTGCAACCACGGTCTGCCGGACGGCCTCGACGACGCCGTCGAACGCCGCCGTCGCAGTGCCGGCAGCGGCGACCGCCGTCGTGGCCGTCAATGGCTGAGGCGGCGTCTGCGCGAACGCGTGCAGACCCGTCATCAGAGCGACAGCCGCGAAGGGAAGTACAGAGCGGACGTCAAGCATGGAAATCACTCTCGGAGAGGAGCCGCCGGCAAGCAGCGGCCTTGTCGAACGGGTCCGGCACCGCCGCCGATTGCATCATTAATTTAGATCACTATTAATTTAGAATAATCTAATATACAATGGATTGCAAGACGTCCCCATGAGCCCAACCGATGGGAGTTTGAAACCATGGAACACCGCACCGATCACGGCGCCACCGACGAGGCGCTTCCCACTGGCAAGGCGCTCCCCATTGATGAGACGCTGCCTCCCCTGCCCGGCCGGCGCCGAGCCGTTCTGAGGCTCGGCATGGCCGGCGCCGCCGGCCTGGCGCGCCTGCCGGGCATCGCACGCATCCCGGGCATCAGCCGTGCGCCAGGCATCGCCCTGGCGCCGGGCCTCGCGCTGACACCGGCAGTCGCCGGCGCGGCGAACAAGGTCAGGACCGGCGCGCGTATCGTCATCGCGGGCGCCGGTGCGGCGGGGCTGGCCGCGGCATCGCGTCTTTCCGAGGCGCTGGACGGCGCGAAGATCACGCTGATCGACGCCCGCAAGGAACACCTCTACCAACCCGGCTTCACGCTGGTGGCCTCGGGCATCAAGCCGGCCAGCTACGTGGTGTCCAGCACTGCCGAGTACGTGCCTGCAGGAGTGGAGCTGGTGCAGGAACGCGTGGCCGAGTTCGATCCCGACGGCAAAAAGGTCCTTACCGACAGCGGCAAGGCCTACGAGTACGACTTCCTCATTGTCGCCACCGGCATGACGCTGGAGTACGGGCTGATCGAGGGGATGGACGAGAAGCTGATCGGCCGGGACGGCATCGGCAGCATCTATCACAGCCCGGCAGCGGCCGCGGCCACCTGGCACGCCATGTCGAGGTTCGCGGACAATGGCGGCCGCGGCATATTCCTGCGCCCTGGCACCGAGATGAAATGCGCGGGCGCTCCGCTGAAGTACACGTTCATCACCGAGGACTACCTGACTCGTCGCGGCCGGCGCAGCATCGCGGAGCTGGTCTACAACTCGAACAGCAAGGCGCTGTTCGGCGTCCCCATCGTCTCGGAGAAGGTCCGCATGCTGTTCCAGCAGCGCGGCATCCGCGTGAACTATGAGCGCGTCCTCAAGGCCATAGACCCGGGCCGGCGCATCGCCACCTTCAGCACGCCCGGCGGCACCGAGGAGCAAGGCTACGATTTCATCCACGTCATTCCGCCGATGCGGGCGCCGGAGCCCATCCGCAATAGTCCGCTGCGCTGGCAGACCGGTCCGTGGGCGGCCGAAGGCTGGATGGAAGTCGACCAGGGCACGCTGCGTCATCTGCGCTACCGCAACGTGTTCGGCGTCGGCGACATCGCCGGCGTGCCCAAGGGCAAGACGGCGGCCAGCGTGAAGTGGCAGGTGCCGGTGGCCGTCGAACACCTGGTCGCCGAGATCGCGGGCCGGACCTCGGACGCGCTCTACACGGGCTATACCTCGTGCCCGCTGATCACGCGGCTGGGCCGGGCCATGCTGGTGGAGTTCGACTACCAGAACAACCTGGTGCCGTCGTTCCCCGGCGTGATCGCGCCGCTCGAGGAGCTGTGGATCAGCTGGGTCATGAAGACAATGGCCCTGAAGCCCACTTATATCAGCATGCTGCGCGGACGCGCATAAGGAGAGTCGTCATGAAGGAACTCGATCCGCTGATCCTGCTGGCCGTCTTCCAGGAAATGCTGGGCCCCTTGCTGTGGGTGCTGCTGGCCGTCGTGGTAGTAGGCCTGCTGGCATTCGGCGCACTGCTGATTCGCGAGAAGGGGCTGGTATCGCGCCGCCTCGTGCGCTCGGAAGCCGTGGGTGTCCTGGGTGGTGGGCTGGCGCTGGTACTGATGGCCAGACTGTCGTCTTCGGGCTTCACCGACGCCGGCGGACCGGCCGACTGGCTGCTGATCGCGCTGGTGTTCGGCGCAGGACTGCTGGGCTCGACCATCCTCGTCTACACCCTTGCCGGCTGGGCGTGCCGCGGACGAGGCCCGCGCCGGGCTGGTCAGTGAACGATCTCGCGCGCCAGCCCGCCGGCGTCGAGGATGTGGATGTCGCGGTTGTCGACCTGGATCAGTCCCTTCGCTTCCAGCTCGTGCAGCACGCGCGAGAAGTACTCCGGCGTCAGCGACAGCCGTGATGCGAGGGTCGCCTTGCTGACCGGCAGCGAGACGCGGCGCGGACGCACCGGCCGCTCCGCGGCCACCAGCCGCGGCCCGCGCCGCCGCCGCGTCGGACTCCTCCGGCAGATCGTTCAGCAGATAGCTGATGACGCGCTCCACGCCTGAGTTCAGCGCATAGGCCTGGACGTCATGCACCAGCCCGTGCAGGCGCCGCGAGATGCCGGCGAGCATCCGCAGCGCGAAGCGCGGGTCGCGTTCGATCTCGGCCACCACGGCCGACTTGCCCACGCTCAGCAGAATCGTTTCGGACAGCGCCTGCGCATGGATGATGTACGGCGTATCGGTGAACATCAAGGCCTCGGCGAATGAAACGCCGGGACCAGCCAGCTCGATCACCTTCTCCTGCCCGCCCGGCGAGATCGCGAACAGCTTGACCTGACCCATGACGGTCACATGGAACTCGTCGCAGGGCATGCCGACCCGGAACACGTGATCGCCGCGCGCGAAGCGGCGGACGCGGCAGCCCTGCGCCAGCCGCTGCAGCTCGCCCGGACTCATCTCCTGGAACAGCGGCAGCGCCGACAGATAGCGGGGAACGTCCAGTGAATCGGGCTTCATGCGAAGAATCGAGGTGGTTCGCGATGCGCCTCGATTGAAGGCGAGTCGGACGCTTTCGTCGTTGACAGCAGACAAGTTCGCCGGCGGATCAGCGACGGCCCGGCGGCCGGCCCGCGCTGCGCGTTCAGGACTTCAGAATGGCTTCAATGGCGGCCTTCAGCTCATCGTCGCCGATCTTGTCGCGGCCGTTGGGCGCCATCGGAATCGCACCGAAGACGCCCGAACCGCCTTTGCGCACCTTGTCGATCAGTTTGGCGGTCACGTCCTGCCCGCGATACTTCGCGGCGATGTCCTTGAACGAAGGACCCAGCATCTTCTTGTCCTTGGCATGGCAGGCCAGGCAGCCTGCCTTGGCCATGGCCTCGTCAGGACCCGCGGCCGCCGCCGCCGTGCCGGCCGCGGCCAGGGCCGCGGCCAGGGCCAGGGCCAGCGCCACGGCCAGCCTCACGGCCGGCGCGGCGGCCCGCGCCACGGCCAGTCTGGCGGCCGGCGACGGCAGTCCGCGTGCCGACGGAAATCCGGACCGATTCATCGGCATCTCAGTAGACATCGTTCTGCGTGTTATGCACGTTGAAGTGCCCGGTCGGCGTGATCAGCCGCGGATCCTTGACGACCGCCTTCAGCCGCAGCGTCTTGTCGTCGACGACGACGATCGCGCTCTGCTTGTTCTTCGCCGACCAGACGGCGAACCACACTTCGTCGCCCGCCTTGTTGAACTCCGGCTGCACGACGCGCTTGGCGCCGTCGTCGTCCAGTCCTGCCCATTCGCCGATAGGCAGCACCGTGTAGCCCTTGTCCAGGTTCCTGATGTCGAACACGGCCACTGACTGCGCCAGCTTCGGATCGGGGTTCAGCGGCGTGTCCGAGTACAGGTGCCGCGACTTCGGATGGCTCTTGATGAACAGTGCCCCGCCGCCCTGGCCTTTCAGCTTGGCCACCTCCTTGAACGCATACTGCGGGCGCTTGACTGGGTCGGTGCCGATCAGCGAGATCGTCTCGTCGCCGAGGTGTCCGGTCGCCCAGACCGGCCCGTACTTCGGATGCACGAAGTTCGCGCCCCGCCCCGGATGCGGGATCTTGCCGACCTCGATGAGCCCGGCCAGCTTCGCCGTCTTGGCGTCGATGGCGGCGATCTTGTTGCTGTTGTTCGCCGCCACCATAAAGTAGCGCTTGCTCGAATCCCAGCCGCCGTCGTGCAGGAAGCGCGCCGAGCCGATCTCGGTGGTGCGCAGCGACTCCAGGTTGCTGTAGTCGACCAGCAGCGTCTTGCCGGTTTCCTTGACGTTGACGACGAACTCGGGCTTGAAGTGCGAGGCCACGATCGCGGCCACGCGCGGCTCGGGGTGGTACTCCTGCGTGTCGACGGTCATGCCGCGGGTGCCGACGATCTTCAGCGGCTCCAGCGTGTCGCCGTTCATGATCACGAACTGCGGCGGCCAGTAGCTGCCCGCGATCGCGTACCTGTCCTCGTAGCCCTTGAACTTCGACGTGTCGACCGAGCGCGCCTCCAGGCCGACGCGGATCTCCGCCACGTTGTCGGGCTTGGCCATCCACAGGTCGATCATGTTGACCTTGCCGTCGCGGCCGATCACGAACAGGTAGCGGCCCGACGCGGACAGGCGCGAGATGTGGACCGCGTAGCCGGTCTTGACGATGTTGATGATCTGCTTGCTGTGGCCGTCTATCAGCGCCACTTCGCCGGTATCGCGCAGCGTCGTCGAGAAGAGATTCGAGATGTCGTAGTTGTTCAGCTTCTTCTTCGGACGATCCTTGGGCGCCACCAGTACCTTCCAGGTCGCCTTCATCTGCTCGAGGCCGTACTCCGGCGGCTGCGGCGGATCGTGCTGGATGTAGCGAGCCATCAGGTCGACCTGCTTCTCGTCCATCTCGCCCGAGGTCAGCCAGTTGGGCATGCCGGCCGGCGAACCGTAGCCGATGAAGATCTTCAGGTAATCGGTTCCCTTGGACTGCGTCAGGTCCGGCGTCAGCGCCTTGCCGGTCGCCCCCTTGCGCAGCACGCCGTGACAGCCGGCACAGCGCTCGAAGTAGATCTTGCGGCCGAGCTCGAACTCGGCCTGCGTCATCGGCGGCGCCTTCGGGTTCGCGCCCTGGTACATCGGCTCGTCGGCCAGCGGCGACGAACCGGCCTGGTAGTTCAGCTCGGGCTCGGTGACGCCCTTCTTCTCCTGCGCGGTCGCGCCGGCGGCGATCAATAGCGCGGCTGCAAGTCCCAGCAATCGGGCGCTCATGGGTGATCTCATCATCGCTTCCTTCAGCGTCTCGGTTCAGCGTATCCGCGGCTTGTCCGCGCGCCCGCGGGGCGGCGCGGCAGCACCGCTCACGGACGTGCTCGCCGGCGACTGTCCGTCGCGACGGAGCGAGCACATCGATCGTCGCGTGCGTGCAAGGGCCTGTCCTTGAACTGGTTCAAGGACGACGGCGATGCAACGAAAAGCGGATGACTGCGATCAGAAGGAGGTCGCCGCTCAGCGCGCCCCACGGGCGGCCGAGCAGCCGCGCCCGGTGCTCATCGCACCAGCGCCATCGCGATCCAGGGCTGCCACGAGATCAGCGCAAGGCAGATCAGCATCAGCATGATCCAGGGCAGCGCTGCGAGTACCAGTTCGCCGAACTTTTCCTTGAAGGCGCTCATCGCGACCATCAGATTCAGCCCCACCGGCGGCGTCAGGAAGCCGATCTCGAGATTGACGATCATGATGATGCCGAAGGCCACTTTGTCGTAGCCGTAGGCGACGGCCAGCGGCGCCAGCAGCGGCCCGAGGATGAGAATCGCTTCGCCGGTGGTGACGATGCAGCCCACGGCGAGCAGCAGCAGATTGACCAGCAGCATGAAGGTCAGCGGACTGTCGATGAAGCCCTGCACCCAGATCACCAGCGCCTCGGGCACCCGATGCTCGGTCAGCACCAGGTTCAGGCTCAGCGCCGCCGCCAGCAGCGGGAAGAAGGTGCCGCCGAGCTTGGACGCTTCGAGCATGACGCCGCCCAGCTCGCGCATGCGCATCTGCTTGTGCACGAACACTTCGATCAGCAGCGAATACAGCAGTCCCACTGCCGCCGCCTCGGTTGCCGAGAACCAGCCGCTGTAGATGCCGCCGAGCAGGATGACGGGCATCAGCAAGGCCCAGATGCCGCGCCGCAACGCGGCCCTGAGCAGGGCCCACGAGAAAGGCTTGACGGGCAGGCGGCGGTTCACCCACATCGAATAGCCGCCGAACACCGCGAGCAGCAGCAGTCCGGGGCCGACGCCGGCGATGAACAGATCGGTGATCGAGGTCTCGGTGACGAGGCCGTAGATGATCAGCGGGATCGACGGCGGAATGACGATGCCTAGCGTGCCGCCGGCCATCACGACGCCAAGCGCGAAGCGATTGGAGTAGCCGGCTTCGCGCAGCGCCGGCAGCATGACGGTGCCGACTGCGAGCATGGTCACGATCGACGAGCCCGAGATGGCCGCGAAGATGCCGCAGCTGAGCACGCAGGCCAGAGCCACGCCGCCGGGAAGATGGCCCGAAGCCGCGGTGGCGATGTCGATGAGCCGCCGCGCCGTCGCGCCTTTGGTCATGACGCCGCCGCACAGAATGAACATCGGGATGGCGAGCACGACCTCCTTGTCGAGCGCCACCCACATGTCCTCCGCGAAGTACTCCAGCCTGCCCTGGCCCCAGACCATGTGGGTGAAGCCGACGGCCACAGCTAGAATGGCCAGCAGCGGCTGGCGCAGCACCAGCAGCGCCAGCAGAATGGCGATGAGCGTGAACGCGGCAGTCATTCCTGGAACTCCGGCGGTTGCGGCCGCGCGGCGGGCCACAGCGCGAAGATGAAATAGCGCAGGCCGGCCGACAGGAAACCGATCGGAATGGCGAGCTGGACCATCCAGACGCGGATGTCATAGACGGGACTCAGCGTGCCCGCCTCGCGCGAGCTTTGCACGAAGATCCACGCATACCAGGCAATCGCGCAGACCACCAGACCGGTGACCACGTCAGCGATGCGATTGACGTGAGGGCCCCACGACTTCGGCACCCAGCCGAAGGCGATACGCGGCAGCAGATGCACGCCGGTGGCCGTGGCGATGCCCAGCCCGAGGAACGAGCCGACTATCATCGCGTACAGCGCGATCTTCTGCGAACCGAACAGGCCGGTAGCGCCGGCCTCGATGCCGAGCAGCCTCAGTGCAGGCCCGACGAATTCGCGGCCGAAGACGTCGGAGATCAGCAGTACGCTGATGATGACATAGGCCAGCATCGCGATTGCGCATTCGAGCCAGTGCCATCCGGCAAGCAGACGCGTGACGGCAGGCGGCGCCGGAGGCGCCGACGGGGCGGAGATGTTCATGGATGGCTTTCCAGCGCGCCGCCGGCCGGCGGCGCGCTCGCGGCTGTTCTGTTATTGGGCGCAGGCCTTCTTGCCGGCTTCCATGGTGGAGAACAGCTTTTCGCCCGAAGCGCCGAGCTCCTTGACGAGCGTGAGGTAATACGGGCGGAGGCCCTTCTGCCACTCCGCCCGCTGCGCCGGCGTGACGGGAGCCACAGCGCCGCCGCCGTCGGTGTGGGCCTTCAGCAGCTGCCGGTTGAGGTCACGCACCTCCTGGCGCACCGTCGACGTTGGCGTCTTGGCGACGCCGCGGTCGAACGCCGCCCGCACCTCGGCCGGCCATTTGTCATACGTGCCCTTGTGGATCACGTTGATCGTGAACGCGGAGGACATGTCGAGCTTGGTCATGATCGGCGCGATCTTGTTCAAGCCAGCCGGAATGTAGAACACGGGCATGGTGGTGAACGAATCGATCAGCCCGGTCTGCAGGCTGGATGCGATCTCGGCACTGGTGATAGGGATGGGGTTGGCCCCCTGCAGGCGCGCGAAGTCGCTCAGCGCCTTGCTGGGCAAATGGCCGAACTTGATGCCCTTGAGATCGGCCGGCGACGCGAACGACTTCTTGCCGACCAGCTGTACGTCCCCGCTTTCGCCCCAGGCGAAGAAGTGCAGCCCTTTCCTGGCCAGCGCCTCGATGACCAGCGGCTTCGCGTGGTTGTCCATCACGCAGTCGCGCTGGGCTTCGCTGTCGAAGAAGAACGGCAGCTGCAGCAGCGTCAGCTCGGGTGCCTGCAGTGACAGCGTCGTGGCGGAGAAACCGCCCATGTCGATACGGCCGCGCGCGATCTGGCCGATGACGTCGGCCTCGCCGCCGAGCTGCGAATTGTGGAACGGCGAAACCTGGATCTTGCCCTGGCTTTCCTCGCCGATCTGCGCCGCCAGCCGCTCGACCTGCTTGGCGAAGATGGAGCCCGAAGGCGCGGCCGACGCGTAGCGGATCTGGTACTGGGCGGCCGCCGTCGAGGGGGCGAGAACGGCGGCGCTCAGCGCCGCGAGAGCCAGCCAACGGCGGGAGTGCCGCGCGGCATCGCGAGGTTTGGCAAACATGTCTGTCTCCTTGCTGGATGAAGCCGAGTGGGTACCGACCGCGACGTTCTCAGCAACTGACAGGCCGAATGCGCGTTTTTCCCCTCAGACGGGCATGGTGGATTGCCGCGATGCGAAAATCTGTCGGGAATTTGCGTGCAGGCGCAAGAGAGACAGCCGGACGCGAGGCGCCGCCTCAGGTCACGACCGACAGGAAGTTCTCGTTCAGCTTTCGGTCGTGATAGAAGATCGCCCGACCCAGCTCGTCGTCGGTCCAGGTCAGCATCGGCTTGTCGGGATAGTGGATGTACCCGCCCGAGAACACTTCGTTGCGATTGCCGCTGGGGTCGAAGAAATAGATCGTCTCGCCGCGCGTGATGCCGTGGCGCGTCGGACCGATGTCGAGCGACACCCGCTTCTTGGCGATCAGATCGGCGGCCCTCAGCACCTCGCCCCAGTTGTCGAGCTGGAACGACGCGTGATGGAACTTGTCCTTCTCCGGATGCCGGATGAACGCGATGTCGTGCGCCTTGTTCGAGCAGGTCAGGAAGGCGCCGATCAGCATCCGCTCGGGTCCGCCGACCACCTGCTCGGCCAGCGTGAAGCCGAGCACCTCGGTGAACAGCTTCACGACCCCGTCGACGTCGTCGCCGTACAGCAGGCAGTGATCGAAGCGGGTCGGGGCCATCCCTTTCAGCCCGTCGGGGCTGACCTCCGGGTTCTCGTACGGCATGCCGTTGCCGACCTTCGCCTTCTCGGCGAACAGCTCGATCGCATGCCCGGTCGGCACCGTGAAGCGCAGCCGCTCGCCGGTCTGCGGGTGCTCGCCGGCTTCGATCCAGCGGACCTCGCTGGCCAGGCCGCACGACGCGACCTCGTCCGCCAGCCTGTGCAGCGTCGCCAGCGAATCGACGCGAAAGCCCATGAAGTCCATGCCCGCGCGATCGGCCTCGCGCAGCACGACGCTGTGGTGGTCGTGCTCGTCCCAGGCCTTCAGGTAGATCCGACCCTGCGCATCGCGCGCGGTTTCGATCAGGCCGAGCACCTCGGTGTAGTGCCGCAGCGCCGAATCCAGATCGAGGACCCGAAGCTGTACGTGTCCGGGGCGCAGTACGCCGGTCAATGCCATGATGGTTCTCCTTCAAATGAATTGGCTGTCGTCGAAGTCTGTCCGCGCCCCGTCAGGAGCTTCCGCGATGCCGGTCGAGGCAGCGCTGCAGCGCCCCCGCGGTTTCGATGTGAAGATCGCTTCTCGGGAACGCCCGGCACGCCAGCACGTAGCCTTCGTCGCGCTCGCGCGGCGACACGTGCGCCGCGCTCATCTTCGCGGCGTGCACCTGGCCGCTGACGATCAGCACCTTGCATACGCCGCAGCCGCCGCCGCGGCAGCCGACCGGAATGCCCTTGCGCCCGAGCCGCTCCATGCCGGCCAGCAGGCTCTGTTCGGGCGAGCACGCATAGCGCTCGCGCGCGTCGCCGATCACCACCTCGAAGCTCGCGGCGAGCGCGGTCGCCGTCGGCTGGCTGCGATCGTTCATTCGGCCTCGTCTCAGCCGCGGCCGCTCTCGCTATTCGGCCCGAATGCCGGCCGCCCGGATCACCTCCGTCCAGCGGGTGATCTCGCGACGGATCAGCTCGCCGAACTGCTGCGGCGTACCCGGCGCGGGCACCATGCCCAGTTCGGCGAAGCGCTCACGCACCTGCGGCGTTTCCAGTGCCGTCCGGATTTCGCGATTGAGCCGCTCGACAACCTCGCGCGGCGTGCCGGCCTTGACGATGATGCCGTCCCAGCTGCGCGTGTCGAAATCGCCGAAGCCCGCCTCGGCCATGGTCGGGACCTCGGGCAAGGCGGCCAGCCGCTGCGCGCCGACCACCGCCAGCGCCGCCAGCTTGCCGCTCTTCACCTGCGGCACCGCCACGGTGCTGGTCAGGAACATGAACTGGATGCGGTTGTTCATCAGATCGGGAACGGCCTGCATGAACTGCGCATACGGCACGTGAACGGCGGATACCTGCTGCTGCGCCTTGAAAACTTCGGCCGTCAGGTGCGCCGGCGTGCCGTTGCCGCCGGAGCCGAAGCTGAGCTGGTTGGGCTTCGCCCTCAGCAGCTCGATCAGTTCGCGAACGCTGCGCGCCGGCACTTCGCGGCTGACCACCAGCACGCTCTCGTTCCAGTCGACCTGGATCACCGGCTCGGTATCGGCCACCAGATCGATCCGCTGATTCGGCAGCAGCGCTTTGGCGGTGGTCACCGGCATCAGCAGGCAGAACAAGGTATGACCGTCGGCGGGCTGCCTGAGCATCTCGTTCAGGCCGACGATGCCGATCGCACCCGGCCGGTTCTCGACGACCACCGGCTGGCCCAGTCCCGGCGAGATCAGCTGGGCGAGCAGCCGCGACACGATGTCGGGCGGCGTGCCTACGTTGAACGGCACGATGAGCCGCAACGGCCGGGTCGGCCAGCTGGAGGCCTTCGCGGCTCCCCAGATCGCGGCGCTTCCGGCCGCGGCCGCGCCGATGCCGAATCGCTGCAGCCACAGGCGTCTCTGATTCTGCGTCATCTCGTCTCCTCGTCGGCCGGCGTCTCGATCTGCCGTGCCGTGGCAGTCTGGCTGGCCGGCGGGGGAGCCGCAAGATAGACTCGCGCATACGGCATAACTGATGCGTATGGCGGATCCATGCAGCTGCATCAACTCAGAGCACTCGTGGCGGTCGCCGATTGCGGCAGCATCAGCGCCGCCGCGCGCCAGCTCGGCATGTCGCAGCCGGCGGTCACGCGCTCGCTGCGGCAGCTCGAGCACGACGTCGGCGCCACGCTGCTCGAGCGCAGTTCGGTCGGCGTGACGCTGACCGGCTGCGGCGAGGCGCTGCTGACGCATGCGCGGCAGATCGTCGACGGCTCGCGACGCGCGCATGAGCACATCGGACAGATGATCGGCCGGCGCACGGGCTCGGTGGCGATCGCGTCGTCGGCCGTGCCGATCGCACTGGTGCTGCCGCAGGCCGTATCGCTGATGCGCGGGCAGTTCCCCGACGTTCGCGTCAAGGTGGCTGAGGTGGTCTACCCCACGGTGATGAACCTGTTTCGCGACGCCGCCATCGATTTCGCCGTGGGGCCGGTACCGGCGAACGGCCTCGGCGAGGACTTCCGCTGCGATCCATTGTTCGAGGTGCGCATGGTGCCGGTGCTGAAGCGGCGGCACAAGCTGGCGCGCGCACGCTCGATCGCCGAGCTGGCCTCGCTGGACTGGATGATCACCGGCCCCGACGCGGGACCGGGGGCGATTCACGAGAGCGTGTTCGTCGCCGTCGGCCTGCCGCCGCCGCACTGCGTGCTGCATTGCGAATCCGTCGGCGGCGCCATGCAGATGATCGAGCACAGCGACCTGGCTTCGTTCGTGCCCGAGCCTATGGCCGAGGCCGCGGAGGCGGCGGGGCTGGTATCCATCGTGCGCGTCAAGGAAACGCTGCCGCCGGCGGCCGTCTCGATCTTCATGGCCGCCGAACGCATCCTGACGCCGGCCGCTCAGGCGCTGTATTCGGCGATTCGCAGCGTCAGCCGGTCGCGGCGGCGCGGCTAGCGCGCCGGCATGTCGCCCGCCCCGTAGATCAGCGTCACCGCGGCATCGTCGGGTAGCGGCGGCATCGCGGCCTGCCATTGCGCATAGGCCTCGCGCATCGCCTGCAGCCGCTGCGGTTCGCGCCTGGCCTGATTGGCGCGCTCGCGCTCGTCGCGTGCGAGATCGAACAGGTACTCGTGCTCGTCGATCGCCAGGTACTTCCAGTCGCCGTCGCGCATCGCGCGCTGGCCGCGGTACTTCATGCGCCAGAACAACCGGCGCGGCGGGCGATGGGCAGCGGGCTGCCTGAGCAGCGGCAGCAGCGAAATTCCGTCCAGCGGATAGTCGCGATGCGGCGCCACGCCGGCAGCGTCGAGGAAAGTCGGCATCCAGTCCATGCTGATCGCCAGCGCGTCGCTGACGCTGCCGGCGGGAACCACCGCCGGCCAGCGGATCACGTACGGAACGCGGATGCCCCCCTCGGTGAGATCCATCTTGCCGCCGACCAGCGGCCAGTTGTCCGAGTAGCGCTCGCCGCCATTGTCGCTGGTGAACACTACCAGCGTGTTCTCGTCCATGCCCAGCCGCTGCAGCTCGCCCAGCAGGCGGCCGATGCCCTCGTCCATGTGGTGGATCATCCGCTGATAGCTGCGCACCGAACCGCCGTCCAGATGAGCGATCCTGCCGACGAGCTGCCGCGCCAGCGCCGCGTCGTCGCGGGTCTCCCAAGGCCAGTGCGGCGCGGTGTAGTGCAGGCTCAGCAGGAACGGCTGCCGGTCGCCGGCGCAGCGGCGAACGAAATCGACGGCGCGGGCCGACAGCAGGTCGGTCAGATAGCCTTGCGCATCGCTCGGCCGGCCGTTCTCCCACAGGTCGCGCTCGCCGTTCAGGCCGGTATGCGTGAAGTAGTCGACGCCGCCGGACATCAGGCCGAAGTGCTCGTCGTAGCCGCTGCGCAGCGGGCCGAAATGCGGCGCGAAGCCGAGATGCCACTTGCCGACCAGTGCCGTGCGATAGCCGGCGTCGCGCAGCAGCGAGGGCATGGTCGGATGCTGCGGCGGCAGTCCGATGTCATGGCGATACCCGTTCGGGCCGGCAATCGGCTCCTCGGCGGCGCCGCGCAGCCGATACTGGTAGCGGCCCGTCGCCAAAGCGAAGCGGGTCGGCGAGCACACCGGCGAGTTCGAGTAGCCCTGGGTCAGCCGCAGGCCCTGCGCTGCCATGCGGTCGAGACATGGCGAAGTATCGGCGCGCGCGCCATAGCAGCCGAGGTCGGCGTAGCCGAGGTCGTCGGCCAGGATGAAGATGAAGTTCGGTCGCTTGTTCATGGCCGGGCGGGCGGCGGCGGCGCCAGCTTCCCACGGGGTGTCGGATGGTGACGGCCAAGTTAGCCCGGCAGCGGCAGCGGCACAAGCCGGCGCCGTGCATGAGGCATAACCCGTGTGCATGACCTGCGTGCGGCCTTATCCGTGCGGCCTTATCCGCGAGGCAGGCCGATCTCCTTCAGAGGCGTTCCGCCGCCGATGAAGAGCCGCCTGCCAGCACGCTCACCAGCTCGGGCACCAGCGCCTGCGGCCCGGCCGCCGCAGTCGCTGCCTCGTAGGTCTGCAGCACGCCGTCGGCAATACGGTGCGCGGCCTCGCAGTCGTCGGCCATCGCCCGGTAGTAGCCGAGGTCCTTGAACGCATTGGACATCGAGAAGATCAGGCCGGACGGATCGTT